>JASHNZ010000105.1 GCA_030041355.1 Nitrososphaerales archaeon
GGGGTTTTCTCTGCTTGAAGCTCAAGCTTTCAGGTCGACTCTCACTGCGATAGGTCTAGTGGTGCTAGTGTATTCGATCTATAAAATGCGTTGATAACTCGAAAACAAATTTTTCTAAATGTAAGGCTAGCAAAAAGAAGGGTCGTTGGAGCGAAAATTTATTTTTCAAAAGCTAAAATAACAGCGTTTTCACTAAAAGACTACACCGCGATGGTAAACAAGAGTTCAATGTTTGTTCGAAACAAGTTTTCAGAACTGGGACTCTTGATTCTTTTTAGATTTTTTAGACCAGCTGTGGTTCTTCGAATTCCCCTCAATCCAATTATTCAACTGTATCCGTAGGAGCACATTAAATTAATGTTCTCTTCAGACGAAGCAGAAAATAAAAAAACAGAGAATTCGGATGCGTCCCGGCGGAATCTGCTAAAGATTGGACTTGGTGTGGGGGTCCTCCTTGTTATAGGAGGAATCGGCGCCGTGGCCAAATCGCTGATCAGCCCGACAAGTCAAGCGTCCACACCTACTACGTCTGCAACAACAAGTGCTGGTGCCAGCAGTTCGCAAAGCAGTTCAATACCACCTCCGGCATCCCCCGGCTTTCCAGTGATAATGGTTGCGGACTTGAGCGACCTCACTGTAAACACTCCAGTCGACTTCAACTATCCTCTCGAAGAAACACCAAACATTCTTGTCAAATTAGGAATAAAAGTTCAAGGCGGCGTTGGACCCGATGGAGACATTATTGCGTTCAGTCAGATCTGCCAGCACCTCGGTTGCGACTGGGGCTTTGTTGCAGAAGGGTCGTCACCTTCATGCAACTCTTCTTACAAAGCATCAGGACCGGTCGGCTATTGTTGTTGCCATGGTAGCCAATACGATCTTACTAATGCAGCAAAAGTGATTGGAGGGCCTGCACCAAGGCCGGTGCCTCAAGTCATTTTGTATTATGATTCAACAACCGGCAATATTTACGCGACGGGAATGACCCCTCCTACTATTTTCGGCTATGATACTGGCTCTAATAACGTGTCGAATGATTTGCAAGGCGGAACACTGGTGAGTTAGAGCAAACTTTTGACTACTACCGATGTTGAAGAAAAAAAAGAGGATTTAGATAGAAAAAGCATCCCTACTACCGAGGACTTGCCAAAGCAACCAAAGGGGCCTGTAGAGCAAATTGCTAATTGGTTTGATACAAGGTTGGGCTTGTCCTATCCTTTCCTGCGTGATGCGCCTGCTTACTCTATCAATCCATTTTACTGGCTCGGAGCTCTAACGGTTGTCGCGTTCATCATTCAGGGCATTACGGGAACGATGATGATGCTTTACTACGTGCCGAGTCCCGCGCAAGCTTATTCGTCCACTCTGTATATTTTCCAGAGCGTCAGCTATGGCCGTTTTCTCGAGACTGTGCACCTTTACACTGCGTATGCGATGATCGTGCTCGCTTTCATGCACATGATGCGCGGATACTTCGTCTCCGTGTACAAAAAGCCCAGAGAGGCGATGTGGATCGTTGGAATGCTCATGGGTTTCGTTACACTAGGTTTTGGATTTACTGGATATCTATTACCTTGGACGGTTGTTTCGTATTCAGCAACTCATGTTGGAGTGGGAATGATCAGCGCACTGCCGCAACCCTTCTCGCGTTTCCTTACTTTCCTTATCGAAGGAAATAGCGGGGACTCCGGTACGCTGCTCCGATTTTACGACCTCCACGTAGTTGTTTTGCCGGCTGTTTTGCTGCTTCTCCTTCTTACAAAAATGTACATGCTCGAAGCTCAAGGCATATCGCCTCCCGCGGGCGGCTTGGAAAGTACGCCTGAAAAGATGAAGAAACTGATTCCAATCTTCCCAGATGTTACATTCTACCTTGTTGAACTTGCAGCCCTATTCGGCTCTGCCATGCTATTGATTTCCGCTGTGTTTCCCTTGACTCTACCTCCCCAGTACAGCCCGGCAGTCGCAGGTCAATACATATCACAGCCCGACTGGTATTTCCTATGGGTTTATCAGATATTGAAATTACAAGTATTCGAAACTGCAGGACTTCCTGTCGCTCTTTCGGTTGTCACTCTCATCCTCATTGTTCTCCTGTTGCTACCGTTTATTGATAGAAGTGAAACGAGAAGTATAGGTAAGAAGATGAAATTTGTTACCCTCGGAGCTATTTTCGTTGCGGAACTGGCTGTCCTCTCTGTCTGGGGATATCTAACACCGGGACACGTTATCCCGAATGAACAGGGGGGTCTTGTGCTAGGAGGAACCGCGCTTCTCGTCATATTAGGAACAGTCGTGACATACAGGATATTCGCTCGTGCCCGCAAATCCTTGGGAATGAAGGCGACTCCAAAAGCGCAACCAACTACACAGCCATTGACAAGATCAGCTTCTCTTTGGACGGCAATGAGCTTCGTGGTTTTGCTCGGAGTAGCTACTTTTGCAATCAGCGGGTGTATTAGTTCTGCAGTAGGGCTCATTGTTCAAGGGATGAGTTCCTCATTGATTGAAACCCTAGTGCTATCTCTCGCGGGCCTCGCTGTCTCCGTCCTAGGAATCGTTTATTTTCTCTACAGACTTGAATTGAACTCGGGCACTCTAAAGCGACGAATCAAGGTGTTTGAAATCGGGTGGAAAGACGAATGACATCTAATATAGGGCAGGTTAACATAAGGCTAGTAGGGCTTTTCTTAGCTATCCAAGTAATTTCGTTGTATTTTCTCTGGACACTAAATACTGTAAATGAGATTGGCGAAGGAAGATTTGCAATATTTCTCGCGGTTGACATGGTTTCATTTGCCATGATATCATATGTCTACAGAGCTTACAAAAATAACGAACAATTGAACAAGGGTCTTGTATTTGGTGGATGTTGCATGATCATCGTGCTTTTCTTCGCGAGCTTTGTGCTCTAATTGAAGGGTTACTTCACTCTCTTTTAATCAACAGTAAATCACTAGACTATCTGTTAATAACACTGTTATCTCGTTTAGTTAACAGCGTGAGGATTGGATATGTCGTATGTTATATCTCTGTATAGGCATCCTCAGGGGTATCGCGATTTTGCGAATCGATTCATGTACCATCTCGGAGGAAATCGTGTTGACGAAAATTACCAGAGGAAGAAGTCGGATTCTATCAAAGCTCGTACTTTAGCATCCAATTCTAGCGCTTCAAAGAAGGAAATAGAAACGGACAAGTCGGCTTGAATTTTAGCGCCAAATTACTCGAG
The DNA here is from genome assembly GCA_030041355.1 of Nitrososphaerales archaeon. Classification (GTDB taxonomy): domain Archaea; phylum Thermoproteota; class Nitrososphaeria; order Nitrososphaerales; family CADDZS01; genus JASHOD01. Next base: position 3,233 of record JASHNZ010000105.1, read on the forward strand.
ACTTTTTCTCTCTCGTTGTCATCTCCTCCTTTAAATTGGACCCCACGCTCGGTTCTGTGCCGGGTTTTATCGGTAACGAAATTAACGGCACAAAATCGGAAAAACTCTTTCTCTTCTTGCCACTGGCATAGGCCGGAAAATCAGTTATTCGGAATTAGGGCACCAATACGCTAATCAAAACTCCGCGTAATTGCAAGATTTCTTCGCCATTTTTTACTTCAACGAAGGTAAAAGGGTAAATGCAAGTAAGATGTTTTCTAAACACTAATGTCCAAGACTTTTGACACCATAAATCCCGCAACCGGACAAAAAATCGCCACCTACAAGCTGTTCTCAGAGGACAAGGCTTTTGCTTATGTGAAGAAAGCAAGCGACGTCTTTGACTACAAATGGAAGCGACTCTCTGTATCAGAGAAAGCAAGTTGCTTGAAGGCTCTTGCAAAAGCTCTTCGATCCAAGAAGAATGCCTACGCTATGCTGATGTCTAAGGAAATGGGTAAACCCATCACCCAGTCGGAAGCTGAAGTTGAAAAATGCGCTTGGACAGCCGAACTTTATGCTGAAAAAGCAGAGGAATGGATGAAGGCGGAATACTCGAAAACTGATGCTGCAAAAAGCTATGTTATTCATCAACCTCTCGGCGTCGTCCTGTCAATAATGCCCTGGAATTTTCCTTTCTGGCAGGCCTTTCGCTTTGCGATTCCCGCTGTCCTCATGGGAAATACCTCTGTGCTCCGTCACTCGAACAATTGCCCGGGCTCTGCCCTTGCAATCGAAGAAGTTTTCAGGAATGCCTCTTTCCCGGAAGGAGTTTTCTCAACTATAATTTCAGACCACGAAATTGTCTCGAAACTAATTGCTTCGGATATGATCAGAGGAGTGTCTCTAACAGGAAGCGTCGCAGCCGGACGAACAATTGGTGAACAGGCTGGAAAGCATCTGAAAAAATTCGTGCTTGAGCTTGGCGGAAGCGATCCGTTCATTGTTCTAGAGGACGCAGATGTGCAACGAGCAGCCAAGGTTGGGACAGATGCTCGGCTGATCAACTCCGGCCAAAGCTGCATTGCCGCAAAGCGCTTCATAGTCGTAGAGAGTGTAGCCAGAGAGTTCACTGAAAGATTCATTCGAGAATTTGAAAAGAAAAAGACCGGTGACCCCATGAACCAAGACACTGACGTGGGGCCTCTCGTAAACAAGGAAGCAGTAGTCGGGTTGGATAGACAAGTGAAAGAATCCGTCCTTAACGGAGCAAGAGTCGAAATTGGAGGTAAACCTAGAGATGGGCCTGGAGCATACTATGAGCCCACAGTTCTTACAAACGTAAATCCGGAGATGCCTGCTATGCGTGAAGAAGTTTTTGGCCCTGTCGCACCCGTTTACGTAGTGCCTGATGAAAAACACGCAATCAGAGTTGCAAATGATATCGAGTATGGATTAGGTGCTAGCCTTTGGACGAATGACTTTGCGAAAGCCAGCCAACTCGTCGAAGAAATCGACAGCGGGGCCGTGTTTGTGAACGCTCTTGTAAAGTCCGACGCCAGAATGCCTTTTGGAGGAGTGAAGAATTCCGGGATTGGAAGGGAGCTTTCTAAGTACGGTTTGATCGAATTTTCGAATACAAAATCAATTAACCTATACGAAATCGGTCAGGAGGAAGTTATCGCTAAGGTTGAGTAGTCCGCAGCTTCGAATGCACTTCTTCCATCTAATTTGACAGGAGTACAGCAGTTACAACATTTCGTTTGTGTGTCTTCCATGATGTTTTTTCCGTTTGATACTAGATTCCATGATTTGAAAGACTCATAAGCTCTGTGACTATCCCCTCGTCTTGATATTTTGTCTGCCAGTTCGAGAATCTCGTTCTACGGCGGAGTAAACGAAATTGGCGGAAATAAGATACTTCTCGAAGATAAAGGAACGAGAATCCTCCTAGATTTCGGCAAGAGTTTCAAAGCCAGATCCCGATTTTATGAATGGAATGAGACTCCGAGGGTTGGAAATGGAATCGGCGATTTTCTTACGATGGGATTACTTCCCGATGTTTCTGGCTTGTATCGGGAAGACTTGCTTTCCCTGGCCGGAAGGAAAACAAAAGAGGATCGTCTAGTTGAAGCACTCTTTTTGAGCCATGCACATTCAGATCATGCTGACTACATTTCCTTTCTGCGTGAAGATATTGAAGTCTACATGGGCGAGACCACGAAGAGAATTATCGAATCGCTCGAATTTGAAAGAAATGCCACGCTTGAATTTGAAATCACGGGATATAAGCAAAGACCCTCGGAAAGGAGCTCAACAAGAATTCCTAGGAAAATAAGTACTTTCAAAACAGGATCCAAGAATATTGCGATTGATTCAATCGAAATTGAACCAATCCATGTGGATCACTCTATTCCTGGTTGCTACGGCTTCATCATCAGGACCAGCCAAAACGTAATCGTGTACTCAGGAGACTTGCGAATTCATGGCAAAAATCCTTCACTGACCAGAGATTTCATTGAGAAAGCCGCATCTGCAAAACCAGATTTGATGCTTTGTGAAGGAACACGGATTGATGAGACTTCAATCACAAAAGAGAGAGATGTGTTCGATACTTGCAAGTACTTTGTGGAACGATCGAAGGAACATCTAGTATATGCAGACTATTCTTACAAGGACGTTGATCGTTTTAGTACCTTCTACAACATTGCAAAGAGCACAGGGCGCAGTCTCGTAATCCATCCCAAAGTGGCCAGATATCTCACTTCACTTTCTTCTGCCGGAAATCCATTGAGACTGCCTCCTCTGGACCAGAATATTCTGATCTATAAACCTAGAGGTAAGTCAGGTGCATATGACGATCGTGATTATCCCAAAGAAGATCGTGAAATTTACGATGCAAACAAAAATACGATTTGTACTCCTGATCATGTCAAACATTATCCTTCAAAAGTTATCATCGCGCTAGGATCAAATCACATAGACCAACTCGTTGACATCGTCCCATCTGAAGGCTTGTACCTCCATTCCACAAGTGAACCGTTCAATGAAGAAGGAGAAATGAGCGAGGAGAAAATGTACAACTGGCTTGAGAGATTTGGACTCCAGAGAATTCATGTTCATTGCTCAGGTCACGCTTCCGGAAGGGACCTGAATGAAATTATAAATTCTGTGCAACCTAAATTTCTCGTACCAATTCATACCGAACACGAAGGTCTGTTCAAATTGCTTCACGGATCCAAGGTCAAGCTTCCTGAATTAATGAAAGAGATCACACTCTGAAAGCGGTGAGGGAATGAAGCTAAGATTTACCCTATTCGGACAACGAAAGCTTGGTTCAACAACGTTTATCTTGTAATTCGACAAACGACAGCGCAAGAATATATAGCTAGGCAAATCAGTAACTTGAGAACAATGCCTCACTTGAGACAGGTTCGATAGCTAAAGATTCGTCTTGGCATTAAACCAAATAGAATCATTTACGAGGAGAACATAGAATTTTGAAAAAAACTGAGATTGTCCAAAAGACCACACCGATTCAAACGACAGCCCCCCAAACAACTGAAACGGAGGAAAGTAAGCCAATCCTGAGAGGTCAGACACGAAGTATAAAGATCGTGGATCTCCAAGTTCGTAAACGAAGAAGAAACCCGGCAAACTGCAAGTACTGCAACGGGCTGATCGAGGATCGCTATGCATTAAGCAAGGGCTCGAGAACCGGAGCCAGGTATTACCACATTGCCTGTGCTATTCGTGTCGGCTTTGACATTCTCGTCGCATAGAGCCAAACCAAACATTCTTGTGGAAAGTATGCATTTCTAGCGTAAGGGTTCGAAGAATTATCATTAATCGAAATCCTTTGCGATTTGGTTAGAGCAGTATCAATTTGGCGTCAACGTGATTCTGTTTGATTCATGTAAATGACAGATGAAGGAACTTACTAACTAACCGAATAGAATCGTGTTTGAAAAAGTGTAACTCAAAAAAACTTAGCTGAATTTACTTTTCTTTTTTCAAGAGCTCAATAACCCTCTTTTCGATTTCATCTCTGATAACTCGTACTTCCCTCATATCCTTCCCTTTGGGGTCTTTGAGATTCCAATCGATTAACTTCTTTTGCATTTGAGCGAGCACAGGTTTTGGGCACATTTCTGCAACCGAACAACCCATAGTCACGACTAGACTAGCATGATTGATCATTTCAAGAGTCAGCATCTTCGGGATATTCTTTGAAAGATCGATTCCTTTTTCCTTCATCACGTCAACGACCATTGGATTCAACCGGCTAGAAGGAGCTGTTCCAGCACTCGTAGCTTTCAAACCGTGCCTTTCTGCAAAAGCTTGAGCCATTTGAGAACGCCCGGCGTTTTCAACACAAACAAACAATATCGAGGTTTCTTTTTGATCTTTCATTTCTTATTCCTCTAAAAACCAGACCTGCAATGGCTGCTCCCACTAGCGTGCCAACAAAATACACGTAAAGATTTTGAAGATATCCTGAAGCCAAGGATGGACCTAGACTTCTCGCGGGGTTAAGAGACGCTCCTGTTAATGGTCCCATCACCAAAATCAAGACGAATAGCGTCGAACCCACCAGCAGAGCTTGATATCTTCTGTTCTTGATTTGAGCTGAAGCGAATAGAGCAGAAACTGTAAGAATAAATGTACCAATTGCCTCAAGCAAGATTCCCTGACAAGGGCTTATCCCTGACGCCAGCATTGTAGAACCAAGATCAGTCCGAGAACATAAGGAAACGAATAACGCCCTTAGCGTCAGACCGGCAAATAATCCGCCAGATATCTGAAAGATAAGATATGGAAGAAAATATTTAGAGCGGAGGCTCTTTGCTACCGATGCTCCCAGTGTTATCGCGGGGTTGAATACCGCACCAGAATGCTCTCCGAACAGGACAATTAGAAAACCAACAATCCCCCGAAGGTAAGCGCGATAATTACCAAGGCTTCAACTCCTGAAATGTTTGGTATTAGGGGGGCCAATATAACCGACGCAGGCCCTACGATAACCAGCAAATATGTTCCCATAAGCTCAGATGGACATTCCTTCTTACAGCTGGAACATGGGAAGGAAGAGAGACGTTCCAATCTTGAATCCTAGATGTTCGTGTTTTTAGAAGCGTTACACTCCCTTTTCCTTGCACCTGAACCGAACAGAATCGTCGGAGTGATGAATAAATTATTCAGACCTCGAGACATAGGGTTGGACGATTTCAGCATTGATCAAGATCTTGATTTCTAATTAAATTGACCTCGAAAAGCCCGAAGGTACTCTGCTCTATGATTTCGGCAGGTTGTGCGACTTAAAGAGAGAAGGACTGAGTGGCAAAGAGATATTCAATGAAGTGCTTGAGGAATTATTCTTTCACTGGGCCAAACCAGAACGAAGCGATATCAAGAATCTGCTGGGAATACTAGAGCGTAAGATCGCGAATTTAGGCATGGCAGTAAAGTTGAGGTTTAGAATGATTGCTGAAAACTCAACCTAGGATCTTATTTGAAACGGTTTGAGCCGGACCTAGAGTGTTCTCGTTCCCAACCTGTTCAAAGACTTCGTCGCCCTTTTGAGTCAGGTAATACAGATTTTCGTAGGGCGTTTCCTTTATTTGAATGAACCCAGTCAAGAGCAGGTACTGAAAGTAGTCATCGAATAACGCAAAAGGAAGTTTTAAGCTCTCCATCAGGTGTCTTTTTGAAGCGTCTCCGCAATTCTTCGTCGCTCTCAAGAGAGATTCGAGAACTGTGTTGCTCACCCAGTTTTGTCCCGGCATACTTGTGAAAGCCAAATCCAGAACACTCATTGCATTTCCATCAAGGATTATAGCGATTTAAAACGAAAGATATAGACAACCTGTATAGTACATTATTCTATTTCAGGCGACCTCTTGTCTTGAATATCTCACTCTGTGAATATATCCTCGATCTTACTATCCTTTGAAACTACTCTGATGCCGGTATAAAAAAGGCGCGCTACTCGCCTTTGGTAGTGTTCTTCACAATCACTGTAAACAGCTCTTGCATTTCTCGGCTCGCTCAGTCCTGCTTTCTGACAAGTCTTGCAAAGATTAGGATCGTATTTTCTTGTTGAGAGGAGAACTTGCTTGCTGGAGTGGAGCTCTGCAGTCATGCTTCGAATCTCAGATATGAATTTGAGATCCATCTCCGTATAAGCATGGTTGGAAGGCTTATAGAAATCTCGGTTTCCGGAATATATCGAAAAACCAAAAGAGAGCTCATCTCACTTCTGACACAACAAAAAACACCACGGCGTGAAATCTGCCCTAATCCCTAACAGGTAAGGGATTTACTGATATTGTCATTATCAAATTTGGTAATCGTGTCACGGCTTTAATTACCGATGCTTCCCACATGAATCACAAGTGAGAGCAAAAGTGACTTCACTTGAAACAAAGCAACGTAACTACTTGCAACCAACCGGTGCAAGCAAATGGGCGGAAAGATTCATCTGGGCAGCTGTGGCTCAAGGACTGATAGCGACCATCGCCACGATCTTGATACTTGATCCACTCAGCTACTTCGGCATCAACTGGTACTACAATCCAGGGATGGTCATCGCAGGCGGAGGCGGCGGAACATGGATGTTCACAGGTTATATTCTATACCTTGTGGTTGGAGTTGTCGCCATAGCAGTGACAGCACTCTTCTACTTCTACTTCGAAGCGATCCAAGGTAAAGTATACCACGGGCTTTCGAACTATCTTGCATGGGGACACTACATTTTGATGAACATAGGCGTGGCGGGATCTATGCTTATCATGATGTATGGTGGATACATTGCGGGATGGGAAGCTGGAGCTCTAAAGTACACAGACTATCAAATTCATGTAGCCGATCTGAGCAAAGTCGAAGACCCTATTGGCGCTCTAGTCATAGTGGCATGTCTGGGAGCATTACTGGGCGGCATCGGATATCTAACCAACCACTACTTTACTAAAAGGTAGAAGAAAGCGAAAGAGTGATGTGGAGCAAACTCCCATCCTCTTCACCCAATTTTTTATTTTAGGAAAAAGGAGTCTGATTTGAAATTGAGAAAGGAGTACACAACGGTAAAGATACCTACTGAGCTAGCCAAAAAATTGGATGAAGTCGGCAAAAATCTGGGCTATACAAGCAGAGCCGAAATAGTTGATGACGCCATACGACGTTTCATTGAATTAAGGAATCTAGAACAGGAACAAGAGCTGGTACATCGTCCTCCGCTAATAAAAGCTCATTGAGATTGGAAGCGAATTCCAGTTGAGTTCAACGAAAGTGCAAGCCGCAGCAATTCACGTTGGCGACGTGATGACAAGCGATCTCGTAACAGTACAAGAAAATGATAAAGTCTCGACAACCGTTAGGCGTCTTCTTAAACGGTCTGTGGGTTCCGTTCTAGTGATGCACGGACAAGATCATCTGGTCGGCATTATCACAAAAGGTGATGTCCTTCGCGAAGTTGTCATGAGACATCTAGATCCCGATGTCATAAAGGCAAAAGAAATAATGTCCGAACCGGTAATCACAATTGATGAGAATTCAACACTCGAGGAGGCATCAAAATTGATGATCTCAAAGAAAGTCTCAAAGCTAGCAGTTCTAGATGATGGCATTCCGAAGGGGATAATCACATCGACCGACATAATCAGGGTAGAGCCGCTTCAAGTGAATTATCTTGAAGAACTGGTACGAGCAAGATTCGTCCCACGAGATCTGCGACAATAAAGGGAAGGAAACAGATTCGCTGGGAGAAAGTTGTAGATCTCGTTTTCTAAAAAGCTAAGCCAACCGGCCCGATAGAAAAAAATTGCTGCATGGTTTGATTCGAGGATTGGCCTTTCGTATCCGTTCCTTCGGGACGCACGTGCTTACTCGATCAATCCTACTTACTGGCTCGGTGCGCTCACTATTGTCGCCTTCGTGATTCAGGGCATTGCTGGCATCATGATGATGCTTTACTATATTCCGACCCTACGCAGGGTTATTCCTCGACGCCATCTATTTTCCAGAGCGTCATCGACGATCGTTTCCTCGAAACGGTTCACCTTTACACCGCATATGCTATGATCTTGCTATCTTTCATGCACATGATTCGGGGATATTTTGTTTCAGTGCGTAAGAAACCAAGAGAGGCGGTGTGGATAATTGGAATGATCATGGGTTTCGTTACCTTGGCTTGGGATTTGCGGGTTACTTGCTTCCTTGGTCCGCCGTCTCAAAATCTGCCACTGACGTCGGTACAGGCATGATCAGGTGCTCCGCCCCAACCATTTTCGTCGTTCCTCCAATTCCTACTGGTGGGATCAAGCGGCGACTCTGGCGTCTTGCTCCGTTTTTACGACCTCCATGTTGTGGTTTTGCCAGCTGTTTTGCCAATTCTCCTTGCGATGAAGATGTACATGCTCGAAGCCCCATGGTATTTCGGAACCGGCGAGAGGATTGGAAAACCTTCCCGAAAGTAAGAAAAAATTGATTCCAATCTTCCCTGATATTACATTCTATCTGATAGAGCTAGCTGCCTCCTTCGGCTCTGCCATGCTTCTAATTTCTGCATTGTTTTCGTTGAATCTGCCACTGATGTATACGCCGCAGCTCGCAGCGCAGTAAACGTCGCAGCCCGATTGGTACTTCCTGTGGATTTATCAAATCTTGAAAATGCAAGTCTTGGAAACCGCAGGATTTCCCGTTGCTCTTTCGATTATCACTTTAGTCTTTGTGATCCTTGTGTTGCTTCCTTTCATTGATCGATGCGAGGCAAGAAGCATCGGTAAAAGAATGAAGTTCGTAACCTTGGGGGCGATCTTCGTGGCTGAGGTAGCTGCTCTATCGGTGTGGGGAAAGCTCACTCCAGGAAAGGTCATTCCCAACGAGCAGAGGGCCCTCGTCTTAGGAGGAATTGGATTGCTCGTCACCTTGGGGTCGGTCGCATTCTATAAGTTACTCGGAAGGCCTAACGCCATTGTCAAAAAAGACGCCTCTAGTGCAGAATCGAGAAATCCCATCTTGCTCTGAACCGTTGTCAAGATCGGCTTCTCTCTGGACGGCCGGTTGGTTCGCTGCCTTACTCGGACTAGGTACGTTTGCAATTGGCATCACAATTAATTCAGTCGTACCGTTGGCAATTGGAGGTGCAAATTCGCTACTCATAAAAACTCTAGCGGTTTCCCTTGCTGGCCTGTCTGTCTCCGTGTGTGGTATCGTCTTTCTTACGTATAGGCTTGAACTGGACTCTGGGTCTCTAAAGCGACGAATCCGAGCATTCGAAGTTGGGTGGAAAGAAGGTTGAGTTCGATGCCTTGTCTCGATATGGTACGAGAATCGTAGCTTTTCTCCTACTAGTCGAAGCAGTGTCAGTTTTCTTACTTTGGAGCTTAAGCTCAGTGAGCCAGGCTGGCGAGGGAGTATTCGCCCTTTTCCTAGAAATCGACCTCGTCTCACTTGCCATGATCTCTAATGCTATAGATCTTAGAAGAATGACGTTCGGCCGAACCAAGTTTTCTTGCTGGCAGGTTGCTGTCTGATTTTGGTGTTCGTCTTTGTCAGTCTCGCGCTTTTAGCAAGGAATAAGCACGATGTGCAGATCCATCCAGAACTCCTAATTATGATCTCGTTAAGACCAGCGGACCGCTGAGTATCAATATCCCTGATGCTAAGCTTCTGACTTACCTCGTAGCTTTGGGCAAAAGTGCGGTTTGGCCGTCGATGGAGCACTGGGACAGGAAAGCTAATTCTCATGCGCCGAACCCTCGACCAATCACGGTTTCAAGACGGCTTGCTCCGAAACCGAATTTTACAGCAATTCAAAGATAAATGAACGCGCCTTTTCGGGTCTGCATGTATCCTAATCGCTCTCTTCTTCTGAGAGCCTCATCTCGATCTCTTTGAGTTTCCTCTCAAGTGCCAATTTCTCCTCTTCGAGGGACTCTCTCGCAGCCTGGCGCGATCGCTGGGCTGATGCCTTTTTGGGCATGAAGTAGTTCCTTATCGCGCCGAAGATCCCACCTGAGATGCCACAGGCAGCTACTCCGTAGGGTCCAAACAGTAGTCCTACGACAGCCCCCGTGCCTGTGCCATAAACATAGCCATGCATAATATCACTCGACCAGTTCTGAATCACGACGAGTCCCGTTAGGGCATAATTAGTGGCATAGAGAGCGACGTATAGGGGGGTATACGCTTTGACCACGATGATATCCAGAAACCAGAGATATCCTGTGAAGACATTCCCTACTGTCAGGAGGATGAGAAGCTCCTTGTTTAAGGACACGCGCCCCAGCCTCGTCGTCCACAGACCTACCACAAGAACCAATGGGAACCAAACGAGGCCTAAAAGCCAATACGGAACTCCATAGAGAGATGCCAGCCGGGAAAAGTGAACCACGAAGATATTAGTTACGAACGCTTTCTCTGACCACGCGTGATAAAAAGCCTCCACTATCCCTACGAGAGAAAGTGCAATGAATACCTTCGATGTGATTCCGTGCATTTCGCATGTCAAAAGGCAGACGCATCTTTTAAGTGAAGCATACGATTCTCAATTTTGAGAATTATTCCTTCCGGAATATGGAAGATCCTCACCGTCAAGGCCCTTTCCTTAAATTCCCAATTTCACAGTTCTCTCTTTGGTTCTCTCGCTAAGGGGAATCCCAATTGAACATTATAGAACAGTTGATGGTCGAACACGCGGCCTTGAGGCTGCATTTTCACTTCGCCAGAGAAAAAGACTTCGATGCAATATACGAGCTGGAGGAATTTGTCAGAACCTGTCATGCAAGAATTGAAGACGAGCTTGTGTTCCCAAAGCTAAAGGCCTGGATTCCGCAATCCCTCAAGGATACTCTGGGGAAGGACCTTTCAAGGCTCGAGGCCGATCACAAGTTGATTGAAAAAATTGGAGACCAAATCAGGGCCAGAACTGTGGAGGGAGATGCCGAGACGCTCACGAAACGCATCTTGTTATACATGAATACTGTAGAGTCACATAACGCAGGCGAGGAATCCCTGATTTTCCCTTATTGGAAGGCGAGCGAAACAGAGGAATGTGAAGCGAAATCGGGAGCTTGGAAAGTCATTCAGAGTTTTGGACTAAACCGATATTTTGCCATAACTGGATTCTCTGGAAAATTGGCAGAAACGATACGCTGAATGATTTTGATCATCAGGATTATCCATCGATATGATAAGTTAGATTCTTGACGGTTAGCTCCTATTCAGGGGAAGATTTGTTCGCAAGTCTCCGCATCCACTACTTTTATGGCTTTGTAAGGGCAGGTTTGTGAAGCCGATATTATCGTGTCGCTGGGCACTTCTCGGTCCATTACTTCTCGCATTCCTAGAGGTTCATACTGCTTTCCGCTTAGGCGTGACTCGTCCAGAGCGAACACCTCAGGCGCGATCCTAACGCAGCTCTCTGCGCCCATGCAGAGATTTTGCTCGATACTCAGTATTAATCGTCTGTTGTCCCTGGTTACGATTTCCATCTCGCCCCTTCTTTGCAACCCGTCGAGCTTAGTCGAGACAAGTCGAAGAATCACATCGGAATAATCTTCGTCCTCCCTCTTGGCCCAAGTCAGTTTTTCAAAGGCCTTAGGATTGACGACTATCGTATTCCCTTCAGACGTTACCTCCTGCTCGAGCATTTTATTTTCAGACTCCCTGTTCTCCTTCTGAAAATAAAAGGTTGCAGACGATTCTCAGTTTTGAGAATGACTAAACTCGGTTCGCGTGTTGTTGATGGAATGAGATCATCAAACAGCCAACGTTGCAATATTAGAAAACGCGATTAGCTGTAAGGGACGCCTGTCATCTTTTGGTCTTTGGACAAGTGAGGTCTAATCTTCGATTCCAACAATGCCTTGGGTACCGCTCCAACCACTCCATCAACTGCACGTCCATCCTTGAAAATGAGAATTGTTGGAATACTTCTAACATGAAACTGATTGGAAATTACAGGGCTCTCGTCAACATTCAGTTTTCCAAAAGCGACTCTTCCTGCATAATCCTCTGCAAGCTCCTCGATGATAGGGCTAACCAGTCTGCATGGACCACACCACGGAGCCCAAAAATCTACGATCATTAGAGTGTGTTTTGACACTTCAGAAGCGAAATTTGTGTCATTGAGAGCTGTAGGCTTTGCACTCGTACTGTTTTGAGCGTTCTTCTGAGCCTTCATTCGCAGTACTTCTTCGAACTTTCTTTGATTGATTCGCTGTAATTCATCATTTTGATTTTGAGATTCATTCAATTCTTGCGCACCAATAACTCGCATTTTCTCTAAACAATTGCATCCAAGGCCAGCTTCAACTCACTTTCCACTTCTTGGGCTAGGGGGTTTAGATCAAATAATTTCAAGACTTCGATAGCTTTGGTAGGCCTGTATAATGAAATTAGCGTCCTCCCGTCGTCTTCGTACACCACAATCTTGCAGGGCAAGATCAAACCGACCTCTTTGTGGGCATCGATCGCTCTCTTCGCATGCTTTGGACTGCACACATCTAGTATCACGTATTCTTCCGTGTCTTCACCGAGCTTTTCCTTGATTATCTTCTTGACGTCAATGTTACTCAAGACGCCAAAGCCCCTCTTCGAGAGCTCTTGAGTAAGCTTCTCAACTGTCCTCCTCACGGGCGCCGCGCTTTGCCTAGAATACTCAATACGCATTTCGTTATCCATGATGGCGCACTGCACTCTTACCATTTGCCGATTAAAGGCTTAATCTCGTGAGGGTTGATTAGTATTTCTTCCGGCTGTGAACTTGAACTCGTCTTGCCAAAGTACGGCAGGAACAACCATTCCCAAGATCCTTTCATACCGGACCAGTATATCCGGCTAAACACTCTCCTCATTTCATATTTCACAAAAGAGGAATATTGATTTCTTGGCGGCTTGGCGTAGATACCAGACATGAAAATTGCTTTCGTACTCCCCAATTCCATTGGACAATTAATACGACCGTTGTACATTTCCCGGGCCTCGTAGCTTCCGGTTATGTCCCGTTCGAGATTTTTTGACAAAAGCATGCATTCGAGATGCGCGACAACCCCTGACTTGGAGATTGGAATATCTGTCGCGTCGCCAATGGCATAAACCTCATCAAAACGCTTGACATTTAGAGTCTTCCTCAGTCCGTCGGAATCCATTCATCTTTATCCGATCCGATTTCAGAGTGTCTGATTACTTTTGCGCCTCGGGGAGGAGGGACTGCAAGCAATAGATCATATTCAAACTTCTAACCTTCCAGAGAATTGATTCTAGTTCTTCAAGTTCAGTTTTCCCATCTTCCAGGGTTTCATTACTAGATCCCATGGTGTAATAACTCCTTTTTCGCACACTAAGCATTCTGCTTTCTCAGCCATCATTATGGCAGCGGCGTTCTTCAATTTCGATCTTCCGGATAGCTTGGCCGGCTGCATTAAGTCTAGCTTTTCAATAGTAGTGTCGAGCAAGTTCGATTGAGAATGAACGACTCCCTCGTCTAGCCTTGACGTCTCAAAGATATAACTTATGATTTTGCGATCTGTAATTACACTATCATTCTTATTGCCATCGAGAAAGATCCTCCGAAATCTTCGCGTAAACATTTCCGTCAACACTTGCCGGAGAGTTGAACTGGAAGGCATCGAGAAAATAGGTGACGCGATCTGATCTACCGAAAGAGTTGTGCTCAACAGACCCTTCTTGTATAATCCAATAATATCCCTAAGGCCAACAAGTGCACCAAGTTCAAACTTCCCTTCAACGATGGCGAATCCTGATCTTGTTTTGCCGAATAGCCGAAGGAGCCTTTCAACGTCGGCGTCTGCCGAAATACTTGCGAGCTCCTGAGCTGCATTTTCGCAAGGCTGCTTGAGAAACTCTTTGTAAGAGAAAGGATCTGTCTGAAGAAGTCTTGAAAGGCAAGAATATCCCAGAACCGCAAGGTGTTTTTCCTCTCTCTTCTTGAAACCAATCGGAATTGCGTCAATTTGATGAAATCTGAGGAGAGATGCAGCGAGAAAAAGTTGAGTTCCGCTCTCGAGCGCGGGATAGGTCCTCTTGAAAATGTCGGGCAGAGCTTCTGCTATCTTCAAGTCTGCTTAATTGCGAGTCACCCAACGATAATATTGCTTTCCACGCAGTAATGGTATTATGGTGCATTTGTAAAAGACTGGACTGAAAGGATTTTTGATTCAACTGCAATTTTCAGTTACAGCTGAAAGTTGGATAGAAAAGCTATGCCGTGATAGTTTTGCACTAATCAAAGTGATGAGTGTCAAAGCTGAAGATCAGGCGGATCGAATTACACATTTTGTTGACATATCTTCAGAGAAATCAACAGCGGAGAACCTTTCGAAAGAACTTCGTACATTATCCGACGTAACCGAGAGCGATCTTGCTCGAGTCGGGGCAAATCGAGTTATAGGCTCCGTAACGAGCAACGAATGCGTAGTCTGCCGAGCGTTGATCGAATCTAAGACAAACACATTCATTGCTCCCGCGAACACAGAAGACGACTGTCAGATGAATTACAAGGTTTACATAAGCGGCGATGGCTTACCGATATTTCTCCAAAAGCTCCACAAGGAAGGGGTCGTTTACGAGATAGTAGACCTCTCTCCTCTCACTTCGAACAAAGGAATTACCGCAAGGCAGCAGAAAGTGCTCAAGTCAGCTCTTGAGCTAGGCTATTACGACTTTCCCAAGAGGATCAACACTGAACAACTCGCCAACACGTTAGGAATCAAATCTGGAACTGTGTCAGAGATCCTACGTCGAGCCGAAAAGAACGTAATCAAACGTTACTTTGAAGCCGCCGAGTAAGTCCTAATTCCGAGTTCTACTTAGCACAGTTTGAGACATTCTCTCTTGAGCCAGACTTTCCACAGCTTTGATAGTATTTCTCTCATGCATCTTTTTCTCGCAATCTGCGCAAACAGAGAAGTAGCTTTGTGAATCGCCAGTGACGAAAATCTTGCAAATCGCATCCTTCAACTGGCAAAAATCGCAATCACGGACCGATATGCTCTGTTGCAGCTTGATGTCTTTGGTCTCTCCCTGAACGGTCTTCCACATATCAACAAGATTGTCGCATGGGGAACTTGTATTTGGAACTAGATCCACTGCAAGTTCATCGGATTCGAATTTCACCAAGATATTCTTGTAGAGACTCCTGTAAAGCACCGATTTCTTGCCACTTGCAAGATCTATTTTGTTAACCTGGATTAACGAGAGGGCCACCAGATCATGGATTCTCCGGTAACACGTGCTAAGTGGAATACCGTTTTCCTCGCTCATCTGCTCGGGCGACTTTGCCTGCGAAATCGTTGCCCCAATAATCTTCCTCGAATATTCATCGGAAAGAGCGCTAACTATTTGTCGAACCCTTTCCGCATCATTAATCCACATATTTATCCGAACCTGTAATTCACCAGTGAAACCCTCTTCCTTATCCATCCTATCCCTAACAGGTTAGGGATTTGCTCCGACAGAAGCGTGAGATGATTTTCTGTCGCTCACGTTATCAAACTTGGTGATCGTGTTGGGATCTTATATTGCAGATACGCTCTTTCATAGACAGAGGTGAAAATGAAATGGCAGCCATCAGTACTAAACGCAAGAACGAAATTGTACCTTGGGATTCAGGAATTCAGAGTATGTTTGACGAAATGCGCAAAACCCTGAATGAGCCGTTTTTCCCGATGCTTCCGTTAGGGCGGAATAGCCTACTCGCATTCCCAAGAATCGAGTGGCCAGTTAACAAGCTACCATCGGTTGACATAGCTGAGCGAGGAAAGGAATTCGTGGTCACTGCTGACTTACCTGGATATTCCAAAGAAGATGTGGACATCCGAGTAACAGAGCACTGGTTACAAATCAAAGCGGAGTCCAAGAAGAGCAAAGAAGAAGAAAACAAGAAGAAAAACTACATCCAGAAGGAGAGGTATTACTCGTCATTTGCAAGAGTGATTCCCTTCCCTGAGAGTGTAAATCCATCTGGAACAAAGGCAAGCATGAAGAACGGTGTTCTTGAAATAATTGTTCCAAAGAGCGAAACAAAGCATTTCGTCAAAGCAGAAAGGATAACTATATCCTAAAGTGGCAGACTATGAAGAGGCGTGACATTCGGCACGCCTCTGAACCGGTTGCCCTATGACATTTTTCATATATGGTTAGTATGCTACTTGACAATTATTGAAGGAATAGAAGCCAGTTTTGTTACTTGGTCGGTTATGCTCCCAACCAAGATGCGTTCTAACTTGCCTAAGCCTCTCTTTCCCATCACAACGCAATCGCATTTTTTGTCAATTGCAAATTGAACAATTTCATGCGATGGATCTCCAACCTCTAAGAATGATTCAGCTTTGACACCTTTTGATCTTGCTTTCTGCATGCAATTTGAAAGAATCTCCTTCCCTCTGTCTTCGAATGAGCTTTCGACCTCAACGTAATCAGAAACGTCTTCCTTGTATAGCGGGTATGGAGCCACATCGACGACGTGAACAAAATAAACCGTTGCGCCTAGTTTTTTTGCTAGAGCAAGAGCGTAGTCTGAGGCTCGATAAGCGCTCTCCGACCCGTCTACTGCCATTAGGATTCTCCTTGGCAGACGTACCCTCTTTCTTTGCACAATCTTACTCGGCAAGTCGGAAAACCTATGAACTAATCAGATACTTAAGGCACTAAGACGATCATCAGAGTTGAGAACTGAACAATCAGCCTGCGAACGTGTATTCCTTCGCCTCGCGACGGCTTTTGTATGCTGTCTTTGATGAATAATTGCATTTTGTGCATGCCCCCTTGATCATCTTGCCGCCGCACTTCGGACAACGATCCCTAGAGCCCACAAACTTACGAGATTTGGTTTTCTTATTTTTCAAAGAATAGCTACCTTACTACAAGTACCGGGCATTCGGCATACGTCAGGACCCCACTTGACACGCTACCGATCAGCATCTTTCTGAATGAGGAAAGACCTCTTGTTCCGATTACGATCAAATCTGCTTTGCACTCCTTCGCTTGATCGACTATTGATTGCACCGTTGATTCGCTGGATTTGACTACTTCTCCTTTCGCGCTGATTTGTCTCGTTTTTGCAAGCTGAACCATGCCTTCAAGCAAATTTTCGCTCTCTGTTTCGGCATATTCATAGTACTTGTCCAACCCTATGCCCGGAGTTCCAAGAACTGCGGCTGCTCCATACGAAAATTTTGGAGCGGGAATCACACTCAGGAAAGTGATCTCTGCTTCGTAATCCGCTGCGAGGTTGATTGCAACTTCAGCCGCCCGATGCGAGTTTGGAGACCCATCGACAGGAACCAGTATCCTTTGAATCTGAAATGCGCTTTGTTTGGTCTTCGTGTCGTCGCTCAAATCTTGAACACTCTAATCAAGAGTTTCGTTTGACTAGTTTTTTTATTTCATCAGGAATCTCTGGCTCGTATGCTACCGCTACGACCCACTTGAATAGGTCTCGTTCGGTGATGATTCCGACAAGTTTCCCACTTTTTGTCACTACGGGAAGGCGCCTGATTTTGTTTTTCAGCATGACCGTGAAAGCTTCCCAGACCTCAGTCTCAGGAGTAACAGTTACAACCGGTTTCTTTGCAGTCTTTGAAAGCGATTGATTCAGATAATCGAAGCTGCGGGTGATTTCTCGAACAATATCTCGCTCGGTGATGATTCCATATAGCTTTCCTCTTTGAAGAATTGGAACAGATCCCACATCTTTCTTTATCATGAGATTTAAGGCATCAAAGGTCCTCTTGGAAGGCGGCAATCCGAAAACTTTCCTCGACATCAAAGTTTTCACAGAGTCTTGAGCTCGGTCTGGCATTGTGAGTTGGTTTCTCCCTAGAATGTAACCTCGAGCAGTCAGTATTTAATTTGAGCTGGTGATTATCAAACCTGAGAATCTAGCTTATGATATAATAGCGAGGTTCTCTTTTCAATATTCTGAATCTGCATCAGAATGATAGAACAAGAATACTTTCTTCCCATAGAAGGAAGATCTACAATTTCCTGTGGAGCTTGAACGTTGCAATTCTCGTTATCACGCTAAATCCTCCCCTCTCAGCGATAACCAATATTATCTCCTCGATTAACCCGACGCAACTCCTAATCGGAGAAAGGACGGCCCTCGCCACTGCGATAAACCATGTTTACCTCGTTATGGCCGTAATCAACACCGTTGCCCTGGTGCCCAATATCTTTCGTGGCAAACGAGCAAATCTCAAGGATGAAACCACCCCAGCGGGTGAAAGAGTGAGTGATCTGCCGCATTACTATCGGCGATCTCGGAAAGGAACGTCAGTTATATTTTGCATGGCCACCTTCCAATTTTTGCGTCTCCCTCTTTCATTTGTGCTCAATTTGCGAGCCTTTCTGCTTCGCAGAAGTTTTCAGGTCTCAAGTCAAGAGATCGAAGGTAATGAGATAAAACGGAGATACGCCTTGAAAACTCGTATAAATTGGCAAACGATTTAATCCCTCGTACAAAAGTATACGCCCATAATGCATAAAGAATTCGTGCTGGCTTACATAACTGCGGCGGCACTAGTCATAGGAATACTAGTAATAACGTTCGCGATTCATACAGTTCGCTTAACCGGGCTGTCTGGTGTTGGACTGCTCGGAGTAGGAGCCTTTCTTGTGGCTTTTGGATTTTGGGGAGCTGATTACGCATTCTCAACAGCAATCGGTGAAATAGATCAATCCGCACAATCGGGAAAGTTCAAAGGTGAACGAGGCAAAGTGTACGTCCCTTTCATGGCTAACTACACTCCTGTCGAGTGGTGGAACTTGAACTGGTTCCTAATCACCATAGGCGTCTTCTGCATATTATTCGGAGCTTATTTTCTCGGTACGGTTGTTGGCGGATCTGGTATCTGAGAGTGCATGTACCGATCACTTGGCAAGCCTATAAGCGAAATCAGAGTCTGCAATCTAGCACGAGTGCCCCAACCACGTCCCCGTTCTTCAGATCGCTAAGTGCCTTATTTGCTTCCTTTAGACTCCGTCTGGTGATCGTGCTTTCAAGCTTCAACCGAGCGGCAAGGTTCAAGAATTCCTGTGCGTCTGAGCGTGTGTTTGACTCGACGCTCATTAGTTTTCTTTCGCCAAATAGGTCTCCGTCATAGTCAATTTGAGGAATGGGGCTCATATGAATTGCGGGTATCGACACAATTCCACCCTTCTTCAGCACGCGGAGAGCTTGGAGTACAACTTCTCCGGCCGGGGCAAAAACTATAGCGCTATCAAGATTTCTTTCCTTGTTTCGCAACATTCCCTGATCACTGCCCGCAGTGAGGATCGTTTCTGAGGCACCGAGCTCTTCTGCAAGCTTCAGATGTGAAGGATTTCTGGAAAAACCCACAGTTTGGTATCCGAGCTTGGACGCCAGCTGAAGCGTAAGGTGAGCAGATCCGCCAAAGCCGAAGAAACCGATCCTGCCTCCCGGTCTCGGAAGAGCCATCTTGAGTGCGCGGTAC
This sequence comes from Nitrososphaerales archaeon, assembly GCA_030041355.1. GTDB lineage: Archaea > Thermoproteota > Nitrososphaeria > Nitrososphaerales > CADDZS01 > JASHOD01. The sequence continues at coordinate 22,690 of JASHNZ010000105.1, forward strand.
CCGATTATCCCGGCGCATAGAAATGGAGCCAGCTTCGCTGGATCGGAGTCTTCCGGTAGCGCAAACACATATCCCTCTTCCCCAATAGCGTACTCAGCATAGCCTCCATTCACAGTGTAGCCCGTGAAGACCTTGCTGTCGCAAAGGTTCTCTCTGGATGTAATACAATATTCGCATCGGCCACAAGTATGATGTAACCAAGGAATCCCAACAAGTTCACCCTCTGACAAGGTCCTAACATTTCTGCCGACCTTGACTATCTTTCCCACTATTTCGTGGCCAGGAATTATTGGGAAAGCAAGAGGCGGTAAATCTCCCTCAACGACATGTAGATCAGTGCGACACACTCCACAATAACTAACTTGAACCAGTATGTCATTTTCTTTGGGCTCTGGATTTTCAACATCTTCGTATTTGAGCGGATAAGATTCAGCATTCGAATTTTTCCGTAGCACCATTGCTCTCATTGTCCTGCTTTCCCCAAGATATGATCGAACTAGACCGGCAGCGCTGTAGAAGAAAGTTGTCTGAAAGTTCTTTCTATCTTTTTAGGCGATTTGCTCTAACACTTGTATGCTCTTCTTCAGAGCTTCGGCTTTGTCGGTCTTCTCCCAAGTGAAATCAGGATCTTCTCTTCCAAAATGACCGAAGATGGCGGTCTTTCTATAAATGGGCCTCAAAAGTTTCAGATTGCCAATTATCGCCTTTGGCCTGAGATCAAAAATCTTCGTCACCAATTCAAGGATCTTTTCATCAGGTAGTTTCCCCGTACCGTGAGTGTCGACGAGCACGGAAACGGGCTGAGCAACCCCGATCGCGTAGGAGATTTGAATCTCGCACATGTCTGCAAGTCCTGCTGCGACGACATTCTTCGCGATATACCTAGCCATGTAAGCTCCTGATCGATCCACCTTGGACGGATCTTTACCACTGAAACAGCCGCCACCGTGGCTTCCCACTCCACCATAAGTATCGACGATAATCTTTCGACCGGTCAACCCAGAGTCAGCAAGAGTGCCCCCGATGACAAATCTTCCAGTGCCATTGATGATGAATTTAGTATTGGCATCAAGCATGCCAGCCGGAATTACTTTCTTTATCACTTGATCTATGACTCCGGGCCTCACTTGCTCTTCGCTAACCTCATCAGAATGCTGTGCAGCAATTACGACTGAAGTAACACGCCTGGGCTTTCCGTCCACATATTCAACCGATACCTGAGACTTTCCATCGGGCCTCAGATAGGGCAGGATCTTTCCCTTCCTGCATTCGGAGAGCCTTTTGACGAGCTTATGAGCCAACATTATTGGAAGAGGCATGAGCTCTGGCGTTTCGTTTGTAGCATAACCAAAAACCATTCCTTGATCTCCGGCCCCCGCCTCGTGGTTCTCAGTCTCATTCACTCCCATGGCGATGTCTGGCGACTGATCGGTTATCGAGACGAGGATTCCGCAGGTTTCCCAATCCAGGCCGTCCTTCGCATTGTCGAGCCCAATTTCCTTGAGGGTCTGACGCACGATGTTAGGCACTGAAACGTAGGTGTCAGTTGTAATCTGGCCTGTTACAATCACCGTGCCCTGCATGATTAGAGTCTCAGCGTCCACTCTTGCCTTGGGATCTTTGGCAAGAATTGCGTCAAGAATGCTGTCAGATACCTGATCTGCGACCTTGTCCGGGTGGCCCTCAGCGACCGATTCGGAGGTGAAAATGTATCTTCCTGTTTGCTTCATGTAGATAGAACACACTTTCAGCAGTTAAAATATTTGGAGACAAAAACTTTTGTTTGTGTCTTCTTAATCTTGAGAATTGTGTTAGTCAACTAGGAACAACCTGCATCCAGAGACTATGAAAATATATCCAATTGAATGCTTCCACCGAAACCACACGAGAACTAAGTCTTAGATTACCTGCTTTTTACCTAGTCACTCAGTGTACTCGGTTCCACTGGACCCGGTCCCAATTCTGATGTTAACGGGCTTCTCAGATGATTCTCAGAAAACAACAATGACGGTACTAGATTATGTGCAGCTCTTTGCCGATTTTTGTGAAAGCTTCAAGAGCAAAGTCTAGATCTTCTTTTGTAAGAGCAGCATTCATTATCGTTCTTATCCTAGCCTTCTTCAAAGCGACCATCGGATAGACGATTGGCAGAGCAAAAACGCTTTCTTCGTACAGTCGCGAGCTGAGTTTCTTTGCGACTCCGCTTTCGCCCACAATTACCGGCGTGATTGGCGTCTCGCTGCTACCTATATCGAATCCAAGATCTTTCATTGATTTCTTGAAGTAGCGAGTGTTCTCCCAGAGCCTCTGAACATGCTGCGGTTCGGTTTCCAACACATCGACTGCCGCTAGACAAGCTGCGGCAACCGCAGGAGGAGAAGAACCGCTGAGGAGCCACGTTCGCGATTTGTTGTACGCAAAATTCACAAGATCCTGAGAACCGGATACGTGACCTCCCACCACGCCGAATGCCTTCGAAAACGTTCCCATTTCGATCTGTACTTTGTCTCGGCCGAGTTTAAAGTGGGAGACGATTCCTCTTCCACCCTCGCCCAGAACGCCCTCCCCGTGAGCGTCATCGACGTAAACCATTGCGCCATGCTCGGAGCACAATTCCGAAATCCTATCCAACGGCGCGATATCACCATCCATCGAGAAAACTCCATCAGTTATGAGAAGGATTCGTCTGTATGCAGGAGAGTGTCGTTCTGTTTCATTTAGCACACGCTCGAGGTCTTGAGTATCAAGATGCTTGTAAACAGCCCTCTCCGCTCGAGCGAGCCTGACTCCGTCGATGATGCTTCCGTGATTTAGTTCATCGCTAATTATCAGATCCCCTTCTCCAACAAGCTGTGGGATCAATCCAGAATTTGCCGCGAAGCCAGTCTGGTAAACGAGCGATGCCTCAGCATGTTTGAATTTCGCTAGCCTCTTTTCCAGCTCGACGTGAAGATCCATGTTTCCCGCTATTGGACGAACTGAGCCGGATCCTGCCCCATGAGTTTTCACCGCATTTATTGCGGCCTCCTTCAGCTTTGGATGATTGCTCAATCCGAGGTAATTGTTCGAACAAAACATCAAAACTCTCTTACCGTCGACGTTGCACCAAGGGGTGCTCGGTCCTTGAAGAACTCGAAGCTTCCATTCGAGCTCCTTGTTTACCAAATCCTCGTACTCGTCATGAAGAAAGAAAGTAGGGTTTCGCATGGTCTGGAGAGTCATTTCGCTTTTAGGGCCTCATTCTCAATTGGATAGTCGATGCTTCTAAAGATATCCCAGTCGCTCGGACAATTTCTCGAACATATCCTTGGTCATCGCAGGCAAATCAAAAGCAGGCTTCCATCCCCAATCTTTGCGCGCTGGCGTGTCATCTAGTGACATCGGCCACGAATCTGCGATTTTCTGCCTAAAATCAGGTTTGTACTCGCAAACAAATTCGGGAACATATTTTTTGATTTCATTTGCAAGCTCTTCAGCTGTGAACGCCAAACCGCCCAAGTTGTAGCTAGTGCGAATCTTGATTTGGGATGGATCCGCATCCATCAGTTTCAAAGTCGCCATCATGCAATCGGGCATATACAGCATTGGAAGAACAGTGTCCTTCCTGACAAAACAGGTGTACTTTTTCTTCTTTATTGCCTCGTAGAAAATCTCGACAGCATAGTCCGTTGTTCCTCCACCAGGAAGGGTTTCGCTGCTGATAATACCAGGATATCGCAGGCTCCTGATGTCCAGCCCATAGCGAGTTGAGTAATAGTTGCAGAGCAATTCGCCCGCCACCTTGGATATACCGTAGACAGTCGTTGGGATGAGCGATGTTTCCTGAGGAGTATTCACGCGAGGAGCATTTGCACCAAAAGCTGCAATCGAGCTTGCCCAGAACATTCGAGCAACATTTTGCTCCCGCGCAACTTCGAGAACGTTGCGGAGGCCGTCCATGTTTACCTGCCAGGCAAGAGCAGGATTCTTTTCGCCGGCAGCGGAGAGAACGCCCGCTAAATGGTATATAGTATCGATGTCGTACTTTGCAGCAATTTTGGAGACGGCATCCTTGTCCGAAACATCGAGCGTCTCGAAAATTACCACTGATAGCATTTTTTCGCTCGGCGCTCTGGAATGACCAGCGGCGATCACGTTTTGTTCGCCGTACTTCTTTGAAAGCTCGAAAATTAATTCCGACCCGATCTGTCCGGTCGCTCCCGTTACGAGAATCCGGTTTGAGGGGCGAGCGCTCATGAGAAGGTTGCACCTCTCTCGCTTCGAAAAGACTTGGTTCTTAGCTTTGAAGATCTGCAATCATTGCTTGAATTCTTGAACAACATGAGTCATCGAATGCCTCTTTAATTGATCTTGTCTTGCGAGCTGTTAACTAACTTTCGGTTTCCTCCAGACAGACGTGTTTTCGGGGTGAGAAACGACCCTTTGGAAGTGAATAGCGGCTCGATTGAAAAGATCCTTTTCTGAGAAAAGGAGAAAAAAACGGAGAGTTCATGATCTCACATTAGGGCTAAACTATGTAGAACCTTTGGCATCTTTGGCCTGGGTCCGTTCTTATGCGGGTGTTGAGCCTTTCGGTTCGAAATACTCGATCCAGGATCACAATTCATACAAGCTACAATCTGGGCGAACTCACAATTTGTGCGGAGGGGTTGGCGAACGAAGTCAAGAAGTACATTCCTGAACTTGTCGTTGAATACAAACCTGATTTTAGGCAGCCGGCGCGCTAAGATGAGGGATGGAAGCCTGCTTTTGATTTGGGATCAATGACTAAGGATACGATCGAGAGGCTTTCGCAGAAGTTACTAAGCGCAAACTACAAACTACGTATAACAAGAATAACATTCTCAAAAATGAGAATCGTCTATTGGCCCTTTAACATACTTGCTCCATTACCAGATGGGTGAACTGAATTGGGGGAAATTCTTGTGGCCGTGGACGGCTCAAAGTATTCCGATTCCGTAGTCGACTACGCTTGCGATCTTGCGAGCAGAATGAACGACAAACTGGGACTAATTTACGTGTCGAAGGATCCTGATTTTGTGACCGAGTATATCGAGTACGGCGGCCGAGCTCCAAGCGCAAATGCACAACGTACGGTTTCAATTGCAGAGTCAGTGACTTCGAAACTCGGCGAAAAGATTGCAGGGAAAGGTATCGAGCACGAAGTGATACTTGATTCTGGAAGCCCCTCCGAGAAGATCGTATCAACAGCGGTCGAAAGAAAGTGTGACTTAATTGTCATAGGGCTCAAAGGCCTTCATGGGGTGGAAAGGATCAGGTCACTCGGAAGCGTGTCACGAAGAGTAGTAGAAAACTCGCCATGCCCAGTTGTAATAGTAACTAGAGAATAGTTTGAGGCTTTACTCAACTCAGAAATGATTCCCGTATACTATACGGCACAACGGGACAATTTATCCTGTGTGTTTCTTTCAACTGATCAAGAAACTCCTGAGTTTGTTTCTCTTTTTGTTTATCGTGAAGGGTTCCTAAATGCAAGCTCTCCGTCAATTTATTGTATGTTTCTGTTTCCACGAGTGGAGATAGATACACTATGTCTCCTTGCCCCAAATTCATTTCTTCTAATGCAGAGCAGGTCATACTCACATGATCTTGCCAATACTTGTGTCCCCCTGCGCCGATCAAAATAATCACCCCCAGCTTCACTCCGACGCTCTTGAGCTGATTTACAAATTCCTTCGCTTCTGGCAAATGCATTGGTTTATTCAGAATTTTGAGAACCTCAGGATTTCCCGACTCGAGGCCCAGATACACTCGTTCCAAACCGAGGTCGTGTAGTTCTCCAAAATCCATCCGTGTCAGGTTTTTAGGAGTCGTAAAGCCATCAATGAAAGAGTAAACAGGCGGGTCTTCAAGCTCCTGCCCGATATTCAAAAGCGCTTGTCTTAGGAGCTTTTGGCTCACATCCATAGCGTTGGCATCTCCCAGAAATACGCGTCTTCTAGCATCAAGACCTTTGCCAAGATAGCCTTTTACCGCCCTGATGTGTTGCGAAAATTGCTCTCGCGACTTTATCGAGAACGTCCTATCTTTGTAGAGAGTGCAGAATGTGCACAAATTCCAAGTGCATCCTGTCGTAAGCTGAAGATAAGTCGAAAAATACAGATCGGGTGGAACTATTGAAATCCTGCTGTAAAGGGAATTTAACTTTCTGACGTCTTCACAAAGCCATGAAGTGGTTCTTCCTGCAGCGACTTGGAGCGCATTTCTAACAGAGGAGTCGTTGGTAACCTCCAAGGCTTCCCCTGCAAGCTCATAAGCGCGCTCTATCAAAGGACTTGGATTTTCTATTTTTTGAACAATTCTCTCTTCCTTGCCGCGCGACTCCAAACGATAGACGTGATTGTATATCGATCTTCGATAAATTAAGGATCCAATTACATAGTATAACACCCGCCCTTCCAGGTCAAACGACGCCATCTCAACGCCATCAAGACTGACCGCAAGGACGCCATTAGAGACTTTACTTATTACTTCTGATGCCGCGTACGTCATTGTCATAAAATCGGCACGGATCCCGAGCTACAGCAGGTCTTTACATCCTAGAAGGCGGTTTCTCGATGCTGAGAGCCCCCACCATTCCCTTGAGCTTTTCTCTCGTCGAAGCCGGTAATGATTCTGATACTGACTCCAAAAGAAGACTTTGCTGAGCTAGAATCAAACGGAAGATGTCCCTTTCCGTAACAATTCCTACGAGTTTCTTACCTTCCATTACTGGCAATCGTCTTATGCCGTGTCTTCCCATTTGACTTAGGGCGTCCCATACAGTCCCTGTAGGCGAAATAGTCATCAATGGTTTGCTCATAACTTGTGCCATTGTCGATCCCAAACACTCTAGCTTTTCGGCCATTCTCTTCACTAAATCTCTCTCTGTGAATATGCCAACAGGTTTTCCGTCATCAACAACCACTATACTCCCGATGTTGGAGTCCTTCATCATCTTGATGCATTCTACCAAGGGCTTTGTAGGTCCGATTGTCCTCACCTGAGTAGTCATTATACTCCCAACCGATGCATCTGCCAAAGAGACTGTTTGATTCCTAGACACCATCATCTCGACCAGTACTCACACATCGAATGCGATTATTAAAAGAGGAGAGATGTTTCTCAAAGTTGAGAATCAGGTGCTTCACAAACGACCATATTCTCTGCGAGTTTTTGATGGGTAAGCAGGGCCAAAGTGGTTATTGATTATCGCACCACCAAGATGTTACAGTTTGCATGAGTAACAACGCTGCTTGAAACGCTTCCTAGAAGTAGCTTCTTGAAACCCCCTAGACCTCGCGTTCCGATAACAATCAGATCGACCTTCTTGCTGACCGTTTGGTCCAGAATTTGCTTTGGGACCGAATCGAACTCTGGGACAGCCTCTGTTTTGAAGTTTGAACAGCCTATACTTTCTGCAATAGCCGCTGCATCCTCTAGCACACGATTCGATTTTTTATCCATCTGATCGTAATATTCGACCAGAACTTGCTTTGATGTTTGAAAGCTAGATGCTACCTCTGTTGTCAAATCATGCCTACGGGTGACAATCAGGATCAAAAGCTCTGAACCATACTTTTTCGCGATCTGTGCCGCGACACTAACAGCTCGAGTCGCGTTCTCCGAACCATCAGTTGGAACGAGGATTCTTTTCGGTTTGAATGGGAATCCATTTGAGGCATTCTTGCTGCTTATGCGCTGCCCCGATCTTTGGTCAGCCATTTTCACACTGTCTAGTGTAGGTTACGCCTTTCTAGTATTAATATGAAGAACCCGATTCTCAGATCTGAGAATTGAATCCCATCTCGTATCCCTCGCAAAGAACCAAGCGATACTGATTCTCATTGAACCCTCGTCTGCTGCTTATTGATCCGGAAATTGATGTTTTGAAGATCCTCAGAGGACAAAATGCTCGAACAGAAGAAGAATTCATACGAGTTTTAGCATTTATTGCACTTAGTCCCAGAAACAACTTAGAAGGTACTTCGGAAAGCAGGGTTCAAAGAGCTACTCCCTATTATTCGGAGAGCATTATGGATAGAAATGTTGAATCAAAAGAACCAAACTCAAGAAAGCGAATTCCCTTTCCAGAAAATAATCGTAGCAGTTGATGGTTCTCCAAATTCGTCCAGAGCTGCGCGAGTCGCGATCACACTGTCGAAAGACTATAGCGCCAAGTTGATGGTATTACATGTCCTCCAATCTCCAACATATGATTTGTATGCAGCTCGAGGATATGGACCTCCTCTTGTAAGGAGTATCTGGAGCATGAAGAAAAACAGGCTAGATTCTGGGCAGAACCGATCATGTGCGAAGCCAAAAAAAGAGAGGAGTTTCATCCCGTCTTGAGATCCTATGGGAAAAGTCCTCGATAGTTTCCCCCATGGTCCAAAAGGCAGATGCCGAGAAAGTTGATCTCATTGTTCTAGGGACGCGAGGGTTTGTGGGTTTAGGAAATTGCGGACTGAAGTGCTACCAAGTGGTGTGGCAGCGCACGCTACTTGTGCTTTCTTAATAGTGAGATGGTAGCATATTTGGCGGTCTAGACACTAATCGTGCACCGGCTTCAGCAAGCTATCTCGGCGCGAGCAATAATGGTCGTCGAACCGTTTACGAAGCTTGAACGGGCCTATGCTAAGGAGAACGAAGCTTCCGATTTTCTATAGATTAGCTAGGCACGGCAAATGCTCGCAAAAATTGTTCGTATACGAAATTGAAAGCTTATTCTCAACTTTGAGAAACATCTGTCCTCTTTTAATAGGAGTGTACCCATTACTATATTCGTCGTTCGGCCAGGGCAAGGCTGTATTCAGGGAATAACCAAGGAAACATTGAGTTAGGGCTTGATGTTCGGTACCGATCCCTGAACGTCCGGGTGAGTACGTAGGACGGGTTTCACCCGAGGTTCGACACTCTCGGATGAGGGCAAACCGAGGCACTGGCAATGAATGAAACTACGCAACCGGTGTCAAAGGAAAGCCACATGCGTCCTGAAAGCCGAACGGCACAGGTTTTTCATTAGTCTGGCCCGGTGTTGGCCCGTTGATATCGGATACTTTTCGTATCAATGAGATAGTCTTCAATAGAAGTTTCCTTGACCCTTCCTAAGTCTACGTCAATAATGAAAATTGCGTGCATTTCACCATAGGTTATTTGTTCGATCGGTATCTGAGGATGGGCATAATATGCGTCGCATAGATTCTTTGCGTTATTGATATCATTTACAGTTCTCATTCTCGGCAGTTTCCGGAAGAGTTCTGGAACCGGAAGAATGTTAGATATCGTAGTTCCAAGAACGAACTTGTCAGCGAACGGGCTGTATCGAGCGATCTTGCTGATTATTCTCGCATTGGTGTAAGATGAAGGTTCGAGTGCGTGCGAAGGGGGAACAAATCCAGTTTCTATCTCGACTATTATCCGTCCTTCGCCCCTTTCTCCATACACATCACAGATTAGATTCTCGCCAATTTTTCGTTCAACATTCACATTATAACTCTCGATCAGCAGCTGGTGAGCACAAATCAGTTCGATCACAGAGTGATTGATCTTTACAAGATTGCTCTTGTACATACCTACAAGATGCAGTCTGATCTCGTCAAGTTTTTGCTTAATCTCGCGCGCTTGGTCTTTAGAGACTCGTTCAGATATTGTTTTCAAATCTGAATCGAATTTCTTTACATCCAATTTGGACCCTTACGCTACTTTCTGCAAATCATGCTGTGAATTTACGTCGGAGAGGATTCTTTTTACTTCTTCATCTTCGACCTGTTCAAAATTTTCATAAAATTCACCTATTGCAAAGAAGGGTTCGGGTGTCTCAAGACACACCACTTTGTCGGCAACCCGTGTGAGCCTCGTCACTGTGTCTCGAGGTGCAACACCTACTGCAACAATAATGTTCTTGGGATTTTTCCTTCTCAAGAACCTGATTGCAGCGATCATTGTATTTCCAGTTGCTACCCCATCGTCCACTATAATGACAGATCTCCGGCGCAAATCCGAAAACGGGTGGTGCCCAAGGTACTTGCGCATGCGCTCATGAATTTCTTGGGTCTGCCTTCTGGCCTCTGTCTGAAGGTATTTCTCGCTTATTCCTAGCATAGAGACAGTCTCTTTGTCGATGATCACTTCACCATCCTGCGAAACTGCACCAACTGCGAACTCTGGCTGTCCTGGACAACCTATCTTCCTTGTGATCACAAGATCCAGCGGAGCTCCCAGGACAACTGCTATCTCCCTTGCCACGGGAACGCCTCCCCGAGGTATGGCAAGCACTATCGGTTCGCTTATCTCTTGTAACCTTATCACTCTATCCGCCAGGAGCTGCCCAACTTGGGATCTATCTCGAAACACGTTTCATCACAGGAACCTTGAGAACCAGTTAGTTGCACACGCTGCGACCTTGTCGAGAGCTCCCTCTTCTTCGAACAAATGGGTCGCTCCCGGTACTACAACGATATCTTTCCTTTGAGTCCCTAACAATGTCAGTGCGGATCGATTCCATGCGAGCACCTCATAGTCTCTTCCTCCCACAATCAAGAGAGTAGGACAAAGAACTCTAGGAAGATGCTCGGAAGCCAAATCTGGTCTGCCTCCCCTTGATACTACAGCTGCAATGGTTTTCTCTCCAAGATCTGCCGCGGCGCGCAACGCTGCGGCTGATCCTGTGCTTGCGCCGAAGTATCCAATTCGAAGCGTTGTTTTTGAGAAATAATTGTCAAGAATCCATCTTGTCACATCTTCAAGTCTTCGAGTCAACAAGTCAATGTCAAATCTCCGCTCGTACTCCTGATCTTCTGTTGCAGTCAATAAATCAAACAGAAATGTGCCTAAACCTTCAGAAACAAGAGCACTTGCAACTCTTCTGTTTCTTGGGCTAAACCTGCTGCTTCCGCTTCCGTGTGCAAAAATAACAAGGCCATTCTTTGATTGGGCCGGCATCATAAGATCACCATTTAATAGCGCAGCACCTAACTGCATCCTTACCCGCGCGGAGACCTGGCTTTGCGTCATCCATTCGCTACCTTCAAGAACAAAATGCTTGCGTAGTCCCCTCTTATCTACAGAGATGACGATTATCAATTTTGAGAATTGTGTTCCCGCTTTTTATCGAAGAAAGACGTTAGGATCATAGTTGTTGGAATGAAGCAGGCAGAACTATTTGAACCAGCAAGGGAAGGAAGAATCAGGTGCACGGCATGCGCAAGGTATTGCCAGTTATCTCCGGACCAAGTTGGGTTTTGTGGGATGCGGCAGAACATAGGAGGAAAGCTGTATCTTCTAGATTATGGCATGGTTCTCGCAAGCCATATTGATCCGATCGAAAAGAAGCCCGTTACTCACTATAGGCCGGGAACTCGAATCTTTTCGATAGGTACAAGTGGCTGCAATTTCATGTGCAAGTATTGCATAAATTATGATCTCTCTCAAAGAAGAGAAGTTGCAGGAATAGAAACAGACCCCGAAGAGCTTGCCTCGATGGCGTTGAAACAGGATTGCCAAGGAGTCGCATACACGTACAATGAGCCCACGATCTTCTTGGAATTTGCAAGAGATGTTGGTTTACAGGCAAGAAAGAGAGGACTGTTCAACATTTTTGTGTCAAATGGATATGGCACTCCCGACGGAGTGAAAATGATGGGAGAATTCTTGGACTGTGCAACTATCGACTTCAAGGGAAATGGAGATAAAAAGTTCATCCGAAAGTACTCTGGAATACCGGAGGTGGAACCAATTTTTGAAACACTGCTTGAAATCAAAAAGAAAACCAAAATTCATATTGAGATTACCGACCTTGTCGTTCCGAAAGTTGGCGAGGATCTTGTTGAAGCACGCTCTTTATCAAAGTGGATTCACGATAATTTGGGGCCCGATATTCCGATACACTTTCTCAGATTCTTCCCGGGTTACAAGCTGCTGGATCTCCCCGAAACGCCTGTAGAAACGCTAGAGCGACATTGGAAAGTGGCCAAAGATGAGGGACTAAATTACGCGTATGTCGGAAATGTCCCGGGACACAAATTAGAGCATACTTACTGTCCAGATTGTAAGCGAATAGTCGTTGAGAGGTTCGGAGTCGAGATCATTGGTTGGCATCTGACCGAGAATAACAGCTGCCAGTATTGCGGAGAAAGAATCGCAATCGAGGGAAAACTTTCAAACACCGTCAATGAGAAAAGATTTCTTCCAGCTTATTTCTGAAGTAGCTCATCTGACAATTATCATCGAAGTGTTTCTGCACGAAATTTCCCAGAAGGTTTTGAAAGTATCGCGATTTTGTTCCGATGTTTCGCTACAGCAGCTAAAAAAACTCTCGCGTTAGTCTCGTTCCGGTTCAATGAGTCATGTTTGTTTGCGCTTGCAGTGTCTACATCTCAATCCGATTCGGCATCCAGTGTATCTCGATTTCATGTCTTACCATATGTTTCCTCCATTGTTCGTTGAAGTCATCAACGGTTTTTCCACGAATTAACTTGCGACACGCAGGACAACTGCTGGTTACCATCGCATCCGACCAGCTAATACTAGAGTCTCGCACGCTTAAAAGGTGTCCAGACAATTATCAAAAGTGATAATATGAGTTTACTGAGAGGCTCAGAGACTGCGTAAAGATGAGATAGAAAGCAGATCTTCAAATAAGGAACACCTTGCCGTTGCAGAGATTACCGGGGGGTTTGCTTTTTATCATTCTCACTTATGATAAACGTCTTGCGAACTTAATTACGAGCATTGTTGTTGTACTTCGTGTGTCCTTCAGGCATGGGAATTTGGTGTCGCAGACATGTGTGAACATCTAGAAGTAAGTAATTTTGGCGCGTTCTATATTGAGACCAATGGCAAGAAGCGTCGAGTAACTCTCGGAAAATGTGATTCCTGTGATGCATTTCTCACCTTAGACTCACAGGTCGTTCCCAAGAACGACATAATTGCTGAAGCAAGAACAGTCAAGGAGAATATGCGCACGATTGTGACGCAAGTCAATAGCGATTTGTACGATCGGATCTTGGATATAATTGAAGATGAAAGAGTCGGAGATGATCCTTCAAAGATAATGACTGAGCTCATAGGTCTGGGATTACATCACTACTCAAGAATTCATAAGAAAGATTTGCGAAAAGAGATTGAGATTCCAACAGCTTAGACCCCAATCAAAACACGGTTTGCTTTGGCAACGTGAAAACCAATGAATGCCGAGCTAGAACGTGAGGAGGGATTGGTCAAGGAAGCATTGAATATATTTCGAGTAGCTCAGGAGAAAGCGATAACGCTGAGACTCTTAGGCGGAATTGCCTTCAGAGTAAGATGCCCAAGTAGCTCGAATGAGAAACTGAAGAGGAGCTATCAGGACATAGACTTCTTCGGCCTCACAAAAGACAGAGGGAGAATTCGAAAATTATTCTCATCATTCGGTTATGTCGAACCTAGGACCCTGATCAATATCTTGCAGGAACACAGAATGATTGTGGAGAATTCGCAAAACAACACAAAGGTCGATATTTTTCTTGATGTCTTTGAGATGTCACACAAACTGAAGTTTACGGAAAGAACTACGCTAGACGAGCCAACACTGCCTTTAGCTGATCTATTACTAACGAAATTGCAGGCGTTTGAATTCACCCAAAGAGAGTACAAGGATGTTTTCGCTCTTCTCAAAGATTACGACCTAACACGATCAGAGGAAAAGAACGGAATCAATGCCGCTTACATTGCAAAGTTATGTGGGAATGATTGGGGACTTTCCAAAACAGTTCTTGTGAATCTGGGAAGAGTGATGAGGAGCATTTCCTCCTATCTCCCCGCCATAGAAGACCAGACTATTGTTTTCGGGAGGATTAGTCAGCTCAAGGATATTTTAGAGCGCGAACCAAAATCAGTGAAATGGAAAATGCGAGCAATCATTGGACAAAGGCTGAGATGGTACGAGATACCAGAGGAAATCAAAAGGATTCCTGGACCATTTTAGGCTCTTCGTAGATCAGAAAGAGATGAGCGAATTGCCGCGGTTAAAAAGACAAAAAGCAACTGTACCTGGTAAGAAGTTCGGGCTGGTACAAACAACAACAGTCTATCGACTATTCAATCCACAAGTACCCGTAATTATATGCTCGAAGTTCCGAAAAGAAGTCGCAGCAATGCCAGCTAACAGCTGTTCGTCTGTCTCCGATTCACCACCGTTGGTTTCCCTTGCTTTGAAGAAAGGGATTAGGACAAATACTATAATTCGGTCGAGTCAGGTGTTTTCAATCAATTGGATAAACTTCGAGCCGGAGAACTCCCGGAGGATCGTCCTTGATTTAGCGAAACCCTCTCTGGAAAAGAGGAGCTACAGAGATAAGCTAAAGGAGTACAACATTCCCTATCGGATTTTTAAGGGAGCCCCAGTTCTCAAGAATGCTTGCGCTTTTGCGATGTGCAGAATTAACAAGCAACTCGCTGTTGGTGACCATGACCTTTTCATCGCAAGAGTGACGTATGCGAGGGCGATCCGGGATTTTACAGAGGATGAGTATTGGAGATTCCTAGATTACAAACCCGTTTTATACGTTGGAAGCATACGCCGCAATCCCCTAATCACAATGGTCAGATGACCCCGAGCATTTCGAAACCCTTGGCGAAAGACAGTCTCGTCTGCCTAGAAAGTCAAAGTTCCCCGATTAGTCTACTGGATTATCTATGTATTCTAGCGACAGGCAATCTGGTTTTGGAAAGTGCAAGAATGGATCGAATTAGTCTTTCCAACGGAAAGGGACTTAGCAACAGTATCTCTACCCCGATTCCTTCAGCCTGCTGCAGAGCGTCCTTATCGGATGAAAACATTAGTATTTTTGTTGAAGGCATGATAGCCAACATTTCCTTCACTACCTCAAGACCGTTTCTTTTCGGCAATTCATACTTTACAACGACTATCTCAGGCCTTTCTTCGATGAATTTTGAAACGGCTTTGTTCCCGTTCCCGGCTGAATGAATACTGAACCCGTATTCCGCCAGCTGGCCCGAGCAAAGCGAAGCGAGCTCCGGTTCGTCATCTAGGACAAGAACTTTCAAACCGGCAAACTCCGTGAAAGTGTGTAAGTCTACGATTAATAAGAACAGACGACGATTCTCAATTTTGAGAATCAGAATTGCTTTGTTGGTCTGAGATGAGTCGCCGCTAATGCATGACACTAGCATCTAGCATTGTTTCCATCGAAAGGAGGGAAGAAACGAATCAATGTCTGAATACATCAAACATCGGTCACGCTAAGGTCGATGAGATGGAAAGGATGCTTACCGAGCACACTTCAGAAATTCCTGCAAGGGATCTCAAATTTCGTCCTAACCAGCTTTGACGTACGCATTAAAGCAAAAGGTCTCGTATCATTTATCTGAGAATGACCTCTTTCATTTTTGATATCGTGCATAGCGAAGTTCCCCCTAAGATTCGGAAAGCAAAAAAAGGATGATTTCGGAAGTTCAATTTGATATTATCTGCTTTTTTAATTAGAGGAAGTCGTAACGTTTGAAACTCAAAGGTTTCGTCGAACAATTCGGTGAACCTTTCTCCAAGATGCTGGAAATAGACCTTGAGTCTCGCAAGAATGAGGAGATCGCAAAATGGTTTCTTGCATCGATTCTCTACAGTAAACCGATTAGAGAGTCCTCTGCCACCTCGACATACAAGGTCTTTAAAGAGCGCGGAGTCCTCACAGCTTCCAAGATTGTGGAAACAGGTTGGGAGGGTCTTGTCTATATTCTTGATGAAGGTGGCTACGCTAGATACGATTTCAGTACTGCGGAAAGATTATTGGTGATCTTTGGGAATCTTCAAAACAATTATAATGGCGACCTTAATCATCTACACACTTCTGCAACAGATTCGAGAGATTTAGAGAGAAGACTGAAGAATCTTGGAAAAGGGATCGGTGATACGACGGTCGCGGTATTCCTAAGAGATATGAGAGGAGTGTGGTCCAAAGCTGATCCTACTCCTTCACCCTTAGTTAGACTAGCAATGAAGAAATTGAAAATCGAGGACCTGCGCAAATTCGCAAAAGCAAATCGACTTGACATTGTAAGACTAGAGACAGCTCTCCTAAGGCTGGGAAAAGATTTCATACGAAAGGGTAAGAAGTTAGAGATCGAAATGAAATAACAATTTCGCATGTATATGTTAAGCTGCTGTATTTTACAAAAATCGAATCCTGATGTTTAGTGAAACTCGGTTAACAGAATAGGGTCTTCTTGTTGCGCATGTAGAGAGACAATTATCGTGATTGAGAATTTGCGCAGGGTAAACTTTTGCATAATCCTTCGATGAGAAGCTCTACTGCAGCCGTTACCCCACACTGCTCGCGCTCTCCTAGTGATAATGATTTGATATTTGAATGGGGAGTACAGTCATCAAAGCTGATAATGCGAGATCTTTAAACTAGAGCCTTTAGAATTCATGCAAGATCCTACTTCATCTATACTTTGAGACTCTCTGCCCATTTTTCCAGTAAACTGGTTGGAAACATTCGTAACGCCTTTCTGCTCTCGAAACCCGTGCCTTCCTTCATGATAAGCTCGATTACCTTCTCTCTCCTGTCATAGGCTTTTTCGAGCTTGTTCATCATCACCTTGAGCTCTTTTGACTCCTTCAAGAATGCATCAATTGGCATTCCCTTTCGCAGATCCTCGATTTCCGCCAGCAAATCACCAGTCTGAATCAGCTCTTGTCCGCTCAATAGTTTTCACCTTCCCGCAACATTTCCGTCCGTTGCGACATATGTTACCGGCTTAGACCGATAAAAACACGCTATACGATTCTCTGATCTGGTAATGAGCTGCCTAAACAGATCATTCACAGGGCATGGCTTGCTGCCAGCTCCAACAGCTGTTCGTGCAAGACAGCCCCAAAGGCTTGAACAAGATCACGAGCAGTTATAATCCCAGCAAGCTTTCCATCCTTCAGGATAGGAAGTCTCTTGATTTTATTTTCCACCATTATGTGTGAGGCTTCCCATCCACCGAGTCCGTATTTTGCGGTTATCAGCGGTTTCGACATGAATTCTACGATGGGAGCATTTAGATTTGCATTGGGCGCAAGAACTTTTTTCAAGAGATCTCGCTCCGTGAATAGTCCCAAGATCTCACCGTCTTTTCCCACTACAACGCTTCCTATTCTTGTCTCGTCCATTTTCTGGATTACAAGGTCAACATCTGTATTTGCATGAACTGTTGCGACATTTTTAGTAATGAAATTCGAGATGTCAAAGTTCTTACCGAGCTTGTACATGGTCCGAACTAAATCCGTGGCTGTAACAATTCCGGTGAGCTCCCCATCCTCGAAGACAATCAATCTATCTTTTTTCGCGTTCATCATTTTTACCGCTTGCTCAAAGCTTTGATCCGGGCGAATTTCTACGAGAGATCTTGACATGACCTCTTCAATCAGTTGATATTCCAGCGGCTCATCTGAAGCTAAGACTTTGGAAAGGAGGTCCCTTTCAGTGAAGATGCCTAAAGGGCCTGAATTATCAAGTACAACTACGCTTCCAATATCATTTGCAGCCATGGCATCGATAGCTTTCGATACGGTAGAATCGAAATAAACAGTCTTCGGGTTTTTGCTCATCAAGTCTCTTACGAGAACAGTCACATCTTGTGCCAAGGCTTCTCGACTCAACTGATTGGAGATCGCATTGCGTAATTAAACTCGAACCACGATTATCAAAGATGATAACAACCCACGCATTGGCAGATTATCGAAGTCAATCCACTTGGGTCCTTGCAACTGCTTCGACTTGTCTAATGATAAGAAATGGAGACGTGACTTGCGTCTTAGGAGTGAGTTTGAAATGCATATAATCCGGGTCAAAAATCAGGAGATTGATAATGGCTGCCAAAAATTCTTTTCGAATGCGTTTCACTCTAGCCACTATTCTGACATTCGTGATTATGCTTCCTTTGCTCATCTTCATTCCTGCTGTTTTCAGTCAATCCTCCAGTACGACCACTACGAGCACTACGACGACATCCGTAACTAATAACGACATTGGACTTGGACTTATCGGCGCCGGACTAGCAATTGCTGGTTCATGTATTGGCGCCGGCTACGCCGTGGGGAAAGCCGCCAGTTCTGCAGCCGCCGCGATAGTAGAGAGACCTGCAACATTCGGTCCACTGCTAATCCTAGCTGGACTCGGTGAGGGTATCGCCATCTATGGACTTCTTATCGCTTTCCAGATTTTGAGCAAGATTCCATAGGTTCTCTTCCCTCTTCGGTTGCTGGATGAGAATCTCACAGATTACTTTCCACTCACGTCGAGTTTGGTAACTTCATCGGATTGACTATCTGGATTGCCATAGTCGTCGGGTTCCACTTCATTTGCTTCATTTCCGGTGCCTTTCTGTGAATGGGCGAACGTCACCCACCTGCGACAGGTGTTCATGACCTCTTGCGCGTATTACAGGAGAACTGATTTTGTGTGCTGAACAACGTCTTTGAATGGAGATTGGAGTATCCCTGCATTTGACTCACTTTTCTTCACCGACGAAAGAGCGAACAAAACCTTCCGGAGTATGATCTATCTTCACACGGAGAGCGCCGCTTCTATCTTTGACTCTGGAAGGCCGAGTTCCTTGCCAGTGACAATAGAAACCAAATTGGTCGCTTCTGTTTCTGCTTCTCTCACATATCCAAGAACGTAAGCCAACGTAGCAGCGTACCTGATCATAAGCGATTTGTTTCGTCTATGAATTTCCGTTCTGATGACATGATCTAAGCTCTCCTCCTTTCCGGCATCAAGAGCGTCCCGAATAGGCTGAGATAGGTCAGCGTACCGGGTTCGTGAGAGTATCTCTGGTATCGAGTCTGAATTTCCCTCTAACATCAGTACTAATTCATCGGCTTTCAGCTTCATAGGTCTGAATCCAATGCTTCGAACAGCTTCAGCAGCCACTCCTCTTCCTTTCAGATCTGTCAGCGTCTTGATGACTGTGAGGTCTACTTCGATTGCGATCATATCCTTGATGGTTGACTTATCTGGCACTCCGCCAATGCTCATGATAACCTCCGAATCATAGTATGTTTTGTCAATGAAAGCCTCAATCAGGGAAATTAAGCCGTACTTCTGATAGATAGGCATCAGCCGAGTGACCCCTTTGAATCTAGTATTCTTCAGCAAATCTATGGCATCCTGCAGAGTGGACGCCTCGGATATTGCCTTGAGGTCAATGTGATGATCATACCCCTTCGGAATCACAATTAGCGAACTCGTTTCTACTGCTCCCCCTGCGTGTTTTGCGCGGAGAATTCTCTTCAGATCCTCAAGCAAGAAGCGCTCGAGATAAGCCTCCAAGAGATTTCTGCTTGGTCCTGACGAAATTCTGACTAAATGATAACATCTTGACACAAGTTTGGAGTAAAACACCCTTGAAACAGTTAGGGCGCTTGGATTCTCACCTGTGACTTTCTCAAGAGAAGATGAGTAATCGCTTCTCGCGAGATAGTCAGATACCGACTTCACACCCTTCGCCTTGATAATAGTCAGATAGTCGCTCTGAGTGAGCAGATGAGTGTGTAGTCCGTGTGTTCTTGTTAAGAGATAGCTTAGATCTGGCTCTGTTGCTCTTTCCGTTCCTTAGTCACCCGGCTTATGTCACGCATTCTCTTTGTTACAAAAAACTCCCGCAACGCCTCTTCGTTGAGCTTTTCCTCTATGTAGCGTATCATGGCTTTGTATTTTGGAATCACAACCTTCTCAAGCGCGTTCACCTTTCTGTTTGTGTCCATGAGTTCTCTCGCAAGTCGTTCCATTTTGGCCTCGATGACACCAAGCTCTATAGCCTCTACTACGGCCGTGCTTAGCTTGGAAGTGACTTTCATCATGGTAGGTGAAGGAACGTGCTCCGTGCTGGGTTTCTTTGTTATCTCCACATTTGGCATGATACAACCAACCACGCTGGTCGGGAATGCGCGAACCTCGATCATGCCAACAGCATTCGCGGCGGAAGCAAAAGAGTCGTAACCAAGAAGGCCGTATGCGTACTTCGCCGAACCAAAGGCCTCAAGGAACAGGGTTTCAACCGCTTTTCTACGCCGCCCAAGGTCAGCCAGAAGCTTGTTGAGTTCGCCTGCAAGCTGGTCTCGCTTCATAGTGAGAACCTCCTTTCCCTTTTCTATGAATCCAAGCTGCTCTCTAGCTTTTTGAAGCGTACCTTTTGTCGCGGCTTGCCTTTCTGTGGACAATCCAACAGTCACTCTCTCGTGTTTGCTCTGTGATGTGGGTGGTACTTTGCTATCAATTCTTCGTGGATCCTTACGAGTTCTGCTTCTGGAATCTTGGCGAGCAAATCCCAGGCTCGATCGAGAGTTTCCTCCACCGGTCTGTTTTCAGAATCTCCTTGCCCGACGAAGAGTTTCTCAAAGGCTTCAGAGAATTCGAGAAACTTCTTTTCCCGTTCGTTGAGTCCCAGCTCCCCGACGATCTTGGCCAAATCCCTTGCCCTAATTCCTCTAGCATAGGCATCATAGAGCTGATCCGCAACATCTCTGTGATCATCCCTTGTCTTTGAAGAGCCTATCCCACTCCTCATCAGTCTGCTGAGCGAAGGAAGCACGTTAATCGGCGGGTATATTCCCCGGAGATACAGGTCTCGGTCAAGGAACACCTGCCCCTCAGTAATGTATCCTGTCAAGTCAGGGATTGGATGACGAATATCTCCTCCGGGCATGGTCAGTATCGGCATCTGAGTCAGTGAGCCTTTCCTCCCCGACACGATACCAGCTCTTTCGTAGATCGTGGCAAGGTCACTATACAGGTATCCTGGATATCCTGCTCGACCTGGAACCTCTTCCTTCGCAGCACTCAATTCTCTTAGGGCCTCGCAATAAAGCGTCATGTCATCAAGTATTACGAGAACATGCAACTCTAGGTCAAACGCCAAGTACTCGGCCACCGTTAGGGCGATTCTTGGAGTGAGTAGACGCTCCACAGCAGGGTCTTCAGCGAGGTTAAGTATGACAACGGATTTTTCAATCGCGCCAGAATTCCTAAACTGGTCCACGAAGAATGTCGCGTCGTCTCTCTTTAGACCCATTGCACCAAAGACAAGAGCGAACTCTTCTTTTTCGCCCCGAACCGTCGCTTGTCTAGCAATCTGTGCTGCGAGTCTGTTGTGAGGAAGACCGCTTTCAGTGAATATTGGAAGCTTCTGTCCCCTGACAAGTGAGAGCATCCCGTCTATGGCTGAGATTCCAGTTTGGATGAAGTTGTTCGGCTGAATTCGCGCGATCGGGTTAATAGGTGTACCATCAGTTTCTCTCACATCTCCAGAAGCTAGAGGAGGCAGCCCATCAACTGGACGGTAAAGGCCATTGAACATCCTTCCTAGAACTTGGTCAGAGACCGGTATCTTGAACGTGGTTCCTGTGAACTTCAGCGCCATATCAGTTTGGAGATCCGACGTTGACCCGAGGACCTGAACAATCGCGAGTTCGTGACTCACATCAAGCACTCTTCCCATTCTGTCGATGTTGTCAGGGCCTCGCATTATCACGACTTCATCATACGTTACGTCTTTGACATCTCTTACGAATACGAGAGAGCCTTTAATCTCAGAAACGCCTCTGTAAACCTCGCCCTGAATATCTTCAAGCCTGAGTTTGCTCGTCAGTTTAATACTCCTCCTTGGTCGTGAAACCATAGTTGCTTGCTATCTTCTCTAGCGCCTGCTGACTGTCCTCCATAAGCTGAGCAATGTACCGAGTTCCTCCCGGATTCTCTTTTGCTCTCATTATCAGGGGAATCTGTTGCAATTCCTTGACCAAGTCAATCGGCACTTTTCTTGTCACGAGTTTTAATGCGTTCGTATGAAAGTCGATTAGCATCTTGAGCAAAAGCGCTTGCTTTTCCGGTTGACAGTAAGCATCGACTTCATCGAATGCAAACTGTCTAAGAAAGCCTTCCTTCAACATCTCCGCGGCGAGAAGCACGAGCTGCTGGTCGTCCGGCAGGGCGCTTTCCCCTATGACTCTCGCTATCGATTCTATGCTTGCAGCAGTATTCAATAGTTCCAGAGCCTTGGTCCTGTACTCCTCGTACCGCGAGGAAATTTCGTGCCACCAGGATAACGTTTTCTCATATTCTGAATGGCTCGCCCAGCTCTCGGTAAACGTGCTGAGCAGGGGACCTGAGTACAGGCTGTAGCTCTTTAGCCAGTTGACAGCAGGAAAATGTCTGCTGAATGCTAATTCGGGATCTAGGGCCCAGAACACACCAGCATACCGCAGAGTGGCAATTGTGAGAGGCTCGTTGAAGTCGCCACCGGGCGGTGATACTGCGCCAATTATAGTAACTGAACCATTTCTTTCTGGACTGCCTAGAACCACCATCCTACCCGCTCTTTCGTAAAACTCTGCCACTCTGTCCGGGAGATAGGCTGGATATCCTTGTTCGACTGGCAGCTCCTCCAGTCGGCCCGATACCTCTCTCAGAGCTTCTGCCCATCGTGATGTCGAATCTGCCATTAGGGCGACGTCGTAGCCCTGATCACGATAATACTCGCCCATAGTTACTCCCATGTAGATGCTAGCTTCCCTCGCGGCCACTGGCATGTTGCTCGTGTTCGCCAGAAGTATTGTTCTTTCCATTAGTGGCCGTCCTTTCTTGGGATCCTTTAGTCGAGGGAACTCAGTTAGAACATCACACATCTCGTTCCCCCGCTCTCCACATCCAGTGTAGACAACGACATCCGCATCGCTCCACTTTGCAATTTGTTGCAACATGACGGTCTTCCCCGTCCCAAAACCCCCGGGAATGGCTGCCGCACCGCCTTTTGCGATCGGGTAGAATGTATCGATTACACGCTGACCGGTAATGAGCGGCAGATCTAGTCCTAACCTTCCTCCTTCTTTGAAGGGGCGGGGAACTTTCACCGGCCACTCTTGCATCAGAGAGGCTTCGTACTCGCCATCTTTGCCTGCTATGATAGCAATTGTTTCGTTAACCCTGAAGCTTCCTTCTTCTATCTGCTTCAATCTGCCCTTCACCCCGGGCGGAACTAGAATATGGTGTCGCAGCATTGGTGTCTCGAGGACAGTACCGAGAATATCGCCTTCACCAACACTCGCTCCTTTCAAGAGGGATGGTTTGAACTCCCATTCGACATCCCTTCGGAGCGTGTTCACCCTTACGCCTCGCTGGATGAAAGAACCGCGCTCCTTGAAGAGAAGCTCGAGATCTCTCGCCACTCCGTCGTATATTCTGTCAAGCAATCCGGGCCCAAGCTCTGCAACAAGTTTTTTTCCTGTCCCAACGATCTTCTCACCTGGTCCAACGCCTCCCGTTGATTCAAAGACTTGAGCAGTGAAACCGCCTTCCGTTAGCTTGACAACCTCCCCGATGAGCTCCTCTCTCCCAACCATTACTACCTCTCCCATTTTCACGTCGGAGATCCCAGAGCCGACGACTATCGAACCTGCGACCCTTTCCAATGTTCCCATCTGCATTGACATTCGAATAATTACTCCTTCGTCTTTAGCAGTGCTTCCGCAACCTTTGCCCTAAGCCCCTCCCTTGAATTTAGAAACCTAGATTCGAAGGTGTTTACGTAGTAGACTCGCATATTTTCGCTGTGAATGAGTATGCCACCTGATGCGTGTAACGATTCGGAGGAAATTGAGTAGTTTACGCCCCCACTGTCGGCTCTGTGCTCAATATTCAGATCTTTCAAAATGCTCTCCAGAAGAGCCCGATCCGAATCCCTCACTACAGCAATAAGGCTGGTTCTGTTCAGCCGCTCAAAGGCTTCGAAGACGAGGTGCGTTAGAACACTCTTGTAAAGTTCCGGGTCGCTGGCGGGTAGACTCGTTACTCTTAATTCGGCCTCTCGGAATGCCTCCTCTACATACTGTGACTGCAAGTTCAGAAGGCTCTTGGTGCATTCCATTCTGGCTCGAGCTGTCTCGGACCTCTCCATTTGCTCTATTCGTCTTTTGACGCCCTGCACTTTTCTTTCTGCAATGTTTCTAGCTTCTTGATCTGCTTCAGCTATAATTATATCCGCTTTAGCTCTCGCATCGGCTAGTGCCTGCTGGGCCCTTTCTTCCGCGGTTTTACGAATCTCTTGCTTAAGTGCTTCTCCGCTCAACCACTTACACCCAGCACTTGATCTATGATTAGCTTAATCGCGACTTGCAAATTACTCCTGTAAACTTTTTCTAGCTCGGATACTTTAGTCTGGCATTCTGCGTGTATCTTCGCGCTCAATTCAGTGATTTTTTCTTGATAGTGCTTAGTCATTTCCTTGACCAGTGTGTCATCGCTCTGGGCTTTTCTAACAAGCTCTCTCGCTTTGGTCCTGGCCGCTAGGACGATCGCTTCAGCTTCCCGTTCCGCCTCCTTGAGCGAGCTTTCGGCATCTCTCTCCTCTTGCAAGAGATCCTTGATTGAAGACACTGCTCTAATCCTCACCTAGCTTGAGTTTTGCTCCCACCGCCTGACTAATGAGTTGGTAGAGCCTCCGAGTTCTTCCTTCTTCAATGGTACCATCAAGACCCGGAACCACAGCGAACACAGGATAGTAGTTTCCCAGCTTAGCAAGCTCATTCCGTTTGTGCTCAATCAATATTGCAAGTTTCTCTGAGAGAATTACCACCTTACACTTCCTCTCTCGAACTAAAACGTCCACGATGTTCTCCGCTTCTTTTGCGGTCAGCACGATTCGGCCTTCAACTCCGGCGACTCTGAGCGCAGTCACGAAGTAAGGGTCGCCCAAAGCAACGACACTCATTGTCTCTAGACTCAAGAAGTTCTTGCGATGCCTAAAGCGTTTATCCCCCCTGATAGTACCTTCCAAAGTTGGGGGAGAAACTCTCGCTCAGACCGATCCCGCTAAAGAGATTCTACCTAGCTTTCTCCAAACGACATGAAGGCCAGATCCTTGAGGAGATGGCATCCCTAAACGCGATCCAGCTAATAGATGCGAAAGACGTAGCTGCAGGAGATAGAACCAGTTTTGATGTTTTCGACCGCTTCATTAGAATGGCTCAGAGATGTTCAACACTACTAAGCACTATTGGAGCCTTGAGAGATCGATTTGCCAACTTTCTTCCCACAAGTGAATACGCGTTACCAATCGGTCCAGAGAAATCGCATGCCTCTCTGAGGGTGTCACAGAGTGACATCAAGGAAACTCTTACCAATTATGAATCAAGGCTCGACGCCCTAAACATAGAGGTTGACAAGCTAGTAGGCGAAATTGAAGCACTGAACATGCAAAGAGGCAGGCTTTCACTACTGATGATGTCGAATGTGCAGGCAGACGCGTTAGGAACCCGCACGTTCACTGTAGTAAAGGCTGGTCTAGTCAGCAATAAAGCATTGCCAAAACTTGAGGAGACCCTCGCTACGATCCATGCTGTTCATGAGGTGAATCGCGCGAGTGCCGCTGAGTCGCTCGTTTCAATCGTCGCTTCAAAACAGCAGAAGGAAAAACTGGATAATCTGCTGGTGACGAGCAGTTTTCAAGAAATTGACTTGCCGGCGGGATTGGATCCCGATCCAAAAAAAGCTCTGTCCAAGGTTGAAGACAGCATAAGGCAAAAGTTGATTGATTCAGTCGAGCTGGAAAGAGAACTGCGCGGGATAGATGACGAACTGGCGACAAAAGCGGACTACGTTAACTTCCTGAGAGAAACCAACACCGTCCTGTCTAGAACAACAGATCTTTGCCTGACTCAAGGATGGATCATTGAGAACGCAATTCAGGATTTGCGTCAGAGAGTAACCAGAATAACTTCGAACGCCTATTATCTTGAGATTGTAGACCCGAAGAGAGGAGAGGAGACGCCGGTCCTTCTGACTAACAGAGGCTGGCTCCTCAAAGGATTCGAACTGCTTACCTCGATAAGAGGGACGCCGAGCTATGGAGAGCTTGACCCGACGATCATTTTTGCTCTGCTTTTTCCCGTAATGTATGGAATGATGTTTGGTGATGTTGGAGACGGAGCAGTAATTTTGGTTCTAGGACTCATTTTTTACCGAATGAAGAAGGGGTTCATTGGAATTTCCGCACACGCTGTAAAGAGCTTGGGAACCATTATGATCGTAGGTGGTCTATCAGGGATGATTTTTGGAGTGCTGTATGGTTCGTGGTTCTTGACCCATGCATTCCATCCTCTGTTGTTCGAACCAATTTCATCCTTCGGTACAATTGTAGAAATTACCCTAGCTTTTGGTGTTTTGCAGATCACGATATCTTTGATCCTGAATATTAGGAACAACATCGCTAGGGGTGAGTTGGGCGAGGCTGTCTTCAGCGGCAAGGGAGTCATAGGCCTTTGTTATTACTTGCTTGGCATAGTCCTTGCCGTTCGACTCATACAGGGGAATCTCCAGCTTTCTCTCTTCGTCGCTGCTCCAAATCTACCTTTCACCACTGGCGCAGTTGCGTGTCTGGTTCTTATCTTTCTCTCGCCTACGATGAGGCATATTAAGATTAAGGATCGAAGTGCGAAAAATGATCTTATGGATGGCTTTGGTGAATTCATAGAAGTCTTCATTTCGTTCCTCACCAACTCGCTTTCTTACCTAAGACTGGCTGCGTTTGCTATCGCACACAGTGTATTTGCGCAATTCGCGATGGGCCTTGAGAGCACCTTAGGCGTGGTTACAAGTCTTGTGCTCGTGAACGCACTCGTAATCGTGGTGGATGGTTTCGCGGCTGGAATCCAGTCGATAAGATTGTTGTACTATGAGTTTTCGACGAAGTTCTTTTCTGGCTCTGGGCAAAGGTTCAAACCACTTACCCTCAAACTGACCGAAAGCCCCTGAGTTTTATTCAGGTCTTCAGCGTTGATTCAGAACTGCTTCCCAAGCCACGTTATGAGTGATCCCCGTCCATCCTTTGGAAAAACTGCATGCTTTGCTCCAGAAACCACAAAGAACCGCTTGTTATCACAATCGATTTCCTCAAAAAATCATTTGCATACACCGGAGTGAAGAGTTCATCCTGTTCTACGATCCTAGTGAGAGAGGAATTATGAGCTTTCCATTGAACTTGAGATTACGTGAATCGATTATTCCAGAACGCAACATTCTCGAAACCCCGAGTGCCTCGACTCCGTACATAACTGAATAAAATCCAACAGAATAATTGAAATAGAATAAGGGATCATTAAGGCCGAGCATTCGTTGTCTTCGATATTCGATCAATGGCCGCCCTGGAAGGATCGTCACAGCAAAGATCAGTTTTGGCAGCTCGCCAGTTTTCCGTTGTGCGTATGCGCCTGTCCTCATTTTTCTTGCTGCACTAAGCAGTATTAATCCGCCGATGCTTTGAGGACTATGTCTACGGCGAGGATTGCTGATAAGGCAGCGAGGTTGTACCCCAGTACGATAATCTTTTTGGATTTTGACTTTACGAGCGAGACAGTCTCCGTCAGATCTTCAATAAGTCACTGCTCGCTTGGATAATCCCCCGTGTACCATCGGATTGCCCGTGCCTCTCAGATGTATTCCATATATGTTGAAACCTTCGGCGGACAACTGTTCGGCGATCATGTGTCCGTACTGCCGCTGTATGCTGTTATAACTGGGAGAATAAGAATGGAGGTTAGAGCTTCGCTTTTCGCATTCCACCGCCTAACAAATATGGTCTTTCCGTCGGAAGTCTGCAACAGCTCGTGAGGGCCGTCGTAACTCGTTCTTAGACTAGCGACATCTAGCTTGGCCATAATCTCGCAGCTATTTCACAAGGATATTCAGGTACTCTTCTCGCAAGGGCTTCTTGTCCAGCTTCCCCGTGCTCGACTTGGGCAAGGGGTTCTGACTGATTAGAATCTTCGCTGGAAGCCAGAACTTTGCGATCTTTCCTTCATCGACGAACCGCTGAAGATGTATTAGCAACTCCTGCTCGGTCGCGCTAGTCCCGGGCTTGAAGCATATCACCGCAACCGGTCTTTCTCCCCATTTCGAGTCCTTCGCGCCAATTACAGCGGCTTCTAATACGGCAGGGTGATGAGTCAATAGATCCTCAAGATATAATGTCGAAATCCACTCCCCGCCGCTTTTCACGACATCCTTCAGCCTGTCCTTGATGATGAGATTGCCTCTTTCATCAAGGGAAGCGAGATCCCCGGTATGCAACCATCCGCCAGACCAAAGCATCTCGCTCCTTTCAGGTTCTTTGTAGTAGCCCACGGTCGTCCAAGGAGCACGCACGACGACTTCCCCGAGGGTTGCCCCATCCCTCGGGACATTTTTCATATCTGCATCAACTACTCGAATCTCCACCAGCGGAATCGGAACCCCGGCTTTCAAAAGCACTTGATCCAAAAGCTGATCGTCAGGTAATTTCCGGAATTCATCCTTGGGGGTGCCTAGAGTCAAGACCGGGGCAGTTTCACTCAAGCCATATCCTGCCATGACTGTGATTCCCAGCTTCCTCGCTGTTAGGGCAAGCTCTTTTGGAAGCGCAGCACCCCCGATGATCACTTTCCAGCGTGAAAAGGCCTCTCGATATTGATGTGCGTCAGGATGATTGAGCACTAAGTTCAGAATGGTGGGCACCATGTCGGAGACGGTGACACTTTCGTTCTTGAGATTTTCGAGTATATTCTTGGGCTCATACTTTCCAACCAGAACCACTTTCATTCCCCACATGCCCGCTAGGTAGGGAAACCCCCAAGCATGAACGTGGAAGAAAGGAACCAGAGGCATCATCACATCAGCTGAATTCATTCTAACAGCACTGTCAGCAAGGCCTGAAGCGATTCCTAGGGTATGCAGGACCAGTTGCCTATGGGTGAAGCTGACGCCTTTGGGCAGTCCGGTTGTGCCTGAAGTGTAAAACAGAGTAGCTTGAGTGTCTTCGTCTATTTCCGGAAACTCGTAATTAGATCTTGATCTAGCGACGTCTTCGTAATAGTGGGAATTGGGTAGAGGAGAATTGGGAGCGATGCCAGAATCGCTCATTGTCACGACAGCTTTCACGGACTTGATCTGCGCGCCAATCTTAGCAGCTAAAGGCAGGAATTCATCCCTGACCATTACAACATCATCCTCGGCGTGCCCAATAGTGTAGGCGATTTGTTCCGGAGGAAGTCTTATGTTGACAGTGTGTAGGACTGCCCCCATCATGGGAATGGTATAGTACATCTCAAGGTATCTGTTTGTATCGACATCAACAACTGCGACTCTCGATCCTTCTTTGACTCCTATGGAATCCAGCCCACTGGCGAGCGCGTTCACTCTATCAAAAAGCTCTGACCAAGTGTAACGTGTTTTTCCATAAACGATCTCTCCCGTCCCCCTTCTATAGACTGTCTGCTTTAGGAGGGAACCTACGGTTAGCTGGTAATCGTACGGCATTCTAACTTTTGGCCCTAGAACCCTCCAAGTTAAGGGTTGTCATAATTCACGACCCGACATAGTGCTAGATCATTCTCAGGATGGAGAATCGTCCGTTCACTTTAATTCATATTAATTCGAGGAAGACAATCCGTGTGGAAGACTGCAAATGAGTACCGAGAATGAGAAATTCCTCGCGGTCTCTGTGACTAAAATAATGGCAGAGGATGTGCCCATCGTCAGTCTAGGTGAAAATGTAAAGGGCGCAGCTGCGCTAATGGAAAAGAAAGACTATGGATGTTTGATCGTGATTGACGAAGATATTGCCGTTGGAATGGTAACTGAGAGTGACATTGTGCTAAAGGTCACGGCCGAGGCAGTGGATCCCACGAAAGTGCTGGTTCAAGACATCATGTCCTCTCCGCTCATCAGCGTTACGGCAAGTGCAAGTGTTAAAGACGCAGCAGAGGAAATGAGTACCTTTAACGTGAGAAAGCTTGTCGTCACAGATGATAGCGGCAGACTCGTTGGCTTGGTAACTTCGATTGATTTGGCCAAATGGCTCGCTTCGCAGGAGAACTATTCTGATGTCACACTAAACGCTCTTGCAAAACTCGGTCCTCTAAAAGATAGTCCTTACGTTTAGGAGAATGAAGCTCTCCAGAATATTTTCAATAGATCTTGCAAGAGTGTTTTAATCAAATCGTCCCATATGCAAAAGAAATGGGTTCGCTTTAATCTACATCAAAACTACCCGATAAATGCGAGTTCTAAACCAGCTTTGAGCTCAGATGCCTCTCGCACCAAGAACCCATTATCGGAAGGAGCTCAAGTATCTTCAGCGACCGCGAGCGAAGACGGATTAACTTCCGGAGAAGCCGCCAAAAGACTCGAGTAATACGGACCCAACGAAATCCAGGAAAAGAAGCCCTCTCGACTACTTTCCTTTCTGAGATTTTTCTGGGAGCCCATCCCCTGGATGATAGAGGTGGCCGCGGCTATTTCAGCCCTAATCCAGCACTGGGACGACCTTGCGATTATCGCCTTGTTATTGGGCATCAATGCGGTAGTGGGATTTTGGCAGGAAAACAAGGCTAGCAATGCTATCGAACTACTCAAGCAAAGATTAGCTCTCAAAGCTATGGTCCTAAGAGATGGAAAGTGGCCGAGCTTCCGGCTAGAGAGCTAGTACCCGGAGATCTTGTGCGTTTGCGTCTGGGAAACATTGTGCCTGGCGATGCTAAGCTCACAAGCGGCGAGTATTTACTAACGGATGAGTCCGCGCTTACGGGCGAGTCTCTTCCGGTAGAAAAGCATCCATCAGACCAAGTATACGCATCGTCAATTGTTCGTCAAGGCGAGATGAAACGCTCTAATAACAAAGACTGGCATGAATACGTACTTCGGCAAGACCACCGAACTTGTAGAAGAGGCTGAGACAAAGAGTCACTTTCAGAAAGCGATCGTAAAGATTGGCGATTATCTAATTGCAATCGCAGCGATTCTAGTTACGATCACCTCGCTGGTCAGTCTCTTTCGAGGACAAGAAATCTTGGAAATACTCCAGTTCGGTCTAGTCCTTACCGTGGCCGCAATCCCTGCTGCGCTGCCCGCGGTGCTTTCCGTCTCGATGGCTGTGGGAGCAGAGGCGCTGGCAAAGAAAGAAGCCATAGTCTCGAAGCTTGTGGCAATAGAGGAGCTGGCGGGAGTTGACATTCTCTGCGCGGACAAAACTGGCACAATTACGAAGAACGAACTCACCGTCGGACAAATCAAGGCATTGCGAGGATTCGGAGAACGAGAGATCTTACTTTACGCAGCTCTCGCGTCGAGAGCTGAGGACAAAGATCCCATCGATGACGCGATCATCAAGAAGACCCGGACAACTAATGGCATTCTCCAGTCGACCCTATTCTACAAGATCCTATCCTTCAAGCCCTTCGACCCGGTCTCCAAGCGCACAGAGGCAACCTGCGAAGGAAGTGATGGTTAAACCTTCCTCGTCTCCAAGGGTGCTCCGCAGGTAATTCTTTCACTCGTCCAAGACAAAGAGAAGGTTGCCGAGGATACCAACGCATCGGTAGCTGAATTTGCATCAAAAGGTTACCGGGCTCTCGGCGTGGCCAGAACCGACGGATTGCAAGGAAATTGGAGCTATATTGGGCTAATCGCCCTTTACGATCCACCGCGTGAGGATTCCGGGGAGACCATATCGATTGCAGAGTCGATGGGAATACAAGTGAAGATGATCACGGGTGACCACATAGACATCGCAAGAAAAGTTTCTTAGGCCTTGTTTCATAGCGGTTTTCAAGGCTCGAGGTCAGTTCGAAACTTTACTTAATACTAGATAAGCACACAGTTCTCTTTTTTGTGAGCTTCTTTCCTTTCCTCGCTCATTGTCTGATTCTCAAATTTGAAGATCGTCCTTAAGCTTAATTTGGGCCAAGGCGTACTGAAAATTGGAAGTTGTGAGACCGATTTGGAAGCTCAAAGTTTGATGTTCCCTTTAAGGAGGATAGTGGTTGCAATTGACGGATCTGAAAACGCCAAAAGAGCAGCTTCGGTGGCAATAGAGCTTGCGAGGCAGAATAATTCCGAGCTCGTAATTTTGAGCGCGGTCACCTCCCCTGTTCACGTCGTTACTTCCTCAAGTCAATCTTACATTCCTGACATCGATGACTCTGGAGGACACTATCTATCCGCAGTGAAACTAGCAGAGGAAATGGTCAATGAAGTAGTGGAACACGCAAAAAGACAGGGCGTTCAGACAAGAGGCTTAGTTGATCGTTCGGTATCGTCCACCGTTGGAGCGATTGTAGATCAAGCAATCAACCTCCATGCAAATCTAATTGTCGTGGGTACGAGAGGTTTGGGTGGATTTAAGAAACTAATGTCAGGCAGTGTTTCAAATGGTGTCGTTTCTCACGCCGATTGCTCGGTACTCGTTGTAAGATAACGGAAACTCTGATCGTCAAAGGTCACAGTTTCATTAAGGTAAAGTCAGTGCACTCCTACTACTATACCATCTGGAGTAACATACATGTTCTCTGCAGCTGGATGCAGAGGAAGTCCTGGCATGGTCATGATGTTACCCATATGAACTACATTGAATCCTGCTCCTGCAGCAATCCTCACTTCATCCACTTTGCATTTGAATCCCCGCGGCCTTCCAAGTTTCTCCGGGTCATCTGAAAGAGAAGAAGAGGTCTTTGCGATACATATCGGAAGACTATCAAATCCGTACTCTCGAAGGTGTTCAATGTTCGAGAGTGAAGCAGGGGTATATTCAGAGTCGTCGCCTCCGTAGATAGTTGTGATTATTTCCAAGATCTTTTCCTCAGTACTATCGTGTAGCGAGTATATTGGCGTCGCGATATCTCCTCGAGAGGCGGCCTCTATAGCGAGCTCCGCCAACTCGATTGCCCCGTTTGACCCGTCTTCAAATGTACTGGAAACAGCACACTCCACATTAAGATTCCTACATGCCTGCTTGACAAAATTAATGTCTTCCTCAGTATCTTCCGGAAACTTGTTTATCGCAACTATCGGGGCGATTCCAAAACTCTTCATGTTTTCTATGTGTTTCTCCAAGTTCTCTATGCCAGCAACAAGATTTTCTCCGGAAACCAATAGCGTGCCTGAACCAGTGGATGATACCGAGATCGGTCCGGACGCGGATTTGGAGTGATACTTGATTGCTCTAATCGAAGCGACGACAATGGCTGCATTTACATTGAATTCCCCCACCCTTGAAACAATGTCAATGAATTTCTCACCGCCCAGATCGCTCCCGAACCCAGCTTCAATAACACAGAAATCACTGAGTGTCAAGCCTAGGTTTATCGAAACAAGGCTTGACGTACCAGTGGCTAAATTTCCAAAAGGCCCTCCGTGAATAAGAGCTGGGGTTCCCTCACAGGTTTGCGCTAGGTTGGGTAGGAACGCATCTCTCAGGATGGCGCACATTGCCCCCGAAGCTTTTAGATCTCCAGCCGTTACCGGCTCGTCGTTTTCATTCGAGCCCACGATTATTTTGCCCAATCTAGCTGTCAGGTCAGGATAATCCTTTGCAAGGCAGAAAGTCGCCATTACCTCGGAAGCTGCGGTAATAACATAACCATCCTCTCTTGGAGTGAGGTGCCTTTCTTCAGAGAGTCCGACCTTGATTTTTCTCAGAGCGCGATCTTCCATGTCGACAGTCCTTTTCCAGATTACTGAGGAAGGATCAATTCGCAGGGGGTTTCCATGGAAAATGTGATTGTCAATCATTGCCGAAAGTAGATTATGCGAAGCGCTAATCGCATCAATATCTCCTGTGAAACGCATGTTTATCTCAAGCGAAGGCTCAACGGTACTCTTACCTCCTCCTGTGGCCCCTCCCTTCACACCGAAAAGAGGTCCAAGCGATGGCTGTCTGATTATTGCAACTGCTCTATGCCCTAATTTGTTGAGAGCCATCGAGACTCCTATGGCTGTCACAGTCTTTCCCTCGCCATGAGGTGTAGGAGTCATCGCAGTGACAAGAATGACCTTTCCTCGCCTTTTCGACTGGTCAATAGCATCAAGACTTATTTTTGCCGCGTAATTTCCGAACGGAGATACAAGGGGCAGTGGTATTCCAAGATCTTTTGCTACTTCATTAATGTCTTTCAAACTCTCACTTCCATTCTTCTGGGTTCCACTAGATCGAGCCAGCTTCCATATTTTTCATTTCGGCCGTGTATAATATCCGAATAGGCTTGTCGAATCTTTTGCGCGAATGGCCATTTGCCGGTCCCTATGCTCCGACCATCCACTTCCCTTACAGGCGTCACGCCCGCTGCAGTGCCTGTGAGCAGAACTTCGTCAGAAGTGTACAACTCTTCACGCGAGATAGTATTTCTTCTGAAGAGCATTCCCATATCTCCGGCAATTTGAATGACGGTATCTCTCGTGATTCCTCTCAGGGCGCCATCAGAAGCAGGCGGCGTGCTCAAAATTCCATCTTTTATACGAAATATATTCTCGCCCGTGGCTTCAGCCACGACATTGTCCATATTGAGCATTATTGCTTCGTCATAGCCAGCCTTGATTGCCTCTATTTTCGCCAGACTTCCATTTGCATAATTCGCGGTAGCCTTGGCTTGAGGTGGTAGGATCGATGGATTAATTCTCCGCCAAGAAGATACCTGACATCTTACCCCCTTTTCCTCGGCTTCCTTACCGAGATAAGTGTCCCAGCGCCATGCCGCAATGGCAACATCTATCTTGTTAGGTAGCGGATTTACCCCCATCTCTCCGTAACTGTAGTACGCAATTGGTCGGATGTAGCATTCCTGAAGATTGTTTACAGAAACAGTTTGTTTCACTGCATCAGATAACTCATTGAAAGTAAATGGAATTTCCATCATGTAGATCTTGGCACTGTCGAATAGCCGCGAAATGTGTTCGCGCAGTCTGAAGATGGCAGGTCCGTCCTCAGTTCTGAAGCACCTGATTCCTTCGAAAATTCCCGTGCCATAATGTAACGCGTGTGTTAGAACATGAATCTTGGCGTCATTCCATTTGTGGAGCTCGCGATTCATCCAAATCCATTGAGCTTCTTGCATTCGACATCACAATACTAATGTTGAATCATGCGTTTTAAAGCCAATGGGCCGATTCTCATTTCTGAGAATCGTATCGTCGCTTTAAGTACTTCGGGAGCAAAAATGAACTTGGATATTTCATTGAGCCGCACTCTGAAAGCAGCAGAGAGCGCGACGGAATCAGGGAGTCGCTATATCTTACGGATGATCCTCGCGTTATTTATCATTGTGACTCTCAATCTGCTACTTGTTTTTGCTCATTTCGATCTGAGTTCTCTGCTTCTTGCAAATTTTCTTTTAGGATCTTTGTTGATATTCACGTTGTACACTTTTGGTCAGACTCTGGACAAGCACATGACCTTCTGGATTTTTCGATTACACATATGGCTCTTAAGGTCAGGATTAGTAGAAGTCAACTTCGACTAGTTTTCAGAATTGATCCCCGCCGCCGAAATCACTCTGAAAGTTTTTAGCCTTCTACTAGCGGTTAATGATTCCATGTGTATTACAAGAGTGGGGAAGGTTCTCTCCTTGGACAAATCCAAAGCCACAGTAAAACTGTTGGGAGACAATAAAATCGTCGACAATATCGACGTATCAATGGTGGAGGCCGGACTGAACTCATTCGTCGAAGTATACGCAAATCTGGCCCTCGGGGTGCTCACCACAAAAGAAGCAAATCGGAGGAAACGAGCTTGGGTTGAAGTAATGCGATCCAGGAACTGAATAAATGACCAAAATAGACTCGTCGGGAGCTCTTTTCCACGCAAGGCATGCATTCATGCCTAACCAGCTTGGTTATTGCGGTCCTGACGACAGGGGCATGATATTGCGTCACCTGCAAGAAACCTCTGTTGATGAAAAACTCATTCTCACATTGAAGAATTTTGAAGCCGCATACCCGTTTATTCATTTGATAGGAAAGTCAAACCGAAGGGAGCCTTTCGATCAAAAAGTTACAGAAGCCTATTGGATTGGAAACAAATTGTTAAACAATGTCGCCCCGGAAGACTTCTACAAATTCACGATTAATCAACTAAAGAAGAAAAACGGCAAAGAGATTCGAAATTTGTTTCTCAATCTCAGAGATCGTGCGATGCCACATCATACTTTTTACGTCATCAGTACCGCGACGAGCGTGATATCGGATTCTCACCACACAAGCAGTCCAGATCCGAGAAAAATCTCAGAGACCATGGACAGTTGCAGAATCTCGTGGGGAAAAGTACTCAAGGTCGAAAAGGATCATCTATGGCTAAGGTACAAACAACTCTGCCTAGTTGATGGAAGGATATTTCTTGCTTTAGATGTCGTGAAGAAAAATGTTCGTTACGACCCAACGGTTCCGCCGTTTGGAAATATTGCGGCGGGGGACTATGTCAGCATTCATTGGAACTATGCATGTGAAATTCTTTCAGAAGTTCAAGTTCGAAACATTAACGCGTACACACAGAAAGATGTTACTTCCGCAAATGTCTTCCTTGATGCGATAAAAAGAACAATCTAGCTAAATTCACTTCTTTGAATTTGAGGACAACTAGACTTGACCCAAGGCTCTAGTACAGGATCAAATCACAGTTGGATTAATCGAAGGATCGGATCTCCAGCGCTATTCCTCTTCATCATGGCGCTTGGTTATGCAGTCTTTGCAGCTGACCGAACAGTATTGTCAGCAGTCCTGGTTCCTATGGCGAAAAGCTTTGGTGCCACTAGTGCACAAACATTTTTCCTCCAATCTGCACAGTTCATTGGAGTCTTTTGTTTTGTGTTCATCGCTGGACATCTCTCTGACAAATATGGAAAATGGAGAGTCCTCACAGCAGGCGTCATTGTATTCACAATCTTTACGTGGATGATCGGGTTTGCAACAAATTACGAGGAAGCATTCATCTTTCGGCTGATCAGCGGCTTTGGCGAAGGGATCTTTTGGCCCGTTGCGATGGCTTGGGTAGCCTCATACTTTGGTCTTCGCAAGGGACTAGCTCTCGGAATATTTTATGTCGGGTTCGATGTTGGTAGCATCGGAGGCTTGTTCATTGGAGGTGCGTCATTTGCACTCTATAACGCATGGCAACCAGCATTCTTCATAGCGCCCTCAATCGGACTCATCGTTCTCGCGGGCATTCCTTTTGCCCGAAAAAGGTTCGATCAGTCGACTGCAGACAAAGGTTTCCAAGGGATAAAGTTGGGAAGAGAGGGGCTGGATCTGCTCAAGAACAAGAATGTGATATTGCTGATGCTCTTTGCATTCTTTGCAACGTGGGCTTCGCTATGGCAGAGCGCTTTCTTGCCTCTCTACTTTAACAAGGTCGGCCACTTCTCGATCCCATATGCTGCATTCATGACAATACCCGTACTTGCTGCAGGGGCGTTTGGCAAAGTGATTCTCGGAGGAAGTTCTGACCGATGGAGGAGGAATAGACTATTATTCTTAATTTCTCTCGCAGTAATATCTTTCTACGCAGTTTTCTTTTTCGTGGAGAACTTTGATCTTGACATTTTGGCCGCCCTAGGAATGGGTTTCTTTAGCGCGGCGGCTTTCCCAATACTTCAGGCGCTGATCGTCGACACCTGCGGCATGGCAAGAGCTGGAACTGCGCTTGGACTCACGACATCAGCGCAATCTCTCGGGGCAATCTTTTCAGCCACTTTTACGGCAGGCCTTGCTTCACTCGGCGTCACTAGGACCCTTGCTTTGAATGCCATGATACCTACTGCTGTGATAGCAGTGATAGCTCTGTTATTAATAGAGCCAAGGATCCTCAAGCCCAAAACCGATTTTTCAATTATCCAAACCGGGATAAAATAGGACTAAAAATACGAAACTAGGTACTTTGCATCAAACGTTCTATCAGTTTTTCTCTGCGAATTCTTGCTTCTCCAAATTCCTCTGCAGACTTCAGCAGAGAACGCAGAAGAGTTATGTTACTTCTTGATTCTTCTTCGAGCTCCTTCAATGCCTTCGCTAATTCTTGATTTGAAAATTTTGCTGAGAGCTTTTGATAGCTGTTGGCTAGATCTTCTTCGACGGCAATCCACTGAAGTATGTTTTCAGCTATGGGATCGCAGTAACCTGTTCTGATTGTTTGTTCGACCTTTAGAGCTTGTCCGAGAGTTTCAATCTCCACTATTACCCGTTCGCGGCTCAAACCTTTACCTGCATCTCCACAATATACGAGGAAAGTCTGCTATATTTGCAAACTGAGTTTTCTAGGCTAGAAATGCGACCGTTCGTCCCCCGAAGTCGGGGAGAGTTTAACCTCACAAGATCAGGTGATCAAGCAACAAATACGGGAATATCCCTGTTAACAGACTCAAAGCAATCAGCAGTAGTGGAGGGATCAAGAGTCCCAGAGAGAAATTGCTCTTTGGCATGTTTTCTTGAGGTCTATCTGGAGCATTAAGGGCAACCCTGTTTATGATTCTTAGATAATATCCTAGTGACAGGAAGATGTTTAGAACTACAATGACAGCCACCGCGAAGAAAAATGTTGATGATGCCGCGATCAAAGCTTCAACTATCAATAATTCGGCCCAAAACATGCCGAACGGCGGGGATCCTACCATTGCAAGTGAATTGGATGCGAACATGATTCCCACGACTTTATTCTTTTGACCCAGACCTTGCAAGTTATCCAATTCGGAATCCTCGTAATTCTTTCCATTCAGTCCGCTCATCAGGAAAAACCCTGACTTCGAGATTCCGTGATTCCAGATCATAAAGACTACCGCGACGATTCCCAGGACGCTGAATGTCGAAAGTGCTGCAATCATGTATCCCATCTGTGCTATTGAGCTGAACGAAAGAATTCTTTTCACATTTGTTTGAACATAACCTCCGAGATTTCCAATAAACATTGTTAGAATGGCAAGAACTGCGAGTATACCTTGGATTTCTTCGGTTGAACTGAGCTTAAGAAGCGTATTCACATTTGTGGCTGTGGTGACTGCTGATAGGGGCTGGATTATCTTTAGAAGAACAAAGACACCTGTTTCGGTAACAATTCCCGAAAGTACTGCGCTCACCGGTAAAGGCGCAGCTGAATAGACATCAGGTAGCCATGTGTGAAGAGGGAAGATCGCTGCCTCTACTCCGAATCCTAGCATTATAATAATTAGAGCAAATACGCCAACCTCGGTGTTGGTCTCCAAAAGGGATCCAAGACTGCTTAGATCGATGCTGCCAGTGATCGAATAGACGAGCGATATTCCATAGAGAGCTAGCAAACTGCCCGCTCCGGCAAGAAAAATGTACTTGAGCGAAGCTTCAAGCGATATCTGTGACGACTCTTTATAGAATGCAACCAGACCGTAGGCCGAAATGCTCATCGCTTCCCAGAACAAAAATAATGACAGAAAATCTCCTGCGGACACGACGCCAACTACTGATGTCAGAAGGAGAATCAGGAGAGAAAAGAAAGGACCGACGTTGTCGTCTTGCGACAAATATTTCCATGAATAAATTGAAACAGCTATCCCTACGACGAATGCGGTAAAAATGACGAAGATTGTATACTCATTGATGATGTAAAGAGAGGCAAACGTAGATGTTGTTGGCCGCAATGAGACCGAAGAGGTCTCATTATATGTCCACCGATAATATAATAGGTATACAAGTGAAATTATCAGAGAACCTGTTGCAATCGATCCTACAACATACGGACGCCATTTCGCATAGCATTTGCGCCCATAGTCAGCTGCGAGGCAAATCATCGCTGCTGTAAATTCTATCTCCATTACTGTAAGTAGCCACAATTTTCCCTCAAATCACCTTCAGTGCAACGAGAAAGATTATCAAGAGAACACTTGCGAGCATTAGCCCCATGTTGACCCCGAGCCAGCCACTTTCAAGATAGCTCGAAGTTTTTGCGAGAGGTAGCACTATCCTAGAGTATAGAAAACCATAGAATTTGTCAAAGCCCAAACCCTCAAGCAAGTATTTCCTTAATGCTATGAGAGGAGCATTCCGGCCCATCAAACTTTGGGTCTGCGCTGTTCGTGAGCTGAAAGCCACATACACGATTCCGATTCCAGATGCAATCGCAGCTAGCGACATTCCAATTGTCAATGGATCAATTGTAATGTTGAAAGGAACCAACCTTTGATAGTCTAGAACCAACCATCCAACGGTGACTGAGACTACAAGAGTCATAATTGGAACAATCATGACAGTCGAAGATTCTTTCGGTTCGTTTGGAAGCTTTGATTTGCCATAGAATACTTTGAAAAGAGCTCTGAAGCTGTAAATTGTCGTGAGCACACTTGACAAAGCTATGAGTATCGCGGCA
Organism: Nitrososphaerales archaeon; assembly: GCA_030041355.1. Lineage (GTDB taxonomy): Archaea > Thermoproteota > Nitrososphaeria > Nitrososphaerales > CADDZS01 > JASHOD01. The sequence goes on from JASHNZ010000105.1 coordinate 62,866, forward strand.
ACGACATTCGAGGTTAGAGCAGTGCTTACGATCCAATCTTTGCTCCAAAATCCAATAAGAGGCGGTACACCGCTCATCGCAAGCATGGCGAAGAGGAAACCAATATAGGTGTACTTCATAGACTTGCGCAATCCACCGAGCTCTTCCACATTTCTGGAACCAGTAGCTGTTATGACTGACCCTGCAGCGAGAAAAGCAAGTGCTTTGAAAAGCCCTTGGCTGATCAAGTGATATGTCGCTGTCGCGCCAAGAGTTGTTCCTACTCCGATACTCGCGAACATTATTCCTAGCTGGCTGATCGTAGAGTAAGCAAGTATGCGTTTCAAGTCCTCTGAAACCACAGCGCAGGCGGCACCGAAGATCATGCTAGTAAGACCGACGATGGTGACGAGAACAAGCAGGGTAGAAGAATAACTGAACAAAGGAAACATTCGAATTACAAGGTACACCCCGGCATTGACCATAGTGGCGGCGTGAATCAATGCGCTGACCGGCGTAGGTCCCTCCATTGCATCGGGGAGCCAGACATGAAGAGGGACCTGAGCCGACTTGCCCATCGCTCCAATTAGAAGAAGGATTCCAACCAGCAAGACTGTGTTTGTTCCAAAGGGTTTACTGCCTATCGCTGAAAAGATGGATGCATAGTTTGTAGTTTTCAAATTAGCAAGTACGATGAGAACAGCTATGAACAGAGCGATGTCCCCGAATCGCGTGACAACGAAGGCCTTGAGACCTGCCCTTCTTGCTTCAGGTTTGTCATACCAAAACGCGATTAGGAACGCGGAACAAATTCCAACAATCTCCCAGAAAAAGTAAAGCTGAATCAGATTTCCGGCCATCACCAGCCCAAGCATAGCACCTACAAAAAGCAAGATTAAGGAATAGTATCTTGATTGCCCCTTCTCTCCTTTCATGTAACCTACAGAGTAAAGCACGATCAAAAAAGAAAGGAAGGAGATGAAAGCAGCAAGAAGCACGGAGGTTCCGTCAACCAGAACTTGAACCGGGACCTTGAAAATGGGCAGCCATATGATGCTTGATTCGGTCATTCCAGAAGAAAAGCTTGCGGCTAAATAGAAGCCTATGAACGCAGTTAGGGCACTAGCTAAAACGGCAAACCAGTTTCTCCCTCTTTGGCTAACCATACCGATGAGAGGAATAAAAGGAACTGAGATGATAGGGACGGCCCAAATGAGCCAAGCCGCATAGATCAATGTTTCAGCTTCCTAATTTCCCATGGATTCAAAGTTCCATACTTTCTGTGAATTACCACAATGATAGCTAGGGCAACCGCCTCTACGCTAGCCCCAACCAAAATTGAAAAGAGTACAAAGGTCTGTGACATGTAGCTCGAATAAGAGCCTAGACCTGAGGAGAACAGAGCGAGATTTGCTCCGAAGACTATCGCCTGAAACGCCATTACGGTTTTGATCAAATTTCGAGAATATGCCATAGAACCAAGGCCGATGACCACGAGAACAGTTGCTGTCACAGTGAAGATCAACTGATCGGAAGGCATTTGTCAACGACTACTCCTCGAAGAAGAGAGGAGGTTTACTACTGCAACCATTGACGCCGCGAAGACCATGATCAAAATGAGCAGATCCCAAGGTCTGAACTCCCAGATAAATTGAAAGAGTGTCGATATTCCTGGAATCGTCGGCTGAGAAGCTGCCTGTGGTAAACCCTCTAGCGCTTCGTATGATGCGACCCCTACTATCGGGATGCTGACGAGCGTGAGGATCAGTACAAGCTCGCGTCTACCAACCATCAGCTTTGATTCTCCTGTCATCAAGACCACGGTCAACAACATCACAGAGACTGCTCCTGCGAAAGTGATTACGTGGACGAGGCCTACGAGGATTCCGCCGTACGTCGCAAATATGATACCCAATAACAAACTAGAATAAAACAGACTGATTAGCGAGACTGAAACGGATTTGGAAAATAGGGCGACCACAACTGTAACAATAAGCGCTGCAGAAAGAAGGAGTGCTACTTCATCTAACACTTTTAAGCGCCTTGTCCATGATTAATGAATTCTTGTCAACGGTCGCCAGCTCAAATTCATGAGTTAGCTCCAGCGCTCCAAACCTGCAATCATCCACGCATTGTCCGCAAGAAATGCAGGTGTACAGGTCGAATATTGGTCTCTTTGTTTCAATCTCTCTAGTTCCTACTTTCCTTTTGCCCGTCGAAACCATTCTGATCACCGTCGCCGGACATACAACTTCGCAAACTCCGCAACCAGTGCATTTTACTGGATCGACGTCCAGCTTACCTCGGAACCTTTCTGCAAATTCGGGTGGACCGAAGGGATACTGTTTTGTGATCGGACGCTCCATGGCAATGCGGAACATTTCGCCCATTGCCCCGCCAATCTCTTTTCTTGAGCTTCCGGTTTCCTTCGACATTTGGATGTTTCACCTCAAAGCAATGACGATGCTGAGCTGTAGCAAACTCAGTGGTGTGAGAATTGTCCAGAATACTCTTGTGGCTTGCTCAATTCGAATTCTTGCAAGTGCGGTTCTTATGGCAAATATGAGGAAACCAACAGCGAAGAGTTTCACTAAAAAGTAAGATGAAAAGAGTAAATCTTGCAAGATGGGAATATGTGTTAGGATAGGCCCATTCGAACCTCCTAGGAAGAGACTCGCACCGAGAGCTGATAGGAACACGTAGCTTAGATTTTTTGTGAGTTTGATGTATGCGAGGGCTTCTCCTGAAAACTCTGTCATCCATCCAGCTACTATCTCTGTCTTTGCGCTCGGAATATCAAACGGAGCTTTTTCCAACTCCGCAAGTGCTGCAATTATAAAAACTCCGAAGCTAATCGGAGCAATAAACACAAACCAGTAGCCTGATTGGGCCCCCACGATTCCTTCGATGGAGAGACTTTTTGCTAGAATGGCTGGAGTCACAATTGAGATTATGAGTGGAACTTCGAATCCGGTGTACTGCACTACTAGCCTTCCGATCGCGATTGTCGAGTATCTCCCAGCTGAAGCATATCCCAGCATCGCAGCCATTAGCGTGGAGAATGCGAGAACAAAGAGAATGAATAGCAAGTCGTAGGGATTGGATATGATGGCACTCAGCGAAATGACAGGGATGAAAATTGTACCGACTGCGGGAGCCGCAAAGAAAAGCGGTGGGCCCCACTCGAATACAAGCTTGTCCGAATACTCTGGTACTATCTCTTCCTTTGTTGTCAGCTTGAAAAAATCGGCTACAGGCTGTAATATGCCGTGAGGCCCTGCAACAAGAGGCCCGACTCTTCCCTGCATTCGTGCCGCAGTTTTTCTGTCCAGCCAATCAAACACGAATGCTAACCAAACAAAGAACGTAAGGCCTGGGAAAACAAGTATCTCTACTACTTGTAAAACATCCAAAATTCACCCGGCCCTCCTTTCTTTGTAATATTTGATCCCATACTGGCGAAGTTCTTCTCCTAGTACCGACCACTCCTTCTGTTTGTCGACTTCGAATACCGAAACCCTGTCCATGCAACCGAAACACGGATCCATTCCAGTGAGAACGACTGGAACATCAGCAAGAGTATGTCCTTTGAGCATCGCAGTTGCGGTGAGAATGTTCGCCATAGTAGGCGTTCTTATCTTGACTCGCTCAGGAGCAATTCCGCCAGGAGACCTCACATAATAGAAAAGCTCACCTCTCGGAGCTTCCACATGGAACATCGATTCGCCCTTTGGAACGGACCTCGGGGCAGTCAGCTTGACAGGACCGGATGGAATCTTTTCAATAGCTTCAAGAACGAGCCTGCACGATTCATTTACTTCGTCTATCCTGAGCGCAAGTAGAGAGGCGATATCTCCTTCAGTGCTTGTCTTTATTTCTGGGATAAGTTCATCGTAAGCTGCGTATGGGTCCTCTATTCTCACGTCTCTTGCAATGCCCGTGCACCGTAGAAGTGGACCAACAGGGCAGAGCTTTTTCGCCAAGTCCGCATCGATTCGTCCAACTCCCTTGGTTCTCGAGATTAGTGTCTCTTCGCTAGACACTAAGTCCTTATAGTATTTTGCTCTCTGTTGAATGTATGCCATTTCTTTCTTAACTGGGTCTGCGATATTCTCCGGTAGATCCCTTCTGACTCCAGATATCGTGGAGTAGGACTTGTGTATTCTGTTACCAGTAATGGCTTCTACGAGATCAAGGACGTGTTCGCGGTCTTTCCAAATCCACATGAAGAGGGTATCAAACCCGGTCCAGTATCCTACCAAGCCAAGCCACAGCATATGGGAGTGGATTCTTTCAAGCTCCGCGACCAATACTCGGATGTATCGCGCTCTTCTCGGCACTTCAAATTGCAGGATGCCTTCTACGGCTTGCACGTATGCTAAGCTATGAGCAAAACTGCATATTCCGCATATTCTTTCGAACAAGTAGATGTTTTTGATCCAGGTTCTTTCTTGAGCTGCTCTTTCTATCCCCCTGTGGACATAACCGATCCTTGGTATAACTTCGATGATTTTTTCTCCTTCAAGTATTAGTTTGAAATATTCTGGCTCCTTGAGTGCTGGATGGACAGGGCCGAACGGGACTAAATTCTCTGGTGAATATTGAATGAGCCCAGCTGATGCCTCCTTCCTTCCTTCGGGTTGTGGGTCTTCTTTGTCACTCAAGTTCCATCATTTTCCTAATTTTTTCTGGATCTGCTTCTTTTCTCAATGGGGGAGGCGCGTCGGTAGGATAGCTGTCTGGGAGTAACACTTTCCTATCCATGAGAGGATTCCCTCTAAACGAAATTCCGAGAAGATCCTTCACTTCCGCCTCGTAGAGGAGAGAGGAAGCAAGAAAATCAGAAAGCGAATCTAGAACTGGATTCTCTTTTGGCACCGTTGTCTTGACCGAAAGAAACTCCTTGTCTTTCCAAAAGTGGTAGAAAACATCAATTGTCTTGCCAGTGTCCACCCCGGTAATAGTACTGAGATGATAAAATTCAGGCATTTCCATTGTTATTAATTTGCAGATATCTCCTAGTTTGTCTGGAGCTACAGTTAAGACAGTGGACCTTCGATTTGTTGCGATCTGAGCTGCAGTTTTCATAGCAATGTCTTGCAATTTGTTATTGTCCAACTGGTGGTTCAACCTCCTCTCTTGTCACAACATCTGATTGTTTTTCGACCTTATCGCTGACAACAACCTTGCCCTTTGGCTCCTCTCCGACAAGTTTCAAAATCCCATATAGAATGGCTTCGGGTCTCGGCGGACAGCCGGGTATGAAGAGATTAACAGGAATGACTTTGTCTATTCCATGGCCAACATTGTAACACCCTTTCATTACTCCTCCCCCTAGAGCGCAAGCCCCGACTGCCACGACTAGTTTCGGTTCAGGCATTTGTTCGTAGACTCTTTTCAAAACGTCCTTGGTCATCCCGTTGACTGTTCCGGTAACGAGTAAGACATCTGCGTGTCTAGGACTTCCGACCAATTGAACGCCTAGTCTTTCAGCATCATAGCGAGGAGTTAGAGCAGCCAGAATTTCAATGTCACAACCATTACAGGATGCCGCGTTGACATGGAACACCCAAATCGATCTCTTTCGTGACCATTTCGTTAGAGCGCTCATAGTTTTCCACCTCCACAAATTAGGAACCACCAAACGGTCAACATGATCACGCCACTCCCGCCCAAAACAAATAGAAGGGGATAGAAATTGTTCGTTGCTACGTAAGATCCTGCTAGAAGCAATGCGAAGGCTTCCACAACCATGAATAACATTGAAAAAACGAAAAGCTCGGACTGGTACAGACCTCTCTTTGGAATGTCTTCTTCCCCTCCGGTGAATGGCTCGTATTTCACGCTCTTACCAGAAGAGCGAGTGCCCAGTTTGCCCACCATCACGTAAATGATGAGGTCCGCAACTACTATCAAGAGCGGAGCTATGATGATGTCAAGAGTAGCCATGGTCTCAACGAACTTCCTCAATCAATTCTCCGATCGTGCTAACAATCCGATCCGCCGAAACCAATACGATTTCGCTGAGATTTTCTCCAACCTCGGTATTCGCTGGCTGCACTCCCAAAACGAAAATATCTGACATGTTAGAAGCAACACTAGGAATGAGTCTCAACGGAACATTATGAGTTGCAAAAAATCCGTATTTTGTATCTCCAACGTTGGCAAAGATTATTGATCCAGCCGGAGAATTTGATTCGATTGAGTCGAATACAATCAACATCTCGCTAATCTTCCCTCCCGATTTGTTTTCAATCTTCGAGATCGCACTCTCGGATGAAGAAGCTTGTACTATCTTCACGAATTTGCTGGGACTTGTACCGTATTTTCTCCGTAGCTTTGAGATTATGTATAATCCGACAGAATCGTCACTCTTGATAGGGTTCCCGACCCCAATTAAAGTGATATGTCTCAGGGTGCCTTTCGACATTAAACCACTCAATTCTTTTGCCCACCCGTCGTTGTAGGTTCCTCTCAAACTTGTCAAACCTCCTCGCATGAACTTGAAGAGCGGGGGAGCGGGAAGACTTCATAAGTCACTCGAGAGAATCTTGGAACGATGCACGAATACATTCTTGCTGACAGAGTCCTGCAATCCGCGTTGGAATTCATGGACAAACAACATCTCTCTTCGATCAGTGTAGTGGATGTAGATGTTGGTGAATTACTTGGTTTGGAAGGCGATTCTCTCAACATGGCTTATGGAATCCTCTCCAAAGGTACCAAGGCCGAGGGGTCTAAGCTAAAAGTGCATCGAGTCAAGGGGATTGTATCTTGCAACAAATGCGGATATGAGGGTGGACTAAGGGATATTCCTAACGAACATGTCATAGACCCTGCATTCGCCTGTCCCAATTGTCAAGCACCGGTATCAATCAAAAAGGGGAATGAAGTCAAACTAAACAGTATCTCGTGAAAAGTTGCCAACTAACTATCGTTCCTCGAAAAATAAGAGTTCCCAGCCACTTAAAAGAGGCTACCTAGATTCTCAATTCTGAGAATAATCTTTGGATAATATGAAGATGCTAAGTTCAAGATGTTCTCGGAAAAAGCCGTCGTCGTCGAAACCGGTCTACCTTACGAAGCGGTCGACGGGTTATCGAGTTTTTTTGAAAGATACTACATACTGGCCAACAGGCGATATATAGATCAGGCATCTTATCAGAAGACAAAATCTAACGGTACCTGGACGTTTTTCTGGAAGCTCAGTGTGCCCGAAAGAGAACAGCAATCCGTTCTCCTTGACTCTCACCTGAAGATCGACCAAGGATCTGTAGAGCTCAGCTTTCGAGATCTAGATGATAATGATCCACGCCAGCAGGCTCTGCGCGCTAGGACCGTTGACGATGTTCAAAACATAGTTTGGTCCTTTCTTCAGAATGCAAAGACGACTGATCTTTACTTTGTAGTAGGTTCAGATGACGAAAGGCACTCCGAGGCTCCTTCGGAAGGCGGTAGCACAAATCGCAGCGTACTGAAAAGGATTCTATCGGGAAATAGTGCAAACGTCTTTCTCCTGTTCATGCTCCTTAGTTTTGTATTGTTCTTTACGATAGGATTCTATGCTTTATTCTTTCTGATTGCGTCTCAGTTCGTGTATCTTTTGTACGCAGATAAAATAATGCTGAACATGGGGAATGTGCGACCCACTTTTGAGAGGCCTCTAGCAAGCGTCGTATCCGTCAAAACCAACTCTGAAACTATTTCGTTCCTAAGAAAGCATGGCAGGAAGATTTTGGGGGAAATTAGATCCTCCGTAAGCAATTTGCACGTTATGCAATCCGTTGACCATTCAGTTGTTACGGCCACCATTCAAGACCTAAAGTCTTCCATAATCACAATACTTACGAGGTATGGAATCTCCGTCTCTCCAGATGATGTAGAAATAAGGACCAAGGATGTGTATGGGATTGTCCAAAAGATCGCCGAGAAGTTCCATCAATCTGTTCCTAAGGTTGTAATTGTAAACTCGACTGTGTCCAATGCATCCTCGACCGGGATATCGGCAAAGCGCTCTTCAATTATGATAACTGCGGGCTCGTTACATGATTTAACTGACCAAGAGCTTGAAACCATCATAGGACACGAGCTTGGCCATGTCAAGGGCCACGACCCAGTGATCTTGTTCGGCATCACAGGGTTCCAGCTTGTGGGGATGTTCTATCTTTGGTATCCACTCGTAGAATTTCTTGGATTGTTCTACTTCCTCGTTGCCTTTTCGGTAATCTTTGCGATAGGAAAGGTTCTGGAGACTAGAGCTGATACCGAATCTGCGATCGTATTGGGAGACCCGCAAGCCTTTGCTGACTCGCTCAGGAAAATTGGATTTAGGGAACTCTATCGGGAAAAGTACAGCCCAATTTCAAAATTGTTGGATTGGTTCCGATTTGATCCCCACCCGCCCACGTACTTTCGCGTGAGCAGGATGTCTGAATTCATTGGTAAGACTTCAGTCGTGAAACATGCCTTCCTTGTATCATTGAGGGATTGCATCGTAGGATTCTTCTCCGCGTTTTCCTGATTACAAAAACTCAATTGCTCAAAGTAGCTTGTTTTCACTGCTGAGAATCGTATACCCCTCTTATATTGACTGAAAACTAGCTGAAGGCTAGATACTGTATCTCATGAGCGTTACCACCTTGGCCAAGAAGCGAGTCGGATCTTTCCCCTTTCCGAAATCCAAACCAGAGACTAGAATAGGAAATTTCTCTGAGGTGGAGCAACCGTACACCAAAGAAGAGTGATGCTTGAGGCAGATCGATGCGCAAGATGTTTGAATCCCGTCTGCATAGCAGTCTGCCCTCTTCAACTTGATGTCAGTGGCATGTGCGACGCTGTTGCCAACGCTGATTTTGCAACTGCGTACCGGCGGATAAGGGAGACCAACGCACTAGTTGGAGTTACTGCAAGGTGCTGCCCACAGATGCAGGGTCTATGCGAAGACGCGTGCGTCTGGCATCTTGACGGCGATCCCGTCTCAATTGGAATGATTCAGCGGTTCGTTTCAGATTGGGAACAGGTCGAATCAAGACAGGAGAATCCGCCTTGTCTTCCGGACACAGGAAAGCGCATTTCTATTGTTGGGGCTGGGCCTGCCGGCCTAGCAGCAGGTGAGTTGCTTAGAAGGTATGGTCACTCTGCCACGATTTACGAAGAACTTCCATTTGCTGGTGGAACCGCATGGTACGGAATCCCCGATTACCATCTGCCGAAGGGTGTTCTACAATACGAAATAGATCGAATCGAGGAACAAGGAGTTGAGATTCGCACTGGGACTAAAATCGGAAAGGATCTTTCACTGTCAGATCTTCTCGAACGGTCCGATGCAGTTCTGATCACCACGGGCGCAAAAGACGTTTCAAAGTTCGATGTTCCAGGTGCTGATTCAGAAGGGATCTACGATGCATATCAGTTTCTCGAAGATGTGTATGTGTTGGGCGTCGACCATTATATTCGTAATCCCTTGTATAATTTAGGACGAAACATTCTGGTTATAGGAGGAGGAGACAGTGCTCTCGATGCCGCTCGCACGGCTTTGAGGTTGTCCAAAGGAAAAGTGACTTTGGTCTATAGGAGAACCGAGTCAGAAATGCCGGCTGATCCTTTCATAATCGAGGAAGCAAAAGAGGAAGGCATCGAGTTCAAGTTCCTAGCCTCGCCAAGATGTTATGTCTCCCAAAATGGAAAAGTGAATAGTACAACAATGATTCAAATGAAACTCGGTGCGCCAGACAAGACAGGACGCCGCAGTCCTGAACCGGTGGAAGGCGGCGATTTCTCGATGACATGCGACAGCGTCTTGATAGCCATCGGAAGAGGACCCAATTCATTCATTCAAAAGAAATATGGAATGAAGACTGGAAAAAATAACGCGATAGAAATAGACGGCCAGCATAGAACATCGATCCCAGGAGTCTTTGCCGCAGGCGACGTAACAACGGGAGAAACTTTGGTCGTGAAAGCGATGAGTGATGGCAGGGAGGCAGCTCAAAGAGTCCATGAGTATGTCATGAAAGTGCCTATTGAAAGACACGTTTCATTATACGATACATACTTTGGAAAAAGATCAACTATAGAATATCGCGAAAAAATGCTGGGCTTTACCGAGGAGCAGCTATGCCCACCCGTTTGACGAGTCATTGATTTTATTAAAAATGCGGAGTTCAGATCTTATAATAAAGGGCTTCTCTGCCAAAAACAAGCATCCTTACTTTACTATAATGACCGGGGATTCAGAAAGGTCGAGCACTTTTTCAGAAACACTCCCAAGAAGCATCTTTTCTAATCTGCCCATGCCCTTCCTGCCCATGACAATGCAGTCACTTTTGGTGTTCTTCGAATACCTTAAGATTTCATCTGCTGGATCTCCAGAAAGCTGTACTGTTTCGAATTGCAACCCGTATTTGCGGGCGTCTTCTTCGCATTTTCTTAAAGCTTCCATCCCTAAACGCTCTAAAGAACCAACCATGTCAGCAGGTATGCGATAATTTCTCTCAGAAGTTAACGCTCCAACGACGTTTACAAAATAAACTTTGCATTCGAGTTTGACAGCAAGACCGAGAGCAAAATCCATTGCCCTGTACCCAGTTTCCGATCCATCAACGCAAACCAAGATTTGTTTTGGGGTGACCAGATTCTCTGAAGACACGATAACATCCTCCAGGGTACGGAAGATTCGGAGTCAAAAAAGGAAATCGGGTTCCTTGAATTCTTTTTTGGAATTCAGGAACCCAGTTAGGCCTTTAAGGCCAGATTCCGAGAGTTTGGATGGCGCGCCCCACTCTTTCGATCGCAAGTGCGAGAGCTGCGTCTCTCATTGAGACATTAAGTTTCTTTGATTTCTCGTAGGTGCTCTTGAATGCGGTAATTATCTTTTGTTCAAGCTCCGCGTTGACCTGAGCCTCGGTCCAGTGAGTCCTGTTGAGGTTCTGTACCCATTCCAGATAGCTTACGATCACTCCGCCCGAGTTCGCGAGGATGTCGGGGATCAGTAGGACCTTGTTTTTCTCAAGAATTCTATCTGCTTCTGGCGTTGTCGGACCGTTTGCTGCTTCCGAAACTATCTTCGCCTTAATCTTGCCTGCGTTCGTAGCGGTGATTTGGTTCTCGAGAGCAGCTGGGATCAAGATATCGACTCCCAACTCCAAGAGATTGTTGTTAGATATCGACTCTGTGCCTTCGAAGCCAACTACCGAGCCTGTTTTCTCCTTGAATGCTTCGACCTTCTTTGAATCGAACCCTAGCTTGTTATAGATGCCGCCCCTTGAGTCGCTTACTGCCACAACTTTCACGCCTAGCTCCTCAAGTAAGATTGCCGACCACGAACCGGCGTTTCCGTAGCCTTGAATTGCTGCGGTGGCTCCGTTTAGTGGTAAGCCTATGGTCTTCGCGGCTTCCCTTGCGGCAATTACGCATCCTCTTGCAGTCGAGTTGTTCCTGCCCTCCGAACCTCCTAGAGCTATTGGTTTGCCCGTGACACATTCGGGCACCAGGTGACCTTGGATTTGGCTGTAGGTGTCCAAAATCCACGCCATGGTCTGGGGGTCAGTGTATACGTCAGGAGCTGGAACATCTCGGTAGGGTCCAATAAAATCGGCGATGGCGCTCGTGTATCTCCTTGTGAGTCTTTCCTTTTCTCCGAGTGACATGTTCTTTGGGTCGCAGATCACACCGCCTTTTGCTCCGCCGTATGGAATGTCAGCTACTGCGCACTTCCAAGTCATCCATGCAGCAAGAGCTTTCACTTCGTCCAAAGTTACATTCGGGTGGTATCTTATTCCACCTTTGAAGGGACCTCGCGCGTCATTGAACTGCACACGGTATCCCTGAAAGTTCTTGACAGATCCGTTGTCCAATTTTATTGGAATGGACACGCTGAGAATTCTTTTTGGTTGTTTTAGAATCTCGTGAACGTCTGGATTCAGTCCGATGATGTCAGCAGTTCTTTCGAGCTGCTTCAGCGCATTGTCGTACGCATTCATTTCGTTGCTTGTTGTAGATTTTTCTCTCTTTGTTTCCAACAGTGTTGTTGCCACAAAAATTCACCTTAACATAGTGGGATCTTTCCTAGGCTTTAAATTGCCCACATGATTCTCAATTTTGAGAATGAACAGAAAAATTCCACTTGTATTGGATGACTCACGAGTTACTCGTTGACCCGGAACTTGGCCCAACCTGGATTAGGAACCAGTGGATGCTTCGACTTCTACGACTTTGCTTGTGGGCCTGTCTAGCAACAGCCAACTTGATAGCAAGACAATTGGTATCGAAACACCAAACCAAACTAGATAGTCCAGAACAACGTTAAACGCATTGATGATAGCCCCGGATACATGAAAGCGGGAAGTACATGCAGGGGTCGGACTTTCGGATGGATAATTTTCAGATTTGCGAGCTGAATAAACAAACGGTAACGGAAAACCGTATTGTGTTCCAGCGAGACATGGTTTCCCATTCCATTGCGTGGTGCTGCTAGTGGAAGCGAAGGATAAAATCAACAGCAACAACACTGCAAGTGCACAAGATCGCAAACCTTGCATTGTCAAATCTCTCTTCATCTAGAATTCAAACTCCAACATTATTCGCAAATTCTTTGATTTATCTTCATAGGACGATTCTCGAATTTGATAATAATGGCTCACAGATGATTCTCTTACACTTTTGAATCGTATTCGGATGCTGGGAAGCGCTTCTAGCAAGCAAATCTTGGAGTGTGTTTTGGTCTCGGAACCGATAGGTGCTTTGTCAGCTCTTGGAATCCACTTTTTATCACACATCACTATGTCATTACCGGTAGAACAGGCCGGGGCCCCGGGGAAGGTCGCTGCCCAAAACAGCTAAGGCACGGTAATTACGGGGGTGGGCGAGTTTTCAATTATTCTCCTCGAGACGCTTCCAAGAGATCTAACTTTTCCCACGCCATGTAGCCCCTGGAGCCCGACGATTATCGCTTCAGAATTTCTTTCTTTTGCCACAATCATAATATTTTCAGTAACATTGCCAGCTTCAGTGATGGTCTCACATTCAACTCCTAAGTTCTTAGCAATCTTTGCGTACTTAGCCAATATTTGCCTTCCAACAGCGCCATAGTAGTCAGATTGATCTAAGTTCTCTTCCTTTGCGTACTCTTTATAAGTTTCCGGTATTTGAGTTGCCGGAGCTACGTAGACCAATGCGAGACTATCGGAAAGCTTCTTCGCAAGATCGGTAGCGTACTTTACAATTCGTTCAGAGTGCTCTGAGCCATCAATTGCCACAAGCAATTCAGGGGTCATAATTTGTTTCAAGGTAGTTTTAGTTTTTGGCGTTTATAGGCTTGGAGACGATTCTCAAATGTGATAATCGGGCTCCCTTACAATATTATTCTCATTATTGAGAACTGAGCTTGAATGATAAATATGCGATAAACTCTAATTATTTTTGGGTCATAGTAGATGCGTAAAGTAGTCATTCTAGGAGCGGCTGGCAGGGACTTCCACAATTTCCTGACTTTCTACAAAGATAACCCGAATTACGAGGTTGTAGCCTTTACCGCTACGCAGATTCCTGGAATAGAAAATCGAAAATTCCCAGCCGAGTTGGCTGGAAAGAACTATCCCAATGGAATTCCTATTTATCCAGAAGAGCAGCTACCCGAACTTGTAAAGAAGCTCCAGGCAGAGGATGTAGTCTTTTCTTACAGTGATATTTCGCATGTTGATCTGATGCACAAAGCATCTACTGCACTTGCAAGCGGCGCAAGTTTCGTCCTTTTGGGTCCCAAGGATACGATGCTCCTTTCAACGAAACCGGTTATCGCGGTCTGTGCTGTGCGAACTGGAGCCGGCAAGAGTCCAACCGTGAGAAAAATATCGCTAATATTGAGAGAGATGGGGTACAACGTGGCAATCGTGCGGCATCCAATGCCATACGGAGACCTTGCCAAAGAAGCTGCGCAAAAGTTTTCTTCTTTTGAGGACTTGAAAAATGAAAAGGTCACGATCGAAGAAAGAGAAGAGTACGAAGCTCATATCGCAAATGGCTTCTCCGTTTATGCTGGGGTTGATTATGCAAGAATTCTTAAATTTGCAGAAGTAACAGCCGATGTCATAATCTTTGACGGCGGAAACAACGACTTTTCTTTCATCAGACCCGATCTCTTATTCGTGGTAGCAGATGCATTGCGCCCCGGCCATGAGCTATCCTACCATCCCGGTGAAGTGAATGTGAGGATGGCTAATTATGTGATAGTCAACAAGATAGATGCGGCCCCGAAGGAAAATAAAGAGAAGATTCTTGCAAATCTGCGAGATTTGAATCCGAAAGCAAAGGTTATTTTGGCAAATCTTAATGACTTTGTCGAGAATCCTGACCGCATTAAAGGAAAGAAGGTTCTCTGTATTGAGGACGGTCCAACTCTAACACATGGAGGCTTGCCCACTGGAGCAGCATTCAAAGTAGCAGAACAGTTTGGAGCAAAGGAAATCGTAGATCCCAGAAAATATGCCGTGGGATCGCTCAAGGAAGTGTTTAACATGTTTGCACATTTAGGCAAGGTTTTGCCGGCGATGGGTTATTCTGACGAACAAGTGAAGGAACTAGAGGACACAATCAACAACGTGGATTGTGATTTGATCATAATTGGAACGCCGGTTGATCTTGGAAAATTTCTTCATATTGAAAAGCCTAGTGTCAGAGTCAAATACGAAATCGAGGAAATTGGGGAACTGACGATTAGAAAGGCGCTAGAAGATTTCAGAAAGACCAGCGTAACTTCTAAATCAAGTTAAACTCTAGTCTTAGATAACCCATTCTTCTCTTTCCACGCTTCGGTACTTGAAACTCATCCTGTCTGCTGCGTAGCTTTTTCCACTATAAAGCATAGCTTCTGCGTGTTCGCCTTCTCGATAAACCGCGTCGACAATTCTTCCCATTGCGTCTCCTTTCATGATCCCGCTCCCGCTACCTCCGCCCGCGATTATCATCCCGTTCTCTTCGAAGACAAAAGGCATCGAATCAAGAGTGTTCATTGAGTAGTATCCGGCCCACATCTGTGCAGGTTTTGCGTTTTCAAATTCGGAGAAGTAACTTCTCAGAATAGGGTAGAGAGATTGCTCATAATAGCTAGGCTCTGCCTTGCAACTGTCAAGAGTCTCTTCCGGGGTGCTATAGTACGGCCTGTTGAATTCATCCTCGCAGCCTAACCAAAATTCGCTATTCTCTTCAACGGCCTTTACGTAGCAACCTGACTTTGGCAATATGACAAAAGGAAGGACGCCCAGCTCGTTGAAATTCCCGTTCCGCAACAGAGTTTGGAGAGCAGGGCTGCGCTTTGCTGAGACTGTGAATAGTTGGCGTTTTTTCGCCTTTACATGCCCGTCAATGCCGATCGGGTCGAGCAGCTCATTGTTCCAAACTCCAGCCGCGATCACGACAGTCTTTGCTTTAATCTCTCCTTTGATTTCGCCTTCAGCAAGAATCCCAGTCACTTTTCCTTCCTGCCATACAAAAGGTTCTCCTTCAATTCCAAGTGGTTCGTCAACCCCTGCAATGAGACTTTTCACATTCGTATTGAATGCGACCTTCCCGCCAAGACGAAGAAAGTTGTCAGAGTAAAATCTGGATAGCTTCTCCGGATCTAGGCGTCCGCATTTCACTCCGAAAGCTGCTCCGCCGACATCAGGGATTTTCATCAATTGGGCTTCCTCTGACTCTCCAAATTCTCTTTTGAGAGAGGGAAGCATACGTCTAAGATCTTGGTTGTCGTAAGTTCGAAGCTCAATTTTGTTGTCAAGCATTTTTTGGATGTATCTTTGGTTTAGTGAAAACTGCTTTTCGCTCATGACCCAAAGATATCCACTCTTCTTGAGGCCAAGATCTACTCCTGACTTTTGCGTGTCTAGATAGAAGTCGATTGAAGTATCGGAAAGAATCAGGTTGTCTTTCGAAGTGAAGGTGTTCCTAAACATCGCATTGCTTCTCGCAGAATTCCCCTGCGCGACATCGCCAAATCGATCGACAACTAGGATCGTTTTCCCGGGGTTGCCTTTTTTTAAGTAGTAGGCACAGGATAGCCCCAAAATCCCCGCTCCCACGATTACAATATCGTAGTCGCTGGGCATAGTTCACAGATCCCTCAGATTTTTCTTCTTTGGAAGACTTTCTAAAATGCCCGTTCTAATTTGCATCTTCTCGTTTAGAAATAATCGCTCATCCATGCTCTTAAGGCCGGAACTGACTATTGGTTGAAATTCCATCTTTTTCAAAAGGTCTCGGTCCAAGTCAATGCCAGGAGCGATTTCTTCCAAAAGAACGCCGTTCTTTGTCAGGCGAAATACTGCTCTTTCAGTGATGTAGAGTATTTCCTTGCTGTGTTTTATTGCTTCATTACCGCTGAAGAATATTCTGTAGACCTTACTCACGAACTTTGATATCTTTCCTTCCTCGACAATCTTGAGTTGCCCGGATTCGACCATAATCTTGCTGGCGCCGGCAGTAAAAGTCCCTGCAAAGTAAATTCTTGGCCCACCGCCTGCGATTACTGGAAATCCCCCGGGCCCGTATACTCTGCCTGGAAGAAACGAAGGATTTACGTTGCCTGAAGAGTCGATCTGCAGAAATCCGAGAGAGGCTGCGTCTATCACTCCTCCTTCGAAATTCGAGAACATATCAGGCATGGTTGAGAGCGCGAAGGGACTCAGAGCTAGCCCAAAATCCATTCCCGAAAGCGCGATGCCACCCCACGGGCCTGATTCAAGACATGACACGATACAATCAGCAAGATCTTCCTCGGCGGCTATCGAAGAGACCAATGCGGGTATACCTACTCCGAGATTTGCAAGGACAGGACATCCTTTCTCTTCCAATATTCGAACTAGTTCGAGCAGGACTCTACGAGCAATCACTCGATCAATCTCATTTTCTGTCGGGGAGACTAGGTCCAATGACTCTAAATCATCCACAGGTTGCAGGACCTTGTATGAGATTCTTGGATCGTATTCGATTCTTCCGGATTGCCAGTGGTGAGATTTCGGAGATAACACCACGTAATCAACCAGCGGAAAAGGTACGTCAACATCTCTCGGGTTTATTGTCCCTGATTTTGTTAGCCATCTCACCTGGGCAATTACAGTTCCTTGGTTTGGTCTCGCCTTAACCGCTTGGGCCATGTTGAGAACGGTTCCCCTTATTCCCTCGTCCATCATTGAGAGATTTCCAGCTTCGTCTGAAACACTTGCGCGAATTAGAGCAAAATCTGGTTTAGGCGCTTGATAAAATAGAAACTCTTCCCCTTGTATCTCAATCACGTTCACTCGACACGTCATCTTTTCAGTCGCTCTTGCGTTGAGAGCCCCTCCTTCCCTTCTGGGATCGAGAAGTGTATCGATGCCTATCTTGGTAATCAATCCAGGTCGACCGGATGCGACCTCTCTGAACCAATAAGCTACAATTCCAATGGGCCAACTGTAAGCCTCGACTAGTTCTTCTTGTACTACTTTTTGGGTCCAGGGCGAGAATCCCAGAAATGGAATCTGAAAACCTCTAAGAAAGTCGCGATCCTGTTTCTTCGAAAGCTGTTCGCTGACTGAGTCCAGTGCTCTACCGGGGACTGCAGGCAGAGAATCACAAATCAGAAAGAGATCCTTCGGATGACCTACTTTTTCATATTGCTCATAGAGCTTCAGAATGAGATGTTCTGGTGTAGCTGCGAGATTAAAGCCGGATACAGCTAATACAGAGCCGTCGCGAATGAGAGAAAGCGCTGATGAAGCACTCCTAGTCTTCTGGAAGGCTGGAATAATGTTGCCCAAGTCAGAATGGCCACCTGACCACTTTGAACTCAGCTTGTGAGCGTATTTATTTTACCGTCTCGATTCTCAAATCTGGGAATGTCTTGTAAGGTTCACCAGGTCATTCTCAGATCTGAGAAACGTCTCTGCCTTTTAATTACTGGTAAGAACCAGTGAGTCACTGGGGTCTTGGATTTGAGCAGTCAAATAAGCAGCCAGGAACAGCTCCCAAGGTCATTCGTAGTCATTGATTCTGAAAGATGCAAGGGGTGTGAACTTTGTGTTGTCACCTGCCCCGAAAAGAATCTCAAACTTTCAGTTTCCTTGAATCACAACGGATACCACCCCGTGATCTTCAGCTATCATGGCGAAAAGGGAGATTGCACCGCTTGCGGGATTTGTTATTGGGTCTGTCCAGATTTTGCTATTGCTGAAATAAGGAGTCTGAAGAAAATTTGAGCGCTGAAAGAGAATTCCTGAAGGGAAACGAAGCGCTAGCATACGGGGCTTTAAAGGCGGGATTGAATGCGTATTTTGCGTATCCGATTACACCGTCAAGCGAAATACCAGAAACGTTGGCAAGAGAATTTCACAATCCGAACTATAAAGAATTCAAGGTCTTTCTTCAAGCAGCAAGTGAACTAGAAGCCATCAACATGGTCATAGGTGCTGCGTCAACCGGTGAAAAAGTAATGACTGCCACGTCGGGGCCTGGTTTTAGTTTGAAGCAAGAAGGAATTTCCTACGCAGCGGGAATGGAAGTTCCATTGCTTGTGGTTAATGTCAACAGAGCGGGCCCAGGCCTTGGGAATCTGGGTCCCGAGCAATCCGATTATTTCCAAGCTACTAAAGGCGGAGGGCACGGCGGATATCGGAACATTGTCCTCGCCCCTAATTCCGTCCAAGAAATGGCTTCGATCCCAAAGCTTGCATTCGCCCTTGCTTTCAAGTACAGAAATCCTGCCGTGATCTTGGCTGACGCCTTCCTGGGGCAGCTAAAAGAGGACATTGTCTTTCCAGAAATAACTGAAGAGAAGTTTGATGCTTCTTGGGCTGCGACTGGGTCAAGGGGTGAAGACAGGCACATACTGATTTCCCTTAATTTGGATTTTGAGGCTCAAAGCGCTCATTCAGACCATTTGATGAAAAAATATGAAGCAATTGATAGATCAGAATCTAGATCGGAGTCCTATCTAACTGATGACGCAGAAATTATTCTCGTCGCTTATGGCATTGCCTCCAGACTGTGCAAACAAGTGGTGAACGATCTCCGCCTAAAACGGATCAAAGCCGGACTGTTCAGACCCATCACACTATGTCCCTTCCCGCATCGCGAGCTCCTTGACCTTTCTTCAAACGGCCGGGTGCGCAGATTTGTGGTTGTCGAATTGAACATGGGGCAGATGCTTCAGGATGTGAAACTATCTGTGAAAGATCCAACACTTGTTGACTTTGCGTACAAACTGGGAGGATTACTCCCGACAACTAAAGAAGTCGAGAAGAAAGTCTTGGAGGCGCCAATCTATGTCTAGTCAAGAGCTAGTACTGCGACAGGAGAGTTACGACATAAAGCTGGGAAGGCTACCAACTCTCACTGCAAAACAAACGCATTACTGCGCTGGATGCGAACACGGTATACTGACCAGACTGATAGCAAACGCTCTGAATAATCTAGGGCTGAGGGAGAAGACTGTGATGGTCGATTCCGTTGGGTGCAGCGTGTTTGCTCATGAATACATCAATGTAGATGCAATTCAAGCTCCGCACGGAAGAGCGCCAGCCATCATGACGGGGGTGAAAAGAGTCAGACCTGATCTCATCGTTTTTTCAGTTCAAGGAGATGGGGACGCAGTGTCAATAGGTTTGCTCGAATTGTTGAATGCTGCAAATCGCGGAGAGCCGATCTCCATTTTTCTGGTGAACAATGCAATTTATGGGATGACCGGGGGCCAAATGGCTCCGACTACACCGGAAGGAATGGTGACTACGACGACTCCCTTTGGAAGAGACACGAAATACACAGGACCTCCTCTTGATGCGTCAAAGCTGATCTCAGGGTTTGAGAGAGCGGCTTATGTAAGAAGAATCGTTCTTCCAATCTTACCGCTGCCAAGGACTCCTGGGATGTATAACGCTCGAGGCCCTGTAGATGGAGCCAAGGTGATTGAAAATGCTTTCAAGGTTCAGATGATGGGAGGATTTTCTTTCGTCGAGATCGTGAGCAGTTGCAACATCAACTGGAAAATGTCCATTCTTGAATCAAAGAAATACGTCGCAGATGTGTTGTCGAAAGTCTTCCCGCCTGGACTGTACAAAGACAAATTTGGAGTCGAGAAGAAAATTTGAAAACGCAAATTATTTTCGCAGGGCACGGGGGACAGGGAGTCCTCGAGCTTGCAAACAATGTTTCGTATTATGAGCTCCTGAAAGGAAAACATGTTGCATACACTCCTTCTTACGGACCCGAGAGCCGGGGCGGAAAAGTAAAGTGCTATGTTGTGATCTCCGAGGAACAGATCGACTCTCCTATTGTTGAAGAGCCAGATTATCTATTTGTCATGAATATTCCGTCTATGGATTTTGTCAGTCTTCTCAAAAAAGGAGGAACACTTTTCACGAACAGTTCTTTAATACCCAATGAACCATCTCGCGATGACATTCGGGTAATCCAGATTCCCGCTACCGAAATTGCCGACAGCCTAAGAGGCCTAGATTCCACAAGCGAAATACAGGATACTAGGATTGCTTCGAATTCTGTGATGTTCGGCGCGTATCTCGGAATGATGGAAGAGAATCTGAATGAGGATCTTGTTAAATCCGTTTTCAAGCACTTTCTGTATGACAGGAAAGCTGTGTACATTCCTCTGAACATGCATGCGGTGAAGAGAGGATACGAATTCCTAGAGAGCGTGGAGCTCTCTCCCCGGTTTTTCGATTGATGAGTTAAAATGCAAAAGAGTGAATTGGAAAGAAAGAAAGCAGATCTTGCAGGCCCTGGTATAGGTACCTACGAGGAAGTCGAAAGACTCCTTCCGAAAAACTACAGCTCCGTTCTTACCCCGAAAGACACGCAAAGAGCTATCTTCGCAGTAAAGAACTACATCGAGGAAAATCTTTGCAAGGAATTGAACCTGATGATGGTTCAGGTTCCTCTGATTGTAGATGTGGAAAGCGGGGTCAATGATATGCTCGACCGGGACGGCTCGAGAACACCTATTCAGTTTCATATATCAAACGATTACAACAAGCATCCAGTCGAGGCCCAGGTAGTGCAGGCCGCAACAAAATGGAAGAGAATTGCTCTCAAAGAATTTGGGATGAAGCTCGGAGAGGGACTATGCACGGACATGCGTGCAGTTCGAAAGGACTATTTTTTGGATCACGACCACAGCGCCTACGTTGATCAATGGGACTGGGAGAGAGTCGTAAATGAAGATCAGCGGAATCTCGCGTTTCTGAAAGAAGTCGTGACAAAGATCTGGAAGGTACTCAAAGGAGCACAAACGCATGTTGAGAAAATCTTTCCCGAGCTGCTTGAGGCAGGTTATCCTAGTCTTCCTAATGAAATCAAGTTCCTTCACGCTGAAGATATCCTGGACATGTATCCTGATCTTCCCAGAAAGGAGAGAGAAACTGAAATTCTTCAAAAGTATCCCGCGGTATTCATAATCGGAATTGGATGGGTCCTGAAAGATGGATTCCCGCATGAAATGCGAGCTGCGGATTATGATGATTGGGTCACGGAGACCAAATCAGAAGACGGAAGGCCGATGCGCGGGCTCAACGGCGACATTCTGGTCTGGAATCCAGTGACGGAACGAAGACACGAGCTTTCTTCGATGGGCATGAGAGTCAACGCGGCTTCTTTACGAAAGCAACTTGAAATTTCACATCAACTCGATTGGCTCAATTTACCCTATCACAGGGGTATAATCAACAACGAAATCCCTCTAAGCATAGGTGGAGGTATCGGTCAATCCAGAACATACATGCTGCTTTTGCGAAAGGCCCACATCGGAGAAGTGAGCGTCACCGTCTGGCCGAAAATCCTGAAGGAAATCAGTGCAAAGAAGAATATCCATGTTTTAGAATAAAAGAGGAAGATTTTCGACAACATCCTCGATTGGAGCCGGGGAGTTGCAGTACTGCACAGAAGATCGTTATGTCCTTTTCTGCAGGAGCTTTCGATTCAATTAGTAAGAAGCTTGACGCTGATGATTTTTGGATCCAATTGAAATATGTCTGTACTTGAGATATCCTATTCAACGGTCCTAGGGCACGTGGTCTGCACATGCGCAAGATAAGCCCTAGACACGGCAAGCTCGATCGCTGGGATTGTGTGAGTGAGAGAAAGCTTTGGTTTTGCTTTTACGTCCCTTAAATAGAAATGGTACTAGTAGCGGTTCGCGCCTGTGTAAAAGAGGCGCAGGGATACACCATTGTTAGCTCTTGGTGCCCTACGGCTGCTAACCTCCAGCCCTTTCGCTATGACCAGATAGAGCATTGAAAACAGAATTTGGAAGCGCTGGCGCGATATTGACTTCTCTTCTCCAAAGCTGTGACATAGCATCATTCAAGGCGTTTATCACGGCTGCATAAGAGCCGATAGTTCCACTTTCGCCTACTCCTTTTGCACCGTGAAGCGTAACAGTCGATGGAGTTGCCATATGAATTATTTCGATATCTGGACTGTCCGTCGCACTTGGAATACTATAATCCAAAAAGCTCGTAGTCAAGAGATTTCCCTGATCATCATACTCGAGACCTTCTAACAGCGAGCCGCCGATCCCGTGGACCACGCCTCCTTGTATCTGGCCATCCACTATTGCCTGGTTTATCATCCGTCCACAGTCCTCGACAACCTCGTATTTGACGACCTTTGCCAATCCAGTTTCGGGATCCAAAGTCAGCGCGCATAAGTGCATCCCGCTGGAGTAGCTCATGGCACTTAGCGTAAATTTTGACTCTGAGGATACTTCGCTCTTACCAGACCTCGCGAGGATCTGTTCAAGTTGTAAAGACACATTACTGTCTTGAGAAGAACTCACAACCATCCCATTTTCAAATCGCAGTGTAGAGGCATCCACTTTCAGAATCTTTGATGCCATTTCAATAAGTTGAGTTTTCAGTTTGCGCGAAGCTTCTACAACTGCGCTCCCTCCTGTTGCCATCGAACGACTTCCGAAAGTGCCTACGCCAAGTGGAATTAGAGCAGTGTCGCCCCAAACTACTCGAATGCGGTTCATTGGAAGCCTCAGCTCTTCTGAGGCAAGCTGCGCAAAAGCTGTCTCAAGACCTTGTCCGTGTGGAGACGAACCTGTGTAAACGACTACGTTGCCGTTCTTATGCATAACAATCTTGGCAGTCTCTGCCATGAACGAAAGCTCTTCATCATAGGATTCAGACCCCCATCTTTCTGAAGAATTGTTCCCATCAGAACTCTGTTGCCAGGAACTCTGACCACTTTCCTCGCCTCCTTTATTCCACTGGGAACTTTCTGAACCTCCCCAAGATGATCCTTCCTGATCTTGATCGCCACTGTGTGGCCAGTCTCCCCCTTCTCCCCCGTTTCCGTCATCTTCGGATTCGCTTCCACCTCGTAGTGACAGACCGATGCCGCCGACAATATTGGCGCTTGAAGTAGTCGCATGCGATGAGGCGAGATTATTTTTCCATCGAAAGAGCTCCGAATAGCTTCTCGATTTGACCAGCATATCCATGAGTGCCTGATAGTCTTCTCCTTGCGCCTTTCCTGAACTCACAACGTTGCGCCGCCTGAATTCTATCGGATCTATTCCGATTTTCTTAGCCATGACTTCGATCGCTCGCTCGATGAAATAACAACCTTCGGGCGCGCCTGCTCCCCTGACTGGGCCGATCGGCATTTTGTTAGTGACGTAAGCAGCTACTTCCAGATTCACATTCGGTATCTCGTATAGGCCCTGCATGGTCCACATCGTCAATGAAGGCATGTGAGCTTGAGTTCCCGAAACTCCAACGTCGCATTCCATGTTTGCTTTGAGCCCCACGATCTTTGCATCCTTGTCACAAGCAAGGGTTACGTCACAGTACTCATCCCTTCCAGCCGCAGCTTCAAGAAATTCTTCTGTTCTCGTCGCGGTGAACTTGACTGGAAGCCCGGTCTCCTTTGCAAACAAACATGCAAGCAATGGCCAAGGGTAAGACGCGGAGCCTTTACTTCCAAATCCTCCGCCGACGTCTGTCACTCTGACATGAAATTTTTGCTTAGGCAGCTTGAGCTCCGAAGAAAGAAGCTCCTGCAGACCATGAACAGACTGCACGGTTGCGCGCACCTCGAAAAGATCTTTCTGCTTGTCGTAAGTTACTAAAACTGAGTGAGGCTCAATCGGTGAGGCTTCTTGCCTTCTGATGCCCTCTCTAAAATTGACCACGTATGTGGCCGACTGGATCGCTTTGTCTGCGTCGCCTTTTTTCTCCTGGTCAGTCTGCGAGATGTTGTCTTTCCACTCGTCATAAACAAGTGTCTCATGTCGCTTTGCCTCATCTATTGTAATAATGACAGGAAGTGCATCATAGTCAACCTCCACCTGCTCGATGAGATCCTCCACCGCGTCTTTGCTCTTTACGAGTATAGCAGCTACAGCTTCCCCGGCAAACCTCACTTTCCCCACAGCCAAGTGAAATCGCTTGGCACGCTTCTGCGGCGGCCAAGGATTCTGTGAAACAGGCAGGATTCCTTCCCGGATTAGATCCTCTCCAGTCAGCGCCGCGATGAATTCTGGTGAGGAGCGAATCTTTGAAAAATCGATGCTTTTGATTTTTGCGTGTGCAAAGGGACTCAAGACTAGTCCGAGATGAGCTTCATTTGGTTCGTGGAGATCATCAGTAAAAAGGGCCTTGCCGGTGAGTAGCCTCGGATCTTCAGTCCGTAGAGGTTGTTCTGTTCTCTCCTCTTCTTCCTGCAAAGCCGTTGTCATCATACCTATCGACTTGCTCCTTACTGAGCCAACCTAGATTTCTTTATTTCGTCTAAGAGAGCGTTCAATGAATTTATGTAAACTAAGGGTGTTTTTTTGGCGCAAATGGAGTTTCTTTCGAGCTCTTAGGTAGATCTAAGGTCTCCTTCTTCCTCGTCTTCCTCTGCATCGAGCTCTTCAGATTCTTCCTCAGACTCTTCCTCGGAGTCGGATTCAAAGTTTTCCTCTGCCTGTCTTTCATCCTTTTTTGATAGGCGCGATGATCGTTGTTTTTTACCTCTCTTGCTTTTCGCAGGCATTAATTCTCACTATTCCAAGAAAAATCTACTGTCTAACGAATTTTAGATTTATTTTACTTGAGGATGCTAATACACTAATCTCTGGATCCCACGATTGAATAGACTATAAGCCCGAAGCCCACTACTTCTGCACCTGCTTGTATAGATTCAACAGTATCCAATCCATAATGCAGAAACTCGAATAGCAATCCTGCCGCGGCAGCCCCTACTGCCACGAATACGAATCCGAGAGCAAGGAAGAGCAAAGACTTGCTGTTGGTTTTCCTATATCCCTTCGAAGCATAGTATACTATGACGAGACCCAAGGCCAGGATCGTGACCTGCAGAGCACTTAGAAGATCTAGAATGTCTGACAACTTATCTCAAAATCACGCTCTCATGGAAGTCCATAGTCTTGACAGTCTACCAGCCACGTCCTCGTTGAGCTCGACATCAAGCAGAATCTCTGCAGGATTCAGATCCATGTGTATTGTCTTGAAAGCGCTCCTGTAGAGCTCGAACTTCTTTCCTTCCTCAGTAAGTACAGTCTTCTCTACGGTCAGAATTCCGATGTCTTTCATTTCATTTACTCTTCTATAGGCCGTGCTTATCGGAATGCTTTCTGATTTCGACAACTCTTCTACAGATTGAGCTTTATCTATCGTGCTGAGAATTATTTTCCTACAGTATTCATCAGCCAATGACCTGATCAATGCGTCCCGGACTGTTTGGCTGGTGATCCTCATTTACCGAAACCAGAACTAACAAACCATGTAAAATTGATGTAGTTGCATTATTAAGTAAGCACACGATTCTCAACTTTGAGAACCGGACAGAACGCTGTTATTATAGAGCATGTTGAGGACCCGGTTGTTACACTGACATAGTCGCTCATGGTCACGAGACTGCAAAAGTCAGAACTGGTGCTTGGTCTCTTCCAGATAAGTTACGAGTTTTCTGATTTTTCGAACAGTTTCCGGATGGAGTCCATGTTCAATTCGTTCGGCGTCGCTTGTCGCTATATCCTTTGGAAGGCCAATTAAAATTAGAAACTTTCTAAGTGTTTCATGGCGATCTTTCATACTGCGAGCTAAGCTCCGACCTGATTCGGTTAGAGCCATTCCGCGGTATGGTTCGTACACAAGGTATCCATCCCTGTGAAGCTTCTTCACGATGCTCGTTACGGTGGGTTTCGAGACACCCATACGTTCCGCGATCTCTGACGTGGAGGCAAAGCCCTTTTCAACAACCAAGGAGTCGATCATTTCGAGATAGTCTTCCGTTGCCTCGGTCGACTTGCGCTCCAGAACTTTTTCCATGATGTTGCTGCTCGTTTGTTGTATAGTCATTCGCTTCCTTCAGGTTAGGCTCGAATGCTTGATCTGCGTTATTGGGAAACAAAAGGATTAATGTTTTGTGCTTTTTTGATTCTATAATGCCACAACAACAAGAACAGATTTGTGAGACTTGCAAATGCAGTCAAAATTCCTGCCGAGAGTGTACCAATCAAAAGGAGTGCCATTACTGCAATTCCACGAGAGCTTGCTGTTGTTCAAACTCACACGTTGTTTGGCATCAGAACCAAGTCCGCAAAGGAGTGTTGCTTGAGTATTTCAGCCTAGGATGGATGAGCGTCGAAGTCATAGCTTCTGTTATTGCAGGATTCATCATTGGCAAGAGCTTTGCACTGCTGGCCTTTGGCGGTGATAGCGTGATCGAATTGATCTCTGCTTACGCGGTCTTGGGCTACCTTAGGAAATCGAGTCGAGGCATTTCAGATATTGAAAGCGAATCTGAAGGAACGGAAAAGATAGCTACGCTACTTTTGTTCCTTCTGATGCCCGTAATTGCAGGTGGGGCTATCTACTCTTTTCATTTAGGAATCGAGCCAAAGGCTTCTCTACTTGGGATTGCTGTAGCTGTCGGAGCTGTTATCATAATGCCGATAGTTTGGAAGGAAAAGAAGAGAATAGGAACTGATGGAAACATTCCACCTCTCACAATTGATGCCATCGAATCTGCAACCTGCTTTTTCATGTCCGTTGCGTTGCTTGGCGGATTGCTCATCAATTTCTTTCTGCACATCACTTGGGCCGACTACGTTGCAACCGTAATAATTTTAGGGTTCGTAGCATTGGAAATCAGAGAATCGATCGAGGATATCAGAGCGAAATGAGGTGCTACGTATATCAGAGCCGTAGCAGAGTTCAAGCTGCCTTCCTGGGAATACTCATCGGCTCTTCCCGAGGCAAATACGCGCATTTAGTCAGAAGTCTTGGTATCGGAAGAGTTCACGCGCTCGGTTTCAGTCTTAGCATCATTTTTCTTCTTTTTCTTGCGGCTCATCATGCGGTTTGCAAAATCTCGTGATACCAAAGAGAGTTTCTCACTAATTTATAACAGGTTGACGATGAAACCTATCGCGAATCCTATGAAAATGCCCACGTACGCGATTCTCTGTTGGAGCAGATCGGTACCTCCCAATAGAACCTTTAACATTGGAAGGATGACGTAAAGGATGGCTCCAATAGCTAATCCATCGAAAAGAACGTCGAAGATTTTCGAGTTGTAGTAGAATCCGATTGCTCCGCCAAGTATCGTCGGGACGCCACCCACCAGAAAGAGTCCTAGCAAAACGGCCATTCTCCGATCCATCCGCCCCAAAAATGGCGATACGATTGGAAACCCTTCCGTCACGTTCTGAAAGGTGAACCCGATGAGCACAACCAACGTTACACCCGTGAGCCCGAGCGCTACGCCGAGGGAACCGAAGACTAGACCTTCTGTAAGATTTTGCAAACCGATTCCCAGTGCGATTAGGAGCGACAGCTGCACAGGTGTAAGTCCAGTCTTTGATCGGCTTTCGATGTAGAATAGCGCAAAGAATCCTACAACGAGCGACACTGTAAATAGCACGTCGAAGAAGAGCGATGAACCGTAGCCATACAGAGAACCGTTGTACAGATCCGGAGTGACATCGGAGAAGACATCTGCCATCAAAAAGACGAGTATGCCAATTGCGATTGCGAGTAGCATCTTCCTCAATGAATCGCTCATCTGTCTCTTGAGCACGACCGGTAGCGACAGAAAAATAGACAAACCCATGATCGCCGAAAATAGCAGCGTCTCTGCGAAGGTGACCATTATTTGGATGGTATGACATACGGCATATTTAATGTGAACGGTGTTAGTGCAAACCCATAACAGTGTTAATAACACAGCGTGAATTTGTCAGCACAAAATAGAGGAGATTTTGGATAGCGCAAATGAATGAGATCAAAAATGCGGAAAGACTCATGCCAGCCATCAGAGCTGACCTCACCAAAAGACTTGCGGACCAAGGCTTCCGTGTAAAGGATATTGCGGATGCTTTGAACATTACACAACCGGCAGTCACCCAGTATCTCAAGGGTAAAAGAGGGGCAACTTACAAGTCCATGAAGCAAATTGATGCCATAATAGATCCTCTGGCCGACAAGCTTGCAAAGAAAATACGTTCTGGACAGGGAGGGCTCGAACTCTTCGAACTGTCAGAAACAGCTCATCAGCTCATGGTCATGAATAAAGAGGGAGGAGTGACAGTGCATGAAGGAGCGAATGAGCCGGATAGAAACAGAGCGTCTGTAAATCTTCTGAAAGAGAGGTTGCAGCTTGAGCTGACTGCGGCCGAAAAATATCTCGAGCTTGCCAACAGAACCTCGGATGAGCATACGAAACTCCTTTTGCGGCTTATCGCATCGGATAGCATAAGGCATGGCGATACAGTCTCGCAAGTGATTTCATGGCTCGAGCTCGGAGGATCAAAGCGTGAATTTCGCACTCCTGAACGCGAAGTGTTAGAGCAAATGATTTCTCTTGAAGATTCTGCGAAGGAAGTTAATCTGAGAAAAAGCGTTAGAGTGGCCCATCCTGTGGCTCGACTCTTGCTTGAGTGGATAGACGCAGACGAAGAAAAACATGAAAAGATAGTCAAAAAGATGCTGAGCCTTGCCTAATTTGAGGCCCTATGTCTTGATGCTTTAGAGGAATTGCGCAGGATGCCAAAGAAAAAATTCAGCCTTACAGCCAAAATAAGCAGTGACAATCCTTTGGCGATCAAACCGGTGCTCGAACGGCTAATTGGCACTGATGGCAAAATCAACTCTACTAGCGAAGGATTCGAGATTGTTGCGGAGTTCGAGGGCCAGAGCGCAAAGGATCTGAATCGGATGTTGCTTTCGGAAATGAGGCGAGCTGAAAAGAAAACTAGGCTTCGCGCGGAGTGGACTTTGGGGAATACGGTGGAAAA
The DNA here is from genome assembly GCA_030041355.1 of Nitrososphaerales archaeon. Lineage (GTDB taxonomy): Archaea > Thermoproteota > Nitrososphaeria > Nitrososphaerales > CADDZS01 > JASHOD01. Next base: position 92,138 of record JASHNZ010000105.1, read on the forward strand.
ATACTTTGATTATGTGCCAAAAGGGAAGCAGAAAATAGATTGAATTGTTGGCTTGTCATGTACATTCGGGAGTATCGGGCTTTGGAAGAAGCTGAAAATGACTACCCACTGATATTAAAGGTGCCATTTACAGTATTATCTCCGTTAACATCGTCTGATATTTGCAATTCGTAAGTGTCTCCGTTGGTAAGCGATTTAGAGTTGAAGCTGCCGCGCGTAGTGCGTAAGACGCTGTATATGGTCAATTAACTCAGGTTCTTCGAGCTTTTCTGAAGAATTCTCCAGCCTTATCCTCTTCAACAAGTTTCTTCTTAACAAGCTGCCTGCAGGCTATCTCTACCCGATCAAAATCGCGCTTTGATCCATACCTATCTCGCATTTCTGTGACAATCTGGAAGGGCCCCTTCCACTCTCGTTCACTCAATACCCCCAAAATTTCGGACTCTAGCTGTTCTGACTGTGGCGCGGACTCGATTTGTTCATGGGCTTGTTCTACCGCGGATGACGTAGAGAGTTTCATCTCATCAATAATTGGAATCCAGTTTACCAGCCTATCCTCTTTGTTTTCTGCTTCTTTCTGGATGAATTGCGTAGTCCTAGCTTTTCCGAATGATTTTCTATCATCATTCCATTTGAGCAAAAGAGAAGGTTTCCCCAGAGCCATCTCATACGTTATAGATTGGATCGACCCTAGCGGTATTGAAAGCGCGACCATAGTTTTTTCGTTAGTCGTGGATTTCTTGCTAGGTAGAGTTTCAGAGTCTTCCGCCTGTTTCGATTTGTCGTCAGCAGCTTTGGGGCTAATTCTCTCGCTGGCCGCGTGGGCGTTGATCAAATTGATACTTTCCTGCGTCAGTACGAGCGTTCCTTCAGAGAGACTCAAACCGTTTCTACTAAGTACATTAGATAGCCGCTTGATTGCGTGCTGCTCGCTTTTCGCGTCTTCTTTGGGCTTGTCGGATGTGTCACTTACGATTGACATGACTCGAATCTAGCAAAGAGCGAGACTAATCGCTTATAAAAAATCCCCCGCCTTTGAGTGCGCCCGTTCAAAAAGCTACCAGGAGAATGTACGGGAAGTCCAGAGCTGTTTGATTTTCTCTTCTGCTCAGCTGATTTCCATGTAAATCAATTGACACTACGAATTATTTAACGAGGCGCGAGGGCCTTATTTGCAGCCAAATAGCCAACCACACCCATCGCAACAGCGAAAGCAGCCAGGTACGCCAGATCCCATCCAAAGCTGATTTGTTGGGAGGAGCTAAGCATGCCATTTATCATGAGCAGTCTTGCTGCGTTGCAAGCCTTTGTAATCGGGTTAAAGTTAGATATTGCCTTTAACCAGCTTGGAAAGTCCGCAGCTGGAAACAATGCAGTACTTGTGAAGACAAGAGGAAAAGTCGCAAAGTTGACGATCGCGACAAGTGAATCAATGCTTTTCACAGAGAGAGCCAAAGCTGTGAATACGCAAGACAGCGCGAAAGCAAGCAAAGCGAGAGCCCCAAAAGCTCCCACGAAATCTACAACCCCAAAACCCTTCCCTAACATTAGTCCGTTCGGCAGAAGTATTGCTACCGCGAAAGTGATGAACCCGAGGGCCATGGCCTTCACCATATTTTGAATCACTCCGGAAAAATAAATGGACGCTCTAGAAATAGGAGCGGCGAGAATGGTGTTTAGAAAACCCAACTGACGGTCAAGCACCAAGTCGATTCCGCCAAAGGCCATGTTGAAGACCAAAATGAGACATATGATGCCCGCCGTCAGATATGAAATGTAGGTGGCGGCTCCCCCAAAGGTCTGAGAAAGTATGGCCGTTTTAACTTCCTCTAATTCGGAACTCGTCAGCTGAAAACCGTTGATGTTCGATGGAACAATACCGGTAGGGTTGAAAGAATTGCCAAACAGTGCAATATAGAACAGAGCCGTGAAGAAGCCCGGAAGCACGGCGGCTGGATTACGAATCCACTTGAGCAGCGCCCTTCGAGTCAGCGCCGAGAGATCGCCTAACAAGTCAGCTTGACGACCTCCCGATGTTAACATTTTGTACCCAGGACTCTTGCGCTTCTCCTTCCTCCTCTCTCATGGTTCGCCCTGTAACTTCCAAGAATACTTCGTCTAGGGTGGGTTTCAAAAAAGAGATCTGGGTAATTTTCAGACCCCGACTGGTTATACCATCCACTATTGCTGGAATCGCATCCTCAGTCTTTGGAAGCTTTATTTTGTACATGTGCCCGTCACGGCTTACGTCTGACACAGTCGGGATCGTTCTCAGAAATTCGCTCAGATCAACGCCGTTGCTGACTTCCAGAATGAGGACATTTCCACCAAGCCTTTCCTTAAGACGGGCAGGTGTGTCTAAAACCTTGATTACTCCATGATCTATGATCGCGACTCTTCTGCAGAGGCTATCAGCTTCCTCAAGATAATGCGTAGTCATAAAAACGGAAAGACCGCTCACGTTGAGCTTCTTGATGTATTCCCAGACTTTTGTTCTAGTCTGGATGTCAAGGCCGAGAGTTGGCTCGTCCATAAACAATATTTTTGGCGAGTGCACGAGACCCATCGCCATCTGGAGGCGGCGCCTCATTCCACCTGAGTACGTCCTAACTCTCCTTTCGGACGCCTCTTCCAAGTCGAATAATCTCAAAAGCTCCCTGGCTTTCTCCTTCATCTCGGATTGAGGAACATGGTGGAGCTTTCCGAGGAGCATCAGATTCTCAACTCCCTTTAGCTCATCATCGGCCGTCAGCTCTTGGGGCACGACGCCTATGCTTTCTCTCACTCTGGCCGACTCATGTTTGACATCGAAACCGGCGACCTTTGCGGTTCCGGAAGTTATAGACGCAAGTGTTGTCAGCATCTTGATAGTAGTAGTTTTTCCTGCGCCATTGGGGCCGAGGAATCCGAATACCTCGCCTTCTTCAACGTTGAACGAAACCCCGTCCACTGCTTTTGTTTTTGGAGGGTATAATTTTGAAAGTTTATCAGCTTCTATGATGGATCCCATTAATCTCCTCATCAAACTAGGAAAGGGTGTTTTCTAAATTAAAAATCATGCTCACTCTTGATAATCACTTAAAGTTCGTTCTGGTCACGGAATGGCCCTGTTGGTTAGATTTCGGTCGCATAACACTGGAAACAATATACTATATTGATCACGTAGTTTATTGGAATACTTTCACACTCTGAGCTGTTTAAATAATCTCTGAATCGTGGAACGAATTATGAACAGCATAGTTCATTTTGAAATTCCTGTAGACAATCCAAAGCGTGCGGAGAACTTTTACGGCAAAGCGTTTGGATGGATGATGAATCACATGGATGAGTTGGACTACACGATGGTCGGAACGACCGAAACCAACGAAGAAGGCATGCCAAAGGAACCTGGAGCGATTAACGGAGGTATGCCGAAAAGAGGCGGCCCCGTCAAACACACTGTAGTCACGATTTCCGTGGAAGACATTGATGCTTCGCTAAAGAAGATCCAAGAGCTTGGCGGAAAAACTGTCCAACCCAAGACATCCATAGGCGATATGGGCTTTACGGCGTACTTCGAAGATACCGAAGGAAACGTTGTGGGTCTTTGGGCTCCGGCAAAAATGTAGAACTTAGAATAACTAGGAGACCTAACCTCTAGGTCTCATGAATTTTTCATTTCCACCGAAGCGACTATTTTGAACTTTTCCCACGTTGCAATTAATTCTGCGATTCCGTTGCCTATTTCTCGCTCAATGAAATAAGTAGACGCAACCTAGGTCGAAAGTTCGTCATATCCCGCAGTGTTGTTCACGTAGTAATGGACATCCCAACTTGTGGGAGCGTTAAGGTTGAACGGCATCATGTAGATTGCAGGCAGATATTCTGGAACTCCTGATACTGGTGTGATCTGTATCCCAAAAATTGACCCTGTGAGTTTGTAGTCACCAATCGGATAACTGCTGGAGGTCTGGTATTCCATCTGGGTGTAAGCACTGTAAAAGTCTCCTCCGGTGTACGAAATATTCGCCGAGAGAGTTTTCTTGATCTGAGGATAGTATTCCTTGAACATTATTTCGTGACTGCTCTTATTGAAGACGACAGAGAGAATTATTTTTTCTCCCTTTGGAACATGAAGAGTGGCTCCCTGAGGGAAGGAGTACGGGCCACAATCACCGTATGGAACATACCACGGATCAATGTTGCCACTCTGGGAATCCAAGAACAGACCAATCTGGAAGAAGCCGACGCATGTGTCTTGGGTAGCAGCTGTGTAGTTCTGTGCGTTGATCTGGAAACTCAAAATGTCGGACTCTGGCACGCTGAAGCTATTCAGAGTCATCACCGCTGTCAGGTTATAGTAAGCAGGCAACAATCGTACTATTTCAGCCGAAGCAACACGGCCACCATACCCTTGCATCGGATGATAGCCCGAAACAACGTTTGCGATTTGGAAAGTCGAGAAAATGATGTTCGTATAATACATGGTGCCTGACGTGGTTTCAATTAGAGCGCCAACGTAATTTCCGGCGTTCGGGACGGAAACCTGCTTAGAAGGCCCCTGAGTTTGATCAACAAAGACTTGCATGATCCACTTACCTGTAGAGTTACTGAGATCTGCAATGATGTAGACCCATCCGGCTGGGTATGCTGTCTTCTTCGGAATTGCTTCTACAGATTTCAAACTGGTAAGACTTGCACCTGCTAACACCATTCCGTCTTTGACTCCAACTATTGCTACGAAGTCATCCTGAGAGGAGGCCAGACCGATGTATCCGGCAGAACTGCTTGGGGCGTGAATTGCCACTTGGAAGGAAAGCTCGCTTTGACTTGTAACAAAGTTATCATCAGTGAAATCAATCTGACTACCGTTGTTCGCAGATGACTTCAGTGAGGGCTCGCCAGAATAATTCTTTGACGACACAACCGTTGGAGTGTTTCCCTGAATTGATTGCCAACCTTCTAGGGTGTACGTTTCAAAGTTAGAGACAAAAGCGAACGCCTGTTGACCTAGCGGTAAGTACGCGGTCGGGGGCAGAGGAAGAATCGATCCACTTGCAGAAGCTTGTGAGTTGCTCATCGCTGAAGATGGTTGAGCGACCACAACTGGGCCGAACAAGAAAGCAGAACCTATAAAGAGAAAAATGACAATCACCGAAGCGGAAACGGAAGAAGCTCTTTCTCTCAACATGATCACGATGGAGCGAAAGGAGAGCAAATATGCTTTTGGTTTGTAATACGGATCTAAGTAGAGATTAAAAGACACAGAAAATTCTCGTGCCAGTACGTTCATTTGAACTCTAAAGTGCTGGATTGGCTCTTAGGAGACGATCAACCTTCTGTTAGGTACCTGACTCTGACTCAGCTGCTAATGAAGTCCGAAAACGATTCAGAAGTCAGGTCTGCGAGGGAGTCAATTGGAGCAAAAGGCTCGGCATCAGAAATTCTTGCCAGACAAAATCCAGAAGGATGGTGGATTTCTAAGGATAGGTTATACGCACCGAAGTATCTCTCGACCAACTGGATGCTCTTGATGCTGTCAGATCTCGGACTGACAAAAACCGATCCCAGGATCGCTAAAGCCTATCAGTTGTGGATGAAGCGATTTGCAAAGAAAGATGGAGGATTCGGGCCGGACGCTTCAAAGGCTTCACATCTGTGCACTGCCGGAAATACAGCCCGAGCTTTGGTGAAATTTGGCTATGAAGACCATCCTCGCATGAAAAGTGTTTTCGAGTGGTTCGTCAAAAACCAAGCAAAGTTAGGCGGTTGGTCTTGCTTTTTGTCAGGGAGAAACCTAGATTCGTGGGACTGTATCCTACATCGCTTTGAAAACGAAATTATTTTGTCTTTTGTTCTTCTATCTCATAATGCGTGAAAATTTTTGCCTTCCCGCTTATCGTGGCACCAACTGAGCAGTACTTCTCTTCGCTTAGTTTGATGGCTCGCTCGACTCTTGACTTGTCTAGTCCGACACCCTGCAAGAGATACTTCAAATGAATCTCCTTGTAATATTTCGGATACTCTGAGTTCTGGATTCCTCGACTGGAAACCTGAAGGCCGGTTAGCGCCTGTCTTGACTTGGTTAGAATATCAACCACGTCGATCGCTGTGCAGGAAGCTACGGCCATCAAAAGAAGTCTTCCTGGTGTGGGGCCAGTATTCTCTCCTCCACTCTCGGGCGACGTGTCTATTACAACCGCATGATTTCTGTCATCGCGACCGATAAATTGCATTTTTTCAACCCAATTCACGCTCACCGGATACTTTGCCTCAGCCTCTTGTCCCCTCTTGTCTTCCTCAATGGTAGCTGGCATAATCGACTTTGATCTCTAGATGTAGAAAAATGATTGGCTCCCATGGCATGAAGACTTAAGACAAGATCCGGTTCAGTGGGAAAGTCCATGTCCTCCGATGACTATGAATCTAGCAAGGAAAACTCGGGCGGTTCCTCAGAGGTATTCCGGGTCGTCGTCTCTATGATTATCACGGACTCTTCCGGAAAAGAGGCCGACTCTAAACAGATTGATTTTGGAAAACTAAAACGTGATCAAGTAAAGGGCCTCACAGATCTTTTTTCCATGATGGCCGCAAATATCGAATACATCAAGAAACTCGAGCCTCAATACGAAAGACTCGATAAAAGCAAGCCGCCGTATCTCCGATGATAACTTCTTTTCGCGCTAGGTAGCAGAGCAACCCAATCGATATCATCTTCCTCCAGGCAGGAGAGCTCCTATCTAACCTTTTTCATTACTCAAAGATGGTTCAGAAAATCGCTCCGCTTCTTAGCAGGCATAGCTGCGCACTTATCGGTAGATGTCACCCTGCTGTTGTGGCATCGAGCCCGGAGTAAGGGCTGAAGACGTGTCATAGCCTGCACTTCGGATCGCCTTTTCAAGTTCCTGAGACGAGGACTGGAGATCAGAAAGATCGATGTCCTCTCTCATCATCTTGGATAGTACACCGAGGAAAGACATGATCGACTTTGGATGCGGCCTGGGTTCGCCATGATTAACTGAAAGCTTGAACCCTCGCATCGAGTACTTCTGAGCTAGCCCAACTACCGTATTCGCAAAAAAGTAAGCTGATTCTTCTTTTTGGATTTCAACTCCAAGAGCCTTGAGCTCTTCTACTCCGTCCTCGTCGCTTGAAAATCCAATTACTTTGGGCATTTCAAGCGGAGGGGTCGGTTCCTCACTCCAACGTGCTCCGATCGATACCATGTCCCTAACTCCGATCCTCTGCGCGAAAGCAAGGAGCTCATCACTAAACTCGTATTCGTCTCCCATGGGAGAGGAGTGGCCTGAAAGCAAAACGATGTCTCTTTTCCCGTTAAAGCGGTGGAAGAAGCTGACTCCCGAGAGCTCAAGCGTACCCTTCTCGGTGATCTGTATGGCTGGAGGAAGAGACGAAGAATAGAAGGATGCTATTTTATCAAATTTCTGCTTGCGAAGCAAATAAGAGCCAAGCTCGCGAGCCTGTGAATAAAGAAGTATGTACTGAGGATTGGAAGTTGAGAGAGATATAATCAGCAAGGGATTGTGGGTGTAGACTTGCTCTTTTCCATTTTCAATTTCGAAATACTTCCACAATGATTTCTGATTCCTTCACAAAGAAATCGTGATTCTCTCTTTTAAAGAGTACACCGAGAGCTGATTACTTTATTTGCCGTAGAATCGCGGACTTTTGGCGCAAAGCTCTACGACAAAGAATCGCAGCAACTGAACGAAACTTATGACAAATTCAAACGCAGAAACGCCAAGTCTAGGAAAACTACGAGCTTTCCTTTTCCTTCCTCGGAACGCCTGGATACTCACGTCCACATCTGCGTTATGGTCCATCGGTTCAGCAATGGCCAACCCATACCAAACATTGTATTTTGCTGCGCTTGGCGCCAGCGACTTTGATATAGGATTACTTGTTGCGTTTGGAACCGGAGTTACAGTTCTTGCACTCCTGCTTGGAGGCTATGTCGCCGATACTTGGGGACGCCGAAGGGTAATTGTAATCTTTAGTTGGGTTTCTGTAGCGAGTGCTCTTATTTATGCGGCAATAGACTCGCCTTATCTCATAGTTGTTCCCATTACGATCGGATCTCTTGCCAGCATGTATACTCCAGCATTCAACGCCGTTATGTTTGACTCGATAGAGCCCGGGGACCGTATCAGAGGCTTTTCTGTCTTCAGTGCCATCAATACCATTCCTTCAATTTTTACTCCCACTGCGGGTGGACTCTTGATGGCCCACTATGGAATATTGCACGGTGTAAAAGTATGCTATCTTGCAAGCGCATTATTTGGAGCGGCCGGAATTTCCACTAGACAAAAGCTGCTTGGCGAAACATTTCAGGTAAAGGCGCAACAGAAAAAGTCGTTCTTCAGCTTTGTCAAGGAATCCTTTGTTTCAGGGATAGATGCCACTAGAAAGTCGCATAAAATAGTGAAGCAACTTTTGCTTTATATCACGCTTGCAGGTGTTGGAACAGGTCTCACAGCCCCGTATGCTTCGATCTATGTTGTGGATCACCTAAAGTTCAATCCGATCGCCTACAGTTTTATTGTAGACCTAGCCGGTCTCACAACGGTTTCTCTCTTGTTAGGCGTAGTCTTTCTAATTAAAAGGTTGGGAGCGAAGAATGGCGTATTGATCGCTTCAATAGCTGCTCCTGTCAGTAACGTAATGTTCTCTCAGGCAAAAACTATGGATGAGCTTCTCGAGTGGGGAGTAACTGGCGCAGTGGGCACTGCGATCCAGAGCCCATCTCTCTCAACTATGCAGGCTGAAATGATAGAACAGGAAAATCGGGGAAAAATTTTGGCAATGTTTAGCATATTGCCCGCTCTGGTATCGTTACCATCGCAAGTTGTTGCCGGCTTTCTATACTCTTCAGTTGCGCCCGTTGTGCCTTTCATTGCTGCTGTTGTGCCCTTCACGATCGCAGCCATAGTTCTCTTCAGGATTAAAGGTTCGAAAGAAGATTAATCTTTGGTTGCTTCAAAAATCCAGAGCATCATCACTCTTTTTTCACTCTTGGTTCTTTGCCTACTTAGACGAAATAGAAGAATAAACAATACACAATTTCTGAAAATATTTTGTCTCTGCATCGAATCTGAGTTTGGAAAAGTTAGGTTTTCGCTCTGAATCCAGTGATGTTTTCTGAGAAGGAAATTGAGCTAGAAAACTGATCGACAATCCATCTAGTGTATTAATCGATCGTCGAATTAGAGCAAAACTTAGCGAACCGTTAAAAGCGGGTAAAACCAAGAAGCCAAACCTTATGGGTTACTGATTTGCTTAGCTCGTTAGCCCAATTTCTCGATCAGCATAGCAGACAATTATTAGATTCGCTAGACAACGAGCATATTGAAAAGCAGCTTGACAATTTTGCGAAGCTTTGCAAACCCTCAAGGGTTGTTGTGTTAGGAGATAGCGAGAAAGAGATTCACTATATCCGGGAGCTTGCAAAGGAAAGAGGCGAGGAAGCGAGCCTAGAACTCTCTGGTCATACAATCCACTTCGATGGCTATCACGATCTTGCGCGGGATCTGGGCTCGACCAAGGTCCTCACAACTCCTGTAGTAAAACTAAGCAAACGAATCAATGCGATAGATCGAGACAGAGGCCTTTCGGAAATTTTTGGCCTTTTGGACGGTTCTATGTCCGGAAAAGATATGCTTGTCAAATTCTACTGTCTTGGTCCGACGAACAGCAAATTCAGCATCGGCGCTATGCAAGCTAGCGATTCAGCATATGTTCTTCACAGCGAAGACTTGCTTTACAGGCAGGGTTTCAAACAATTTGCAAAACTCGGAGGATCAAAGGAATTTTTCTCATTTCTCCATTCTGCGGGTGCACTTGATGAACGAAAGACGACGAAGAATTATGATAAACGGCGTATCTACGTCGACGTGACGGACGGTAAAGTATACTCTGTAAACAACCAGTACGCTGGAAACAGTGTAGGTTTGAAAAAACTTGCTCTAAGATTAGCAATCTACAGGGCAAACCACCAAGATTGGCTCGCTGAACACATGCTTATCGCTGGAGTCCATCCCGTCAACAAGAAGCGGGTCACCTATTTTGTGGGCGCGTACCCAAGTATGTGCGGCAAAACTAGCACAGCAATGATCCCTGGCAACACCATTGTGGGAGACGACATCGCGTACTTGAGAAAGGACCGAGAGGGCAACTGCCGAGCCGCAAACATAGAACATGGTATTTTTGGAATAATTCAAGATGTCAACCCCGTAGACGACCCAGTTATTTACGCCGCCCTTACGACCCCGAGAGAATTGATTTTCAGCAATGTACTCGTCTCGGAAGGCTATCCGTATTGGTTAGGTATGGGAAAAGAAGACATTCCGGAAAAGGGAGTGAATTTTAGCGGTGATTGGTGGAAGGGAAAGAAAGATAGCGATGAGAGCGAGATCCCACTCGCACATCCCAACGCAAGGTATACTATGCGCCTGGCCGAATTAGAAAACGTGGATCCCAACTATGATGACAGAAAAGGCGTGATTGTTGAAGGTGTACTCTACGGTGGACGTGACAGTGACACCAATGTCCCAGTTTCAGAGGCATTGAGCTGGGAGCACGGTGTCTACATGGGCGCAACATTAGAGTCTGAAACGACTTCGGCAATAATTGGTAAGGCGGGCGTGAGGAGACACGACCCCATGGCTAACATCGATTTCATTGTGGTACCTTTAGGAAAGTACCTCGAGAACCACTTCGAATTTGGGAAGAGGTTAGTACGAAAACCTCGCGTCTTTTCAACCAATTATTTTCTCAAACATGATGGCAAGTACCTCAACACCAAACTCGACAAGAAAGTCTGGATCCTCTGGGCTGAAGGAAGGGTGCATAATGACTACGATGCAATACGTACGCCGATCGGTTTCCTGCCGAAGCTCAGTGATCTAGACTATCTATTCAAAGATATCTTTCAAAGAAATTACTCGAAAGAGGATTATTTAGAGCAATTCAGTGTAAGAGTCTCCAAATATCTTGAGAAAATCTTGAGGATAGAACAGTACTTTGAAAACGAAAGTGACCTTCCAGAGGAATTTTGGAGCGTTTTAAAGACTCAGAAGAGTGAGCTCCTGGAATTAAAACAAGAAACCGGGAAAGATACGTTGCCCCCTGAATACTTTACCTAGAGATTAGCTCTTCGGAAGAATACACGCTTCGTTATTGATAGCGTGGAAGAATACCGGAACGTTCTGCGTGTTTGTTGCCCGGTAGCTAGCCAGTAACCAGTCTCCGGGAGCAAAGTTCAATGTACGCTCTAACAGAGCATCATCAATCGCGAAAGTGTCGCCGACCAGTTGCCTGTCGTAGGGTCTAGGTAAAGTTCCTACAAAATAGCTGTGAATCTGGTGTAAGGCATTAGTGTTAAGGTGCGCTAGTCTCTGAGTCGAAATCCATCCGTGCAAGTGATACTTTCTCCCATGCCTAAGCAGTCTTTCCACGGCTCTGGAGCACTCCAACGTGTCTCCCCGGGCATCCTCCTTGGCGGGGGCAAACTCTTGAGCTTCGTCGAATACGAAGAGTATCCTTGGATGAAGATTGAAGCTGCTCCTGCGCTGTTTGAATACATTGTCGATTATTCGTGTCGCAAGGTCGCGAGCTGCTTCGACTTCCTCGTCAATCACAAATAGCCTCGGTGAGTCGGCGGAGTCATCCAGCAGCTCTTTGACAAGCGTTTCTAGCGAGTAGCCCAGCTCTTCTGGCTCTGCAACATCCTGATTGAGCCTTTCTTCGAGGCCCTTTACAAGACCGAAGACTGTTGCATTCTGTTTTACTCCGGCCTTTGAAAAGTAATCTAGTATTTCCTCCAAAATTGGCAGGACGTCTTTCTCCACAACATCTTCTTCATTTTTGCCCGAGTCTTTCAAGAAAGTTGTAATTCTATCATTTGCGTAAATCGATGCTTGCTGGTTCGCGTTGTACTTGTCACTAACAGTACTTGCAAAGGAGTCAAGGAGACCTTCATAGGTTCTGTAGCGAGCGATCGTTTCCATATACTGAGGTCTTACGTACATCGGCTTGCATTTGTCGTCACGGAAAAGTTGCACAACGAGAGAGACGAGTTCGTTTTCCTTTGAGTCTAGGGCATCTGGCTTTACATGCCTTTTATAAAAGTCCACAGCGTTGTTTTTTAGAACGTGGGCTGCATCTTCTTTGGTCTCCTTCTTTTGTATACCACGCTTTGAAAATACAATTCTGCTCTCCTGCCCAACGAGTTGGTCCAGAAGATGGATTCCGTACTCTGAGGAGACATCGAAAATCACTACTTTTAGGTCACTCATGGCTTGCAGTGCCTTCCTGACCACCATTGAGGTGAGATAGCTCTTTCCACCTCCAGTGTGACAGAAGACCCCGACATGAAAATTGATCAGTTGTGTGAAATTAATTGTGAAAGGAACAATATCATCTATTACACCCAGCAGGCTTCCGATGCTGTATGCCTCTAAATCTGAAGGAGTTGTGTTCTTGGGAGGGATGAAACAGACAAAACGTTTCACAGCTTCCTTGTTCAGGAGTTTAACCTCAGATCCCACAAGGAGAGGGGAATATTTCCTCTCATATCTTATGTCGTGATTTGAAAAATCAACAATGTAACCGGTCGGAGAAGCAACAAGCTCGATCCATGTGCTCTTCGAATTCTGTTTCCATTCTTTGTCGATCAGGCCCATGAATTCTCCCCTGAGAGCTCCCGGCTGGCTTGTGCTGAGGGTCAGCATGGAATAGTGCATAGGTATGATGTCTGCTATTTCAAAAACAGAAAACATGAGTTCAGAGCCTAGGTTCTGCACATTTGGAATTGCCAGAAGCTGACCCGGCGAAAGCATCTGAACTACTCTGGGATCATAAGCAGATTCCACCCTCGCAAGTTTGAAAGTCGTGGTCGTCTTCCCATCTGAAGATGGGCGGCTCATCGTTTGGACTTCTCTCAGCTTTGCTTTGAAACTGCCACCGAGATCTTCGAGCCACGGAATATTCGTCACCGGGCTCCTAGTAGCTAGCTCACTTTGCATGTCGTCCAAAGTCAATTCTTATAATCACAGCTCGAAATATTTAGTGCAATAAGGGTATGGAATTCAATTCTGTCACTTCATCTTGTTCTCGGTCTTTTTCTTTCGAGCAGTCTCAATTCCAGACCTGAGGCTCCTGAATTTTCCTTGGAAAAGTATTTGCTGATCGAGCCTTGATTTCGTTATTTCGAGGTCTACAGCTGCGACGCAACTTCTACTCGCCTCTTCATAAGCAACTTTGGCTCTTTTATCGGCCAAGAATAGACCGTAGTTGTGCCCCAAGGCTTCGGGAATTGGCTCCTTTCCCATCGAGTCCAAGATCCCAATCACCAGTTCGGAAATTGGTGAATCAGATAGGAAATGAAGCGAGGGAATAAACTCTTCCTCAACTTCGTCGAGGTTTTTCAATACAAGCTCACGAACGTAATCGTATTGAGGATAGCAAGGTCTGTCATAGGAAAATACGTGCGATCTTACATTTGGATTATTGTCGCTGCACCACAATTGAAAATATGCCTTAACAAACATGCGCTCGGCCGCTATGACATTCTTATAAGCCCCTCTTACCCAGGCCTCTCCTTTTACCGAAGTCTTCTCGGTGGATAAAGGACTGATCGTCCTAAAACACACGTCATATTCAAAAGTTCTCCAAGGGCACGCAAGAGAATCACCGTTTACGATACTGTTAGCCTGAAGTAGCATCGTATCGCTCTCGAATCTTTCAATTGCGCCTGTCCCAGAAAAAAAGCCTGCATCTTTAAGAATAGGTATTACGCCTCGGACTAATTCATTCGCAGCAGAATCCTTTACAATTCCAACAAGCAGAATATTTCTATGCCAACATTCGTAAAGAACTGCCGTGATTAGTATTAGTGTGAGATAGTCTATATCTTCGCATGTTAGCCAAGTCTCTACCTTGTTTTTAGGGTCTTTCACTCGTAACGGATGGCCCTCTCCATTAAATTTGAAAATATGATCAACATAGCACTTCGTTCCTTCCAACAATCTGTCAAAGTAGTGGCTCATGGCCTCGTTGAGCTGAAAGATTTGCTCCCCATTTTCGGTAAAAGCATCTTTGAAGTTTTTGGACCTTACATCCTCTACCCTTTGCTTTCTCTCCTTCTTTAGGTCAAGCTCAGTCATAATTTCCTCAACGGCGAGCGGTCTGCCTTCTCTTAGCAAGAGTGCGATCGTTGCAAATTTGAGAAATTGGCTTCTCGCGGTAGGTATTCTGAGCTGATCATTCCTTACTAGCATGCGCCCTAATTCAAGATCGGTTTTGGAGATTACGCCGAACTCTGTTTCAAAACCCATCAACTTGCAGAGGCCCTCCTGAATGTAATCGCGCAGTTTCCAGCTGATGTGCGCTATGTCAGCTGAGATAGTTCTATCCATCAAAATAATTTTGAGATCGCGGTCACGACAAATCGCTTCGTAAACCACGGAGTACTCTGATAGCCTCATTAGAGCTCCTGATACTTTGCTAGGGTCAAATTCAGTTCCGCCACCATGTTTTTCGCCAAAGACCTCCGAAGAATATTCCTCGCTCAAAGGGATCGCCGAGCTTAGAGAAGAGTAATCACTTTGAGAAGATGGAGCTTCTGATATTATTTCATCGCTATGAAATTTCGTGACTCCGCTGTAGGCAAAAGCCCCGGCATAGAAGACAGTCATATCTAGACGTGGTTCGAAAAATTCAGTTCCGTCTACTGCTAAGTATCGCACTTGATCGGTGCGAAAGAACATCTTGGCTTCTTCAGAACAAAGTCTGACATCGTATCCTTGGCGGAGGTACAGTCGGGAGATTTCGTCATTTCCTTCGAGATTCTTGAGCTTCGCCTTGAATGCTGAAAGAAGGTTGCTTGCGGCACTTCTCACCGACTCTACGGCACGATCATTCTCTGAAACAGAATGTCGTTCCTCATCTTGATGTATTGACAAGTGAGCAGAGTGAGAACGAATTTTCTTTTATTGCTTCTGGGTCTTCAGGTATTGGAGTCTGGCTTGATTGGCATATGCCAGAAAAGCCCCACATGTGATCATCGTCTATTTGTCACAAGTTTCGTTAAAGGCATAAGAAATTCTAGATCCCAGATTAGGTTCCAAGGAAAGATAGGTCCATTCACTCTGTGTTTTGTCTCCGATTAGATTGGGTTTTTCCTTGGAGACAATAAAAAATTCTATTGATCTTGGGTGACAGTCGATGCGAACCGCTGTAGGCCAATTCCTTGGGAAATTCTAGTTGTGATTGCAAGAAACCTTTGGTCGTCAATTGTTAAATAAGGTAGATCGAAAAGCCCAAGCTGGCGCTAATTACTGCCAGTGTGACGGCTTAGAGCCACCACTTTATGTTTAGTTGCGCTGGCAGCTTCGCGCCTTTTCTTTTTCTAGGCCGCTGAAACCGAAACTGAGAGAATAGGAGGAAGTACATCTGTTACCTTGCTCCAGTTCTTTCCTTGATTTCTGCTATAGAATAACTGCCCCGTCGTGGTTCCGACGTAGACTCCGCAAGGATCTTCTTGGTCAGCAGACATTCCTTCTCTGAGAATGCTGAAGTAAGCAGGGGGCTTTGGAAGTCCCTTATTCAGCTCGGACCAGCGTTTTCCCTCATTATCCGAAGACCAGATGGCAAACCGGCCCTTTGGAGAAACTCTGTTGTCCCCGCCCTCGAGAGGCGTTGTGTATACGCGTTTCGGATCGTTTGCGTCTACTGCAATAGGAAAGCCAAACTCAGACGGAAGATTGTTCTGCATATCCGTCCACGTATCCCCATTATCGTCGCTCCTGTACTGCCCACAGTGGTTCTGCTGATAAATCACATTTGGCCTTTCAGGATGACGGACAATCTTATGGACGCACTGGCCATAAATTGGATATTTGTTTGGCAAGAAACCCGCTCTCACGTTTTTGTTCTGAAACTTCCAGCTCTGGCCCCCATCACTTGTAAACAAGGTTCCGACTGCCGAGATTGCGATGTGCTGTTTTGCAGGATCTCTGGGATCAATCAAGATTGAATGTAGGCACAGTCCGCCAAATCCCGGTGACCACCTTTCGCGCGTTTCATGATTTAACAACGATTGATTTATGGTCCACGACTCGCCTTTGTCGTTGCTTTTGAAAAGTACCGCTGGATCTACTCCAGCGTAAACAGTTTCCGGTTCGTCTTCCGTACTCGGTTCAACGTGCCAGATATTCTTGACGGACAAACCCGAACCTTTGGGGAACTTTGGTTGATTCTTGGATCTCTTCCAAGTATTGCCCAGGTCAAAACTTCGGGCTATAGTCGGGCCCCACTGGAAGCTATTGACACCTGCAAAAACGATTCCGTTTCTGGAATCGTAGGCAAGGTGAAAAACAGGAGTGCCTTTGAAATGAGGACCCGAGACCTTCCAGGATCGTCGACCATCCTTTGAAGTGAAAAGAAAAGCGCCCTTTGCAGTTCCCACCATTAAGAGGACTGAT
The DNA here is from genome assembly GCA_030041355.1 of Nitrososphaerales archaeon. GTDB lineage: Archaea > Thermoproteota > Nitrososphaeria > Nitrososphaerales > CADDZS01 > JASHOD01. The sequence continues at coordinate 108,619 of JASHNZ010000105.1, forward strand.
GAAGTCTTTTTCGCCATTATCCGCCAGCTACCGATGGCAGAATGTGCACCTTGTCTCCTTCCTTAAGTTTTGTGTTTTCCTTTTCCGAGGCTCGGATGTCTTCGCCATTGACGAAGATGTTGACGTACTGTCTAGTAATGTCCTGATCGTCTAGTATCCTTTCCTTGATACCTGGAAATAATCTGTTCAGGTATTCGATCAAATCTACTACATTATTTATTGCCGAACCTGGAACCTCAAACTGCCTCTTCTTTCCCGTGAAGTCTTTCAAGTGGCCAGAAACATTTACCGTGATCATTTGATTATTCATCACTGAAGCCTCTGCTAAATTTTCGTCTGCTAGCTAGTCGAATTTGATTGGACTATTAATCGTCCAAAATCCATCAACTGATGAATAGCGCAGAATATAGGGCACGTAATGAGAAAACTACCTGGGTCGTTAGCTACAAATTTGATTATGTAGGAACCACCGGGCTCTAACGCCACCCCTTGATTAAAGTAATGGGATATTTCGAATCCATGTGCTTCGGAAGAATTCCTGCTAAGAAGAAGGATTACAACGGCTTCTCCTTGCTGAACAGTTATGACGGGCCACACCTGTGAAACATGGTGCGCACTCCCGTTCATTCCCTCCAAAGGACCGTTGTCGCTCATTATTATTGTGAAGTAAACGGTCTTTGAGGCCAAACCACTGCTAGTCGATACCGGAGTTGCAATTCCACTTGAGATTATCAGAATGAGGCTCACTATGGCAGCTGCAACAGCAACTGATGCTATGATTAGTTTTCTAGATTTTGACTGCAAAACTTGCATGGGAAAGAATCAGGTTCCTATTTTCCTTAGGGAGGTCTCGGTTTTTCCGTCAAGGAAGTTTTTTGAAATGACAATTTTGGACACTTTCGAAGCAATCCTGATTGTCGAATCCATATTGTATTTCAGGCCGATGGCAGTCGCAATTGGGAAGACGAAATAAGCTACGTAAAAGATAGCTGGATTGTCTGAAATTAATGCAGTAGTTGGTGCTGCGAGAGCTATGAGGACTGGCAGGGATAAACAACAGGCAGCTCCACCAATTACACCGAGAGCGGGCATCACTATCAACGAGCGAGAGCGAAACGCAGTCCCGCACGCCTTTCCGATCTCAACAACTTTCATTACATTCGTGAGAACTAATACGCCAATCACGAATGACAACGACATGGTGTAAAATGACAAAGCCAAAACATATACCGGCGGAATGAAGAGCTCTATGGTTGGATTAAATGCAAAACCACTGAGAATCGAAATTGTAGAGACAGGATAGAGCGGAATTGACTCGAAGAGCAAATATGCCTGACTCACGACCGACGGAGTTTTGAAACTGTATGCCACAATCCCCTCGAGAATCAGTCCATAAAGGACCAGGTGAAGAGACATGTAAGAAACGAAAACACCCAAGCCGCGAGCCGTTTTGATGTATCTTCCAAAGAATGACGCGACATATCGAAGAGGAAAGAGAAAAGCAAGACCAACCAGTGAAAACCAAAACAGGGACGATGCAAGGCCTTCATAGAGAGAAAATAGAGATGGTGGACTGACCGAGTAAGCTAGTCCCGCGAGCGGAAAGCTGATCGCTAGCAAAGCTAGTAGTACACTTGTGGCGAGATAAATTGTTCTCATATTTTGATCATTCCGGTTTCAAAACGCTCTTTTTGAAATAGCGAATTACTCTTTTTCCACTCTGTTCAATCCACACAGAGTAGCTCTCCAAAAAGGATTTCACACTAATATAAGGCGGAATTATGTTTTAGCATTAGCTTCCCTACCTGCGAACTGTTCTGCTTGAACCGGACTCCCAATGACGGGCAGGTGTGGTTGGCCGTGCTTATTACTACCTTTTATTCCCAGTTTCTCCCTCAGCCAGCCCCGAACATCATAGAAGTATTCATTTTCGTAAGGACATGCGGACACACAATCCCCCACGCCTATGCATTTGTGGCTTCTGAATTGTCCACTCTTGATGAAATTTCCTGGAAGATCAGTCAATCCCACAGGGCATGCCTTAGCACAGTCTTTGGTTTCGCAATTGACGCACTGCGTAGGATCCTTGACCTTTAGCCGGAACAATCCGATTCTGCTAACGAATTGGTTGAAGAGTCCAATGTGGCAATAGCCTGTTGTTACGCAACCATAAGTGCCGACGAAGGGAATTGAAATGAAAATAATGTACCAAAGGAAATTGAAATAAAAGATGTACAGAAAAAACACGATATCCGTTCCAAAAAACGTGAAACTAATGATGCCAACGGAATTAAGATAGGAGGCAATGGCAGCGATTATGATTGACACTATAGCTATAGAAGATACGATCTTGTACAAGTTGGACATGCGGCTGGTCAGAAGTTTCCTACCAAGTTTGGAAGTTCGGTTGAACGCACTCATAGAGTCGGGGAACGTGCCTTGATACATCAATGCGGCCGTGCAGAATACAGAGCATGTTTGTCTTGCTCCAAACAAAAAGGAAAGTACGCCGGTGATCAAATACGTTCCCAAGATCGCTCCTAGGAAAACAGGCGCAACTGCGCCTGCGGTGCCGACACCCATGCTCCAGCCCAAGAAAGGGATACTCGCGATGCTTGATGAAAAAACAAATGACGGGAGAAAAATGGAATATATGAAATAAGCTGCAATGACCAAAACGAGTCTGATCTTAGTCTCAAGCTCTCTCGTTATCATAATCTTGAACACTACTAGGGCACCCATCTCTACCCCCATCATAATCAAAAACCAGGCGGAACCTGTCACGGATCCAAAATAGATAATGAAATCATAAAACACTGCGCCGATCTGAGTTACTATAGAGCCCGAAATAGGAGCCAAACTTATGCCAGTTATGAATCCCGTGCCATAGTATTGCATGTCAATGAGTGCGCCCATGAAATATTCGGCGACGAAAGTCATCGTCATGAACCCGAAAACCCACCAAGGATCTGTGAGCCAAGACCTCGATTTCGATGACTCGATACTTCCTTTTGAAAGAATTAAGTTGAAGTAAAGGATCATTTCACCAACTATTGAGAGCACAAACACGAGTGCGCTACCCTGAATTATCCATACAAATATGCCTGCCATCATCATCGCATAAAGCGCGAGGAGAGCGAGAAAGTATCCTCTAATCGCGCTTGTGACGATTTTGTTTTTGAACAGATATTCGTACATATAGATAAGAAGGCCGATCATGGCAACGCTGCCAAGGTAGATGCTATAGGTAACCCAATTTGCACTATTTAGGGCAGTCGGCGCGAAGAACATCACTATTGATTGCCCGATGACAATCAGAAAAAAGCTCTTAGGGAGATTCTTCCTCAGCATGTAAACTGAAAAGATCATTTCAAGAACCATAGTGAATATGAACCAATCAGATCCTACGACCCTGCTGAACGTTGATAATGCAGCTTGTGCTGATGATCCAGAAGCTGTTGTAAAAGATCCTGAGGCTAAAACAAAAGCCCAGCCCATCAAGAATTCATTTAGCAAAATGAGAGAGATTACAGCGGCACGAGTTCCAACTCTTAGGGTCCCTGCGTCATGGGTGGTCGCATCGGCAACTACGTCGGACGCGGCACCTTGAGAAGGTGCAACAGTGATTTTCCCTATTTCCTCATCTAACGAGCCTTCGGTCCAGCGGTGGAGAATAAAGATGGCTCCGCCAGTCATCAAGACGGCATTGAATGCTACAGCTTCAACTATGCTGACTACACTTGGAGAAAGGAAGTAGATCACTGCACCGCCGAACATGCTGGCCATTGTGATGAGAAGATACAGGACGACGTCATTGTCAGCTGGAGTTTTGGCCTGGAGCGCTCGCTTGACTAGCAATGAAGTAACAAAGGCCATCGGGATAGCGATTATCCAAAGCCACAACGGTTGCGACAAGGGTAGTCACTCATACTCCTCTGAGTGAGAAATTAAGCTTGCGTCCAGTTGCACGACTCAATCTGAACGATTTTATAGAAAATATAGGACCTGACTGAAAGTCTTGAGAACGTTTGGTAAGTTGAACTGACATTCTAGTCAAAGTAATTTAGCTGTAGTTGTCCATGCGATCCACGCTCCACTCAGTTGCATATTCAGGATATTTCATGTCGTTAGCTTTCAGCGGCTGTGCCTCGTTTTACAATCTATGGCGATGATTCGCCGATGCTTTTTGGGATGAGTGAATGGAAGCTTCAACAAACCGGCACAGAGACAAAGGCCCATAATCGATGCTCGGGTATATTGATGTCCTTCGTGCTATTCATACCTTGACGCAAAACGACGAGCTCATTGTAAGCTCTTGTTAACTTAAAAGGGCAAGTCGATTTTTCCCCTTAATCTTGGAAATGCTTAAGGAGCTGGCTGGATTGTCCAGACAGGTAGCCTATGAACAATACAAGAAGGATTACACTGATCGCCATATTCACTTCTTTGGCAATTGCGACTGATTATGCGATGACTCCGATTTACAATGTGAAACTCGAATTCACTCTGGTGTTTGCTTCCGCTTACGCTTTTGGATTTAAAATCGGAGCAACGATTGCGATCTTGACCGAGCTAATTTGGGGCATAATCAGCCCTAATGGATTCGGAGGTCTGATCATCCCCTTTCTTGTCGGTGCAAACATAATTTATGCGCTAGCTGGCTGGAGCGCATCCAATGTCTGGGGTTATCAAATCAAACCTGTATCAGAGTTAAACATTTTCTTTGGCTCGATCATGGCGATCTGCGCGTTTCTTTGGGATAGCTTCACAAACTTTGGAACCGCCCTGCTAGATTTCGGTCTGAGAATCACTGTCACAAAATTTTTGGCCATCGAAGCCTTTGGAATCTATTTCATGATTTCACATGAGCTAGGCGACTTCATAATAGGATCAGCCTTGGCTCCGATGATCATCACTTATTTTCTGCGAGTGTTTGGGCGAGAGGGAGAGCTGTCGAGCAGGAAGCCGCAAGGAATCTTGACCGGATCAGGAGTCTCAGGAGTAAATCAAGGATAAGTGAATTAGATAAGATGCCCATGCAATCTAGGATTCTCTATGGTATAATCTCACTACTTGTGGCGCTCCTAGTAATTAGCTCGACACTGACCGTATATTACTACACTGTTTACAATCAGGCTTCAGCAAATAGTAGCAAAGTCGAAAGCGAATTGGCAAGCGCGACGACAAAATACAGCTCTCTCGCGAGTGAATACGATGGGCTAATTTTCACATACAATGGCTCTGTTACATCATTTGAAAATTTGGCTTCGGTCTATAATTCCACCAGCGCTAGTTTTCTTTCAGTTTCAAATGTGTTCAACCAAACGTTCACCCTTCTTGTCAGTGCGGTTTCTGTGCTCAACACGAGTGATAGTGCGTACATCAATGCAAGCCAGACACTGACTCAACTTTGGAGTCAATACCTTGCAATTACCAACCAGTACAAGCAGCTTTCTTCAAACTTCGAAGCAATCCTGAGTAGCTTTGAGAACAAGAATAACGTGAACTTGCATGAGAACATTCAACCTGTTCCGCTGACGCTTTTGACCTCGAATATTCTGCTCGATTTTGGTAATGGGACCAACGTCTGGTTCAACGATACGGCAGTCCAACCACAATGGAATTTGTATATTGCAACGTTGGTAATAACGCATGGGAACATGAATGCGTCGTATTATCCCCAATATGGCGAACACCTTGTAACAGGCATTGATGGCGTTCAAGACACTTCCAACGACTATTGGTTGATCTGGAGCTACAATTCCACCGCATCGTGGCAATCGCCTCTTGTAGGTGCGGATGAGTTACCTATGTATAATGGCTCAATCTACGCGTGGACTTACTGCGGCCCTGATGAAAGCGCGAACCCGAATTGCAGTGCACCATAGGAAGGTGAAGCTGGATTCAGTGTCGGCTTATTCCAAATCTAATTGCGTCGTTCATAAACTAGAACTTCGGATATTTCCCTTTCAGCAACGCGTGCTACGTTATCGTAATCGCAGCAGCTCTTCAGGTCTACGCATTTGTGAAGAATATAATGGAGCTCCTCGTGCAAATAGAACTCTATGAAACTCTTTTCGTCACCGAGAACCCATGCGAGACAAATTGACTTTTCTCCTGTGTCGTAGAGCATGAAATTAGTGCCAGGCACGGCAAAATACTTGCTTATTAGGAACCGCTCGTCGCATTCTTCTATTGTGAGGCCTTGGCTCTCTCCTATGGCTAGTCTTAGCGCCGCCATCTCCGAAGGATCTAGGAACCTTAGTCTCATGGCAAACCCATGGGTGACTTCTATCAATATAATTTTGTGGATTCCCAATACTTAATTTGTCGTGCGCTCTCGCACGAGCTTGTGAAACTTTTTCTCACATGCATACTCTCCTTGACGTGTGAGGGGAAGAACTCTGAATGAAAATTTCAGTAGGTGAATCAGAAATTGATTTTATAATAAACTGTCTAACAAGGACTGCAAACGAAGGAGCCATCCTGATGAATACTACCATATGCTGATATACGGAGGTCTTTAAATTTCGGCGGTTAGTAGACTGTCATACAGTCTCTTGATATCGGAGTGATCTACTGATTTGAAAAACCGGTTCGCTATCTTCCTTGCAATTGTAATGTTATTGATTTTGATTTCAGGCTCTTCGCAAGAGCAATCTACGCTTCATTCAACGGCATATTCATCAATTTCCCGCACGATTGCGAATGATCGTCAAACTACAGACAAATCTTCGCAACTACTCGCTCATATGTTCTTTCCAAGGGAGCCAAGATTGGATGATGTTGAGCCCATTTCGGGATTCGCTCCGGTGGGCATTACCTCCTATGGTTCAAATGGAACAGTAGTGCAGACAAACAGTGTGAGAGGAATCACCAATATTACGGGAATTGGAGTAGGTTATTTTTCGACAATAATTGTAAACAGCATAAACTTCACAAATGATTATGTAAACGGCACTCTATATTCAGGGTATAATAGCGCGTCTCTTCAAGAAAACGCGGTGCTTTGGCTTGGGAATCTTGGCACTTATTGGACCCAAAACGTAATTTTGCTCACACAAATTAGCCAAACATTGTACGTACTCGAGCCGGTTGATAATATTTGGAATTTCAGCTCGAGCTCTGCGAATATGAATCAGAACGCAATCTCAGGCAACGGGAGCGTTCAATGCATCATAGTATCCGGTGAGGGCACATCGTGCGCATATATCACTGCAGCTTCTAATTTTACAGTGACCGCCCCTTTTACTATTAACCTCACCATGTCGATTAACTCTGCCGGAAATGGTGCAGCAGGCGTTGGATTCCAGTATCAAATTCAAGATTCCAGCGGGGACAATTTTACTGGCCAATATGATAATGCTATTTTGTATCCTGGCAATCCAAGAGTTCCATCGTATTTTCAAATCGGCGGTGATAGTCCTGTGGTGGATGATCTGGGCGGGGGGACTAGCTTCATTTTGCCCAGCGATCTTGAACTAGTCTTTGGCGGACCGGGTAGTGGCTCAAGTGTCTTCGTCAACTCTGTGTATGGATCTCAAGAGTTATTGTATTCGAATGGAACTGCCTATCTTCCAGTCCTTGACGCGTTTTCTGGAGGCTCGGATACGGCAGAGCAAGCGGCTGGGATCCAAATAGCAGCGGACCTCACTAGTCCTTTCTTGCCCACGGCGACACTTAGCAGTGGCGTGGTCACTACGCAAAAACTTTGGCCGCTACCGCCTGCTCTAACACTAACTGGAAGCAACGAATTTAGTAACGGGTCCCTCGTTCTTCAAGGCGTACTTGTTTACTCGCCAGGTACTTCTTCGAGTGTCGCGGCCGCCTCCAATCTTCCAGTCCTAGAATCCTTAAGCGGGGCGTCTCGGACCACAGGAGCTGGCGGTGGGTTCAGTTTTCTCTTCGAGCCCACCCATACAGGCGTGTATCGGGATAGCATCTCTTACTCTGGGTCTGTAGCATTTGATAAGGAAATTTTCCAATTTAATATTACGGTGTCTTCTATCAGCCTCTCTGGTACTGCCGGAGGCGCAGTTGTTGGCGACTTTAACTCCAGCCAAACAGTGATCCAGAATAAAACTAGCCTTCTGGTACCCGTTCTCCAAGGCTCATCCTTGGTGGTGACATTTCAGAACGAAACCAATATTGGAAATCAAAAGGAGCAATTCCTCGGCTTTGGATCCTCTCAGCGGAGCGTGGTTTTGTATGGAAATTTGCCCCAAACCCTTACCGCAAACTTCGAAGAACAAACCGCTGTCCTTAGTGTTGGATCAGTCTTGCTCTATGGGATCATCACAGCTTTAGCGCTCATAGTGGGCTTGGTGCTCGGTTACGTTCTTCGAGGAAGAAAATTGCAAGCCGCAACAACTCCGACTCCAACTCCCACAGAAACTCCCCCCTCGCCTCCTTCTGATCAGCCTGTTCCGAACTTTGGAAATATGTCTGCGAAATAGAACCCATCTCTAGACACAACTTGTCCCACTTTGACATCTAATTTCTCTTTGAAAATGGGTCCATCAAAGACGAACGTGTGAAACTCTCCATTTTCTCCGCAAGGATCGGCTGTACTTGGTATCTCCGAGAGAAATTCACTATCAAACTCCCTTCCACAGAAACTTGGGTCCAGTTTCTTAGGATCCACAGTGCATATTATTGCCTCAAAGCCGGACTCAACAAAGAATTTTGCAAGCTCGCGAGTATCTTTGCCCCACAATGGAAATATGCACTCGAGACCCAGAGTTCTGAGAAATTTCTCTCTGTAGATTCGGATGTCTTCGAGAAACAGATCGCCAAACACAATGCTCGAAAGGTTCTCACTTTCCCTCCATTTTGTTATTGATTTGATTGTTTGCGCTTCACAGATTTCATTCGTAGCTTTAGATGGAATCCAAATTTCCTCCAATGGAATCCCTAAAGATCGAGCCTGTGCAAACAGGAGTTCCCGCCTAACTCCATGCATGCTGATTCTGTTGTAATCCTTTGTGAGAGTTGTTAGTAGCGCCTTGATTTCCACATGTTTATAGTCCTTGTCATGCTTAAGTTGATAGAGAGAGTGAGCTATCCTTTCCGCCGCTCCAAGAAAGGAGACCCTTCTTCTGGATCAAGATTGCGCGACAACAGATTCTAGGATATCAATGAGATCAGAACTGTCGTTGAATGATTCCGTCCGCTCCAGATGAATGCCAAGTTCCTTCGCTAGCTCTTTTGCCTCAATGTCAATGTCAAACAAGATTTCAAGATGATCAGAGACAAAACCTATGGGAATCACAAGCACGTTCTTCCAACTACCAGCGTCGAGTTCTTTCAGTTTCTCCAGCATATCTGGGCCAAGCCAAGGCTCGGAAGTATGACCAGCACTTTGAAATGAAAAACCGTACTGTCCGCGTTCTAAACTGAGTTCGCTGGCAAGCTTGTTAGCGGTTTGAAGAAGCTGGTTTTTGTAGGGATCGTTCCAAGAGAGAATCAGTTCAGGCAGCGAATGAGCTGAGAACAGCAAGAAGATTTGTTTTCGATCAATCCCTTGGAATTTTTCTTCGCAAGCCTTAGTGATCCTTTCTTTCCATTTTCCAACAAAAATGGGATTAAGGTGCCAACTGTCGACAAACTTGAGAGCTATCTTACTGCCATGCTCTTCGTTTGCCTTCTTCAACGCATCCTGATAACTCCCAATGCTCATTTTGGAGTAGTGCGGAGCAAGCGCAACCGCAGTCAATTCGGTAACCCCATCCTTTGATATTTGATCGAAAGTTTCAGAAATGAAGGGATGCCAGTGTTTCATTCCGGCGTAGACTCGAATGCTATTGCCTTCCCTTGCCAGTCTCTCCTCAAGTTTTTCCGCGGTAGAGTTTGTCACTTTTAGAAGAGGTGAATGTCCCCCAATCAATTTGTACCTAGATTTTAGATTCTGAAGCTCTTCTTGGGTCGGTCGCCTTCCTCTTCTGATATGGGTGTAATAGGCTTCCACATCTTCATCTCGCTCTGGGCTGCCATAAGCCATGAGGATGATCGCTTTCTTCTCCATATTCTGTCGCCCTAACTATTCTTGTGAACATAATCTACAACGAACTTGGCGTTCTCAACGGGGGTCTCTCTCAAGATTCCGTGTCCCAGATTGAAAATGTGTCCCTTTGAGTCCGCGTTGTTATCAAGGACTTGCTGAGTTCTTTTAGTGATAAAGCCTTCTCTATCTCTTGAAAGTAGGACGGCGGGTTCCAAGTTCCCTTGAATTGCTATTTCATTCCCTAGAATTTCTCTCGCGTTATTTATCGGTGTTCGCCAGTCAATGCTGAAAACATCTACACCGGCGTTTTCCTTTATCGCTTTCAGAAGATGGAATGTATTCGTTCCGAAGTGAATCTTCGGAGTATCAGGATGTTCGCTCGCAACATAATTGAATATTCTCTTGACATATGGCGCAACGAATTCATTGTAATCAGTCGGGGCAAGCGTGCCTACCCAAGAGTCGAACAACTGGACTGCATCTGCTCCTGATTTTATTTGTGCGGAGAGATACTTCGAAATCATGTCAGTGAGCTTTGCCATCAGAAGGTTCCAGACCTCGGGCTTGTCAAACATCAAGTTCTTCGTTTTTGTAAAATCTCTGGAAGGCTGACCTTCGATAAGATAACTTGCAATCGTGAAAGGGGCTCCTGAGAAACCTACGAGAGCATGGTCTGTTTCGTCGAGTCTGGCTCTTACTCTCTTTATCGCTTCCAAAACGTATGGGACATCTATTTGCGGGTCAAACTCACGTAATTTTTCCACTTCGTCTATGTCAGTTATAGGGTTTGAAATGATCGGTCCGACATTTTCCTCTATGCTAAAATCCACTCCCATACCTTCAAGCGGCAGCATAATATCCGCAAACATGACGGCGGCATCGACTCCTAGCTCTTTGATCGGCATTAGGGTGACTAGCTCGCATGCTGATGGAGTTTTTGCAATCTCTAGCACTGAGTATTTTGCTCTCACTTCTCTGTAGCCGGGTAGGTATCTGCCCGCTTGGCGCATGAACCAGACCGGAGTAAAATCAACCTCCTCTCTTCGACAGGCCGCAAGAAAGCGCTCTCTGGGTTTCAATTACTATTCATCAATTTCCTTTCCCCATTTGTTCGAACGCAAGTCGAGAGGCATCAATTGTCTTTGAAATGTCCTCATTTGAATGCGCTGTTGATACGAATATTGTTTCAAAGGCGGAAGGAGGTAGGTAAATTCCTGCATCGCTCATATTATTGAAAAATTTCGCATAATCCTCTTTGCTACATCGCTTCATAATGTCATCGTAATTTCTGATGGCAAATTCCTTTGGATCCTGATTGGGGCAAAAGAAAAGTCCGATCATGGAGCCAACTCTTTGTATCTTGACGTTCACACCTGTTCTGTCCGTAGACTTCGCAATTCCCGAGCCGAGTTTTTTAGAATTTGACTCCAATTTTGAGTATGCACTCTTTGTTAGAGCATCAAGAGTTGCGATTCCCGCAGCAACTGCTATCGGGTTTCCAGATAGTGTACCCGCTTGATATACAGGTCCAAGCGGAGAAACGAGCTCCATGATTTCTTTTCTTCCCCCATAAGAAGCGATATTCATGCCACCGCCGATTACTTTTCCCAGACAAGTAAGATCAGGCCCGATATTATACAATGATTGAGCTCCGCCGCGAGCGACGCGAAAACCCGTGATTACTTCGTCAAATATGAGAAGAATTTCGTTTTCAGCACATAATCTTCGCAGGCCCTCGAGAAACCCTTCCTCTGGAGGCACGACTCCCATATTTCCCGCAACAGGTTCAACAATGACGCAAGCAACCTGCGATCTATTTTGTTCCATTAAATTACTGACAGAATCAAGATCGTTGAACCTCGCGACTAGAGTATCGGCCGCAATAGAGCTTGGAACCCCTGCAGAATCTGCAATTGAAAAAGTTGCCAGCCCTGATCCTCCCCGCACTAGAAAACCGTCAGAGTGCCCGTGGTAGCATCCGTCGAACTTGACTATTTTGTTCTTCTTCGTAAAGGCTCGCGCCACTCTTGTTGCAGACATGGTCGCCTCAGTTCCCGAGGAAACTAATCTCATAAGCTCAATGCTGGGGATGCTTTTTTGAATTCGTTCTGCGAGGTCACTTTCCAGATCTGTTGCAGCGCCATAACTCAGGCCCTTTGTCGCAGCTTCTCTAACAGCCTTTACGACAGAAGGATGAGCGGAACCCAGGATCGAGGCGCCCCACGAACACACGTAATCGATGTACTGATTGCCATCTGCGTCATAGATTTTCGAGCCTTTTGCTTTCGAGATGAAAAGTGGAAACTCTTTTCCCACGCCTTTGAAGGATCTGACGGGGCTGTTGACCCCTCCAACCAAGTATTTTTGTGCTCGTGAGAAAAGTTTCTTGCTGCGATTTTCCTTCCTCAAAAGTGTAGTCCCTTCGTTCTACTTTGGGTCACTGTTATGGATTAGCTTAGCTGCTTTGTAGAAATTTCAAGAAGCGGAAAACGCTTTAGAAGAGCTGCAAAAGATCGCCAATTGGACATGAAACGCAAGTGAATATAGGCGTCTCAAGCTGTGTGTATTTGCTCGCTTCGGTTGAGCGCAAAGCCATCACGAGCTCAAGGAAATCGCTCGGATAGTTTGTCTCAAAGGAAAGGACGAATTCTTGATCATCGAGACCAAACGAATACGAAGTGTTGATCTTCACTGAAGGAAAATTGTGACCTTTCCTGATATGATCCATCATCATTCGCTGGCGCTCTTCAGCTGAGAGATTATACCATTCTCTTTTCTTGACAAAAGGATACACAAAGAGATACTTTGCCTTGCCCGGGACTTTTTTTAGAGCATCGCCTTCCTGACCTGGATGTCTGTGCTCCCTAATGTACTCAGAGCGACGGGTCATTGAGAGATATGAATAAGGCGTGGTGAGATACTTCCCTAGAGGAGATTTCAAACTCTCCGAAATCATTTCCTGAAAATCTTCCAGCCGCTCGCTTATCGTCCAAAGCATGAAATCCGCGTCTCCGCGCGTTCCAAAAAGGGAGAAGGGCTTGACAATCATCGTAGTCGAGTGCTTGTCGACTATTTGTCGGAAGCTTTGTTTTGCATTTTCCTTTTCCTCTTCTGCTGCTGATCTCCAAGCAGGAATCAGTTTGAAGAAAGTGTATTTGAGAAACTGTCTTCCTTCGCGCATTTCCTCAAGGCTTTGCGTCTCTTCGTGGTGACGCTGCCCCACGCCATCAGCCTGAGTTGTGGTAGTTTCTGTAGCCAAAAATCTCACTTAATGCGAATTTTTCCAGCGCCTTGCATAGTCTTTTGCAAAATAGCTTATGATAATATCTGCGCCTGCCCGGCGGATGGAATGGAGTACTTCATCCACAATTCGCTCCTCGTCGATCCAGCCGTTAATCGCCGCTGCCTTGATCATCGAGTATTCCCCGCTCACGTTGTAAGCGGCAAGAGGAAGATCAAATTCTGCCCTCACAGCTTTTATTACGTCAAGATAGGAAAGTGCTGGTTTTACCATAATCACGTCCGCGCCTTGCTCGACATCGATTCTCGTTTCCCGTAATGCCTCTCTAACATTTGAAGGATCCATCTGGTAGGTCTTTCGATCTCCGAAACTTGGTGCCGAGCCTGCAGCCTCTCTAAAAGGTCCGTAGAAAGCCGAGGCGTATTTTGAAGAATATGACATTATGGGCATCGATTCAAATCCGGCTGAATCGAGACCTTGTCTTATGGCGAGCACCTGGTTATCCATCATTGCGCTAGGGGCTACAATGTCTGCGCCAGCGTTGGCTTGTGAAACAGCGATCCTAGCCAAAAATTCAATGGTTCTGTCATTTTCGACCTGCCCTCTTGGGTTCAGGATGCCGCAGTGCCCGTGGTCGGTATATTCGCACATACATACATCGCAAATCACAACCAATTCAGAACTGGTCTGCTTGATTCGCCTGACCGCCTGCTGGACGACTCCATTAACGTTGTACGCCTCACTTCCAAAGGGGTCCTTTATCTTCGGCAATCCAAAGACTATAATGCCTCCAATCCCGAGAGACTGAATTTCTAAAATTTCCCGTTCAAGATTTTCATCCGGTGATAATCGAAAAATTCCGGGCATCGAATCAATTTGTTCTTTAATCTGATTACCTTCTCGAACAAATATTGGCAGCACCAAGTTTCTAGGCTCGACATTAGTCTCCGAAAAGAGAGATCTGAGCGCTGCTGACTGCCTCAGTCGCCTTGGTCGCTTTGAATCAATTCCAACATTTGTAATTGGACTTTCAATCTTTGTTAAGGTTGCCAATTCTGTCCTATCTTCCTAGGATTTTCGGCGGATATAAATGACAAGGTGAGTTCGCCCTTCAGGAGAGTCTCGTTTCTGACGGACAATTCCCTGAAAAGATTTTGGTGGATGGAGCTCATGCCTACTATAATATTAGCGGGGTATGAACGTGAAAGAATGGAATCCGCAAGTGATCGCTAAGGTCGGAATAAGAACGAAAGGGAAAACCGAAACGCAAGCTCATCCGAATAACAATAGAACCGAGAGGATGAACGATACTCTGAGAGAAAGAGTAAAAGTTACTCGTGGCTGGAAAACTATGGAGAAGCCTTCTGCCGAAGGACAAAGAATTCATTATAACTTTGTAAAGCCACATGCGAGTTTAGAAGGCATGACACCAGCTCAAAGAGCTGGCTTGGCAATTCCGGACAATTGGATGGTACTTCTAGAGCAAGCGTTGAAAGGTAAGAAAGCGTAAATCACTGTTTTCACTTACAAAGGATTCGGAATAAGAAAAAATTACCTATATTTTGGAATCTTCCTTCTTATTGTCGGATTGTTGATTGCTAACGACAATGTGATTAATCCTGCAAATGATACTGCTTTCATTGCTTCCCTTATGGAATAGTCATCATGGCACTTGCAATTTGTATTATTGTCTTCAGCATGAGGTCTAAATCAAGACCCCCGCCCCGAAAATCAACAAGGGATTTCAACACCTTGAAGATTCAACAAAACCGATTGTTCCGACGTATTTATGCCCTCCCCCTCTATCATCCACATATGCCCGGTTCCAAATTGCCATTGTTGTCCACTACATGCCCTAATAGCCATTACAGCTGAAGCTATTGCAAGATCCAAAACTTACTTTAAAGTCACTCATTAAGAATCCCCGATTCCCGCCACATCTAAATAGGAGTATCCAAGTTGCTATTGTTTGAAATTATCATGTCGTTTGGATCTTCGCTTTAAAGAGAGCTATATAGTTGAAGATCACGAATACTTTGGATCCTCCTTCGAACCTCAAGAAAATGGGCCAGTCCTTTAGACACTGACTTTGCCTTTCGAAGTCCTTAGATATTCATTACCAGGACGACTCTTTCATGAAGCCGTCCCTCAGTGTTGTGACCCTTGGAGTCAACGATTTCGCGCGATCTCTTGATTTTTACAAGCGTGGTTTGAAGTGGGCAACAAAAGCGAGCAAAAAGGATTCAATTGCTTTCTTCAAACTGAATGGCGTAATACTTGCACTTTATGACAAGAAGAGCCTAGCTAAAGACGCGCAAGTTGAAGCGAAAGGAAACGGTTTTCCCGGAATAACTCTAGCCCACAATGTGAAAAGCGAGAAGCAAGTCGACGAGATTCTTAAGCAAGTAACAAAATTAGGAGCAAAGCTTGTCAAAAAACCCCAAAAAGCATCATGGGGCGGATATAGCGGGTACTTTGCGGATTTGGACGGGTACTTATGGGAAGTCGTTTACAATCCTTTCTGGAAATTGGACCAGAAAGGTAGCGTGATTTTGCCATAATTATTGAACTAGCTGTATTTTCAAAGTTTGACCAAACTCGATTGTCGAAATGTGACGAACGAAACCTGTTGTTCTTCACATGTGAGTCAAAAATGCCGAAACGGCCTATTGGCGACTATATTCTCTATTGTGAAAACATTTAATCAAATGCAGAGCAGCTCCTTTACCTAGAGTAAACGATCAAGTTGGCCCAAGAAAGAGTTGAAACAAGACTTCACCAAAAAGAGAGCGATGATTTAGCAGCAACTCAAGCAAATCTTAGTTCTTCGGAGCCTCTACAAAACAAACTTTACCGTTTGTATTCTGATGTTTTAAAAAGAGCGGAAATATCGAGAGCAAAATTCCCCCTTCAGAGGGAGGAAAACGAGATGAGCAGAGACAACCTGCTTGCATATCTTGCCCTAAGGGAAAAGGATCTCTCCGAGCTTCAATTGGCTCTTGCAAACGAAGGTTTGTCTTCTCTGGGACGGCTCGAAGGACAAGTCCTCTCGAATATTGAAAAAGTGATGATCCATCTAGGCTCAACTCCAAAACCTACCGTTCTTGCAAAACCCACGAGTCAAGTTGCGATCATGACCTTGGAGGAAAGAAGCAAGGCTCTTCTTGGACGCCCGAGGGACGGTCGCAGGACTCGCATCATGGTTACACTTGATCCCGCAACTATGTATCGACCCGAGCTTCTCGAACAACTCTTACTTTCGGGAATGGACATTGCCAGAATTAACTGCGCTCACGATACACCCACTGAATGGCTCATGCTGATCACCGCGATAAGGACGGCAGAGGATAGGCTAATTCAAAGAGGAAAAGGCATAGGTCGCACCTGCCGGATTTTGATGGATCTTTCAGGTCCCAAAATCAGAACCGGAAACGTTTCTCTCGAAGTTAAACCTCTAAAGCTTAGCGTTCCAAAAGATCGCGCGGGTAACCCATCAAAGCTGCTCGAGGGAACATTGGATCTAGAAGCTGAGCAGACAGAGGGATTGAGCCTTACAGGAATGATGGAGAGTTTCTCGATCTCAATAAAGGATCATAGTTCACTGTCCAGCCTAGTTGTAGGGGAAAGGCTACGCTTTACTGATCCCCGCGGAAGAACTAGAGTTTTTGTCGTTCTTGAGAAGCTCACCCCGACCAAAGTGAGAGTGGGTCTATCTCGAACTGCCTATCTCGAAGAGGGAACTGAGATCAAGTCAGAAAGCGGAACTACACTAGTCGTTGGAAAGCTCAAGCCCCAACCATCAGAGATAGCGGTGAAAGCCAAGGACATCGTGAGATTGTACAGAGACCCAAAAAGACTGGGCAAGCCGGCGACGGAGAGTCAACCTGCGGAGATAAGCTGCACTCTGCCCGAGGCCCTCGAGTATGTGAGAGAAGGCCACTCGGTATTCATTGACGATGGGAAGATCGGAGCGAAGGTAAAGTCTGTGAATCCGGACTATTTGGAACTTGAGATCACTTCTCCAACGGACACCGTCGAGACTATCAAGGCGGAAAAAGGATTAAACTTTCCTGACTCGAAGATAAAGCTTCCCGCCCTAACTCCAGAGGATGTGAAGGATCTCGAGTTCGTCGTTCAACACGCGACTGCGGTCGGGTTATCTTTTATTCACAATGCCGATGACCTCCGAGATTTGAAACCTGTCCTTTCCAAACTAGGACATGAAGACATGGGCATAATTGCCAAAATTGAGACTAAGGACGCGGTTCATAATTTAGCCGAAATTATACTCGCAGGTCTTGAGCTTCCAAAGTTTGGCGTATTGCTGGCCAGAGGAGACCTCGCAGTCGAAGTTGGGTTTGAGAATCTAGCCTTTGTTCAGGAAGATATACTATGCATGTGCGAAGCGGCTCACGTGCCAGTAGTATTCGCCACTCAAGTTCTTGAAACCCTTGCCAAGAGTGGACTTCCGTCCAGAGCGGAAATAACAGACGCGGCAATGGGAATAAGAGCAGAGTGTGTGATGTTGAACAAAGGGCCTCACATTCTGGAAGCGACAAAGACCCTTGCAGGTCTCTTGAGTATAGAGGAAAGGCATCAGATGAAGAAAAGGCAGATCTTTCGAGACTTCACCAAACAATACGGAATCTTTGAAGAAAGCATTCCCATGAAAGACGGCGGTTGACGGGCAAATCTGACATAAATGCTGTTGGCATCCGCCAATTCATATAACACGATAATGCAATCCTGAATATGGCACTAAAAGCACAAATCGTCTATGACTGCAGCGACCCTGATAGCCTGGCAAAGTTCTACGCTGAAGCCTTGCACTACAAGCTTCAGGACCCGCCTGAAGGATTCAAATCTTGGGAGGAAGCTCTCAAAGCTTGGAATATTCCTGAAGAAGAATGGAACGCAGCCAGCGCGATTATCGATCCCGAAGGTGAAGGACCTCGGTTCTACTTCCAAAAGATGGACACACCGAAGCTTGGTAAAAATCGTTTGCATATCGACATAAAAGCTAGTAAAGGCTCGCAAGTTTCTTTAGAAGATCGAAAGGAAGCAGTGGGCACTGAGGTTGAGCGTCTCTTGAAGTTCGGAGCGAAAAAGCAGCGCGAGTGGGAAGAGCAAGGTCAGTACTGGGTTGTGATGCTAGATCCCGATGGAAACGAGTTTTGCGTTCAATAGCTTCGCATGTTTCGATCTAGCTTATCTCTTAGGTAATCGTCCGAAGCAATCCATCGATTGTATGTTCTTTTGCAATCGTTGTAACCTCTAAACCAGCCTTTTTTACACTCTCTGCGGTTACGGGACCAATAGAATGAATCTTTATGTTTCTGGACTTTATCTCCTCAGCAGTGAAGTTTGACATCAAGGCCTTCACTGTCGACGGACTTGTCAATGTAATATCGGTAATCTGATCCAAGATTCTCATGTCAATATTTTCGATTTTTCTCGCTTGAGTACTATACACTGGAGCTTCTACAACTATCGCTCCAGCGTTTCGAAGCACATTCGCAATTTCTGGATTAGCCTCTTCCGCCCTAGCTAGAAGGACTCTTTTGCCATTCAATCCAAGCCTTGAAAGCTCGTGCCCCAGTTTCAGAGTAAGAAATTCGCTCGGAACAAGGGAGGTCTTGAAACCTTGGGCTTCGAGCTCTCTTTGAGTTTCAGAACCCACGCAGGCAAACCTTGCTTTGATTTCTTCGCTTTCCTTTTCCTTGAATTTTGAAAAGAAAGTCTTTACGCCATTTGCGCTGGTAAATACAATCCAGTCAAACTGTTGGATTTTCTTAACAGCTTCCTGTATTTTCACCGGGTTTGAAGGAGGCCTGATCTCAATAAACGGAAGCTCCACCACATTGGCCCCCAGATCTTCGAGTTTTTCTCTTTCGATCCTATTCCCTTCGACGGTTCTTGTAATGAGAAACCGCCTACCCTTTAACTTCGAGGACTTTGTCACATTGACATCGCTTTGAGGGTCCGAGCTAATTTTCTGCCCAAATTTTCCGCCTCTTCTGCTTTTCCATCGATTTCGTCTCGGATCACGAAATTGCTTTTCGCCGTTGTTGAGCTAGTTTCTCCTACTATGAGACCTCGTAGCTTTATTTTCGAACCTTTCATAGTAGCAAGAGCTGCTATAGGAGTGTTGCAGCCTCCTCCCAGTTCCTTTGAAAATGTGCGTTCAGCGCTTACGCAGAGACGTGTTCTCCTATCATCGATTGATTTTACAATCTTCTTGGTCCTATAATCATTTGATCTAACAGAGACTGCCAAGCAACCTTGCCCTATCGCAGGAAGAATAACGTCGCTCGGAATGACCTCGTTGGCCTCATCCGAGATATTCAAGCGTCGCAATCCAGCCTGCGCCAGAACAATAGCATCCAGATTAGATTCGCTTTCTCGCATCTTTTTGATTCTGCTCGGAACGTTTCCATGAATTGGCACAATTTCAATGTCGGGTCGGAACAATTTCAGCTGGATTCCGCGACGCAGGCTACTCGTTCCCACTCTTGCATTCTCAGGAAGTGTTTGTAACGTGGCTTCTCTATTCCTTGAGATTAGTACATCATACGGAGATTCACGTTTTGGGTAAGCGGCAATTTCTAATTTCTGCTTTTTGGATCCAAGAGTATCCTCGACGGGCACATCTTTCAAACTATGAACTGCGAAATCAATTTCTTTTCTCATTAAAGCAAGATCAATTTCGCGTGTGAAAGAATCTTTTCCTGTTAGTGTTGAATTACGGTTGCGTTGAAGGTTATCACCAGAAGTCTTGATTATCTTGCTGTCAAAGGAGAAAAGTTTGTTCTTCCTTTGAATAAGCTCGATCACAAGACCGGTTTGCGCGAGTGCAAGACTGCTACCTCTCGTCCCAGCAACGATCGTCTTTTCTTTTATTTTTGGCAACTTTACAAAAACCTAGGATCGGTCAAGGGCGTTTGCAAGACCTCTGCGCTATCGAGAAGGTCATAATTATAGCATAAAGATGCGTTTTCTCTCGCACTTTGAAACTTTACGTTCTCGTGATTTTCCCGTAGAGTCAATCAGACCTAATTTGTACGCCACTGTGGATGACATCACAGCTGTGTCCTCGTTCTCCCTGAGAGTATAAAGCGAATAGTAGAGCTCTTTGGTTTCATCCAGATATTCGCAATGATAGTAGATATTTTTCCTCCCACCACGAACGGTCGACATTACCATCAAGTTTAAAGCTCCTTTCATAGCTCTGATCTCGCGCACATAACTGATTGCGTTTTCTAGGCGTTCCTTCGTGGATTTTCCCTTTACTCTTTCCAAGAGAAACGTGAAAACCTCGCTGTCGTTAAGCTTTGAGACATCTTCCACTCTAGCCTTTTCCCCTAGTTTGTACTTGTCAATGTGGCCGTTGTGAGTAAGATACACAAGTTCGTCGCCAAAATGAGCTTCGAAAGGATGCGAATCGTACGGACCGCGAACCGGCTCTCCTTCTGCTCTGAGCCTCGCGTGAGAAATGCCTACGATTGGATCATCTTTCTCGAAAAATTGCGTGGCCTTCGGATCCTCAAAGATCGGGGTCGTAGTTCTGTAATACCTCTGGTCTTTTTCTGAATACCAAACTCCTCCCCACCCGCTGTCATGACTCCCTCTATTAGCTCTAAAATCATCGTCCTTTGCAGCTGATATCAGCGCGTCTTGAAGTTTCGATGCGAATTTTGCTGAACCTCGTACCGCAAACATTCTGCACAATTGGACTTGCCTCTCTGATCTCCTAAAACTTCAGCCAATAATGCGTTCGCTCTGGCAGGATTGAACTCTGCCTTTCCTTGTTCTTTTTCAAATATTAAACGCGTCGAAGGAAACTGTTTTGTAGAAATAATTGGTCCGGTTTGTACAGGTCAGTGCTGAGATATCTTAAACCAGCGTCCACCATGATCGTAACAACCGTTGCATTTGGTCCCAATTGCTTTGCGACGCGAAGAGCGGCAACAACATTTGCACCTGAGGATGTTCCTGCGAACAGACCTTCTTCTCTTGCAAGACGCCTTGCCATTGTCTTCGCCTCTTCAGTTGTTACCTTGATAATTTCACTCACTTCGCTTGGTTCCCATAACGGTGGAATGAAACCTATTCCTATCCCTTCTATCTTATGAGAGCCAGTAGGGCCCCCAGAAAGCACCGCGGATTCTGCAGGTTCGACCGCTGCCACGTGCACATCATGCTTGTGCTTTCGCAGAGCCCGTGTTGTTCCGTGTATTGAGTGCGCTGTTCCCACGGCTTGGACAAAGGCGTCGATGTTTCCGCCAGTCTGGTTCCAAATCTCTTCTCCCAACGGATAGTATCCGGTTATGGCGTCACGATTGTTAAGCTGATCTGACCACCAATGATTAGGGCGTCCGCTGATAATTCTAGATCTCTCAATCATTTCCTTGATTAGTCTCTCCGTTATCATCTTATTGTCGCTCTTTACATCTTCAACGATTGCGCCAAATGCTTGCATGGTGAGACGCTTCTCATTGCTGAAGGCGTCAGAAAAGACGATGTGAAGGTTGTAACCTTTCGCGGCACAGACCAATGCAAGTGAAATTCCCGTAGTTCCCGCTGTGTATTCAACGACTGTGCTACCGGGCTTGATTTGGTGCTTCTTCTCTGCATTCTCTATGATAGCCTTCGCAACTCGATCTTTCATACTTCCTGTCGGGTTTACCCATTCGAGCTTCGCAAGAATTCTAGCTGAATCGGAAGGCACGACTTTTCTCAACTGAACCATAGGCGTGTTTCCGACCGATTCAATGACGTTTGCAGCTATTCCACGACCTGCCGCAGGTACAAATTGTGCTTCTTCCACTCAGTTTCCTCTCCACTAAGATTGGTTAGGATCGAAGAACCCTATTGTGTATTTCTCCAAGAACCTTTCTCAAAAGAAAGAATTTCGCCAGCTAATTTGTAATGAAACAATTCCATGGAGCCAACAAAGCGCCAAGTCCCTCAATATTTTCTAATCAAATATGCTTATGAGCGAGATTTTGCTTTGCCCTGTTGAAAGCAAAGTTGTCAATGAAAGAAGTTTTTGATTATATTGATTCTAACAAAAATAGAGCGATCGAGCTGCTTTCAAAGCTAGTGAGCCAGCCCAGCGTTGCGGCAACCGGTCAAGGAATCAAAGAATGTTCAGAACTAGTCATGAAGCTTCTCGATGAACTTGGAGCCAACCCAAAACTGAATGATATCGGCGAGGGGAGCCCGGTAGTCTCAGGGGAAATAAAGAGCAAGAGAAATCCAGAGAAAACGATCCTCTTCTACAATCATTATGATGTTCAGCCTCCGGAACCTCTCGAACTCTGGGACAGCCCTCCTTTTACTCCCGCGATCAGAGATGGCAAAATGTATGGAAGAGGAGTGTCAGATGACAAGGGAGAACTAACCGGCAGAGTGAAACTCACTGAGGCTTTTCTTAAGACTTGGAAAGATGTTCCTTGCAATTTCAAATTCCTCTTTGAAGGCGAGGAAGAAATAGGAAGCATACATTTGTCTCAATACCTGAAGAAGTATCCCGAAATATTCAAGGCCGACGGAGTGGTCTGGGAGTTCGGCGGAGTCGATCCCAATGGTCGCCCGCAAGTAGTTTTAGGTGTTAAAGGAATTCTCTATGTTCAGCTGACTACAAATGTTGCCAAGAAGGATGTGCACTCCTCATTGGGTGCCATAGTTCAAAATCCAGCTTGGAGATTGGTGGGTGCTCTAAACACTTTGAAGAGTGGTGAGAAAATATTGATCCCGGGCTGGTACGATGACGTACGAAAATTCACGAAGCAAGAGCTCGAATTGATAAGACAAGCTCCTTATGACGCGAAAGCTATCAAGGCGGATCTTGGGATCAGGAATTTTATCGCCAAGATGAGCATAGAGGAGGCAAAGAGAGCTCTTGTGGGTAAACCCACATGCACGATATGCGGTATTTATTCCGGATATACAGGCCCAGGCTCAAAGACTGTATTGCCCAGTGAAGCATTTGCGAAAGTTGACTTTAGATTGGTGCCAGATCAAGATCCGGATGATCTGGTCAGGAAGCTAAGAAAGTACTTAGTCACTCAAGGCTACTCTGACGTTAAGATCACGTACTCTGAAGGAGAGAGAGCAAAGAGAACCTCACCGAAAGAGCCCATCGCGATTGCAGCTAAGTTTGCAGCTGAACAGGTTTACAAAACAGCGTCTATTGTTCAAGTCTCCTCAGCAGGTACTGGTCCAATGTACCTCTTTAATGCCCCATGTGTAGCTATTGGCGGAGGGCATGCGTTTTCAAACGCGCATGCGCCCAATGAAAACAAACAGCTCGAATACTTGGTAAAGGGAATGAAATGGGTCGCAAGTACCGTTAATAGATTCGCGGAGATGCGCATTTCTTGATAATAGGAAAAACCCTATAGGATGCCCCTTCTCATTTAACCGATAACGGTTCTCAAAATTCTGCCTTTCGGACCACCGCAGAATTTACACTGGAGATCTTAGCAACACCGCAGAGTATAGCTGCTCTCTCGAGCTCGGACTTCAATATAGTCATCATTTGTGTGATGCCGTTCTCATGATCGCAGCTCAAAGCCCACAGAACTGGCCGACCTAGCAAACAAGCCCTTGCACCAAGAGCAAGCGCGATCAGAATGTCTGTGCCGCGCCTGATTCCTCCGTCGAAGAACACCTCTGCGTGTCTCGTCTTTTTCTTTGCCTTCAGTCGCCCTACTATTTCGGGAAGCACCTCAAGAGTGGAAGACATATGGTCTAAGACCCTCGCCCCATGATTTGAAATTACGATCCCGTCTGCTCCGGATTCGATTGCGAGTTCTGCATCATCTGCGTTCATTACTCCTTTGACAATCAAAGGAAGAGAGCTTAGTTGTCTTAGTTTCTTTATTTCTTTAGGAGTGACCTTCACAAACGAGTGGGAGGCGGTCTGAGCTGCGATTTCGTTTCGTAGCTTTACGTTCAGTTCAGCGTCCACCGTGACGGCGAGTGCTTTGTACCCCCAGGACTCTGCCAGTTTTGCGTGTTTATAGCAGTCCACTATGTTGTCGGTTTGCATGTAGATTTGCCAAATTAACGAACTTGACTTGTTTTTCACTAGTTGGGGAAGACGAGAAGGATCCAAGGGACGGATTACGGAGACTTGCGAAACAAAGACAGGAACAGAAAAGGAATTTGTAACTTTGAGCAAATCTACGATGGCGTTGGGGTAAAGTGGCGAGCAATTGACCGGGGCGGGGAAAAAAGGTAACTCGCTTGAAAGGCGTTTATCAAAATAAGAAACATTCAGCTCAACACTTTCGATATTACGCAGCACTCTCCTCTGCACCAAGTAGCGAGAAAAGGCTGCAACATTTCTGTCAAGAGTCGATTGCGATTCGGTGCCGCTATAGATGTAGTTGATCTGCGACTGATCTAGGTGCTTTTTTGCTTCTTGAGCGAAATCTTCCACTGACTCTGGAATGAAATTCGATATCAGCGCGGAACTCTTCTCATTACTTTCTGTCAGTATATTGATGTCGATCTCCTGCTAGTCCGATGCAGGTAATTTTTGGCTTTTCAGCCTTTTGAAAGGTAAATCTCAAACCAAATGCTTGAAAGTGCTCGAGACTACTTGCTTAGCATCCTAGAAATGTTCAATTGCAGTGAACATTCCTAAAGGCAAAATGTTCCTTGAACACGCCCGGGTGCAAAGAATTTGAAATCGATGAAACTCGTCGCCGAGGGGCAACCTCTCGAGCTTACGACTTCCTTGAAAACTCCTCTTATCGAAGACGGAGAAGCACTCGTCAAAGTGGATTATGCAGGAGTTTGTCACACCGATCTTCACTTCATTGAGGGCTCCTACAATCTAGGAAACGGTAGAAAGCTTGCCACTGGATTGCAACTTCCCGTAACGCTCGGGCACGAAATCGCCGGGAAAGTAGACGACATCTCTCCATCTGCAAAAGTGAGAAAGGGCGACCGGGTAGTTGTCTATCCTTGGATCGGTTGCGGATCCTGTAGAAAGTGCCTAAATGGAATGGAGAACCTTTGCGAAGGCAGACCGAAATTTCTCGGCGTCTTTATGGATGGTGGATACTCTGATTATATTGTGGTTCCGAATGCGCGGTATCTCGTAAGCGCCGAGGGAATTGATCCTAAGCAAACTGCTCCGCTAGCTTGTTCGGGTTTGACAGCTTACAGTTCTGTCGTCAAGTGCGATCTGAAGCCCGAAGATTTGTTGCTGATAATAGGAGCTGGAGGTCTAGGAACCATGGCAACTCAGATAGCAAAGAAGGTAACGCGCGCACGGGTGGCTGTCATTGATGTTGACGAGGTCAAACTAGAGCTTGCGTTAGAGTTGGGCGCAGACAGTGTGTTCAACTCAACAAAACTTGAAGAAAGAGAGCTTGCCAAGGAGTTGCGAGCAATTGGCTCTGTTGGAAGAGGAGTTGATGGGGTTATTGACTTTGTTGGGACGCCATCGACAAGTTCGATTGGTTTCCGAGTGCTTGGAAAAGACTCTAGACTCGTTTTGGTCGGACTGGCGGGCGGACTAGCGGAGTTTCCTCTGCCGCTCTTTGCTCTTCGAGGCGTGCAGGTAATTGGAAATTTCACCGGTACTCTCAATGATCTAGTTGAATTGGTTGAGCTCGCAAAAAAGGGGCTCATCACTCCGGTTGTTTCAGGTGTTTATCCACTTGAAGACGCCAATTTGGCTTTGGATAAACTAAGACACGGAGAAGTAAAGGGACGAGTTATGCTAGAGCCATAGAGGTATTAGTACATGAAAAATGCCATACAGGCCAATTTGTCTGGAACTATGCGTGTTTTGATACATGAAACTATACTAACACACGCCGATGAGTAAAGTAATATATACTTCTCTTTCGAGAGAAAGTATAGGCGCATTTACTTGCCTGATGATTTAGACCTCGACGATCTGCGTGAGGAAATCAAGTCACTTAAGTTTGAAATCCGAAAGCAGGTCGAACAAGCGATCCAAGACAAGAATTCGATCCGCGTGGATATCGACCGAGACGAGATTTCTCAAAGCGAGCCTTCATCCGTAGTGGTAAAGGATCTCGTAAAAATGATTCGCGACGGCGTCAAAACTAGTCTAGCGGAAAAAGGCGAACAAGCTGTTGACACCCTCGTGGAGGAAATGCCTGCTGATTCTGCTGCGGAGCTTCTGAAATCACTCGCGAATTCCGAACGATTGAAGATTGTAAAACTACTTTATTCTTCCAGCAGGACTTTCTCCGATCTCAAAACTCAGACGAGTCTTGAAGCTCCTTCTGTAAGTCATCATCTGAAGAGCCTGCTGAGAATGGGTTTGATTGTTCACGGAGACGAGGGCGGTTACCTTCTCACCAAAAGAGGGAGAATGCTTGTGCGTACGCTTGCGCTCATGAACGAAGCTTTGGGAGGCGAGGCGGTTGATTGAGTTAGGCACTACTAGGGCCACGACGGTCGCGACCCGTCGGATAACTTCCGCACTCACGGGGTTGGTAGTCATTATCGTGTTCATTTGGTTGCTTGGGGCGGTGTTGCATATTTCGCCATATTCGATTTACCTCTTGCTAACCGCAATAGGAATGCTGTTTTTGGCAAGAATGCTAAAAATAAAACTCAGCAATGGAGCAGTTAGGGCTGTATCCAGTCTATTTTGGAATTTGTTCGTTTTCAATGTGGAAACGATCATTCTGATCTATTTTCTCGGCTGGATTGCTTCATTGGAGAAAATGAGTTTCCCAGGTCAGTTTTATACACTGATACCTGATTTTGTTCTCGCAGCTTTCGTTGCGGGAGCTATTGCGTTTGTCACCCACCAAGCAGCTCCGCCGCTGGAACCAGTACGCTCGATTGGAAAACCCCTGCTTGTAAGTTCAGGGACTAACCTTCGATTAGACAGTGCGCAACTTTCGACAAATACCGATGGCATTGCGTTGCCCATGAGCCTCTCAAAGAGGACATCAGGATACGTGCTTTATTCAGATGTTGAGGCAATGCTCGATACACCAATGGGCACAAAGGAGCTAAAGCTCAGAGCACCAGTCGTCATTTCAGGCACTCCTTTCAAAGCGAAGAAGGCGTCCGACGATGATGTCAAAAAACTAACTGGAAAAACCTCCAAAGATCTCATTGAGGATGCGAAAACCAATATCGGTTCTGTTTCAGCAAATTTTGGACAGGAAACCAGCGTAGACCTTCCGTTAATTCATGTAAAGGAAGACATGGCTGGGTCTGACGTGGAGGTAGGTCCGATAAGTGTGCGAAGCGACAACACGGGAGATCACGTCAATATTGGGCCTTTCCACATCGACCACGAAGAGCACCGTCATGGGCATTCTAAACCTGGGGAACAACAAAATCGCTGGGGTTGGTTCACTTATGCAAAGACTGGTTCGTTCATTACTTCCAAGAATGGAGTGATCAATGCAAAGTGGAATGGCAGTTCCCTAAGTCTCAAGGGCGCTTATATGCATCTTGCAGTAGGAGGCGACAGTTTTGAATACGATCCACACGAAATCAAAACAACCTCGCCGCTCCACACCCTTCGGGTAACACAAAGCGGAATCTCGCTTGAAACTTCGAGGTTTGCCGTGAATGTGTATTCGAGTAGAGTGCTAGTCAGGACTGCAGATGGCAAGACCAAGAGTACAGAATCCGAGCAACTTGCGAGCGATTTGAAAGAGGCTCTGACCACACTGGCGATGAAACAAGTGAAAGATTTGATCTCTGGCGAGCCTATTGACATAGAGGAGATGCTCCGCACGACCGAAGGAGTCCTGACACAGTATGCCTGATCAAACAAACACACAAGAAATGGAACCGAAAGCAAGAAAATGAAGTTCTTTATTGCGAAACTGAACAATTCAGACCTCGTCTTTCTGAAGGAGCTTCTTGTAGCCGGGAAGTTGAAGCCGCTCATAGATAGACGTTACACAATCAACGAAGTTCCTGAGGCGGTATGGTATCTAGAGGAAAAACATGCCCGCGGAAAAGTCGTCATCGCCCTGTGGCCAAAGAATGAGGGAGTCTTGACTCGATATGCATGAGGAGGAAATGGATCGACCAGATCTCATCAGCGTCTACGATCACGATATTCGACCAACTGAGGGCGTTGAGCTCTCGCCAGGAAAGGAGGAACTGCTTACTTTAGTGGGGCGCGATGGAGTGGGCAACACGACTTTTGTCATGCTGTTGAAGACTCAACTTGCGCCCAATTCCAACGGCGTCAAAATCGCAAGCATTGAAGTGGTGAAGGAACCAAAGCATTCAAAATCTGAGGCAGTTGTTGCAATCGTGTCTGACAACAAAGAGGTGTAATGAGTGAGTTGCGAAACTCCAATCTAATACCACATAAAACGGGAAGAATTTCGGATCAAGCGACGTGTTCTTTCTCGGTAGTTGAAATTACTTCATGGATCGTCAGAAAGCTTTTTCCGGCGAAGATCTCATCCGAAGAACGGGCATTCGCGTGAGCCTTCGTGAATTCCTTGCTTTTGGTCCATTTCTCGAAACTTTCATTTGAATCCCAGTACGTCCGTACAATATAATATCCTCCCTTGATCGGTCTCAGAACCTCGTTTCTTACAAACCCGGGGGAATTCTGCACATACTTAGTGCCTTCAGAAAACATTTTTTCAAATCGATCCTTAAATTCCTCTTTGACTGGTATGTGATTTTCAACCACGATCATGGGCCACTTTGCTGTTCTCGAGCTTAAAGGCCTTTAATGATCTATTAAGGGGCTCCTTGGATTGCTTTGCTTCTGAGCTCTTCCAGCCAGAGTTGATGATATCTGCTCATGTTGTTGGGTCTCACTGCATTGCTCAGCCTTGCCACTGCCCCTTTTTGATTTTCTTCAGTGATTACATGAGACCCCGTAGGAGTCTTTTGGATTAGAAAGGCGTGGTACGCTCGGACTCCGGTTCCACTTGCGCTCCAGGCGATTCTCTCTGGAGGTTCGTATTCTTGGACTTTGGAGCTCAGGTTAACACCAAAGGTCCTCCACGTGAATTTCGAGTTTGCTTTTAGGTCAGTGCTCCCGCCCTCTATCTTAACATTAGAAGAATTACTGTACCAGGTTGGCCATAGACTCGCCTTCACAAGCCAAGCCCAAATGGTCTCTTGAGGGGCCTCGATATCCAACTCATTGTGAACATGAACTTGTGTCTTGCTAGGTGCAAAATCTTCAGGCCACTTGATAGAATCCGCGTTCTGATTGGAGAAAGACATGAACTTGGAAAGTCACTAGTCTATTATAGACTTTGCTAATTCTTCTATGATTCCGAGTGCATCTCCAGTTGAAGGCAAATTAGGGCGGTTGAGTCGGGAAAGATCCGAAAGAAGCTGGAAAAAGAAATTTTGTAAACAATTCATCTTCATTATTTCAATCGACTTGTTCAGAAGCGGTGTGTGCTTGTGCGCTTTTTCCTAGGCACCCATCGCTGACCGGCTAGCGCGGTACACAGTATCGAATCCCGATGCACTTCTAAGCTATTGTTGCTTACTAGCACATGCTGATAAGCCTGGACAATATAATTTACCTGCTGAATTGTGTAGCGCGAATTTCGATATTTCGAGCTGGTCTTAATCTAGACCACCTTAAATAGAATAGAAGAAGCAGTTTACGTCCTCAGTTTTGGCTCTACAATTCCTTCTCCCTACAAAACCACATCACTTCTTTGAGCTTTCTTGTGAACGCAATCCTACCAATATTGCAATTGTTTACGATAACCAGCTTATTACTTATGCTGAATTGAATGAACGAGCAAACAAGCTCGCCCAATTTCTAGCATGTCTCGGGATCGGTCGGGGCTCGCGAGTCGGGATTCTGCTGGATAGGTCAGTCAATATCTACGTTGTGATACTTGCGATCCCTAAAGTTGGCGCGACCTGGGTTCCACTTGATCCTTCTTGGCCTCGCGAACGTCTTTCCTTCATTTCAAAGGACGCCGAATTGTCAGCTATAGTGACAACATCTTCTTTAGTCGATCTTCTCTCTCCACCTTCAACTTCCGGCTATCTGGTTATTCCTATTGACAAACTGGCTGACGACATAGCTAGGCAACAAAACCTTAGTCCGAGCCCAGAAAATGAAGGCGTCCGGGACGTTGGCGCTTCCATTTCTCACATCGTATACACGTCTGGAACTTCCGGCCGCCCAAAAGGCGTGGCCATCAGTAACCAAAACATCTGCAATTTTCTTTCCGTGGTTGCAGGGATTTATGATTACAAATGTACTGATAGAGTCTATCAGGGAATGACTATTGCTTTTGACTTTTCGATCGAAGAGATTTGGGTGACTTTTGCGGCGGGAGCGACTTTGGTTCCAGGTTCGAGTGGCGCTAAGTACGGTCCCGACCTCGCGAGGTTTCTCGTTGAAAACAAAGTTACAATCCTCGCGTGCGTTCCCACTTTGCTCGCGACCATCGATACTGATGTGCCCTCTCTCAGGCTACTCCTTGTAGGAGGTGAACCCTGCCCACAAGAATTGGTCGATCGCTGGGCGCGCGATGGTCGTAGGCGTATGCTCAATACGTATGGCCCCACTGAGACGACTGTCACAGCATTAGTTGCAGAACTCAAATCAGGTCATCCAGTCACCATCGGCAAGCCTTTGCCAAGCTACAAGGTCTATCTCTTAGATCCTGAAATGAGACTCGTCCAATCCGGAGACATTGGAGAGATTTGTATCGGCGGACCCAGCGTTGCCCTAGGGTACCTGAATAATCCCGAGCTCACTTCAGAAAAGTTCGTTTTCGATCCTTTTACTAATCTAGTCGATGAGTCTCGTCTCTATAAAACAGGGGACTTAGGGCGACTCAGTTCCAATGGGGAAATTGAGTATCTCGGGCGGATTGATTCTCAATTAAAAGTTCGGGGCTATCGAGTCGAGCCCGCCGAGATTGAGTCCATTATTCTTCGAGAGCCCTCAGTAAAGAGTGCAGCCGTTACAACTTGGAGACCTTCGGAAAATGACGCCGCAGAGCTTGTTGCCTACATCGTCCTCAAACAAAAGAAAGACGAGGCCACTTTCGATATATCTGTCCTACTGGAAAAGTTACGCGCGCAGCTCCCACAATACATGGTTCCGAGTTTTGTGGAATTAATCGATAGCTTGCCCGTTCAAGCAAGCGGCAAAGTGGATCGCTCTAGGCTGGATCCTCCAAGGGGACCAAGAAGGAGCACCCGCGGTTTGCCCTCGAGTTTCTCTCCACCAGAGACTGAGCTCGAGAGGATCATATCAAAGACTTGGGAACATTTCCTACGCATGGAGAATGTTTCGGTCGAAGACGACTTCTTCCTCGACCTGGGCGGACACTCTCTTCTGGCTGCGAGAGTAGTTTCTGAACTTCGTAAGCAAAACGGACTGGAAAATCTCAGTATCAGCGATCTGTACGAGCATCCAACTATTAGAGCACTTGCGTCTTCTGTTGATAATTATCCGGTTTCAAAGCCGTCTATATCCAAGTTCAATAAAGATAGTCCTTCCCCGCAACTGAATGAAGAAAAAGATCAGGGGATTCGCGACGAAAAAGCTCAGCAATCAGATAGGAAATTCCGGGGATGCGGCGTGGCCCAAATGGTTTCTATTTACCTATACCTAATGTTGTTCGCTATCCCGTTTCTTCCTCTTCAATGGACTGGAATTGGGTTTATTTCGAGTCTCTCACTCGTCAACGACTTCACTAACCCGCCTTTGCTCGCAGTCGGGCTAATTTCTTACGTCATTTTCGTCACTCTGGTAGCGTTAGCACTTCCGATTGCATTAAAGTGGATCCTCCTTGGCAGAACAAAACCCGGCCGACATCCTCTTTGGGGTTCATATTTCCTTAGATGGTGGATTGTAAACAAAACGCAATCTCTTGCAGACTTTCCTCTAAGACTGATCTCAGGAACTCCGATGATGCCAATCTACTTCAAATTGATGGGAGCAAAAATAGGGCAAAATTGCGAAATCCAGAACACAGACATTTTTAATGCAGACCTTTTGGAAATAGGCGAGAATACATGCATTGGAGTGGGGACCCAGATCTACTGCTATAAAATCCAAGATAAGACACTGAAGCTGGATAGAGTTAAAATCGGATCGAGATGCTATGTAGGCACAAATTCAGTGATACTTCCCGGTGGCATAATGGGAGATAATTCAAGACTCGGTGACCAGTCGCTTCTTTGCACCGAGGAGAAAATCCCGGAAGGAGAAAGCTGGAGCGGCTCTCCATCTCGACGCGATCTGTCACCAGACACTCTTATCGACACACTTGCGTCACAAGAACCAGAATCCTCTTCGAATGCCCGGAAGCTGGCTCTGATTTCACTTCACGTGATCGGAATATTCGCAATCTTGGTCGCTGAAGCGGTTGCTTTCCTGCCGGGAATCCTAATCATGCAGTATCTGTATTCGAGATTCGGTGGCTTTTGGTTTCTTCTCTCTGCACCGCTAGGCGGGGCTCTATTCGTCCTAACTTGTTGCACATTGATCTCTGGAATGAAGTACCTTTTGATGCCGTCGGTAAAGCCTGGCGTGTATTCAGTTCATTCCCTATTTGGTTTTCGCAAGTGGATGATGGATGCTCTAATGGATCTTAGCTTGTTTATGAATCAGGCAATGTATGCGACCTTGTATATTGTCCCATGGCTCAGATCATTGGGGGCAAAGATCGAAAAACGCTCGGAAGTCTCTACCATTTCACACATAACGCCTAATCTCCTAACAGTCGGACCTGAAAGTTTCTTTGCCGATGGGGCTTGTATTGGCGCGACACCAGTTTATAATGGATATTTGCTTGTGGCTCCGACGCAAGTTGGGCGTAGGTCTTTCATTGGAAACTCTTCCTGCCTTACATCGAACACCTCTGTGGCCGATAACTGTCTCGTCGGAGTTTTATCAATCAACCCGAGGACTCAAATGAAAGAAGGGACATCTTGGCTTGGTTCACCACCAATCAATCTTCCTCGGCGCGAGGCTAGTCCTCAATTTCCAGAAACACTCACTTTCATGCCTTCAAAGAAACTTGTGAGACTGAGGCTGTTAAGTGAATTCTTCAGAACGATTGTACCCGCTACAATATGGTTGGCTGCAACTGCTTTCCTTATCGTTTCAATGATCCGTCTTTATCAGCTCTCATCTTATTGGACAGCGCTCCTCGCTTTCCCTGCGCTCTACCTATTTTCAGCAATCCTTGCTACTCTCTTTGTTATCGCGATCAAGAAAATTCTCGTGCAGAAGTACAAACCGCTGGTTCGTCCACTTTGGAGCCCTTGGGTACGCAAGACCGAGCTTGTCACCGGCCTCTACGAAAATGTGTCAGGACCGATGCTTCTTGATTTCCTTCTTGGAACTCCGTTTGCCGCTCTTGTTCTCCGTTTGTTTGGTACCAAGATCGGAAAGCGCGTCTACATTGACACTGATGACATAACAGAGTTTGACTTGGTTTCTGTGGGTGATGAAGCTGAAATCGGTCCGGATGTTTCGCTTCAGACTCATTTGTTCGAGGACAGGGTCATGAAAACGTCCAATGTCAACATAGGAAGTCGCTGTTCTATTGGTCCGAGATCTATTGTCCTTTATG
The DNA here is from genome assembly GCA_030041355.1 of Nitrososphaerales archaeon. Lineage (GTDB taxonomy): Archaea > Thermoproteota > Nitrososphaeria > Nitrososphaerales > CADDZS01 > JASHOD01. The sequence continues at coordinate 142,430 of JASHNZ010000105.1, forward strand.
ATTCCAAGATGGAAGATAACTCTGAGCTTGACGGCCTTTCACTCTTGATGAAAGGCGAGACCCTGAGGGCAGGATTGCGGTGGCAGGGCTCTCCCGCAAGAAGTAAACCTATAGAGAACGTGGTTACGGTTCCATGAGCTACAAAGCTGTCTCGGATGCAGCGATTGACATCTGGATCGTAAGAGAACGCGAGGAACAGCTATCAGGAAAGGCAATGCACACTTATCACTCCGACTCTATTGCCCTGAAGGATAATTCCCTTTTTGATTTGTGGACGACTCATGCAGAGAGAGAGGAGAGTTTGAAGTACGGGCTTAACGAAGAAGGACGAAAGTCCTTTCTTTATCGAAGAGCAATCCGACGCTTGATCCTGCGGAAGTATACGAAGCGGCAACCAAGAGAACTCGTAATCGAAAGCGACTCGTTTTCCGGCAAGCCCATGTTGGGCGGGCAGATGTCCGACGTGTGCTTTAGCTCTTCAAGCTCGGGGGGCTTGATGGCTGTCGCTGTAGGGCATGAGATGCGCCTGGGCGTTGATATCGAAAAGGAAACTGATGATCTTTCTGGGAAGGAAAGTCTGCAGCTGGCGCGCAATTTCTTCAGCACGCGGGAGTATAACCAGATTTTGAGAACAGGTCCTCCTGATTCGCGACGAGAGCTATTTTTCAAACTCTGGGTTTTGAAAGAAGCTTGGGCGAAAGCAAGGGGTCAGGGGCTCGGCCAACCCCTCGATTCGTTTTCGATCTTGCTCCAAGACTCGCCGAAATTGCTTATGGATGAAAGAGAAAAAGATACTCAGTCGGAAAGTGGCTGGCAGCTAGCAACGTTCAATCCATCCGCCGGATACGTTGGTGCTATTGCCTATGAGTCACGCATTCCCGTAAATCAATTAAATATTAATCATGTTACAAGAGAGGACTTCCTAAATAACATGGCCTAGAATTCAAGGTACAAAATTCCATGAAAATTGTTTAGACCTGAGTCCAGCAGGATGCAAAAAAATAGAAAATGTATCTTTTCATGATTTGAATCCAATCCTCTTTAGTAAGTCATGATACCTCTGATCCGATCTCAGTCTCGCAAACCATGGGTGGATCTGCAAATAGGTGAGAAATGGCGAGTGCTTCTCGAACGCTCTTTCCAGCCACTCGCATTCTTCTCTTTTTATGTCCATGGAGGAGTAGATACCAGCGAGGATTGTTGGATCTACGTATTCTTCTTTCGATAGCGGCGCACTCTCGCATTCAAATGTGTTGGTGTAGCTGTCAACTATGTGAGAAGCCCTTCATTCTCGAGTTTCCTTGCGTCTAGGCCTAGTCTTGAGAGTGCATCGAGAGCCTCGGCGGGGAAGTGCTGAAAAACATGATACTCCGTCTTAATTTTTTGTTTTTGGGGCAAGCGCAGTTATCGTCAGTGAAGTCTCGTACCAAAGCGAGTCCGGTTTGAATTCGATGATATAGTGGCCTCCGCAGAAAAAGCCGTGAGGGGCTAATTCATCTAGCAACGGGACAAACGCAATATCTGGCAACGGCTCTCCTATGCGGATGGAAGGTAAGTAATCAAGGTTTACGTTGATGAACTAGCCTAAGAGCGCCTGGACATTGGAAGATCTGACTGAAATAGATTATTGTAATTTAATCGCCTAAGGCTCGATTGGCTAGGCGTGAATGTGTTTATTCTTCAAGCGAAAAGAGACTCTTCAATAAAGAGGCGTACTCGCGTGACTTTCTGCTCTCTCCATTCCTTGCGACTTTTTTCAAATTGGTCGTGGGCTCGTGCAAGAAGCGCCTGATTATCCTCTCGGACATTCTCTGCACGACTAATTTCTCTTCCGGTGTAGGGTCTTCTAACCTGGAAATTGCGTTCTGGAGCTCCTCGGCCCTTATGGAATCAGCTTTTTTTCGCAGCTGAGCCATGATTGGGGTAACCTCGGAGCTTTCTTTGAGCCAGAACATGAATTCGTTGGTCCTTGCCTCTATGGACCTGTGAATGGAATTTAGCTCTTTCCTCCTCTCTGGAGATTTCTCCGCTTCAAGCTCGGGATTTGTCACGATTTCTTTTAGGTCATCTAGATTGATCAGCTTTACGTTAGGATATATTCTTGCGATTTTGGGATCCACATTTCTTGGGACCGAAATATCCAAAATGAGCAATTGTCTGTTTTCCTTCGAGAAGGGCTCTATCTCGCGAGGCGTGATCACGTAATCACTGGCAGTCGTTCCTGTCATGATTACGTCGATGTTTTCTTCGAGGATCGTTTTTCCAATATCCGAGACGGGAATTATTTTGTCAGCATGGATCGCTTCGGAAGAATTGCGTCTTGAGGCCACGATCACTTTGCCGGGGGAGAGATTGTCCAAGGACGCCACGGCTAACTTGATCATTTTTCCGGATCCCACAAGCAAAATGTTAGGCCCTGGTCGATCTCGAAAGTGATCTGAGATTAATTCTATTACGGATAAACTCACAGAGTTTTTGAAACCATTCGTGAATATGGGATAGGCTTCTCTGATCTCTTTTCCTGTGGTATAAGCCTTGGAGAATAATTTAGCCAGTATGGGACCGGATAATTTTTTCTCGCGTGCAATCGCTGATGCTAGCTTTACCTGCAGCAGGATCTGCGCTTCTCCCACGATTAATGAATCTAGACCGGACGCCACGTCAAAAATGTGCTTAATGGCGCGCTCGTCAGCGTACTCGTAGGTGTGATAGTCCACTTTTTGATTTTGATCTATTGATTCTTCGAGGAATAAATTCGTGAATAAACTGCGAGTCGCTGCCAAATCTTCTGAAGCGAAATAGACTTCGACCCTGTTGCACGTGGATAATAGTACAGATTCAATCTCGCCTGAAGATCTGTTTTCCTTTTGCAGTTTCTCCAGGGCCTCAACTGTGACGAGTTTTCCTAATTTCTCTCTAGCTTCAATCGGAGCTGTCTTGAAATTGACTCCGATCACCCCGACTCGTGTTGCTGGAACCGACACTAGCTCTTCGTAGAGCTCTGCGTCCGAAATTTCAAGGTGATCTACAAGAGATCTGCTCAAGTTATCGAGCCTTCCTGATTTTGAGTAGGGTATAACGTTTTGCTTTGAGTCTTCCAGGATTTTGAGTTGAGGGTTGCGCTACATGCCCAAGTGTACAGGGAAAAGATGGGCCGTTTTAGGATGTTTATGAGAGCAAAGCTTTACCTATAGTTGACTTGACTGATGAAGATGGCGACTTCTTATGTGGAAGTGTTGCTCCGCGCAAAACATATCTTTGCGAATCCTTGCCACTAAAATTAGAGCGTTTTTTCCATAATCAATTCGTCCTAGAATTCTTCTCCTACCCTGATTTCGTTCTTCATCTGACCAACTACTTCAAAGCCCAATCTCTTGTACAGCCGGACAGCGGCTACTTGCTTCGGATTCACCATGAGTTGTACCTTGATGATGTCTTTATTTTCTTGAATTAGCTCAAGGCTTTTTCAAGCAATTTCTTTCCAATGCCAATTCCTCGATAATTAGTGTCAACATAAACGGCGAAGATTCGAGCGATGTGTTTTGTCTTTACTCTGTCATTGAAAAAATATGTTGTCGTTCCGACTAGTTTGTCATCTGACAGTGCGAATAGTGTGTTCTTCATTCGCCTTTGCCAGTCTGCTTCGGGGAGCTTTTCCTCCTCTTCGTACGAACTCCCGAAAGCGATCGGATCACTTTTGAGAGCTTGTAATCGCAGTTCCCTTGCTTCTCTCCATCTCTCAGAGGAGAGAGTTTTTACTTCGATCATCGACTGTTTCAGAGTGTCTTCGTAGGAGCATATTTCTATTTCCTTTTTTATTTTTGAGATAGAGCGAAAGGATTTTAGGAGTTCGTATGACACTGGAATTAAGACGCAGTCCTTAAGGTGAAATTGAGAGAAATGACTTTTGGGAATGGAGGAGGCTGGTCAGGGCACAGGTATGGCCCACCACTCGGAGCAATTGTGGGCACAATTGTAACCTTGATTGCGTGGCTTGTCTTCATTATTTTCTACGCGCTTTTTTGGTCCAAGAGTTTTGATCTGTTTCAGAACCTCGTCTTGACTGTTGCGTCGCTTATGATTGTAGGCTTGCTGATAGGGCTTGTTTGGGTTGTCTGGCTAAGGAGAGGGCCCATGCGAAAATGGCGCGATGCTCATGATCAACCCCCAAGTGAAAATCCTCAGCAGAAATGAGCGGCGATGGAGGCGCTACCAAACGCGTGTCTTTCTCAATTGAAGACATCGAACAAGCTAAGAATAGAATCGCTGGTACGGTACTGCGCACACCTTTGGTCAGGCTGAATTTCGAAGAGGCTCCGTGCGAAATTTATCTTAAGCTGGAATGCCTTCAGCCCACTGGATCTTTCAAAGTACGCGGTGCAGGAAACGCAATAGAACGTGTACCGCCTGAATTGCGTTCTCAAGGAGTTTACACATGCAGCGCGGGAAATATGGCCCAAGCTCTCGCCTGGCACGCAAAGCGTTTGAGAATCCCTTGCACAGTGATCGTTCCCGACAATGCTCCCGAGACCAAGCTTAGTGCGATCCAACGATTTGGTGCGAAGATTATCAAATTGCCTTTTGACGAGGTATGGAAAGTCGCTACAACGCATTCTTACTCTCCACTTGCTCAAAGTACATTCATCCATCCATTTGCAGATCCTCTGATGATCGCAGGAAACGGGACAATCGGTCTGGAGATTCTCGAGGACTTGCCGGATGCCAACGCCGCCGTGGTGCCGTTTGGCGGGGGCGGGTTATTCACAGGAATTGCGACTGCGCTCAAAGCCCGCAACAGCAGTGTGAAGAGATTTGTGTCCGAAGTTGAAACAGCCGCGCCCGTCAGCACCGCACTAAAGGCCGGCAAACCGCAAGAAGTCGAAAGACTCCCGAGTTTCGTGGACGGAATCGGTTCCAAGATTGTGCTTGAAGAAATGTGGGCTTTTGCAAAGCCCCTGGTGGACGACTCAATAGTGGTATCACTTCAAGAGGTAGTCTCAGCCATAAAACTTCTCGCCGAGCGCAATAGAGTGATTGCAGAAGGCGCCGCAGGTTCATCTATCGCTGCTGCACTTTCAGGTAAAGCCGGAACCGGGAAGGTCGTTTGCATGGTGTCAGGAGGAAACATCGATTTCTCCAAGCTGATTGCAATTCTCGAAGGAAGAATTCCTTAGATGAATCAGCGCCGGTGTACTGAGTAGTCTTGCTGGTAAGCGTTAAGAGTGAGATAAAATTCCTGAAGTATGATATCAACTTTGAGCTCAGATGATCGGAAAGTAGTTTTCAGCCCGAAAGCCCCCAAACCGATCGGTCCTTATTCCCAAGCAATCATAGCTAACGGATTTGTGTTTGCTGCGGGACAGGGAGCGATAGATCCTGAAACTAACCAATGGATCGGCGGAGACATGAAACAGCAGACCGAACGAGTACTCGAAAATATCAAGGCCGTCTTGGAAGCATCAGGAAGTTCGTTAAACAAGGTGGTTAAGACGAATGTGTTCTTGCGCAGAAAAGAATTATTTCAAGAGATGAATCAAGTTTATTCCAAATATTTTCCTGTCGAACCACCAGCGCGATCCACAGTCGTAACAGACCTGCTTCGTGACGATATGCTTGTCGAAATTGAAGCTACTGCGACTTTGTGATGGCGAATTATGGTACCATCGCCTGATGGCCAAGAAAATTAACTAACACAATTAAAGGCAAAGGAACACACCAAAAGGCGAAAAAATGCCATACATCAAGCAGTTCCAGAACGATAGGATGAGTTGCCTTTCTTACTACATATGTTGCCCTGGAAAAGCTGTTTGCACAATAATAGATCCTTCTGAAGACATAGAAAAGTATCTCTCGCAAGCCTGGAATGATTTTTCAGATATTACTGTCATAATTGACACGCACATCCACGGAGACCATATTTCCGGCGCGAGAAAACTATCTCAGAAGACTGGCGCTCCAATTTTCATGCATCCGTCGGCAAAAGTAAATTTTGATTTCAGTCCAATAAAGGACGGACAGGAGATCGCAATTGGAAACGTAAGCTTGAAAGCAATTTACACTCCTGGCCACACAGTAGAAAGCCTTTGCCTTCTGTATATTGACCACAAGAGGTCGGAGGTGCCCTGGTCAGTTTTCACTGGCGACACTCTGTTTGTGGGCGACATTGGAAGACTGGACTTTACTGGCGCGGGTACGAGAGAACAGATGTACGATTCTCTTTTTGGAAGGCTTTTGGCTCTTGACGACGGCGTGGAGCTCTATCCCGCGCATTTTGTGGGCTCTGTTTGCGGAAGAGGAATGAGCCTCAAAACTACTTCAACCATTGGTTATGAGAGAAAATTCAATCCAGCCCTTAGATCTCGATCCTTTGCAGAATTTGAAAAGTATCTCTTGGATAACCCTCTCGAGCCCTTTCCTGAGCATATCAAAATCAAGGAAGAAAATTGCGGCGTCAAGGTAACTCCCGACTTGGTTGCTTGAGCCTGAAGAATTTCCGTGGCAAAGCTGGTTTGCGTGAATGTGGGGACTCCGCACGAACTGGTCGGTCTCCATGGGAAAAAAGTTCTTTCGGCAATTGTCAAGCGTTCTGTAGAGGGCCCTGTTATTGTTGGAAGACTCAATTTGGAAGGAGATAGACAAGCTGATCTTAGCGTTCATGAAGGAGAAAATAAGGCGGTCTATGCCTATCCATCGGAGCACTACGAATTCTGGAAGAGGAGATTTCCCCTGATGGACTTGTCGTGGGGTTCGTTCGGCGAGAACCTCACGACGCAGGGTTTGCTCGAGAAGACTGTGCGCGTCGGAGATCAGTTCGCCATTGGCACTGCAGAGTTCGAAGTGTCCCAGCCTCGCTTCCCTTGCTTCAAGCTCGGTACAAGGTTTAGTACCCAAGACATGATCAAATGGTTCCTTGATTCTGAGCGTAGTGGTTTCTATCTCCGCGTACTGAGAGAAGGCAATGTGGAGTCAGGCAATCCGATCAAGCGTACTGTAGCGAAGCGGAATTCACAAACAATAACGTCTATCGTCCGCGCTGAAAAGAAAACCAAGTAGATTGCAATTCGATGCGTAGAGTTCATCCTTACATTGGAATGGCGGGATCTGTCATTGGATATGCCATGATCGCAATTGCAATCTCAGCTTCTCCTTGGTTCAGCTGGTTCAACAATGCGCTGAGCGATCTGGGTAATACTTCCCTGCATTACTCCACAGCTTGGATCTTCGATCTAGGCTTGGCTCTTGCCGGAACGCTCTCGACCATATTCGCTGTTTTACTTTCGCGTGAGAATCCTTCTTGGAAGTGCCTCCTTTGGAGTGTTCCCCTGACCGTTTCTGCAGTGGATCTTACTTTCATAGGAATTTTCAATGAAAGCTTTGGGAGTATTCACGGAGTTGTTTCTGTGATATTTTTCTTCATGATCGCCCTGACATTGTTTTTGTTCAGTTACGTTTCTTTTCCGCTGGGGATGCCTCGTTTAGGCGCTGTTTCGCTTACATTCGGAGTCATTTCCTGCGCCATATGGATTGCTCATTTTCCTTGGAAGGGAGTTGCGATTCAGGAAACGACCACCTCTGCCCTTGCTGCGATATTCATTTTTCTTATAGCTTGGAAAATGCTACGAAAGTGAGGATTCGGAATAATCCGAAAGTAAAAAACGAATTTTGAATTTTTTTAGCTCTCTAGTGCATAAGCTATGAATCCAGCCCAATCAGATAATTCTTCAATCCTCGTTTTCACGCTAGAGCCCGCATGCCCACCTTTTGCCTGAACTCGCAACCAGGCTTCAGAACCCATCTTTTCCAATTTCGCGGCGAATTTGAAAGCGTGCGCGGGATGAACTCGATCATCGTGCAAGCTCGTGTATAGCATGGTCTTTGGATAGTGCATGTTTTCTTTCAAATTGTGATAGGGTGAATACGTCAACAGATATTGGCGGTCCTTTTCGTTGTCCGGATCTCCATATTCATCAATCCAGAGCTTTCCTACGAGCAGTTTGTGAAAGCGCATCATGTCCAGAACGGGATAGCCGATCAAGGCAGCGTCGATTAGCTCTGGATGCTGTGTCATGGTTGCACCGACGAGCAAGCCACCGTTGCTGCGTCCGAAGGCCACGACTTTGGCCCCTCGATCCTTGAATTTCTTGATCACCGCGGCATAGTCATCAAAGACATTTTGTTTCTTGTACAGCTTGCCATCGTTGTGCCAGCTCTCCCCGTACTCGTTTCCTCCCCGGAGATTTGTGACTATGCAAGTGATTCCTCTTTCTACCAAGGCGCAGTACACAGGATCATAAATCGGCGTCCGAGGAATAGAGTAGCCGCCGTATCCCCAGACCAGAACCTTCTTTGCGTTCTTGTCTCCAAGCTGAAAATAATGTATCCTTGTCCCATCTTTGGATTTCGCAAAATCCTCGGTGACCTCCATCTTGATCATTTGCTTGCTCTCTAGTTCTCCAAAGCTCCCTTTGGAATATTCGAAAGCAGCATAGGGCGTGCCAAAGGAACTAGCCACGAGAACAGCCTTGTCTTCGTTCGATGACATGAAGTCAAATGAGCATCGAAAGCTAGGCTCAAACTCTCTTCTTTGCTTGCCCTCAAGGCTGAATACCTTCATGTGCGAAGCACAGTCCTTCAGATAATGGCAGAGAATTTCTTTGCCAACCAAAGTCGCGTCAATTAACGGTTCTTTACTTTCCTTTACAACGACTTTCTTTCCAAGAAAGATCCTCCCGTTTCCCCCGCCGTCGTAAGCTAGAATTAGAGGGCCCTTCTTCGGAAGATAGGCAACGGGGCCAGAAAGGTAATTTCCTCCAAAAACCTTCTTCCAGTTTTTTGGCTGGTCTATCTTACCTGCATGGATCTCGGTCCTGCTCCAAGTTCCAATCGAAATTAGGGCGTATCCATGGGATTCCTTCAAAGAAACAAATACTCCTGAGGGAACGCCTTTTCCAAAGACCATGTCCTTGCCTTTCATGATCCTGCTCGTGGGAGCTTTTACACCGTCGGGAGTCATCTCTTCCTTGAACATCTTCACATAGTAGTAACCGTCTTTGAGAAAGGTAACGTCTCCAATGGCTCCCTTGAGTTCCCCGATCAGCTTGCCAGTCTTGACATAAATTATTCTTGCAACACCAGTATCTTCGCCCTTAGAGACAAAGTAAGCTAAGCGCTCTCCTTCTTCGTCAGTCCAAAAACCATAGATCAAATAGTCCTTTCCAAAATCGCGCGAATTCGCAATTGTCCTTTTGCCGAGTCTTATGATATAGCCACCAGGCCTGCGTTCAAGGAAGAAAGTACCTCTTTTCGTAACTTTGACTTGAAGTATGGCTCTAGCATTGTAATATTTTGCAATCTGTTTCGACAAGTTCGGCAGACGAGGCTTTAGCTTTTTTCGAAAGATCGCATCTCTTTCCAGAGCCCAGGAAACAACTTTGTTGTTCGAGAGATCTTCAAGCCAGAGGTAGGGATCCTTTTCTACTGTTAGCGCTAGTTGACTCATTGCGAACTATTTCGGAAAAATCTTTGCTTTTCAGCATTGCCGCACAGCTTTGCATCCTTATACGACTGGAAAACGGCAAAAACCGAAAACAAAGAATAGCTCATCCTGCGCCTGCTTGGATATGAAACTATGTCCTTTCAAATTTGATCAATTTCCTCCTTTTTGAAGTATCACGACGTTGCAGGGTTTGAGCGTCTTTAACATTGTGCGAATGTAATCGTCGCTGATCTCGCTCATGCCTTTTCCAACCGCTTCGAACTGGCCTAACTGGCATTTCTTTTGACCCTGCTTTTGGAGTCTAAAGTCAGATTCGTTTTAAAAATCAAAGTGTCTGAGAGCGGGACCCAAGGTTGGATTCCTATAAGGTACGAAAGCATCCGCCATAGCTGTGAATTAATTCCATACCCACTTTTGGAGATGGCAAGAAGATTGTTGCAAAATTCCGCTTGAGTTTACTGAGAATCTTTGGCACTTGAAATCTGCAGATCCTGGAATCGGATCCTGGATCTACATTGTCCTTATCCAAAGCTAATTTTCGTATTTTCCTAAAAAACGGAAACAAAGGCTATTACAGTTCGGGCTAGCTGTATATCTGAAACTATGGAACAATCACGACACCGCAAACGTCTAGCTTGTTCAATTTTTCTGCTAGCCGGTTTATTGATCATGACCATAGTCGGGCTCGCTTCTGCGCCGGCTCTCTTTGTTACTAGCTCGCAGGCACAGACTGGATGGCAAATTAGTTGGGACATAATCACCGGACCTGCCAATGTCTCTGCTGCGCTCTCGCCGTACGTTGGACCCATAGTACTCGCTGAACAAGTTTCTTCGGGTTCATGCTCCTTAACAGGAATGTTCACAGGAATAAATGACAGCGGGACCTCCGGTCAATGTCAGATCAACGCGACTGTGCTCGCAATGGGGTATACCCCTTCTCTTTGCTATGCAAATTTCACTCTCGGAGCGACACCGCCCGGACACTCGTCCAGTCTTCCTGTCGCATGGGAAGCGATGCCAACAAGTAAGAGTGAACTAGATTTATTCTACGGTGTTACAACAATTGATAATCAAACAGTCCAAGATTTCCGAGTAGCTTCACCTTCGCATATTTCTCCCACGGGATATAACACCGGGCTATGTACTGAATTTCTGTTTCATGGCTATTCGGCGGATACCTATGTGCCAGCCATAGCCGGACAACTGAACCTGACTGGAACTCCTGGAGGCTATGGAGCCTTTGTATTTTACAATGCAACTGTGGAACCAATCTACTGATAGGGGCTCTGGCATTCAAAAAGAAACCAAACAGAGTGGGATTTGGGCGAATTAAATATTGAATAGAGATTTCAAATTGTCGAAATACCTTAGCGGCGAAACAAGGACCATTACTGTGTTTATCGCTCTCGCGATCATTATCGCTTCATCCATGTTGGGGGCATCCTACTATTATTCTTCTATTAGCTCAACATTGAACACCCAAAGCTCAAGCTTGAGCTCTTCGTCCAAATCTTCAACTACTACGATGGAGAGTTTTCAGGGATCAAGCTCAACCAGCTCGTCACATACTTCCTCCTCCTCGGATTCAAACTCATCCAACACGTCAAGCTCCTCTAGCTCAACCAGCTCAAGTCCGCCAAGCTCGTCAAGCTCGAGCTCAACCAGCTCAAGCTCGTCTAGCTCCTCAAGCTCGTCTAGCTCGTCAAGCTCGAGCTCAACCAGCTCAAGCTCGTCTAGCTCCTCAAGCTCGTCTAGCTCCTCAAGCTCGAGCTCCTCTTCTTCTTCGTCCTCTTCCTCTTCCTCCTCGTCATCCTCTAGCTCAACAAGCTCAAGCTCGTCCAGCTCGAGCTCCTCGAGCTCCTCTAGCTCAAGCTCCTCTTCTTCGTCTTCTTCCTCATCTTCTGGTCCAACGCAATATTACTCAGATTTAGGCGATTTGTATGGAAATTTCAGCCAGATAGAATTCGCATTCAATTCCAACTACGCTGGTTACACCGATAATGGGACACTTTGCTATAATGTATTGAACTACGATCTTGTGAACCAAAGTAACGGATTGCCACTCTCGATTGTCAACATCACCTTTACCAGCGAATCATCAAGTGGAGCCACGAGCATTGAACATTACTTGGTCTACTACAACTCAACCTGGGGAGCAACCGATGTGACGGTTTCTGGAGCCAATGTTACAGGCACATATGGCGAGGCCATTGTACAAGCGCTTACCGCGTACTTCCAATATCTCTTCATCTATCAGAATCCTTTTGTGAATGCGAATCTACTTTCCGAACTTTCGCAAGGCAGCACTAATCTTCAAACCCTTGGGGGTGCTCAGCTGAATGTGACGACCTATACTGGCAGTGATCTATCAGACTATGGAAACACAATAACAAACATGCAAGTTAATGTGGGGCAAGTCATTAATCTCGAGATGTTTTTGGTCACGTATCTCACCGAATCTTACAGTGGTTCGGCGGGAAGCGGAAGTTATTGCTTCAGTCTGGTCTCTGCTACTCCGTAATGAGCTTTTTCGAAAGATCGCATCCCTTTCCTAAAGCCCAAGAAAAACCTTCTTGTTCGAGAGATCTTCAAGGGAGAGGTAGAATCCTTCTCTAGTGTTACTGCGAGCTCGCTCACAACGAATTAATTTGGAAAGAAACTTTGCTTTTCAGCATTATCATACACCGCTGCATGCTCAGGAGAGGCGAAACAGAGAAACTTGAATTTATTCGAGATACAAAGATTCCATTCGAGAGAGATTTCCTGCAGTTAGCATTTGAAAACTTAAACTTAGTATGAAATAATGCATTAGAATATTGCTTTTCTTTCTCTTGTGGCAGTTGTTTCAACACTTTCGCAGAAAAGAGGCGGGGATCTGTAATTCCTTGCGATAAAGATGGTTCTTTTTCCACACGCCCTTTACGCGTGGCTTCTGCCATAATTTTTGAAATTTAATTTTACACTTTTGATGGTCGGTTGGCTTTGAATTTATTCTATTCTTGCTTTTGGGACTATCTCACTCCATCTCGGATCACTAACAATATTTCTCAAAATAGCATCGGATTTCCAAGTTAGGATCCAATCTCCGATTACAGGATGGAAGTTTGCAATGGGAAAGTCTTCAAGTGCCATTTTGATATAGTAGAAACACTTGTCCATGTTTCCCAAAGCAGCATAGCCGTAAGCAAGCACGCCGGAACGCTCGAGGAGATTGCCAGGAGCCGTTTCGAACTTGGACACTGCCTCTGTGAGCTTTTCCTTTTCCCCAGTTGCTACGTAGTACAATAACAAATATTCCAAGCTTTCCGTCTTTCCAAAGATTGCCTCAATCTTGGCAAGGTACCCAAGTGCTTTTTTGAAATCCGCCGTGCTAAGGCAATCTTGAAACGCGAAGTTCAGATATAGTGATCCGTCCGGTTGAATCTTGCCTAACTTGTCAAGCCTTTGCTTCGCTTCGTCAGTTTTTCCTAGTGCCTCGAGACATTTTTGCATGGTGGTACATATCCTTGCGTTCAACGGGTCAGCCTCTTCAGCAAGGCGAAGCTGTTGATAGGCTTCATCGAATCTTTGCAATCCATACATCAGGAAATTTCCGTACCAGTGACGAGCCGCAACATAGCCCGGATTCACTCTGATTGAATGCTTGTACTCGTCTTGTGCCTTCGCAAACTCTCCTTGAAATGAATGCTGCAATGCCAGAGAAGCGTGAGCATCAGCTAAACCTGGATCAAGATCAAGAGCTTTTTCAACAAACGACTTTGCTTTTTTTGCACAGTCTTTGAATGGTTCGTATTGATAGTTTCCCAGGATCAAAAAGGCATCAGCCAGTCCTGAGTATGCTCTCGCGAATTTGTCATCTAATGAAAGCGAATGCTCGAATTCTTGCTTTGCGGCTCTTACGCTTGCTTCATCCCGGCTGTGAAGGTATGTTCTTCCTCTGAGATAGGCTAGATAGGCCTCTGTGTTATCCGTATCCCTTTTCCCTAGCTGTGCTTCTTGATTCTTGTTGATTCCTACCTTGAGTTTTTCTGCAACCTGCGCTGCGATATCGCTCTGAATCTCGAAAATATCATCAAGACTTCGATCGTAGTTTTGGGACCATTCGTGTTCTTGACTCTTGGCATCGATTAGTTGCAAAGTGGCCCGGATCTTATTTCCAGCTTTACGAATGCTGCCTTCTAGGATTGTACCAACGCCAAGTTCATCAGCAATCTGAGATATCGGCTTGGCTGTGTTCTTGTACTGGTTTACCGATGTTCGCGCGATGATTCGAAGACCATTAATTTGCGAGAGAACGTTAATCATTTCCTCAGTTAGCCCGTCCGCAAAGTATTCGTCGCTCGGCTCCGGACTCATGTTTGCGAAGGGAAGCACGGCAATCCTATCTTTTGGCAAAGTGGGCTTTGCTAGTTGCTTATCCGTAGACGCTTTTCCAAGCCCCGAGACTTTGAACACCTCTATAGGCGTCGTCACGTTCTTCAGGTGCGGGTTACCTAGTGATTCGAAGCCGCACTCAACTTTGTTAAGAACGCTATAGTAGACTTGGGCGGTGAGACATATCCCACCGGGTAAAGCGAGTGGCTCTATTCTCGAGGCGACATTAACTGCGTCTCCGCTCACATTCTTTCCTTTGTGAATTACGTCGCCGAGATGGATTCCAATTCTCAAAAGAATCTTTCTTTCGTCATCTCGTTGCTCATTTTGCTTTTTCAAAAGCGATTGGATGTCAATCGAACACAACACAGCGTCCAATGAACTTGCGAACTCTACTAGGAATGCATCTCCTATCGTGTCGATCTCTCGACCGCTATGTTTTCTAAAGATAGGACGTAGAAGGCTCCTCTGTTCTTCCAAAAGTTCGACCGCTTGCGCTTCATTTCTTTGAGCCATTGCAGTGTAACCCACCATGTCCGTGAACATGATGGCTGCGAGTTTTCGATGCACGGTAGCCTTCTTTTCAGATTGTGCAGTCTTTTTGTAATTCGTTGACACAGATGGCACGTGACTCGATGCGAGCTGCCTCTACTATCTCGAATGAAGTTAAACTTTTGCAATTATCGAAAATGAAAACGTGAAGCCCGTTTATTCAGAACCTGACTGATTTCCAAGCCAAGTCAAGAACTAAACCTTCGTCGCGCCGTGAATTTCAAGTTCGCCCTTTTCAGTCATCGTAACGCTGATTCCGAACTTGCAGGCAGGGCATCTCGTATTCGAATAGGATTCCTTGCTATTCTTTCCGCCGAGAGAAACGAATCGTAGTTTTGTATTCCATTCAAAGTGGCAGTTTGCGCAGCTTAATCTCAGTCTTTCAACATCATCTTGCAATGGAATACTAGGACTTCAAGCATATGATCAAAAGCGCTTCCAATGTAAAGCTTTGTGCCATTGATCTATTCGCGTATTCGCTTCAAAAATCAGCCAAGCTCGCCTGCTTAGAGTCTGACACTTCTACGCTTGGACTTGTCGTGCTAAGCTTTGAATAATCCATTTCCATCAATCCCGATAATCTTCGAAATTCATTCACAGACTCTGGGCCAAAGCCGGCAAAATGGTTGTTGAAGAAGATAAAGGCGTCATCGATCGATCCAGAAACGCCTTTGATCGAATTGGCCATCTCTTTGGATTCTTTGGTGCGATCTTTTTGCTTTTGGTTGAAAGTTGTGATATCTCGCTCCCCCACCATCCTAGCATAGACGAAATCAGAGGTAAGCTTCGTAAGAACCTCCTTCAGGTATTGGTTTAAAGACCAGCAGAGCGCCACGTTATGACTTTCCAAGAGTTTGTAAACATCATCACGAAACCAGGAAGCGTGGCGGAACTCGATCACGTGGCCAAAGCCGCTTTTCATGTCCTTTGACATAAAGTTCGTAAGATCCTTCATCCCTTTGTCGTACTTGAACGAGGGAGGCATCTGAAGAACGAGAGGCCCAAGTTTATCCCCGAGGCCCGCGACGGTCTTGTAAAAATAGTCCAGGGTGCTCGAAACGTTTTGCAATTTCAATTCATGCGTGATCTTCTTCGGGAACTTCGGGCAGAACAGGAAACCCTCGGGCGTATTTTTCTTCCATTGCGAGATCATGAACGAGTTGGGGATTCTATAGAAAGAAGAATCGATCTCGACAGAGTCAAAGACTGAAGAATATAATCGAAGGAAATCCTTGGGCTTTGCATCCTTCGGGTAAAAGGGGCCCACCCAGTCCTCGTACGACCAGCCGCTGCATCCCGCGTGGATTTTTTTTCCTAGCTCATCGTCACTCTTGTTGGGCAAAGAATTGCTCTCCCCTATTTTTCGGCCCGCAAAATTATATCTTTGGGCAATACCTTCAAACCTGCTTTGGTCATCCTACCGTTTCTAATTGATTTCAGAGCTTTCTCGACGTTGTAAGGAGACCAATTCAAGCTCTTTCTAGGTGTGAAGCGAACGAGGCTTCTGGTTGCGTCCAAGGGCTTAATTCTACTATCAATCCACCCGAAGCAGAGCGCTTCTTCCAAGGCTTGGTTGTAAAATACCCTGTAAGATTCGCTTCCTGCGCTCTTTTTAGGCAACACCAACCAAACCTCCTTTTGTCGATTATAGTTAATTCTGAGCCATCGTCGCCAGTCCTTCCTGTCCTCAAAGACGAAGTGCTCGGCTTTGCTCATCACAGGAGTCAACTAAATTCCTCATAAGGCAACCCATACATGCCGCGTGGATCTTTTTGCCAAGTCCTCGTTCTTTTTCGACATATGAAGGTATCGTGAAGGACACCATTCGAGATCTCGATAGGTCTTGGCTCGCTGTTAGTCTCGTTCTTCCTCGAAGGGCATTATTTCTCGCTATTTTTCTCTCTCTTCTCTTATTGCTTCAACAGAGGACACTTTCTTCGGCCATTTCTCACCTACTTTTTCACAGAGATGTTTCCAGTCCTCCAGCAGCGGCCAAAATTTGTAACACATTTGGAAGAGACTTGGAATACAACTCGAAATCGGGCTAAATATGAAATTTATTTTTTAATCCAAATATGACTGTTCGAAGACATTCGGGAACAAACCCTGTGACGACCTTCAAAAGTCTCGAGTTAGCATACCTTCCCGGAATGTCCATGCAAAATGCGGCTGTCGTTGCAACCGCAAACCTTACTTCAACGACTACAACAACTACGAGCGAATCAATGACTTAGGTCGAGTGCTACGGTCTCCAAAACTTCACGCCCCCGCGGACTCTCGGTTTTCTTCGTATCGTTCGTAGCGGGAGCTGTCGCGATAGTCTTCAATTTTCTATTGAGGCTCGCGAACCTAGCTCCCTACCCTCCTGAATCAGCGCTCGAGGCAGTGCTGAAGATAATTCCAGAGTCAATCCAAGAACCCTCGGTCCAGAACCTGGGTGACTTTGCTGGGCAATTGGGACTCTTGGTCGCGACAATTATCTCAATGATTGTTTACGCGCTTCTAGGTTTTGTATTCCAAAGATTTGCCCTTACAAAGATGTCCCGTTTCAAGGGAATCTCGGGCTTTGAACTTTTTCTTTTGTATTCTCTTGCGCCTTTGGTGTTGTTCGGAGTAATCTTGCTCCCGATTTTCGGCAATTCAGTGTTTGGAATTTCCTCGCCAGTTGCCTCAACTGACTCCATTTACTTTTTCCCAATTTCGCTTTTGTTTGTTCAGCTTCTCTTCTCGCTCTTCTTGTATTACGGTTTCAAAAGCGCGAATATTCTACCTGCGTCAATCACTGGACCTGTAGTAAGAGTTGCATCGCGAAATAGAAACAGTGTCACCTCTGGAGATGCTCTGGCTAGGAGAAGGTTTCTGCAAACGGGGATTGTGATCGCTGGAGTTCTCGTCCTATCTGCTTACAGTATCGACAAAATAATTTCAGCAATCGCGGCTCAGAGTCCTTCGAACAGCACTTCGCAGAGCGGCACTGCAATCAATCTCCAGGATGCGCCTGTTATTTTCCAGAATCCACAACTTGCTTCGCTTGTGGATTCCGAAGTAACTGCAAATGGCTCATTCTACAGAGTCGCAATCGACATCATTGACCCCTCCGTTAACGCATCAAACTGGTCGTTACAAGTTACCGGTTCTGTGAACTATCCAAAGAGCTACACACTTTCTGACCTTCAGAATTCATTTCAGCCAGTTGAACAGTACAACACTTTCGAGTGTGTTAGTAATCTCATAAACGGAAATTTGATCGGGAACGCGAAATGGACTGGAGTAACAATTTCGGATCTGCTCAATGATGTCGGTGGAGTAACTTCGAATGCAACGTACGTGATATTTTACTCCGTGGATGGATACTCTGTTGCGATTCCTTTGTCAAAGGCCATGATGTCAGATAGCATTCTCGCCTACATGATGAATGACGCAGCTCTTCCTCGGGCTCATGGTTATCCGCTGCGCGCCGTAATCCCCGGCTTGTATGGCATGATGAGCGCCAAGTTCCTCAACAAAATTGAAGTCGTTGGTTCTCCGTACCAAGGATACTGGCAATCCCGAGGATGGTCAAATGTCGGAACAGTTCAAACAGTTTCTTTCATCAGAGTACCTAGCAACAACGCAACTGTTAGTCTATCTCAAAACAACGGCTCGATAATTTTAGGCGGCATGGCCTACGCCGGGGATCGGGGAATCTCAACAGTTGAAGTGAGCCTTGACGGCGGGAAGACTTGGCAGATGGCTCAAACTAAGAATGCTCTTTCGAATCTGTCTTGGGAGCTATGGGCGTACGAGTGGAAGCCCACACAGACAGGATTCTACAACATTTACGCAAGGGCGACGGACGGGACGGGGGCGACCCAGACTTCAAACCAGACTAACACTTTTCCTAACGGCGCCACCGGATATGCAATGACTAGTGTAAATGTGACCAGCTAGATTTAGGTTAGCTTGGAACGAATGCGCAAAAGTTCCCCTGCAAACCGAATATTCCTTGAGAGTTCTCATCTGCACAAAAACCGTAACAATGTTGTAAAGATTTAGGAGCCATCTTGGAAAGAGGATATATCCAATTTTTAGCCGGAGTCAGTGTTGAAGATGGAAAATGATGAAGGTTGTATCAGTTATCGAGATGGACCAAGTACGTTTGAAAGAAAAATACGTGCAAAAAGAGGAGACCGAAAACTCTGCATACAAGCCATGCTTTAACTGCGAAAGACATCCAAGCTATCCCAATATTCCCCCAATCACATTGCACCGAGACAACAAGTGCCTGATTTGCGATGAAATTTCTAAGGATGCAAGTTAGCTAAACCTGTGAGTATGGAGAGAAGTAGAAGCTGGAATACTCTCACTTTAAAAGAAGGGCTTGCAGAGTATTTGCGATTCCAGTTCTGCTGATCGAAAGGAGGTTGTTGACGCGAGAAAATGATGAGTATCGACAAGGAAAATGCGAACAGAGAACCGTGGGCCGTTACTCTACAGAATCTGCTCGCCAGAACAGTGAGCGGTATTTGGGTGAAGATAGCGATTGCTGCCTTTGTGGTAGAGCTAGTCTTTCTATTCGTTGGATCAATGATTCCGATACCCCAGTACCTGATAACTCAGATCAGCAATTCGAATAATCAGCTTGGCCAGACTTCGAGCTCCCTAGGCCTAATACCTCTAGTGGGATACATTTTTGCCAACAATTTCAAAATAGCGCTATTGGAGTTCGTGCCATTGCTTGGGTGGTTTTTCTATGGTCTTTCGATGTTTGATACCGCGCTCGCGATCGAAGTCATCGGAATAATGCATGGAGGCATACCAGGCCCTCTGATCACCCTCAGTCTTCTTTTTGAACCTCATACGTGGCTCGAACTGCCCGCTTACGCGATCGCCACAACTCAGAGTTTCTTTCTGTTTTCTACTGTGGTGAGAAGAAGCTGGTTCAAGTTTGAAGTGGCGAGAACTGTCTTGGTAGTGGGAATTGTTACGGTGGAACTTCTCATAGCGGCTACTTTCGAATCCTCCGAAATATACCTCGAATCATACGGAGCCGTAGCAGTGCTTGTAATACCGTGGATCTTCTTCGCGGGCTTAGCAATTTTGTTGTACTTGAGTCGGAGGAAGTTGCTGAGAGAGTACAGGTATAGTACGTTTGCACAAGCGCCTGCAATGCCCGGAGTTTACCAAATGCAGGCATCCACTTTCCAAACTTCTCATGCGCAGTTCTGTGGCAAGTGCGGCGCAAAAGTTGAGGACCCAGATGGTGCTGTTTTCTGCCACAAATGTGGACAAAGATTGATCCAGCCTCTTGCGGGAACTAATTCATCCAGCGCTGTAGGGTCAACTAGCCTGCCTCCGCCTGCAAATCCGTAATTAGAAGTGAATATATTTCCCGCCGCGGAGCCTTAGTTGTTATCAAACGTGATAATCGTCTGAACTTGTAAATAGTTTGAGTGGGAGATAATACCGCTCTTGGAGGCAGGAAGAATTCGTATGGTGAGATCCGCTATATCCCAGAAGCTTCAGCTTCCTAGGAGAACCTACGACCCGCAATTATGCAAAACCTGCCACAGGAGCTTGGCCTTGATCATCCAAAAGCTGCAAGAGTAGAATACGGCGATTGCGAGGAGCACTATCTAAAGAGGCTCAACAAAATGGGTCTCAGTATCGAAATCAAGCCCATGAGAAAGTCAAGGGTAAGATTCTTGCAGCATTAAGCAGCTCTTCGAAATATTGAAACTTATTCAGACTCTCGTCTTCTCGAATCGTTTGTTTTCAGCCCAGTACAAACTAAGCTCGTGGCCATCTGGATCTTTGAGGTAAACATGTTTCCACCCCCATGGCATTAATTTGGGCATCTGCGAGAACCCTACCCCTTTACGAGCCAGCCTTTCGCACAAGTTGTCTAGGTCTCGGGTTTCAAAATAAGGCACAATGGACTTTTTGTTGTTAGAATCTCTTGGATTGGCTTTGTGCAAGGCAATGGTGGTTTTTCCTTTAGGGCTCTGCAACCTCGCATAATCATTATCAGATCTTTCAATTAGCTTGGATTGCAGAAGTTTCTGGTAGAACGGAGCGACTTGTTGACATTCTTCACATAGATTATGATATGATTAAACTCAATATTGCTCTTTGACATTCTCCCAGGTCTAGGTTCAAACTCTATTTAGCTTTGGGTTTCAAACGAAGGTAAGCTGAACAATGCGGGTTTTCATGACGAGTATTTTCTTGAACCCAGCTACCCCAAAATTCCCAATTCATAAATAAGAAATTAGCCCCACAAACGCGCATGACCGACACGTATGTCGAGCTCCAAGAACTGCCGGTGATGCGAGTCAAAGCTGACATGAAAGGGAAAGGCCCAGCTGAGGCTATGCAGATTCTCGAATCTAAGCTACCGAGTCTTAAAGGGCGAAAGTTCTACGGGACTTTTCGCGAATTGCCTGACGACGAGGAGTACTACGCGTGTGTGGCACAAATTGAAACAGATGATCCCAGGAAGATGCAGCTAGAGTCGGGTGTGATTCCCGGAGGAATGTATGCTCGACGCAAGGTTCTGGATTGGGAGAAGATAATCCGTGAAGGTAAGCTGCCAGCTCTGTTTAGCGAATTCGCCAGAGCTCATGACATTGATCCCAATCGGCCTTCGATCGAATTTTACCGGAGTCAAGTCGAACTGCAACTCCTCGTGCCCGTACGTAGTACTTCGGCGAGTCCTAGCTGATTCATTAGGCCCGCATAAGATCTCAAGTCCTAAGCTTTTACCGAATCAATTTGTTCTAAGAAGTACATATCGGGCTGATCAATTAATCCTGCTTTGCTTCGTATTTCTGCAGGGTTCCGCCACCGCGTGAACTCGCGGGCTCTAGAGAGATCTTGCCATTCTGTCAGGCTAAGTATCTCAATTGGTTTCTCAGAATTGCGAAAGATATAGCCACCTTTCGAACCTAGTTCTTGCCGCTTCTTGGAATGCTCGTCAAAGACCTTTTTCCACTGCGTAGTCCTTTACTCTGTGTCTAGCTAGTAAATAGGGCATAGGCCACGGAAAATATGTCTGTGTCATAAAGTCGTTCATAAAGCAAAAACAGTGAACAGAATCTTAATCTAAGGGTTCGGGTTTAAAAATAGTTTCTAAAACTTAGGTGCTATGTCTACCAAGCGCGTAAAATATGATCGCCTAATAGTATCGCTGAGAGAGGTAATCTGAAAGTGTGAGTAAGGAACGCATAGTTCTGGAATCTGTCGAGAGCCTCCCAGCTACTTTCTTTGCTTCGCCCAAATATTTTGCAGAGCTGGCCTTGGCATACTGAACGGATCCGTATCTTTCAAGTATAACTCGGGCCCTTGATACGTCCTCCTTGTCGTACTCCCCGACCTTGCCTGTTAGAGAGTCCAGAAATCTTCTTTCATTTTCCGTACAGTGATTTAGGCAATGAATCAAGATCAAGTTCTTCTTCCCTGCCCTTAGGTCTGTGAAAATGGGCTTGCCTAGAACTTGCTCATCACCGAAGAGATCTAGGGCGTCATCATGCACCTGATACGCCATCCCGAGCCACTCGCCAAAATCGTACGCCAGCGTAGTTTCTTCTTCTGTGGCTCCACCAATTATCGCACCGCTAGCGGAAGGTGCGGCGAGAAGACTCGCCGTCTTGGATCGAATCATATTCTCGTATTCTGACTCTGAGACAAGAAGATCACGTCTCTGAGACATTTCAAGATCAAGAAACTCGCCCCAAGTTGCAGCGCGGCATGCTTCTCCGACCAGGTCAAAGAGTTTTGCAAGTTTGGAACTCTCCAAGGTGTCGCCGTATTTTGAAATAATCTTGGGAACGTTGAAGAGCAGAAAGTCTGAGGTCAGGATTGCGTTTGATAGACCATATTTGGAAACAACGGAAATCGTTCCTCTCCTCATTTTGGAAGAGTCAATGATGTCGTCCTGAACCAAGGCGGAGGCGTGGGCGAGTTCGTACGCAACAGCGATCGGAACTGCCGGTTTATAATCTCCGGAAAACTGCTCGCACATGAGTAAGGCAAGTACCGCTCTGACTCGTTTCCCGCCGTTTGAGAGAGCCTCGGCTGCCGCTTTCTCCAAAGTCGTTGATGGATTAGCCGGAAATAGCTTCGCAACTTCCGTGTCTATACAATCAATATACTCAGTCAGCCAGTTTAGGTGTTCCGTCTTAAGCAAGGTTGTCATAGCTTAGTTCAGCGCAATAATACGCTTTGTTTTGATTGATCGCTCCGGCTCTGCTCGAGTAAAAAGAAGTTAGCAGACACTTCGCCTTCGAGGAGACTAAAAAAGAGTACCCGCCAAGACTATTTTGAAACGAGAACTAGCGAGTCTCCAAATTCCATTACACTTTCATCAACGATCATCATCCTTTGAGGAATAAATCTATAGAAGCGCATTGGGAATTCGCTTCCCTTTTCCTTTGCGAATTCTTTCGCCCACCTCAGATATTTCTTGAATCGATTGCCATATACAGCTTCGGCTCTACTGTGTAGAGATCCTTTGACTTCGCGACAAGTGCCTATCAGCTGAATTCCTCTGTCGTGTCCTCCCCATTCTTGCTTCGAGTCATAGATTGTTATTCCCATAGAAGAATTTGAAAGAAGGTTCTTTGAATGCAAAGAGTCAGGATACGAAAGATAGAAAATCTGCAGCTCGCCTTTCTTCGTATATGCAAAATAACCTATGCTGATGTGAGATTTGTTTTCTCTAGTTACAGTAGACATTGAACACAAGGTATTACTTTCAAGGATGTGGTAGACACTTCTCCGCACCTTCTTATCAGAGAAATTTCGTTTGAGAGTTCTCATTCCCAACTTTGGACAACCGATCTAGATTATCTTAGATTTGGGTAGGGCTTATTTCACGAATTCGATTTCCTCATTTTTTCGCGAATTGGTTCGTTGTCGCAATATATCCGCCATTCTGAAATTTTTCCCCTGCGAATCTCAGCTATCCAAGCCGCGGAGGTTTCCCATTTGTTGTCTGGCCTCATCTCTCCTCCGTTTGGAACAAAAGTTCCGCCTGCTCTTCCCAAGAGAATCAAAGTTCCCTTGTCAGACAACGTTCTATCTATCCTGATCCAATAGTCCGGCACCATTTCGAAGTACTGCTTCCAGCCAGTCTCAATCGAGGGTCGAGATACTTTATTCCCAAGGGAATCAACAAATACATGACCGGTAGTCATCAATGCAACCAATCCCTCGACATCGTGTGCATTGATCCTTTTTACAAACCTGAGTGCGACCTTTGAGTTTTTCATCGCCTCCCGAATTGACCCGGCTATATTCTAAAGGGTTTCTAGGTTGAGAAAGGAAGTTTTTCGCGCCATCGAAAGATCCCGGCACTTGGAAATATATTGATCGAGTTTCACCAGATTTGAGATGGAGTTCAATCCTGACCTTAAGAAAATGTGTCTGGTAATTTCGGTCGAGATAATCTGATCTCGTTGTATATGATTGTGCATGCTCTGTGATACCTGCGACCTGTTTACGCCCATCTTCGCTTAACGGCGGATTTTCATGATCTTCTCAAAAATCTGCTAGTGCATGAGGGTAAACATAGATTTCCATTGCAAGTCACAACTGCGCAGCGTGTTTCAATATTTCAAAATTCTACCACCGTATGAAGGGTCAAGTCACGCCGAACCCTCTTAGGCCAGAACCTTTTCTTCGATGAATTCGTGTCTTTCTTCGTTTAGCCCACCAAGTTATGGGTACTAGACAATTGTCAGCTAGGGCGATGCTGCCTTTTCTCAGTTTCTGATCTACAGTTCTGAAATCATCAATTGCTTCGTCAATTTCGTAAGGAACGTCGTAAAGGAAAAGATCAACTCTAGAGAGCTGTTTGATTAAGGAGGGCAAGACATCGCCACTCTTGCCGAGCCTTAGATCCCAGTCTCTTCTCAAATAACTGGGAACAGCCCAACCCGACTCTTTGCCAGTAGGTAGAGCCCAAGATGCCCCACGCAACGGCCTTGAAGATTTTCTTCCCGCTTCTCTATCTGGGAGATCTATGGAATGCAGTAGACCACGACCATTTTCATTCAACGCCTGCAAAAAATAAGCAGATGAGACGCCTGACGAGACTCCCACTTCGACAATATGCTTGGGGACACAGAGCCTCGTGAGTGCATAGAGTTCAAAGGGAGCGCAGATCTGAATGTAGTTAGTACGGCCACCGCTGACTAGAGTCTGCTCGATCAGTGATCTAAACTCTGTATTCTCCCTTACAGTTTCAATTTCCTTCTCCACCTCCGAAACACTTTCTTTTGTTAACTTTGAAACAAACAGACTGTCTGGGGCTCCTCTCTCTAACCTTACTTTGCTTCTTGATATTAAGGCAGTCATGAAACAAGGCCATCACGAAAGTGTCCGGGAGTAAAATCTCAGTACCCTGTCCCAGGCATCCTTGGCAGCTTCTTCCCTGTAGGTTTGTTTGTTCGTATCATTGAAAAATGCATGAGGAGCTCCGGGATAAATTCTCATCTCGAAATCCTTCTTGTATGTCGTCATTGCCTTAACAAGTTTGTCCAAGTTTGCATTTATCCTCTCGTCATCTCCTCCGTACAGTCCTAGAATGGGACCTGCTATGTTGCGAACCTGTTCTATAGGCTCGGGATTTTCGCCGTAGAAAATTACACATGCCGCAGTTTTTCCTTTGCAAGCTAAAGCTACTGACATTCCTCCACCGAAACAGAATCCCACGCTTGCAACCTTCCCTTTCGTCACATAGTCCTGCCGGTCTAGAAAATCCACGCCGCAAAGTAGATCCTCTACCAAGCTTTCCTTTGGCAATCCTCCAAAGAGGAGTCCCATGGTCCTTCCAATGTTGCTTCTCTTATTCTCGTCGGGAATCTTTTGCAATTCCTCTTGGACAAACTTCATGTCTCTCATTTTGCCAGTGGGCAACGACCTCATGAACCCCATCGCCGCACCTATATTCTCTGGAGTAAGAATAGGTTTGAGATCCTGTCTTGAGAAAAGTTGCGGGGCCAGCGCAACGTAGCCCTGCGATGCAAAGCGGTTTGCGACATCCTTGATGTGATCACTAAGACCAAAGATCTCGTGAATTACGACGACGGCTGGGTGCTTTCCTGAATTTCTCGGTCGACTCAGGTATGCCTCGATTTTTCCCGTAGAGCCATCATATATCATCATCTCGTCTTGAATTTCGCTAGTTGGCATGGATGTATTAGCCGATCTGCAAAGACCATTTCGTGTTCTAAAGAATTTCGAACTTTAGTGTTTTGGAAAATAGTTCCGTCATAAATTAGATATAGCTTTTGAGCTAAATCCGAAAAGAGAGGCTAAGCATTGCTGGACTGGGAAGAGTTCGCTAAATTACAGCCCGAAATGGCTAGCTTTCGCGAAAAGACACTGCAATACAAGGTGATGTACCTTGCAACGATCAGAAAAGATGGGTATCCTCGGGTTCACCCATTTACACCGTTCATCGGCTCAGGTCGTCTTTTCGCTTTCATGGAATCCACTTCCCCAAAGGCGAAAGACCTTCAGAGGAATGGCAAGTATTCTATGCACTCTCTGGTTGCAGATCAAAATGGAACCAACGGCGAATTTCAAATCGGAGGAGATGCCTTCCTCCTTTCAGATTCTGCGAGTAGAGAAGCAGCCATTGCCTCTTGCCCATACAAGCCATCGGAGCGATACGTTCTCTTTGAATTCAAGATCAACAGATGTTTCACGAATTACTACACCGATGGAACACCAAACGCGAAACACTGGAAGGAGTGAGGAACAGGGTTAGTCTATCTGAATCATCGCGATCCGATTTAGAAGCAACCGTTAGAACATTCTAGTCGAGCGTCCTGCTTCCATCTGGTAAAGGTGATCCGCCCCTTTTGAATCTTCGCCGTGCTGTGTGGAGAAAATCACGTCAATCATTGACTTTCGAGCGTATTCACGGTATGAGTTGATGAATTCCGTTCTGTTGTCAATGTTTCCAAAGGCCTCGTCCACAAGAATTACTTTTGGGGAAGCAATCAAAGCCGTTGCGAGCGAAACTCGCTCTCTCATGCCCAGACTTAGTTTTGAAACTTTGCCATGAAAATTGATGCCTAAGCTCTTTTTTACTTCAGAAACCATGTCAGGTTGCACCTGTATCTTTCGGAGTTTCGCTCCCCACAAAAGGTGTCTGTCAACACCGAAGTTTGGAATACAAGAATCCGGCGTAACCAAGACAACCTGCTTCTTTTCCGCGGCGAAGTCAGTTATTACTTGTGAGTTAATTTTGACATAACCTTCATCTGGTTTGTAAACGCCTGCAATCACATTCAAAAGGGAACTCTTTCCTGATCCATTCTTTCCAACCAAGCAAATGAAATTCTCGTCTTTTAATTCAGAGTCTAGCAAAAAGTCTCCTAACTTTTTCTTTGCTTTGACTTCAATCATGCGAAACGCCGGAAGAATTCCATTTAATTTCTTCATACTGCATAAAGGTTTATTTTTTTCCCTCTCCAATATTAACAGCTTCATCTATGCAACCTATTTGCGTTGCATCCCCTTTATTTATCGTAAATTAAATCACGCGTTCGGTATTCTAGGTTAAGGAAGATGAACTGGCTGAGGGTTATATCCTACATTGTATTGACTCTGTTGGTCATTCCGGTCTTAGTACTACTCTACGAGGGCCTCGGCCCGATGAGCACTCCCTCAGGATATAGCTACGGACTATTAAGATCAATCGAGCTCACGCTCACCGGTTCTGCAATAGCGGTCTTGATCTGTATAGTACTTTACACGCCACTAGCATATTACTTTGCGAGAAACAGCAGCAAGGTCACCCAGGCCATTTCGGATATTCCCGCCTCAATTCCTCATCCGATTATTGGAATTGCACTTCTGGTCTTGGTAAGCCCCATCAATCCCTTAGGTCAGTTCTTGATCTCCCATGGTGTCGACTTGTTCAACACTCTTTTGGGCTATGTCTCGTGCCTTGTGATAGTTAGTGCTCCAATATACATCAAGGCAATGCAACCATTTTTTGAATCGATGAGCAGGACTCATGAGAACTATGCCGCGGGCCTAGGGGCCACGCAGCTGCGGACTTTTGTTTCCGTCGTTCTTCCAAACTCGGGAAGAGGAATCCTTTCGGCTTCTTTGATTGCCCTAAGTCGGAGCATGAGTGAATATGGCTCTATCGCCATAATCGCCTATATAATCCTGCAGAAACCATTCTATGGAGTGAGCCCTTCAGCAGTTTACATTGTCAGCGAGTATATTGCCGGAAATCTTAAAGCTGCGGTTACATCGTCGGCAGTATTGATCCTAGTTTCCATACCGATCATGATCGCTTTCAGATATGTCCAGAGGCCTCTAATCAGAACCTAGTAAATGACTAGCTTTCATTTTTGAGAAGCAACTACATATGTTGAGGACCAGTTTAGGATGAAAAGAAGACCATTCAACGAAAAACAGTTGAAGATCTTGAAACTTCGGGCACGAGGTTTCACCCAGCGAGAAACTGCAAAGAAGCTAGGAACAAGCAGGGCAAATGTCTCGATGGTCGAGTGGAGGTTGAGAAAGAAATTGGAAAAAGCTAGAGAAACCATCAATGCCTTCGAATCTTTGCTCCTCTCTCAGAAAATCTCGGTTCGCAAAAGCAAGACTGGGGAAGGAACCCGCGAGAAAGGACTGTCCGCTAAGGGCTCGAATAACCTTCAACTAAATGATGAAAGAAGAACAGGAGCTTCGAAATGAACGACCTAACTGCGAAATGTCTCCGGCAGGATTTTGCAATTTAGTCCGATTGGTTTAAAGTATTGAATCACTCATTGGGACTCTGAAATTATTGCCGGCAAAACTGAGTGCAAGGAATCGTTTGAAGGGAAAAATAACGAGTATAAAGAAAGGCGGTGTCGTGGCTGGAATACAGATGAAGCTTGACGGCTCTGGCGACACGATCACCTCTGTTATAACCCTAGACGCAGTTGATGATTTGAATCTCAAAGTTGGGGATCAAGTTTATGCGATCATAAAATCTACCGAAGTCATGATCAGCAAAGAGTAATCATTCTATACGGCAATTAGGCAGGGAAATACCTGACCGAAGTTTTTGAAGTCGGGCCTGCCTTTCCCTAGAACTTTAACTTCTTGATCCAGGCAACCGCTAGAACAATAGTGCATCTTACAACGGGTATCTTCCAGCAAAACTGCTTCCACGCTCAATAACTCGGAGTTACAGAATCCACAAATGAAATAGTTCTCTCCACATCTGGGACAGCGAGCGGACAAAATCGCAACACTTTGCTTTATTGGGAAACAAAGAGAGGATGGAGAGAGCCGGAAACTCTCCCCCAGGTACTACGAGAGTGCGCCGTCATCTACCAATGTTCCGCTACTGAGCAGTGCCGCGATCGGCGTTGGCACTGTATAGCCTGTATCGTTGTAGAGCTGTGCTGGAGTGAAATCCAGCAGCTGGAAGGGTTTCAGAAGTGTCGCATAGTTTTCGACGACGAAGACAACGAAATTCACTGAGGCAGTTGGGTCTGTGCTATCTTTCGGCACTGTGATCCAGATCCTTATAGCCGAAGCGGTTTCTATATCCGTTGGTGTGACGGTGTATGAAGCTTGGCCGTACCATGTATTGTCAGCGACTAATCCCAGATTAACCGGGTTGGCGAGTTGTATGAGATCCAGTCCCCCTGATGTAATAGCAGATTTGTAGTAAAAGAGAAAATTGATTGCTCCTGTCTCAAGTGCGGGGACAAGTGCTGCGGCGCTCGCACCTGTAACATTGGCGTCGTTTGTGAGCATCCTGTTCGCGAAGTACTGTTCATTCGCCACGCCGCTGTCGTAAGCGATACCTGCTAACTCCAACGTCAGCCAACCTCGGTAGCCAGCAGGGTCTGTAACTGGGTCTGCGATTCCGACTTTGACGGCGCCTGAAGTTAGGTTGTTGAAGAAGTCATACCAAGCCGAAGTCGAGTTTGAGGCACTTGCCGTGTTATACGCTGTCAAAACTGCTTTCGCCGCAGTCGTTGTTGTCGATGTCGAAGTGTACGCAATGCCGAACTGGTCACCGGCGAGGGCTATTGCCCAGCCGGGGTACTCGGATCCCAAGCTCGAATTCTCGACCGAGGAGTGAGAAATCGAAAGGAATATGCTAACAGGATCCCCTGCTGCAATGAGCGCAGCATCAGCTCCCGATCCCGCTTCCTCGGCCGTGACGACAGAAATATTCGTCGAAGCGTGGAAGGCTGATTCGAGGACCGAAGACTCGTTCACCTGTGAATCTGCGGAGTATAGCAAAAGTGGATACGCGGATGGGACAGAGGTCGTTGTTGTAGTCGTGGCGGAGGTAGCAGTGCTGGTCTTTATGAGAGCAACATAACCCAGGCTCGCGGCTAGGATTATTACCACTACTACAAGAGCTACGACGATAGTTGCTATACCGCTCGACTTGCCAAATGAACTGCGGGATCCTCCAAGAAGTTTAACCATGTGATTCATGTTTCTAAAAGAACCTCTGAGTTATGTGTGCCGACGAAGCGCCTGATTTAAAGAAGATGCAATGCGAATATATTGCACTCAGGAGAATAAACAGGCTAATGGCCGAAACATTACAAGTACAAAACTATTCTTGAACTCCTGAGTCAATACCGATTTCCTCAATCGATGTAACTTTCTCAATCCAGTCACACTCTATTCCCTGCCGCAGATGAAATTGTTCCACTGAAGCTCTGTCGGGAGCGTCAAGAAGACAGTAGCACTTGTTCTCGTCTTCGGCGTTGACTATCTTAAGTAAAATTACCTCGCAGGCTTTCTCCGAATTGGCACCTATCTTCAAAAGAGATCCGCTGTTTAACGGGTGCTTATGCGTGTCTAAGTAAAATGGCATAGGATGATCAGACTAATTATTGGATTGCCGATTTTTTAGAATCATGATCGAACAAAATGGGAGAATCATATAAGAGAGATGCAATACTTCCTCGTTGCCATTGTAGTGTTGTCAGGCCAAAGGCAACCTCTCAGCGAGCCATTTCAAAAGCCCGCATCAGATGAGCTGTGTCTTTAATTTATGGCAAGCTATCGCGGAGTGGAAAATTATCTAATGAAGTAGGACTTACAGAAGCGAGAGTTTGCCTCTTTCGTTGAATGAAAAAACGATCTTCGCTTTAGTCCTCCCATCAGCGAACCGGCGTCTTCTCAGCTTCTTGACCATCCTCAGAATATCCACCATATTAGACTGCAAGTGTATGTGAAATCGATCCGCTTCCCCTAAAACTATCATCGGAATCTTTTGCAGACGAGTTCCTTTTTCGATCGTAACTATATGCTGAGTTTGTGCTCTGGCAAGTTCGAACACTTTCAAGGTTTGCGTAGCTTTGTTGAGCTGCCTTCTTGCTCTTGCCTCAATCATGGAAACGCTACTTCGCGACATGTGCGTTTGCGCGGCTATTTCGCGCTGGAGATATCCCCTATCGCGCAAGCAGAGTATCAGAAACTGTTTCTTTGTCAGGAAGCCCAGACTTGACTGCGGATACTTGAATTCGGCGAGTTCTCCAAACTTGCGGCCGGTACTATCGCTGCTCAGTTCGCTTCTGATAACGCTTTTCGAAACCATGGCCGGAAGCAGTTTGAGAATATAGTTGATTTTAGACTTTCTGAGGTCATCACTTACTAGGAACGCTTACCGTACTCCCACACTGTATAGAAGTCGGGCACAATTTCGATGACCGTCTCCGATCCTGGTTTTGCGACGGATAGCAATTTGCCATAGGCATTGTCGAGATTTCCAAGATATTTAATGACGATCTTCTTAGCGATCTCGAGGGTACGAAAAGGGTCATTCAGTATACTCGCGGTTGCCTTTCCTTTGACCCCCTTGTAGGGCTGACTGTCTGTATCTATTGAGAAATAAACTCTGTTCTTTGAAATCATGTTGCGCGCTTTGCGGCTGGTCTTGCTAGTCCAAATGTAGATCACATTGTCCTGAAAGTAGTACCAAACCGGGTGGATCGCAGGTTCTCCCTTTTGATCTACTGTTGCCAGACGAAGTAGTGTCTGGCTACCGGTGAGAAATTCCTCTATCTCGGTTTGATTCATGCCGGGCACCCCTTGCATCGCATCGTAAATTTTCACAGGTTGAGCTCTCATAGCGTGTTCGCCTAATTGAATTTGCGAATGTCCTTGGAATCTAATCAGGCTATCTGCTTTGGCAAGTTCTTCACTGATCTACAGTGGATCATTTAGATAGAAATTAATTAGAGCGGAGTTAATGCGAGGAAGAAAGCGCAAGTCATTCGTATCTCGGAGATGAATTTATCGTACTTTGCAAATTAGCGAAGATCTCAAGAGCGCATATCAAGGTTTGCAAGTCCTTGAGCTAGAAATCAACAATCTCAGAATAAAGAAGAACAACACTGATCTAGAAGAATTCAAAAAGAGAAAACAGGAAGAAATCCGGCAGAAAATCAAATCACTGGAGGAAGTCAAGAATCTGTCCATTTTTCGAGCCTACAGGAATTTTTATTGGAAGGTTGGCGTCGATCCCACCAAGACTCGACCGGCGGGCGAGGCTCTTACAAGAAGAATACTCGGTGGCAAGGATCTTCCTACGATCAATACACTTGTCGACTCATACAATATCGCATCAGCAGAAAGCTTCGTTGCCATAGCTGCGTTCGATCTTGCCTCTATCTCCAAAGACTCCCTTCTGATGCGAAGAGCGAAAGTAGAAGAATTGTTTCTAGGGATAGGGATGAACGTACCCATCAAGCTTTCAGGTGTTGAAGTTGTCATCGAAGATCAGGACAATTCTAATCTAATCGCCGTGTATCCTTATCGCGACTCCGACGCAAGCAAGGTCACCGAGAAGACAAGAGATGTCTTGATGATGATGTGCGGGGTTCCAGGAATTTCTATCGAAGATCTGAAAGCTGCGGAGCGATTGACCAGAAACTACGTGGAAAAATACTGCATACGGGTGGATGACGCGGTATCTAGTTTATCAAGTTAGGGCAAGAACGCTCAGACGCTATACTGCTCTCAGGGCTAACACAATAGAGACTGTTACTGATCAACACGACAGTCCAGTTCGTGCAACCTGTAGGTCCGCAAACGTCTATTGTTTCAACATAGGCCACTCTGCCGTCACTATTCAAAAGTTCTTCTGCTTGGTTCTGTGGATTAGTTGAACAGGGGAGCCTGAGGATCTCGCAGGCCGATTCACTCCCACTCAAGGTCACATTTCCCACGTAGCGCCATAATGAGCTAAAGTTTGCAGAGCCGATCCTCACGACGTATTGGTTGTAAAGTGCAGGAGACTCAACTACAAAATGTAGCATTACGAGATCACCCCATTCGTCCCCTCCGACCGCCGTGTAAATGCCCTGGCTTAGGGTGCTGAAACCTTCAGCACCAGTTTTATTGTTGTAAGCCCATGATCCTTTGAAATCTAGAGAACCGGTGTCCGGAACGGTCGGAGTATAGCAGCTGGGGCTGCACTCGTAGATTATTGAAACATTGTCGCTCTCCGGCGCAAACGAGAAAGAATGTGCGACCTCTACGAGGGGACACGCATAAAGGCCAGGTTCGTAAATCTGCAAAGAATCAGTCGATGCCTGCGAAATGTTATTCGATGCGAAGTAACCTCTGAATACTTCCATGCCAATCGGGAGAGAGCTCCCACATGGCCCCAGCGAGAGACCCGGGATTGACCAGTTATAGGCCGAAGAAAGATTGTTTGTCTCCGGAAGCGTATTGAATTCTGAAATGTTGAGAGAAATCTCTTGACCAGGAGTGTAATATATCGAATTTATTGAAAGGCTAAGTTCCAATGCCATTGCCGAGTTAGACGTTTGATTAGATGGGTTATAGCTAGAATAATTCATGACAGAAGTACTTGTGTTAACCGAGGCGCTTAGATAGAGTCCGAACACAAGTCCTATGACGATTATCGGCACGAACCCGAAAACCATCACTTTATTCCGCGTGACTTGCAAATTGTAACGACCCCCTTCTAGACTATAGGAACAAGGCAATATATGGCTCTACTCAATCGTTCAACTGTTCTCAATTGCAGAACAGATGACTCAGAGAGAGAGACCCAAGCACATATTTTTGTTCAAAGAATTCTACTTTCTCGCTACTAGACCTACAAGATTCCCAAAAGAAAACTCTTACAATAGATAGATGCTTTCTGAACTTCTAATGTCAAAAGAGCGGCAATTCAATTTCGTACACTTAGATGTATTCGCCAGACGACCTCTTGAAGGAAACCAGCTTGCGGTATTTCCAGATGCAACGGGCCTTGCTGACAATGAAATGCAGGCGATAGCTCGTGAAATGCGACTAGCAGAAACTACCTTCGTTATACCAAGAGAAAAGAAGATCGAACAAACGAAGGGAATTCGGACTCGCATTTTCACAGTACAAGAAGAGCTTCCCTTCGCCGGGCATCCCACTCTTGGTACGGCATGGGTACTGAAAGGTGATCGCGAAGAGGCAGAAATTGTTCTCGACTTGAATGTGGGCGCCGTCCCAGTGCGATTCTCGGCGTATCAAGGGAACTCCTTTGGCGAAATGACTCAGCCGGATCCGAAATGGGGGGTGACGCACAAACCTGATCAAGTCGCAACTGCACTGGGAATAGAGCTTTCTGATTTGGATACCAGCGCGCCTATTGAGACAGTTTCGACCGGAAATCCCTTTGCAATCGTAGCCTTTCGCTCGCTCGATAAACTGCGAAAGCTACGTCCGAATGCGGCTGATATGGAAAAATATCTCAGCTCCTCCGATGCCAAGTTCTTTTACCTAATCTGCAAGGAGACCGAAAACGCAGAAGCCAGGCTACATGCTCGCATGATTTTTTATGGGGGAGAGGACCCGGCGACAGGATCAGCCGCTGGCCCGGCCGCAGCTTGGATGCTCCGCCATAATTGGATCCGACCCGAAGAGTTGATCTGGATCGAGCAAGGTCTCGAGATCTCAAGACCAAGCCAGATCTTTGTCAGAGCGGGCGGAAGCAGAGAAAGACCTAGCCAAATTCGAGTCGGCGGACTGTGCTTTGGGGCTATTGAAGGAAAACTCACCTTACGTGGCCCCAATCAAAGCTTTTGAGGAGTCAACTCTCTTTCAACAAAATATCGTCGCGTACAGGTCTCTAGAGCAAGCGTATCGAAGTGGAGTCGTGGTTGGCGGTCAGTAGCGAAGCAATTCTTGAATCAAGAGAGCTAGAAAAGACGTATCGTGGTGGGACGAAAGCTCTCAATGGCATTTCTCTTTCTGTTAATGGCGGAACAATATTCGGACTCTTAGGCCCCAACGGCGCTGGAAAGACTACTTTTGTCAAGATTGCCGCAACGCAGCTTCTTCCTACTTCTGGTTCTATTAGGATCCTGGGTCATGACGTCGTACGAGAACCCAAGGCAGTTAGGAACGCTATTGCGGTAGTACCCCAAGAAGCTAGGCCACTTAGCCTTCAAACTCCGTACGAACATATCCTAACCTATCTAATTGCTAGAGGAGTGAGCATCAGCGAAGCGAAGAAACGCGCCAACGTAGCGATAGAGAACCTGAAGCTCCAAGACCACCGAAACGTAATCTGCGCAAACCTCTCGGGCGGGTTAAGGCAGAGAGTTTTAATCGCGATGGCGATGAGCTCTGAAACAGACCTTTTGATTTTGGATGAGCCTACTTTGGGTTTGGACCCTCTGGCTCGGCTCGAAGTCTGGAATCTAGTGAGAGATTACGTTTCAAAGAACAGTCGAACTATACTTCTTACAACTCATTATATGGATGAAGCCGAGACCCTGTCAGACAATCTCGCAATCGTGAACAAAGGCAAAATAATAGCTCAAGGCACTCCTAAAGAGATCAAGAAGAGACTCAATGCAGAAAATGTAGTCATAGTCAAGTCTTCGGATAGTTCAATGAGCTTTGAAACTTACGGCAGGACCCTAAGAGCCGGCTCTAGCGTCCGTGTATTCACAGATCGCCAAAGAGCAGATGAGCTAGTCTCCGTGTGTTTGCGGAAGAACCTAGAGGTTTCGGTAAGAGAGGTAAACCTGGAAGATGTTTTCATCAGTGAAGTGGGGACAAACATAGATGACGCTACAGAGTCAGATTAAGGCAGTTCTCGCGCTCATCTGGTTCGACGGGGTACTTCCAATCAGGCGCTCTCCTTTCAACGTCGTAAATTTCGTGGTCAGCCCGCTCACAATACTCTTTTTCATTTATCTCTTTGCAGGGCCTGATAAAGCGAGGTTCGCGATCTCTGGGGGCTTGACGGCGGTAATCGTCGGAAGCTGCATAATCTTGGAAACTGAAGCTGCGTTCATACGCTTAGTCGTAAGGCTTCAGGACATGTTCGTGTCCTCACCGCTTTCTCCTATTTCTTACGTTCTCGGTCTTTCTATAGCACTACTTCTCAACGGTCTCGCTGGAATCGTTCTGTTTTCTGTCCTGCTAGCGGTAAGTGGAGGTGTGTCTCCGATTGGAGCTCTTGATATCGCCCTTGCTTGTATTATGACTTGGGCCTCGGTTTCTTCCCTTGGCTTTGTGCTGAGCAGTTTTGCGCGAGACATGAGAGACCTATGGGTTTATGCCCCATTATTCACCGTCCTTCTTTCGTTCCTTCCCCCTATTTTTTATCCAATCACGCTGATTCCGGAACAGTTCAGATTTGTAGCTTACTTAGCACCAACAACGTATCCAGCTCAAATAATCCAGATGGCCGCAAAACTGATTCCATTTTCTGCTTCAAGCTTTCTATTCGATTTTGCAGGTGGGGCGATCTATGTTTTGATTTTGGTGCTTTTTGCGGCTAAACAAGCTCGCTGGAGGCAGAGATAGAAAATTTGGAGCATTCGCCTGATCATGAGGGGATTCAAATCTTATAAGTTACTCTCGAAACGCCTAGACGTATGCCTAAGTATATTGATACCCATGATATGGGTTCGCTAAGTCCAGAGATGTTGAAGAAACTTCAGAATGCCCCAAAAGACAAGTTTGGAGTTACTCATCACGACATTCTTTTCAACAAAGAAAAGAACAAGGTATTCTG
This sequence comes from Nitrososphaerales archaeon, assembly GCA_030041355.1. GTDB lineage: Archaea > Thermoproteota > Nitrososphaeria > Nitrososphaerales > CADDZS01 > JASHOD01. The sequence continues at coordinate 178,867 of JASHNZ010000105.1, forward strand.
TGTGCTCAATGCCCCAAATAAGGAGGCGGTCGATCAACATCATAAACAAGCCGGAATCAAATGCGAATGGATTCAAGAAGTGGAATCCACTAGAACTTGAGTGTCCTGTGTAGTGTAGTCTCATACACTAGAGCCACCAGTTCTTTTCCTTCCGTAGCCAACTTTCCGCTATCAAGAGCAAAACGCTTGACATTCTAATAATCAACCTTATCACACACTCCATTCGTGACATCTAGGTGCACTCAAATACGCGAGCCTCCGAATAGTCTTTTGGGAACAACTTTTTTGGGAATAGGCCCCTAGCGTAGTAAGGCGTGCTCCAGGCACCGCCATCCGGGGCTGAAACCAGAGAATTTGTCGGATACATTCTCAGAACCTGAAGAGAAAAAGACGGTTTCCAACCGAATAATTTTCCATGTCGACATTGATTCTTTCTACCCTTCCGTGGAAATCAGAGAAAATCCGCAGCTTAGAGGCAAGCCCGTCATCGTTGGCGCGGACCCGAAAGGGGGGCGAGGAAGGGGCGTTGTCGTTTCGTGTTCTTATGAAGCGAGGAAGCTAGGGATCAGGTCTGGCATGCCCATCTCACGGGCATATAGAGTTGCTAAAGACAATGCCGTCTATCTCCGACCAAATTTCCCGCTCTACCTGGATGCGTCCAAGAAAATTATGAACCTGCTTCGCGGTTTTGCAGACAAGTTCGAACAAGTGAGCATTGACGAGGCTTTCCTTGAAGTAACAGAGAAAGTTGACGCGCGTTATGACAAAGCACGCAGCTATGCGATCGAGGTTAAAACGAAACTCGAATCAGAGCAGAAACTTACCTGTTCAATTGGAGTTGCCCCAAATAAATCGTCAGCAAAAATAGCGTCAGATTTTCAAAAACCCGACGGCTTGACTGTGGTTCCGCCCGACAATCTCAAGAGTTTCCTCGCACCTCTACCGACGAGAGCGATAAGCGGCATCGGCGCCAAGACAGAGGCCTTTCTTGAATCCACCGGAGTGAAAACAATTGGCGACCTCCAGCGAGTTCAGGGGAAGGAGCTTGTGAAATACTTTGGGAAGACAGGGGTATGGCTCTGGGGCGTCGCGAACGGTCTTGAGCAGATTGAAGTTAAGGAGAAGTCCATGAGGTCGCTCGGCGCGGAGCATACTTTCGAAAAAGACACAGCAGATAGGGCAGAAGTACTTTCAAAGCTTCAGGAGCTTGTCGACAGGTTACACGCGAGAGTCCACTCAGCGGGCGTAATGTTTCGCGTGGTGGGAATCAGGATACGCTTCGCGCATTTTCAGACATTTTCTCGGGAGAACACGCTGCCCACCTTCACTTCTGAAAAACAGATCATTTTCTCAGAGGCCAATAACCTCCTGAGAGAGTTTGAGAAAAAGAAGGATAAAGTAAGATTGATCGGCGTGTATGTAGCTGATTTCAAAACTGAGAATGGGGCAGAAGGCACAAGCGAAAACTTAGAGAGCTGGGTTTAGTGAAAATCAGTTTTGATGTCTGTGAAAGCCTCGTTTTCCGCGGATTTATCCGGGAAAACTGCGCCGTTTAGTTAAGCATGTTCTTGACCGTTTTGATGAATGATTGATACTCGGGCTGATGGTGTAGCCAGAAGACATCAATCCAGTTCCAAATGTGTTTGAAATGACATTTCTGACCAATACTCTTGCAGGAGAAGAGATCATCAAATGACTCTGTCCTGTCCTTCAGCATCTGTACGCTCCTTTCCATGACCTTCCAAAGCCAAGAACCGTGCATGTAGATATGATGCCTTAGATGGAGAGATTCGCATGCCGCAGAGTACCACTGCGCACCATCACTCCACACCTGATGGCGACCGTACTTCTTTACAAGATCCTTGAGGAATATCTCCACCGATAGCTGACTCGGAGTCCATGCAAGATGGAGTCCAAGGATTCTCTTCTCAAACGGCTCGAATGCTATCAAGAGAAAAGCTTGGTTGCCTGCAACGATTATTCCGGTCTCATCCACTGCGAATATGTTCACCCTCTCTCTTCCCAAGCGAAATAGCTTGTGGAAGCTTTTGTCCTCTCCAATCTCCTGATACCAATCCCACACTGCCTTGTGAGTCCTCTTGATGAGAGGCTGAATTGCTCTTGAACATGCCCTGAAAGACAGTCCCTCGAAGACCAGATATACGGCGTAGTACATGATTTCAAACGGTGTTCGTTCTCTTTCCACTGGTTACCACAAGGGAAGGGGAACGGGCACTCGGCCTTAGGCCGATCGGCCACAGTAGTGCTTAACTAAACGGCTCAGGGAAAACCTAGAATACCTTTAAAACTGCATTTTAGAAATTGCAACACGGTTCGCAGGTACTATCACAGTCCAAAGATCGTAATATTGGTGAATGGGATATGGTAACTTATCTCCAAATTTTAGCTTTGGCTTCGGGAGTCCTTTTTGTCGTAGCAGGTCTCGCTGGAATAGCTGTGGGTCAAATCTACTTCGCTTTGCTGTTCCTGTTTGGACTTTTCCTCCTGATTGCAGGGCTGTACAGCGTCAGAAAATATCCGAGCCAGCCTAAGAAATCACCCTAGCTACCACGCACAAGAGATTTGTCTTGAGACATGGGAGTGGCACGATAATATAACACGAGAATAGAATTCCTCTGACTATGCCTCATACGATAAAGGACCATAATCCGACCTTGCTTCGGGTCCTAATCGTTTTTTCGATCTTTGTAATCATGATTTTCTCGTACCTTATTTTGATGCGCAAACTGGTCTCGGAGTTTCCGTTTTTGAATTCTGTTGCCCGACTTTCCCTACCCCTGTACGGCAACATTCCAGGTATGGATATCCTGGGCTTCCTCGCGCCATTATTCGCCACTCTGCTAATCGGGCTAGCTCAACTAAAAAATGCAGACCCTAGTTTCCAAAAGACTCGTGCCTTTATTTTTCATTACAAGTGGTGGGTTGTCGCATCCTTGGTTGCAATCTCGATTTCATTTCTTGTACCGGCTCTATCAGCCAGCGGTCATACGGATTATCCTCTTGCAGTGGTTGTTGTAACTTTTGTCGCTGTTAACATTGGACGAGGAAATATGCGGAATCGGATGCTCTCCTCTTTCGTTCTTGGGTATCTCGTCGGCTTCATTAGCGACTTGCAGTCACAAGTATTCTTCACAGGATATTTCGGAGGGGGCGGGTGGGTCGACGGAGACTTTATGCTTCCCATCTTCCTATGTCTGGCAACCGGCGCTTCCAGTGCTCTAATTAAACTCCTAGAACCTTATACTCGAAATAACCTGAATAAGCAGATCAGTATTCTAAGTAAGAAAAAGATTTCCTGACGCGCTATCTATTGTTACTTTGAATTTTTTAAGAAAATTTTGCCCCAGTATCACATCAACTGGTAGAATTGTCGGAGTTTCGATGTGGTAAACTATCGCCTCCACATCAGTTGCTTTCACATCACCTATGCTGACTTCATTGAGTTTTATGAGAGTACATAGTTCAATGCCTCGCATACCCATAACGGTGCTAACCTCGTGAGGCTTTACAGAAGTATACTCTTGGGGGCGATAAGAAGCACTAGAATATCCGAGCTCGAGGGCGTCCATCTTCATCAAATAGGAATAGTGCCAGTTAAAGTCGAGTATCGTGTTCAGTTCCCTTATCCTGCCGTTGAGTCCTTTGATTCTTGAACTGACTATCATTGGATCTTTTAACTTGAATTCGACCATGTTAACCAAAACCTAAGCTCCTGACTGACTAAGACGGAATCGGCCTTCGTGAAAATCTACCTCGAACTTCAGCGATTGCAAGAAACTTTTACCTAGAACGACGTCGAAACAGGCTGCCTGACTTATCTCAAATGCGATGAACTCGACATTCGGTACTAGTATGAGTCCGACCGCGACCTCTTCGATTTTTATCATAATGCCTTCATTCATGCCATTGGTGGTTGAGAAATAAGTCAGATTCGGAGGCGTCGTGACTAATTCTGTGTATCCAACTTCTGGATAACCTAGTCTAAAGGCATCAACCTTCGGGAAGAAAGAATAATCTGAAAAAAAATTAAAGGCCGCTTTATACTCTCTAACACAGCCATTTCTCCCCCTAATCCTAGCAAAAGTCCAGGGGAATCGTTCGAAAGTGCCCTCCACCGTTATAGGAACAGAGGATATTTTGGCTCACCAGCAAATGTGATGCAAATGTCATTGTATTTCGCGATTTTTTGGCGCAAGCGATATCTGTCGTTTTCTGCCGAGACGATCTTTCCTGCCAAGGGTTGCAAGTTTCGATCCCTTTGAGTCACAATTAAGGCGACCCACTTTCCGTTGTATTTCTTGAAAATCTCTGTCAAGGGAAGTTCTTCGAGTTGATCATTATCCGAACTCAAGGCATGTGACCGTATCCTAGCCGATAAAACCCGAAGTTCTTGTTTTGCTTAAGACGAAAGTGGAGCGTATACTGTGGGTTGATTGGGCGTATATATCGAGCGCAAAGCTTTGCTCACAGCGCCGCTAGCAATCGTGACTCGGTAACTGTTTCCGGTCCCGGTCGTTAAGGGTTGTGCGCCATCTACCGCCGCTGCGGCTGCACCCGCAATGTCGGCTTCGCTGAGAGGAACTGATTTCCCGGCAAGATAACTTTGAGCACTGGTTGCGATATGGGGTTTAACATCTACGCCACCCAACACAACACGAGCGCTCGAGATTGTACTTCCACTTACATTCAGAACGACCGATGCGCTAGCTAACGCAAAGTCCCACGTGCCTCGGTCTCTCACTTTATAGAAGGCGCTCACACTTCCTGAAGCAGGTGCCGGAATTTGGAACTCTGTTAGGATTTCATTCCAAGCAACAATATTCTCCTTGACTCTACCGCTAATCACGTTGATTCCAGGAATGAGATCCTCCATTGAAACAGTGCTTGTTCCGGTCTGACTTTGAATGGTGGCAGTCGCGTTCAACGCGGTAAGCGCAGGCGCGAGGTCCCCTGCATGGTTCGCGTAGCATAGTCTCCCCCCGAAGATGCTGTGATAGTACCTGTTGTCGCCGATGGCTCCGTAGCAAACATTTCCACCATTTCTCCAGCAGGGAAAGTCATTTCTAACGTATTCGCACCAAACCTCCTGCAACACATCTCCCGCAACAGTGCCCATGCTTTGAATTTGAGGTGTGGCTACAGCATTCGCTGCTTGAGAAAGGACTGCTGGCACGCTAGTGTTATTCGCTACGTCGATTACGGGGGTTGTGGCGCCGATTTTAAAACCTCCAGAGGATGGAGTGATGTAATTTAGAGGAAGACCCGAGATGTCTATGAGATATTGCGGCATCATAGTCGCGATTCTTTCTTTGTTTCTCGAAATGACATCTGTTCCTCCAGAGATCACTGCTGAGTTATCCACGCCATAGCTTGACAGCTTCGCAATGGCATCGCCAACGGATGTCGCTTGTATGAGTGCAAATTTAGATACTTCTGTTCTCATTTTTCTTCTACCTACTATATTTTTTTCTCCTACGGTTGGGCCGGCAGCATGCCCTTGTCCTTCATCCATTGTATGGCCGTGACAATGTCCGCCTTAGTAATGGGCGTAGTCGTGAATGGATAGTTCCCAAGCGCGTTGCTCACTGCGTTAGCGATAGCAGCGCTCACACACATCGAACAATTCTCGCCGATCCCTTTTGCCCCGAAAGGACCGACTGGGTCAACATACTCAACCCACACCGGCGTTATTGAGTCCGGAGCATCCATTTGAGTTGCCATTCTGAAATCGTGGAAGTTATAATTGGTGTTTCTTCCTGTCGTGGGGTCGTTCCAAAATTCTTCGAATAAACCTTCTCCAATTCCCTGCGTGAAGCCGCCCTGGACTTGGGATTCAGCACCTTTAGCGAATATCACACGCCCAATATCCATTCCCACAACCGCTGATATTACTCTTACCTCTGCTGTCTCTACGTCGACGGCTACCATGACGAATTTCCCGCCGCCTACGCGATACGTTGTGTTTGCCGGCGTGTTGAATAGGAGTGATCCACTTCCAGTTACTGAACCTAGTTCAAATCCATTTGCCGGAGTAAGCAATGCTGCGGCTTCAGTAAAAGTTTTGAAATTGCTTGGATTGCCCTCAGGGTAGATCGTGTTGTTTGCGAAAATCAGAGTGGTATTTGCAGGCACGCCTAAGGCCGCAGCGATGGCAGGTGCCCATTGCTCCTTGAGCGCTTCGCAAGCAAGCACTATGGATATTCCCGAGGATCTCGTAGATGTACTTCCTCCCTGAATACTGTCATTTGTAGTTAAAGCAGTGTCTGCATGAAGATAGCCAGCCCCTGGGTACATAGCAGGATTAAAATTATCCAGTGACGTAAGACCGAGACTCTCCGCACCCATGATCGGGATAGCAGTGTCACTTCCCGCACCGTTTTCTGTTCTTCCAGAGTTGATGAATACACCGCCGTTGGACAAAACGGTTATCTTGACGTTACTCCCCGGAATTGGCAAACCTTTTTGGCCGTTATGCGCAGAGAAACCGACTCCATAATAGACTGATCCGTTGGTGGAGCTCGGTTTTCCCCATCCTTTCCACAGACTGCTCCATCCAAATTGATTCATTGCAGCCTGGAATGCCTGATAACCCTCATATCCAGAATACCGATACCCGCTTTGCGGGTCAAACTGCGTATCCACCGTAGCTCCATGAAGATTCATCAACCTGAATTGAGCGGGATCCATGTTTAGCTTTTGAGCAGTCATATCAGCCATCCTTTCTAGGAAGAAGTGACCCTGGCTCTCGCCAACATTTCGAAATGCTCCAGAGTAGTGGTGAGTGTTCGTATTGACCGGAATGAGGCTGATGTCCATGTTCGCAACATTATACATATTCAAAATGTCGCTAATCGTATCGGAGCCATTCGCGCCAGCCCATGCACCGGAATTTTCGTAAACGACCCCTTTGATTGCAGTCAACATTCCGCTGCTAGTTGCAGCAAAGGTAAGATATGCCCTTTCCGAGAATCTTTGTGAAGTAATGGCCAGATGATCATTGCGGGTCGGCCCGTATTTCACGGCTGCACCCGACTTTAGAGCCATCATCGCTGTAATAATAACATGTTCTGCGTTCCCGAGCTTATTGCCCATGGTCATCCCCGCAAAGCCGCTGGCCCCCACTCCTTGTATTCCACTTCCAATAACTCGAACAGAGTTTAGAGGAATATTGAAGTAGCCAGCCAAAGTGGCCTGGCCCAAGAACGGGGCTTCGGTGGTATCGTATACTGTCAGACCAGTACCCATAGGTGCGCTAGGCGTAGTAGACTCAGGCGAAGTAGGCGTAGTAGGGCCAGGCACGGTCGGCAGAGAACCACTCCACATAGCAACATCGCACCATGGTTCCATTTCCGCTTGTTGAATTACGGCGGTATTGAGCTCAATGGGACTATTGAGTCCTCCGACTACCACATCTGCACTTGCAATAGCAGAATCAGCATCTCCCCAGGCGATCCTTAATGTCGCGGCGGTAAACATCCCGTTTTCAGGATTGACCGCACCAGGAGGAAGATTTCCCGCAGGGAAAAGCTGAGGTGCGTTAGGTGCCAGCGCGTCCTGCACATCGAGGACGAATGGCTGCACATCATATTCCACCGTAATTAGACTGATAGCGTCTTCAACTTCATCAGTTGTGGGTGCCGCAACAGCGGCGACTACTTGGCCCGGATAGAGAACAGTGTTTGAAATCGGTGCGTGAGGCTGGCCGCTTCCCACGTACATCAAGTTATATTCTGCAAAATCTGCTTCTGTCAGCACAACGTATCCGGCAGCTTCAGCAGCGCTGGTGTCAATTTTTTTCACAATCGCGTTAGGATAGGGACAACGCACCATTCCCATATACAACATCTGATCATTGGCAAGACCAAGAGTCGCAGGATTGATATCGTACGTGAAGACTAGCTGTCCGGTTACTTTACTTGGGATGTCTCTCCTAGTGATATTCGGATTTCCAACAACTGCTAGACTCATTTTCTCTCAACCACCTCAAAGACTCGCCGCCGCAGCTTGTATGGCCGCGATAACATGATTATAAGTACCGCACCTGCACAGATTTCCGGCGACTGCAGCTTTAATTTGATCAACGGTTGGGCTTGTATTATTCTTCAACAAAGCAGTCGCCGCCATCAGACGACCCGGCTGACAATAGCCACATTGACTGGCATCATACGTTACCCAAGCCGCTTGCAGTGCCGCAAGCGTTGAATCAGTTACTGTTATATTATTAGCTTCAATTGTCTCGATAGAATGCCCCGGCATACGCATCGCTAGAGTAGTACAGGAATAGACAGCTTTGCCATCTATAAGAACCGTGCATCCACCGCACTCCATTCTATCACAAGGTCTCTTGGTCCCCGTGAGACTGAGATTCTCTCGAAGAACATTTACAAGCATATCTCGGGGTTCGATTGTTGTAGTGTATGGTATGCCATTCACTGTCAAAGTGATCGGAACGGCTGCAAACAAATCGGTAGTGGTTTGAGCTGTACTTTGCGCATTACTAGCTCCTCTGGATTTTAGAGCAATTCCTCCAACAGTAGTAACGGCAGCCGTAGCTGCAGCGGTAGCAGCACTTAGCTTAAGAAAAGTCCTTCTGCTCATTTTGGTTTGAAGAATATTTCCTTCTTGTTCAGAACCGGCACTGCTACCTTCGGCTTTTTCGGACTCCAAATCGGTGACCTAATGCTCCCATGCTATAGAACGATATTAACGTTGTGGTGCCTTTAAATGCCTTGCAGGAGCGTTGCAAATTTTTAAGAAAAGCTTCGAGGATCTTGAAAAACGTAGAAGAGTCGAATTTCGTCGTTTTCAGCGGCCTTGCAATTCAAATCAGTTGCCCCAAGTTAAGGCGTTAGAATTCTCAGTGCGGATTTTGGTTACTTTTTTCTCAATGGAGCTTTCAGGCTCACACAAACTGAGCCACACAAGTTCTTCGCATAAGCTGCAATGCTTTCTGGTTCGTAAGATAATGTGACTCGCTTAGGATCCAAAAACTCAAGCTTTATATTAATGAATATTATCAGCCCGTGATAATGCAAACTCAATCGCAGGCTGCTTTTGCACCTACTACGAATAGAAGAACGTACTGGGCTAGAACTATCCTCGCAGGGCTCGTCTTGGTTGGCCTTGCTGTGTTGTATTTTGCAATCATACTCCCAATCGCAAATGCCGCTCCTCCCGGAAATTTCCGATTTCCATTTTCCTTCATTACTGTGATCTATGCTGTTGATCTAGCCATTCTCGGCTTTGAATTCTTTTACAAGCTTGGGAAACCTCCGAACATTTCGCCCTCCGGGGGAAAAGTGGGCGCGTCCGGAATTTTTGGCATGAGTCTTCGTACAGTCTTTATGCTAGTAGTTGGCGGCTCATATGTAACTGGCGCTGCTCTCGCCACTCCGACAATCTTCCAGCCTGTCTTGACTGATTTGCCCTTTCTTGGGACGACGGTCACTTACACGGCGAACTTTCTTCACGATTGGTTTGCACTTTTGCTGATTGTCTTCGGGCTGGGTATCGTCGTATTTGAAATTACTAAAGTCGTGGCTCACAAACAAACGTGGAAGGATTGGCTCGGATTCAGTGGCAGGTATCCTGAAATCAAGGGGTTCTACTGGGCCGTCGCGATTTGCGTTATTGTTCAGGGAACTCTTGGCTTATTCTTGCTCGGAACTCTAATCCCAAACCCCTATGCATTCTCCTCAGGCATCTTGGGCTCGCAAAGCTACGGGTTCGAGCATCTTATCAGACAGATCCATGGGCCATTAGGCGCACTGACCTTTGCCCTGTTCACTAACCACATCTACCTGAGAGTTAGGCCCGAGTGGCACATTAGGTAAATCGTTCGTCAAATCAACTTCTATTGTTTCTAGCGTTTGCCTAGTTTAGGGCAACATCGAACCTCGCGTCCGAGAACCTAGCCTAGCCTGGACAGAAGAAACCTGGCCTTCGTGCCTCCGTTGTTCTCTTCTTGCTCGAAGGTTTCGACGGTGGCTACAAAGCGGCTGCGTGTGAGCTCAAAGAGCAAATGCGAAACGGTCATCAATCTGAGCCGTCCTTGCAACGTCACATTTTCGCTCAAGAAGACGGGTTCGAAGAGGAATTCTCTGTTTTGGGATCCTAAGTAGGAAAAGATCCAAGTATCCGAGGGATTCCGAGCTCTCGCCCTTTCGAGCTCGCTCATAATACCAGGTTCGTCTAAACTATTTTTGCAAAGTTTCGCAAAGACGGCTCTGCTTGGAAGATACAGTCTGGCGTCGTACTCGTTATTCTCTTTCGCTTCCAGTTTGAACGACTTTGCAGTTGCGCCCTCCCTTGCGAATTTGGAGGTGAGATAATTTCCGATCAATGCGAGAAGTTGCTCATTTGAAAGCGAGAGCGAAAGTCTCCCTAGTCCTTCCACTTTGAGGTCTAAGAGCCCGGTCTCTTTGATCAGAGATCTTAGCTCGTCACGTGACGCGCCAGCATTCTGATTCACCTTCTCGTACTGGCTCACTACATTGGATAAGAGAGTGCCTGGAGACAGCGCGGAGTGAGCTTGCCAGGCCGCCACTACCAAGTAGGGAAAAGCTTTCTCGAGAACCTTGCGACGCGCATCAAAATCCTGCGTGTCATTATTTTTCGGAGCGGGATTCTCCTTTTGGTTACTGGACAACCATGAGTTCGCCTCTCAGATTTGAAACACTCTTGCTCATTAAACTCTTCTGTGTTCGTTTCATTGTTTAAAAAATCTCATAAGTCCTGATGCTAAAACCTAGTAATCATATAATATGAAAAATCAACTCTCGCCTCACGTCCTGTTAAGTATCGATCCGTGCAAAAGTCGTTCTTGTGGGTTCAATACTTAAATAAGCCGCGAGGCTATCAGGCGGCGGTAGTCTTCTAGAAAATGGCATGGGATGATCCAGTTGTTTGGGTACTCATAGCTGCAATCGTAATCTTCCTGTTCGGTGCAAGCAAGATTCCTCAATTCGCTAGGTCAATAGGATCTGCGAGAAGAGAGTTCGAACAGGCTTGGAAGGGAACTGGGCAGCCAGCAGCTGCAGTCCCGGTCCAGCCGACGCCGGTACAAACTACTCCGCCACCATCTACAGCCGCAGTGCAAACTTTTGGGGCAGAAGACCCAATAGTAGTTGCTGCGAGGAATGAAGGCATTGTCACTGAAGGAAAGACGAGGCAGCAAATTGCTTCCGATCTCGCGTGGAAGCTAAAACAGAAAGAATCCACTTAGGCAGTTAGAGTAGCTAACATCCGGCGAATTGCATTTCGGAACTTATTGGCTAGACTGAGTTCTAAATGATTTGACTTGGCCGGACATTAAGAGCCATTTCAAAGATCACCTCATTCGTCTTCGCTTTCTGGGGTATTCTTTAGGACATTCGCAATTTTCTCCATTGCATTCGAGTCAAGTTTCGCCACCACATCTACCGCCTTTATATTTTCGACGACTTGTTCAGGTCTGCTGGCACCTGTTATAACGGTGCTGACATTTGGATTTTTGAGACACCAAGCAAGAGCCATTTGGGCCATCGTGCATCCTAGTTCTCTCGATATCGGCTCTAGCTGTCTTGCCTTCTCGAGGTTTTCTTCCGTCAAGATGTATTTCTGGACCATTGATTCGTAATCAGGCAATTTTGCTCGCGAGTCCGCGGGTATCCCTTTGTTGTATTTGCCGCTTAACACGCCTGACAGGAGTGGGCTCCAGATAGTTGTGCCAAGACCGATTTCGCGGTAAAGAGGCAAATACTCTTTCTCAACTCGCTCTCGATGAAGCATATTGTATTGAGGTTGTTCCATTTGAGGCGGACTAAGCCCTAGCTCGCGAGCTATGCCATGAGCGCGCATAATGTCAGCTGCGTTCCATTCTGACGTGCCCCAATAGAGTATCTTCCCCCGACTGACAAGACTGTCCATTGCTCGTACAGTTTCTTCGATTGGAGTGTTTGGATCAGGCCGATGGCAGAAGAACAGATCAAGATAATCGAGCTGCAGGCGTTTCAGGGAGTTCCTACAAGCTTCGTAAATGTGCTTTCGAGACAAACCGGAATCATTTGGGCCTTCACCGCCCCAGAAGACCTTGCTCGAAACTACAAGGTCTTCTCGACGCCAACCACTTTTCTTTATTACATTTCCCAGAATTTTTTCCGCTTCTCCGTGAGCGTATGCCTCGGCAGTGTCGATGAAATTTACTCCGGCTTCAATTGCAGCCGATATGCACTTTTGTGCAACTTCTTCTCCAACCTGACCCCCGTAAGTTACCCAAGATCCTATTGAAAGTTCACTGAGCTTAAGGCCTGCACTTCCTAATCTGCGATAATTCAAATCCAAAAGCACCCGTAGACATCAAGTAAGAAACCTGGCACAATTATTAAGCTATGGCTCGCATCACATTTCGGGATCTGCGAACAAGGTTTAGCAGCTGGAAAAAGAGGCAGTAATGATCTTATCTATTAAAGCACTTGGGGAAATCATAAATTACAGCACTCTTACAGTAACATCCACGACTAGAATTGCAGAAGAAAGAGCCGCCGACAGCGGATTTCAAAGATGAAGTTGCTTCTTGGGATTTGATGAAGGAGGCCTTGAGACTTGAGGATCGTATAAGACTCAGGGAACTTATCGACAGGGCGTCAAAAAATATGAGCGCTATGAAAATTGTAAAGGAAGAATATCAAGCAGAGGCCTTCTTTCTGCTTTTGATGCTTGAGCAAGAGCGCGAGATCAAAAAACTAGAAGCAGAGCTAGCTTCAAAAAAAGCTCCATAAAACGATGAAATATTCCTAAAGATCAAAAAGAAAAAGAGGAGGGAATGCCTTCTGAAGGTCTTCGCCTTCGAGTTTAGGGCATTCCGATTATGTACTTTCAGTAGGCAGCAAGGCCGCTTGCACTAGAGGCTAATCCGCTGGCTGAAGTAATTGAGGAAATACTGCCGTCCGAATAGACTTGGAAGCCGGTGATCATGTTTCCGTTGTGAACGTAGAGGAACTGACTGTTTTGACTGAATGCCATGTCAAGAGCGGGTATAGCTGTGTGTGCTGCTACGGAACTGAATAAGGCGAGCCCGCTTGTCCTTGAAATGCTGAAACTTGAGATGGTTCCACCATGCGCGTTTGTAGTAAATGCAAGGTTGGTGTTTTCGTCAATTTCCAGCCAGCATGGTGCAATTCCGAAAGTTGGAAGTGCTCCGCTGATGATTGTGAGGTTGCCAGCCTTTGAAACTGAGTATGAGGAGACACTGTCGGAGGCTGCTTCGCTTACTATTAGTTGTCCGTTCCTCGTGAAGGCAAATCCGTAAGGACCTGAACCTGCTGAGGCTTGGCTGAATGGAGCGCTCTCGACACCCTTCGAGTTAACTGTGTATGTGTCAATGATGTTCGTTCCTTTCTCTGTCACGACTAGCACATTTCCCTGCGGATTGAAACCTACCTGTTCCGGCGAGGGACCTGACAATCCGCTTAAACCCTGTACCGAACCGGGTATAGCCGTCAGTTCTCCATTGCTCAGAGTAAATCCTGCAATGTTTGGTGCTTGAGTAGAGTTTCCGCCATCCAAGACGTAAACCCAGTTTCCGGAGACCGTGAGGCTAATAGGATCTGATCCCTGCGAACCGGTTATGCTTGCTAGCTCTAGACTTGCTCCTTGTGCCTTGAAGACGGAGATTTGGTTGCTCCCTGCGTCAACGACGAGAAGCCAATGATTGTCTTGTGTCAGAACGACCGCACCCTGAGTGGCTAACGCTGAGCCTGTGCCTAGTCCGTCAGTTGAGTAAGGACCTTCAGCAGACCCAAGCTGTCCGTTAGAATATCTTGGATAAGCCCAGACATTGTTTCCTGAGGCATTGTTGTCTATGATGTATACTGCGCCGCTCCCAGCACCCAAGGGCTGTGCACTACCCACACCGCTTGAAGCGCTGACCGAAGCGACTATTCCCACGATTGCAGCTAGTGCAAGAAACGAAACTAATGCACTCGATACTGCCAACTTCTTTCTGTTATGAGTTGAGAAAAGTTTTGTCATAGCCTCGGTGGGAAAACTTGCTCTATTTAGTCAGATTTCATCTTCTCTTCCAAATCTCTTCAGGGTCTATTCAAAATAAGAGACTCGAGAAACTCCATCTTGTTCCAATTAGTCTGATTCTAGTTTGAATCTCAGTTTCGCACAGATCTCGGTGAACACATCGTAATGTGTTTCAAACCAAGGAGTTACAAAGTACGTCATCCCATATCTCTCACCTTCGGAGACCACAATGGCATTTCTCTTCAGGATATTGATATGATGCTGTATTGACCTGTACTCAAGGCTGAGTTTTTGGGCCAGCTGGTTCAAATTGCTTGGCCTGTCATGGAGCTCTTTGATTATTCTCGAACGATTTTCACCTCCCCTAGCTCCACCAAGAAGATGCCACAAAAGACGCCTGAGCTCGGGGTCGTCAGTCATTAATTTGTAAAAACATGTCAGCCTATTTATCGGTTGAACATACGAAATTGAAGAGATTTTGAAAAAGAGTTAAACGTGTATTCTCCTATGCTGCTCTTCTGGAAAGGAAAAAAGGAGAGTCGCACTTTTTTTGAGCGAATTGATGGATATTATTATTGTGTTCTCTAGCATAAACTCAATCTTGCTTGTGGTCCTCTTGTTCCTTTACGGGAAGATTGTCTTGAAGACCAAAGCAGTGTATTCTGCTGGGCTGTTCTTATTTGCACTGTTTTTGCTTGCCCAGAACCTTCTTGCGATTTTTTCCTATGTCGATATGCAAGATTACTTCGGCCCCGCGGTTTTGCCTTATCTTTCTGGAATTGGTGGCCTAGAACTTGTCAGCCTAATTATTCTTCTCAGGGTTACTCTTTAGTTGTTTCATTTTTCCATTGGATTGATCAAGTGGACTGAGAAATTAGGCGGAGGTCTCCACAACTTGACCGACGTTGCGACCTAGAGCTGGCCGCAATGGTCGCTATCTCCCACACAAAATGCAGAAGCTAGACTCGTAAACTCGTAGTAGCCATTGCCTTCTTGAAAACATAATTTGAATTGTCTAACTCATAATCCAAGAATGAACCTCGCTTTAAGATGCAATACAATTACGTGGCTAGCGGTAGAATAGTATAAATAAGACCGAAGTGACCCAACAGAACTTAGTCCAATCAGCTTGAAACATGACAGATTAGGTAAGAGGTCTATTACGGCCGTATTCACGGCGGCATTGGTTGCGGCTGCGATCGTGGTAATTCTCGGAGTGTCCTACGTTGTTATTGTTCTGCCGGGCAGTCTTGGAACTTCTCCCACCACGTACTCTTCCACTTCGACGACATTATCAATTAATTCGGGGGAGGGTTGTGCGTATGTAACTTGCGCCATCAAGAATGCGACTATATCCATCCCTGTGGGCGCTGCCATAAATCCGGACTTCAACTTTGATCCGAATAGCGTTACTGTCTCGATCAGTGCCGGCAACAACACGGTAATCTGGGTGAATCTTGACTCTAGTGTCCAGGAAGTCGTCGGCCCCAATGGATTGTTTAATTTAACTTTGCCTGGAGCTTCACCCTTTTTTGTAGCAAGTGCCAAGTATGTTTTCACTACGCCGGGCACATATGTATATACTGACCCATATTATTCTTGGTTGAATGGCACAGTAACGGTTGTGTCTTAGAACCGGAATCCCGATTTTTCAATCCGCCGAAGATCTAGGACTCTGTACGCTCCTCTGCCCCTCGTGAATCTTTAGTCTCTTCTGGCATCTTTTGGTTCCCATCAGCGAGTCTAGCTGTGCTAGGCGCCGGTGGACCCTTAAAAGTATCTAGCGACAGCATGACTGGGAGCTCGTCCAACGTAATCAGCAAACCATCTGGTTTCTCCAAAAGAAGCAGGTCCATCTTCTCTTTCTTTGATGGGAGAACCATGGTCATCAATTTCATGGACTTTGCGACTCTCAGATTTGGGATCGTTGTGCAGAAGTAAATTATCTCCTCGGGCCTTTGCAATTTTAGCCGTTCCATTAGGAGTTTTAATCGCAGGCCCAGATCTGCTCCGCCCTCTATGTTGTCTCTTGCAACAAGTTCGCCAACCAAGGCCCTGATCTCTTGCTTTTCCAATAGTTTTTCTGCCGCTTTTGCCCCCATCGAAGTTGTTGCCCCGGTCAAAAGCTTCATTGTCTTGAGAGAAGCGAGTCCGTTTTTCACTGCGGGATACAAGGAAAACTGCTCAACTTGACTGAGTTCTATCTCGTCCAGCAGCTTCGCGATGTCCTCGAAGAATTGCTCGGCATCTTTATCCTCAGAATGGTGCGCCTTGAATGTCGCCAGTTTATCGAGAAAATCACGGGACTTGGGACCGACCTGTTGAGTCCCAAACGTCCTGAACATAAGATCCCAAGATTTCTGGTAATTAATTTCATTTGGAAATAGCGCTTCAAAATCGAAAATTATTGCTTTCACTGCCAATTCCTTTCTCTTTCCCTAATTCTGCATCTCTTGTTATCTGAGATCTTCCCAGCCCCTGTAAGGTTTTATCTCGCTAGCCACGCTAGGTCTTTTGAATTTGTCAAGCGAAAGCATGGCAGGAAGCTCTTCAAGTGTCATGATCATTCCGTCCAGGCCTTCTCCGAGAAAGGCATTCATCCTCGGGTTTTTGCCCGGCAAGACGATTGTCGGAAGTCCCTGTGACTTCGCGATTCGGAGGTCTTCGATTCTGTTGCAGAAGAAAAGGCATTCCTGTGGTTTTGCGTTGAGTCTCTCAAGCGCAGTCTTAATCCGGAGGCTGAGATCTACAGCATTCTCTATCTTGGGTCTTGTAATGAGCTCGTCGATGTAACGATTAATCCTGTTTTCTAGGAGAAACCTCTCTGCAGCGATAGCTCCAAGCTCAGTCACCGTCGCCACAAGCAACTTCATCGTGTTGAGAGATTCAAGTCCCTTTTTCACACCTGGGTACAGGCGGAAATTAAGGATTTGAGCTATTTCGATCTCGTCCAAAAGCTCTGAAATTTTCGATCCTAGTTCCTTGTAATTCTGCTGGGATTTCTTCGCTTCATGCAAAAGGAGCCCGAGCTGTCTGAAGGATCCTGCTGGTGCAAAATTCCCCAAGCCACCTTCTCGAAGAGCATCGAAGGCCCTCTGATAATTAATCTCCATCGGGGCGAATATTCTGAAATCGAAAAGTAAAGCCTTGACCCTCATTGGAGATTCAGTAACCTTCGAACCCGAGTGGGATATTATTACTCATTTCTGTTCCTGCAAAAATTTCTGAACGAAGCAGATTAACTCTGGGATTTCCCACAAGAGGGACAAAAGACCATGCCAGATGGCATAGGAGCATTGCAAAATTTGCACTTCGCCTGACTGATAGGCTGGACCGCTCTGGCGCCACTCTCTCCTCTCTGAGCTAATGACGCTGAAGCGGCGGTGATGTTTTGGCGCCTACCTCCAAAAATTCCAAAAACAAGCAATATGAGAGCGATCGCGAATAGTCCATAGGGTATGAACAAAGTGTCGAAAGCTGAGACTTGAGCTACGACTTCTAGGTTAAGAACAAGATTAGTGCTTACATTCCTCCCTGGGAGAGACCTGAACACCAGATAATAATTCTGGGTACTAGTAGAGCTGGGTGTAAATGAAAAAGAGTCGCTTGACTGATTCAATTTTGACTCGCTATAAACTTGCACGTTGGACTGGGATCCCGAGGCGAACAACGAATAGTTACCTTGGTTCATTAGAAGGAACTCGATTCCGGCTGGTTCGGAATCATAGGATACATTGAGATTGTTATTGTGGCTGAGCGTAACCAGCACTGTTGTATAATTGCCAGGATTTACGTTCAAAAGAAGAGCCTTGTTGCTATTTACAACGGAGCCAGAAATCCCCGAATCATTCGCCAGCGTCGAGAGTGCAGTCGGGGTGAGATAAAGAACCAATCCTATGATGAGAACGACTACCCCAACTACAAAGATGATGCGTTTCATAACGCTCCTTGCGTTAGTGAATACAGAATATAATTCTTCACATCACATTGGGGCCTGATTGGCCTCTCTACGACTAAGCCACTTAACTCATGGCTGCCGCAATTCGGTTGATATCCGAAAGGAGAATCGAACTCGTAAGGGCGATTCCGCTTGAAGGAAAAGTACTCTTGACCACAATTTCTCCTGAGACTTGCGAGGATAAAGAGACAACGCCAGAGTGACCCGCTACAGCAAGAGCTGAAGAGGCTTCGATCAATCTAGGCTCAACAAGGGCTTTCTCTCTCGTTATCTCACTCACCTCGCGAACTTTAGAATTTTTTGTGGGGTCTTTTCTAGCTGTTTCGATGAGTTTCTCTGCTTTCTCTTCTCTAATTCCGGTCCTCGAAACATCATTGATCGTTATTCTTCGCTCGGGAAATATCGCGTTTGAAAGAATGGCAGTTTTTGCCGCGGCATCCCAGCCATCAAGATCTATGGAAGGATCACTTTCTAAAATCCCATCTTTTCTCGCGATCTCAATTGCCTGTTCAAATGAAAGAGCAGGATCCTGTTCAAGACTCGATAGCACGACAGTGGTGGCAGAATTCAAGAGAGCTTGTACACTCGTTAGCTCCTCTTTTCCCATACTCTGAGCTATGATAATTGCGTGGCGTGCGCTAATGTTTGTGGCTCCGTAGCCGATTTGTAGGCCTTTCCTCTTCGCGAGATCAAATATTTCGCCATAGTGGAAAGCTAGAGCCACTTTGTTTGCTGTGACGTAATGCTTACCTGAATTTAGAGCTAGATCGGCTCTTCCTTTTGCTTCGTAGTGTTTTGTGTAATCGCTGTTTGTTGCATCAACCACAATGGAGGAGTGACTGAACTGGATCCCTTGAAGCAAGTCTCCCTTTGCCCCGACTTTTGCACTTGGGAACTCTGAAAGTTTATTCTCTCTACTCCCTGCTTTCCACTTCGCAACATCGAACACTTGGGCGTTGTCTTTTGGATAAAGGACAGCACTGGAATCTGCTATCGAGGCTACGCTGAATCTTGACGCCAGACCAGCCAATTTTACGGAGAGCTCTCTTCCTATTGGACCGTATCCTACAATATCGATCCCGATTCTTGTTCCGGCGATATGCTTGGGGCGGGATGCTGCGGCGATCTTATTTCCCCACTGCCCCCAGCTCGAGGGCTTTGACGTTTGCTATTCTCCTGCTGATGGGCTTTCTTTTCGAATACTTAATCGTGTCAGTTAGGCCTGGCGCTAATGAACGCTCTGCCTAGATCTCTGATAATGGTTTGAGAATACCAAGGAGAGCAAAAATTGGACTCTGCAAATTCCGCTGGATAGAAACCTTCAAGCCCAGTTTCGAATCATTAAGAAACCGCAAGTCTTAACTTATCAAAATTTTCGATTTCGGGACAGTTGTTAGCTTTGCCAAAGAACATTACGGATCTAGACAGCTGGAGAAAACAAGCAGAGAGGATCGAAGTAGGCAAGAATCTTCTTTACTACAAACAATCAGCGGGTTTGAGCTTCGATAAGGCAAAACTCGCGTCATATGAAAAGCAGGCTTTAGAGCATTCGAGGGCGTTCCTCAAATCATTTGGAAAAGAACCCAGGGCATTGTTCTTGATGTCCGTAGACGCGGTCGGCAGAGCAAAGACCTTCAAACTTCAAATGAAGGCGCATGGCGTACGATCATCAAAAATAGTTTCAACTAAATTCAAGTTGCAAGGTAGCAAGGTCAACTGGGGTTCTTGGAGACAATTTACCGCACAGAGCGATGATTCCCAAGCACGGAAAGAGCTCTACGATGATTTCATCGAGAAATCAAAATTTTTGACGCCTTTGATTGCGGCGCGGTTCAATGGTTACAGACAAGCGCTCGCAGAATATGAGATTGATCCTCTGGCTCTGTACCTCGAGATAGAAAAGATCAGCTACGAACGTTTGACTTCATTTGTGGACACTCTTGGTAGTACCTTAAGGCCAATATTCAGAGACGCGCTAGATGATTACTCGAAAGAGATCCTTGGAGGAAATCAAGCTGAATATTATGATGATTTCTATTTCTTTCGTTCCAGAGTTTTTCGCCAATATGAGAAGCATCTTCCTACAAAGTACGAACCTGTGCCAAAGGTACTCTATACGATGAAAAAAATGGGACTGGATGCCTCAAAGGTGAAGGTTGACAGCGCCAACCGAAAAGGAAAGAGCGCTTCTGCGTTTTGTTTTCCAATCAAAGTACCGACAGACGTACGAATATGCTACCGCAAGTCAAATCCCCTTCAAAACTTCTCAGGTGTGTTTCATGAGTTTGGGCATGGAATCCATGGCGTTTCGATCAAGACTAATGAATCCTATGAGAACAAATACTTGATCGCGATGGGGGTCGCTGAAATATTCTCGATCTTTTTCGAAAACCTCCTCCACGACAAGACTTTCCTCCAAGAAGCCCTGGGATTTACTAACGAAACGGCAGTGGACATTACACGGAGATTTCGCTTTAACGAGCTATTTTTCGTCGCTTTCTACTCGGCAAACTCTACGATGAAACTTCGCTACTGGAAGGAACAACTGTCTATAGAACAGGCAAACGCACTATACTCTGACCTAACAGAGAGGTTCATGGGAATCAGATATCCGGGAAAATACTGGCAGCTTCATCACGTGATGCCGGAATATTTTCTTTACAGCCCTTCTTACATGATTGCCTCTGTGAGAGCCTTTGAACTCGCAAATCTCTTGAGATCGAGGTACGGAGACAGATACTGGAACGAGGAGAAGGCAGGAAAGGATCTCTACGAGCTATTATCGGTTGGCGGCGGGATCGATGTCGATAGCTTTTCCAAATTGGACGCAACAGGATATGCAAATAGCCTTGGACAGTAAGTTGAGTTCAAAAAAACGGCAAGTTTGAAAAGCACTAGACACTAACTGAGTCTTTGGCCTTTTCGATTTTCTCTAAATTCTCGAGCGCGTCACTAACGTGTTTGGTGACGTTGAGCTGGGAGCTGAATATGAATTTGATTATTCCTTGTTTATCAATTACAAAGGTGACTCTTGGAGGGATTAAGAGTCCTGTAGCTCCATAGAGCTTCCTGATCTCACCCTTGGGATCACTGATAAGAGGAAAGGGCAAATTATTTTTTTTCTTAAATTCTCGATGTGATTCCGTACTTTGAGAGCTAACCCCGATCACAGTCGCGCCCAATGAAACTATCTTGTCCCAATTGTCCCTAAATCCGCAGGCCTCGGTTGTGCATCCCGGAGTCATGTCCTTCGGATAGAAATAGAGAATGATGTTGCCCTTCCCTACCATGTCTCCCAACGAAATCTTCGCGTCGCCATCAGTGATTCCTTCGAAGAGAGGTGCCTTGTCTCCAATCTTGAGCTGCAATTTCGATCCCGTACCTCAGCTATTAAGATTCTTACTCTTATCCCAGAGGAGCTTTTGGACCGCAGGAAGTGACCATGCAAAACCAACGTGGACGCAATTCTTTGCCCCATCGATATTGCAATACAGATCCGTACCGTCTTTGAATCTCAATTCTGCTATAACATCTCGATTATTATCTCTGATGTAAATGCATTCTGGCTCCACGGCGTAATCCTCAAGTATTGAAAAATATTTTTCCTGAACTTCAGCTCTCTTGAGACTATCTCGAATCAAATCTCCAATAAACAGACCGAGTGCAACTTGCACGGGCCTTTTCTCGTGTTTTTCTTTCATCAGTTGCTCAACTTCGACGACCAAATTTTCTGGAAGCTCAACGGTTCTCCAACCCTCTGTTCTTTTTTCGTTGTCCGAGGCCGTCATTTTCCGACAGTTAACACATCAGTATTCTCGCTTAATTAAGAAATACTTGCACTGGAAGAGCTTGTCAAGTTATCCCGGTTTCAAGTACATTCGACTTCTTGACGTTTGAAATGGCTTTAGTTTTCCGCCTCTTACATGGTCGTAAAAAAAAATTCGGTGTGTAGATAGCTACTCTCAGAAATTGCCATTGTAAGTTCCCAAAGATCCCCTGTCTATAGCTTTGCATATCATCATTTGCGATACTCTATTCGATTTGCATTTTCAAAGAATAACTTGACAGGCTCGCACTGGAATACCGAAGCATAGTTAGATGACGTCGACAGCTTTCATCTCGTACAATGAAGAAGGTCAAAATTGTAGTGCTTTGTGATTTTAATGGCACAGTAGTCAATATCGGCACCGGTGAGGTGATCCTGAAAAGATTTGGCGAAGGAGACTGGCGGAGCTTTGACTCCAAACTGGAAAGAGGAGAAATCTCTCTTGAAGAATGCCTCGTCAAACATTACCGTATGATCATGGCCGATAAGAAACAAATAATCACGATGTTAGACGATGAAGACATCGTAATTGGGCCTAATTTTTTTCTCAATTGAT
>JASHNZ010000004.1 GCA_030041355.1 Nitrososphaerales archaeon
GAAGCTAGGAAGGAGTTTCTATCCGATGCAATTCGATCCGCAGAGGACGCCCTAAGCCTGTATGAAAAGACTCCGAATCCCATCGAGGTCGCAAGAAGCAGTAATCAAATCTTGCAAGCTCTCTCGGAAAGAATCGTATTTGAACCTCGTGGTGCAGTCTGCAAGGAACTGATTGAGACGGGCATGACCTTAGGCAAGAGCGCCGTCGGGAAGCTTCTTGCGTGTTCGTCTCAAGTTGAGAAAAAGGAACTGTGCAGGGCGCTCTACATCACTTCTTGGCTCTGTAGTCTCGGGCAGAATCTCTTCGAATCCGAAGAGAGGAGGGTAGCACTTTCAACCCTGAGCAAAGAGTACTGGAAGGAATCGCAGTTAATCGTCGAAGAATTACACGATCAAGCGATTAGGGAAGAATCGGCTTACTATGGTTGGCGCCAAGATGTGAGCGATCTTCCCGAACAAATTGTCAAGAAAGCCCAAGAGAGAATGGAAAAATTTCATGCGGCAAAAGACAATTTGCAAATTGCCTGTGAATATGGGAACCTCATATACGGACTAAGGTGGTTGATGGTAAAAGAAGAAGATCCACGGAAACTCAACGATCTGCTGCTAGAGTTTGAGCAAACCTTTCACAAAATGATCCAGATCTACGGAGTCAACTCGCCGGTGGGAATCCGTTGCGATGTACCCGCTCATTGCCATGCGGTCCGAATTTCCGCCTTCATTCAGTGTATAGAATCACAAACTGACAATAAAAGAAAAAGAGAGCTCCTAAACCAGGCCCTTGAAGTCGGTCTGCCAGCCTTTGAGGAATTGAAGGATCGTTCGACAAGAGTAAGACATCTCGGCTCAAAGCTCGGAACGGTGCTGGAGCTCAAGGCAGAAGTAGCGCCTGACCCCGCAGACCGAGCGAAGATGCTTGCTGATGCTCTTGCCTACTCAAAAGAGGCTTGCGCGATGGAGGAAGAGCTGGAACCCTTCGACTACTGGGCCCTCGGTACAGCTCTAGTGGACATGGCTTCAATCCAATACAAGAAAGCTCTCCTGGAAGAAGCAACAACGCAAAAGATAGCGCAAATCCAAGAGGCTGTCAAAACTTCTACGAGGGGAATTTCGTTTCTTTCAAAAGCGAACCCCAGCGCTCTGGGACCGAGCGCAGCTGTCCCTTTGGCTTACCGACTCGAAAAGCAGAGCCGAATGAACAGAACAATGTACGACCTAACCAAAGACAAAGCTGCCCTGACTTGGCAACTAGGAGCACTCGAAACTGTGAAACAAATTTACGAGTCTGTCGATTTTTCGAGCAGGCTTGCTGAGACTTTCTGGGAAATGGGAGACGCTCACTCTATTCTTTCAGACCGTATGTCTGCTTCAACTTGTTATGAGAGAGCCTCGAAATATTTTCTGCAGGCATCGGAGAGATTCCCGCAAATTCAGGACTACTACAAGAATTATTCACTTTACATGAAGTGCTGGGCTTCGATTGAACTAGCTAGACAGAATCATCATGACGAAGAATATGTTGAAGCGGCAAAAAAATATGAGGAGGTGTCAAAGCTACTCTCGCAAACAAAGCTTTGGTCTTCTCAAGCTCCTTTTTACAAGGGTTGCGGGTTCCTCGAAGAAGCAGAATCCCTCAGTAGCAGTATAGAGCCTAGCAAAAAAGCTGTGGAAAGCTTCCAAGAATCAGCAGACTTCTTTGAAAAAGCACACAAGGCCTTCGATGAGAAGTCAGGGCAAATAGGCGCCGAAAACGCAAGAGCTGATAATCTGAGATTCAGCGAAGCTTCCGTTCTAAGATCAGATTACTGCAGAACTAGGATTCTGCTAGAGGAAGCAAGGATTGCATACAAAGATGGAAGGCTGGCAGAAAGCGAGAAGCATTATTCTGAGGCCAAGCGAGCGTTGGAGAAGACTGGCACCGTGAGTGAAGAGCTTCGCTGGGAAGAAACTCAGAACCTACAAGCTTTAGCTCTTTCTTGCTCAGCTTGGGCAAAGATGATCGACGCAGAGGCTAGATCATCGCCAATGCTCTACGGAGAAGCTGCTGAGCTATTCGCGAAGGCAGGGCAGTCTGCATCAAAAGAAAAAGCGGTTGCGATATTTGCGGGCAACGCAAAATATGCAGAGGCGCTTCTAGCCGGAAACAGATTCAAAGAGAGGGGCCGAATTGACGACTATACGGCCGCGAAGTCATTTCTCCTAGAAGCTTCAAACTGTTATTCCAGAGCTGGCTTTCCTGCGCTTGCGGACTGGTTTACTGCTACTGAGAGAATGTTTGATGCTTTCGTTTACATCATCAATGCTTCGCGAGAAATCGATCCCGAAAGGAGAAGGAAAAATTATCAGGCGGCAGAAAAGATTTTGGAGACTTCGGCAATAATTTACCAAAAATCTGGTTACGTAAGAAAAAGAGACGAGGTTCTTTCGCTTCTGAAAAAGATTAAAGAAGAGAGGAACTTTGCCCTCTCACTCGAGGGAATACTGGTTGCCCCAACGATCCAATCAGGAACCTTGGACCTTCGTCCAACGGTCAGTGATGCTAATCTTCCCGAAGGATTGTCAGAATTTGAAGCTGCCAACGTTCAGATAGCCCCAAAGCTTCCTGATGAAATTGAGGCTGGCAAAGAATTCCAAGTCACTTTGGACTTGATCAACACCGGCAAACAGCCTGCATTACTTCTTCGGGTTGAGAACCTCCTTCCCCTAGGGCTTGCATCGTCAGAGGAGGAGAAACAACAAACAGAAATCCAAAGAGGAATGAACGATAAAGGTATCTACGACCTTGGCGGTAAACGTCTTCCTCCGTTGAAGATAGAGTCCGTTACTTTTCGGGCAACAGCTACAGGAGAAATGGAACGCGTAAGCTTCAATCCCAAAGTGATTTACTCTGATTCAAGCGGTGTTTTGCACAACAGATTTCTCGGCAATTCTCTCGAGCTGCGTATTCGACCAGCAACAGAATTCAAATTTGCCAATGAGAAATCAGCTTTGGCTTTCAATTACCTTGTTGATTCCTTTGTCAAGGACTACATGATCGAAAAAATTGAACCAGAGAAAGCTGGATGGAGAACCCTGTCAAACATAGCTGGCAAAGTCGGACTCTCTGGTCCTGCAGTCTACGGTGAAAGGGGAACAGTCAGGGGTCTTCCAGTGTTCCTGAATGAGCTCTTGAAGAGGGGCCTGGTAGAAACTAGAATATTCCACGGCGAGAGAGGGCGGGGGGGAGAAGTAACTCGCGTAAGGGTTGCTTATGAAAGGGATGCGATCAGGCTCTATATCAACCAGAAAGTTAGAAAACAGGTCTAAGAAAATCAGAGTTTACATAATAGACTTTGTTTAGGTCGTTACCCAGTTTTCAGGGTCTGTTGCAAGACAAGAGGTAAGCGCATCCTCTTTTCTGCTCTCTAGCGTCAGATTTCGCCGTCTTTGACCGTACAGTCAACTCTCTGTTCTATTTTCAGTTAGATAATCTCCATGTATTTTCTATTGTTTTTCACTTCTCGAGGTTGACTAAACTATTGAAAATAGAAAGTAAAGAAAGTGAAAAGGGAAACTACGGAAGAGGAATTGGACGCAACTTTAAGAGAAAACTGCCCATTGCAATCGTAGCAGTGTTTGCAGTTCTTTTCCTGTTTGCGTCCACCGGACTGATTGCAGCAGCATTTACGCCGGCAGCGGGGCTTCATGCTACTGCAAGCCCGAGCAAACTCTCAGGTTCATCGCAGACGGTTATCAGCAACGCTGTCAAGGGATGCCTTTACGAGTCTTCTTGCGTGTACGTAGCTGACAATGGCAACAGCTATGTTTCGGTGATTCAGGGGACTAAATTACTGACAACAATTACTCTCCCTGCTGGTGGGTGCGCTTCTGGAATAAACTATGCACCCGACGCTGGGCTGGTCTTTGTTGCGGACTATTGCCTCAACGAGCTTGACGCATATTACGTTACAACAAACACACTCGCTGGCAGTGTCACCGGACTCCAATATGTGGCGTTTGGAGTTTACGATCCTGCCAATGGAATGCTCTACTACAGCGGTCTGGGCAATAATGCGATCTACGTCGTAGATCCAATGACACTGACTCTTACGACGACAATTTCGCCGACCTGTAACGCAACACCGGAATTTGGGGACTACGATTCTGTCAATGGCATGATATACTTCGCCGATCACACCGGGTGCTTGGATGAAATCGACCCGGCCACAAACACCGTGACCACTATTACTCTTCCAGGAGGAGTAGGAACCTTCGTAGGAGGAGTCGCGGTCAACCAGGCAACGGGAAATATCTACGTGGACGATCAGGGACTGAGCCAAGTATATTCCGTCACTGTCGGGGGAGCTATTACGACGATTACCAGTGCATCCTTTTCGAGCCCTTGGGGAGATGCCTACAGCCCTGTGACCAATGAGATCTACGTCACCAACGTCGGCAGCAATACAGTCGTGCCTATCAGCGCGACCAACGTGGTTGGTACTCCCATTTCAGTGGGTTCTGGTCCGAGCTTTGATTGCTTCAGCCCAACTAGCGACTACATTTACGCATCCAATTCGAAAAGTGCAGGCCCGGCTACAGTAACTGCGATCAACATCAAGAATAAAGTGGAGGCTACCATTTCTCTTGGAGCTTCAGGATCGGCACCATATGGCTGCGCAGCGGTATCCTTCCAAGTTGAGAATGACACCGACGACCTGGCCGGATTTGGAGCCTCTGTGGGTGGATTCGGCGTATCGGTACAGTCGGACGTAAAGGTACCATCAGCAACTTGCCCGGTCTTAAATGCAATGTCTCTATTCGAAGTCGGAGTCGGAGATGTCGGCACACCGGCTGGCTCGCAGAGAGCGGAAGGTGGAATATACGCCCAATGTACTGCGGGTCACGCGAGCTACGGTGAATTCAACGAGTCTTTCATTGGAGGCGCGAATATCTATTCGTTCTACAACACTTGGTCACCAAACCCGGGAAACAGCGTCGCAATTGACCTAAAACTCACTGGTCTATGTTCTGGTACGGTCACAATAACCGACCTTACAACCAAGCAGAGCATCGTCCTCGTCGTCAATTGCGGTGGAGGTCCCAGCCTCGCGTGGTGCGGCACGAATATGTACCCCGGATTCGCTCAGGTAGACTTTGGGACAGTTGCTTTCAGTAAATGCGGGATGGGCGTTGGTGGGTCTGCACCGAAGCCAATATCGGATCGCATGCCTTACGTCTTTGAATACACGAGTATCAATTCAGCAGGAACATTGATTCTTTCAGCCCCACAAATCCTTGGCGACTACTACCTCCTAGACTACCAGAACTTCAATGTGAACTTCTATAACCCTGGACCCTAAAAGACAACGAGCGCACACGAACAAAAAGGGTGGATGGAGGATGATACTCTCCATCCCTCCAAACTCTTTTTTTGCATGATTAAGAATTTCTCCCTGATAACAAGCAATTGGATCTTGAAGAATCCTACGACTGAGTAACTTTAGGCTGACTTTACAAAAAGAAAAGCTACGTCGATTTGAACTAACTTTCAACTAGGTATGGAGAAATCAAGTCATAAATTGCTAACATGATTCTTGCAAAAAACCTCTGAATTGTCTTTCCTTTTTTCTTAATGGGTTGAAATGTTTCTGTTGCTTGCGTGAAATAATCGAGGGCCAAGGTCAATTCTCTGTCTTTTATTAGGAAGGCCGAGCTTCGGTCTCTTTCAGAAATCTTGAACCAGTTTTTGCAATTGAAGCAATAGAAGAATTCCCAGTTCGAGCTAGATAGAAGATGCATTGCAGTCAGTTCACCTGTAAGAGGTGAGCAGATCCTACACTCAATCGGACTAGTGAAATCAACCCCTTGGTCAAAGCCCCTGACTCTTTCCATGACCGCCCGCTCTTCAGCTAATGCTGCCATCCAAAGCGCATCGAGTCCTAAAAACTTTTCAAAATTTAGCATTTTTCAAGCCTTAATAGCGAAGTTATGTTCCAAACTTTTTGGTAATCACGCTATGAAAGACCAAACGAGAGATTATCTGATAGAAGAAATGGGAAGAGTACACGAAGTTTTTCAGACCCTTGACAAATATGATCCCAATCTGACAGACGCCTTAGCTTCACTCCGAAGAGCCGCAATTCCAGGAAAAAATGACAGCGGTTCCACCCTTGATGCAAAGTACAAAGAACTAATCATGGTCGCAGTTGAGGCTGCAACAGGAAGAGGGGAAAAGGGCAAAAGTCATGCACGCAAAGCAATCAGAGCAGGGGCTACTCCCAAGCAAGTGCAAGAGGCTTTGGCGCTTTGCATCTACCTGGTCGGGATGAGTAGCTGGGTTGACGGGGGAATGGAATGCGTTCTTTCTGCAGAAGAAGAATTCGAGAAAGTGAAAAAGGGAGAAGAATTCACTTGGACTTCGGAAATATCGGGTTCAGCCAAAAAATGATAACTTTGAGAAAGGCATGGACTAATTGAAGTTCGGCGTCAGACTGCCCAATTCGGGCCCGCTTGCGAACAGAACTAACATAGTTCAGGTCGCGGAAGAGGCTGAATGGCTCGGTTTTCACTCGGTCTGGGTGCATGATCATGTACTGTGGGGGAGCGAACAGCATAGAACGCATCTTTCTGCAGGTTCGGCTGAAGCTCTAAACGAATCGCAAAGGCCCAACTTCTATGAATCTATCACAACACTATCTTATCTTGCCGGAAGAACGAAAAATATCAAGTTGGGTATCGCGGTTCTCGTTTTGCC
Source organism: Nitrososphaerales archaeon (assembly GCA_030041355.1). Classification (GTDB taxonomy): domain Archaea; phylum Thermoproteota; class Nitrososphaeria; order Nitrososphaerales; family CADDZS01; genus JASHOD01. The sequence continues at coordinate 6,734 of JASHNZ010000004.1, forward strand.
TCTTAGAAATCCTGTAGTAGTTGCAAAGCAACTTGCAAATTTGGACGTGCTTTCCGAAGGACGATTGATCATTGGCGTTGCCCCGGGAGCTCCGAATATAACAAAATCAGAGTTTGCGGCAATCGGGGCCCCATACGAAGAGAGAGGAAAGATCACTGATGAATATATTGCGGCGATTAGGAAAATATGGTCCGAGAATTTGCCATCCTTCGCGGGCAGGTACTCTAATTTTACGGAGATCCAAATGTTTCCCAAGCCCACGCAAAAGCATCTCCCGATTCTTGTTGGTGGTGGCGAACGAGGAATAAGCCCAAGAGCCCTTCGTCGTGTCGTAGAGCTCGGCGATGGTTGGATACCCGCATATCTCACGCCTGAGGAAGTACGGGATGGAATCTCGAAAATGAGAACATCAGTGTCCAGTCTCGGAAAGAATCCGGAAGACTATACAGTCGCGCATGAGATGTTTATCCTAGTAGATCGCGATTCCACGAAAGCAATTCAATCAGCTTCCAAAAGTTTGTCTTCGAGCTTCACCTCTGTCGAGGAGGGCTTGAAGAGAAGCCTCGTTGGAGATCCTGACGAGCTTGCTAAGAAATTGAAACTTTACGAAGGCGCTGGCGTGCATATGACGGAACTCAAGTTCGTATATTCTAACATTCAAGCACTTCTTGACATGATGAAACTGTTCAAGGACGAGGTCATGCCCTCCTTCGCATAGAAAAATCCAAGTGCCAGAGTCAGAGAACGGAGCGGAAGAAATTCATGTAAATCTTGAAAGAGCGCGGAGGGTGGTGAATAACGTACTGTGCTTCTCTTGAGTTAGCTCGGCAGCATGTCTGAACTTGACTGAATCGAAAATTGAACCTTTGACCTCCACTAGCCCATTGCTGAACGCTTCGTCTTGATCCTCTCTACCTGTAATCAATTTGTAGAAGACTTCAGAGTTACTGTAGAAAATGACATCGGGATTTTCAATTCTTTCATTTCTAAAAACCACGTTGCCCTCACCTTTGAATATGAGTCCAAACGGTTCCTCTCCGCTTAGCTCAAATCGGATTGCACTTTTCCAGCCTGAAATGAACTCTTTTGTCTCATCTGTCTTATTCATATAATCAGCGAGAAGAGAAACCGCACGAGAGCATTTTCCGGCCATTCTAGATCGAACATCACTATTTGCTTTGAGATTTTTCCCTGATCTGCTTGGCGGCAGCGAAGACTGATTCAATTATCCTGCCATATCCTGTGCATCGACAAATGTTCCCCGCGAGGGCTTCTTGGACTTGCACCAAGTCAGGGCTTAAATTCTCATCCAAAAGACACTTTGTTGACATCATGATCCCTGCCGTGCAGTATCCGCATTGCAGTCCTCCGTTCTCCAAGAAGCTCCTCTGAATTTCAGAAAGTGCTTCTAAGCCTACTAGTTTCTCCTGTGCCAGACCCTCTACTGTCAGTATTCTTTTTTCAGTTGCATGTTGCACCGGATACATACAGGAATAAATTGCCTTCCCATCAATCGAAACAGTACAAGCACCGCATCCTCCGTAGTCGCAACCACGTTTCACTCCTGTTAGGCCTAATTCCTCCCGTAATACACGAGAAAGAGTATCGTATCGTTTCACAGAAACCGAGTAATCCTTTCCGTTAACGTTGAGGCTCAACGTATCTTGGAAGCTTCTATTTGTTTCAGTCATGATTACTTTTGAGCTTCTTCATACGCATAGCTAGTTTAGCGCCTTGCATCTATCATAGGCTTTCATGATGCATTCTCGGATTACCACAGGGAGTACTGCGTGCTTGTACTCGCTTGAACCGTGGATTGAGGGAAGTAGGTTTGTCTTAGATAACGTGGACTGGACTGCATCGAAGATAATTTGCTCATGAGGCATTAGGCCTGTAAGCTTCTTTTCAAGCTCGAAAGCTCGGAAAGGCGTACGCTTCACCCCACCTAAGAAAATTCGTATTGATTTGATTTTCTCGTGGGATTGATCGGAAGTAAGAGAGACTGCGCAGTTAATGAGATTGAAATCATAAGCCGTTCTTCCAAACTTGACAAAACCTGAGCTGGATTTAGTTGTTTGATCACCTTGTTTTGGAAGAGTGACTTCCTTGACCAACTCTCCGTATCTGAGCCTAGTAAGAAATGCATCGATGTAAAAGTCCTCAAGTTTCATTACGTTCTCTCGATTTTCACTTATAATTCGTACTGATGCGTCACAAGCAAGAAGAGCTGTTGGCAGATCAACGATAGGAACAGAGATGCACACTTCTCCGCCTATAGTTGCCACGTTCCTCACTTGAACTGGTCGAATTTCCCTCAATGCGTCTTCAATTGCTTCGAGACCGGCCTGTTTTCCGACATTTGATTCAAGGAGCTGTCGCAGCGTCGTGGTGGCGCCAATAACCAAGTCCTTTTGATTTTCATTGATGTAGGATAGCCCTAATTGCATTATAGAAACTACGGTTTTCACTTCAGGAATA
>JASHNZ010000022.1 GCA_030041355.1 Nitrososphaerales archaeon
AACCAACACACATTATGTACAAGGCGAATCTTTCGTGGGTGGTCATGAAGGAATATCTAAAATCACTAGAGCAATATGGCTTGATCACAAGCACAGAGAACAATGGAAACAGAGTCTATCAGTTATCTGATGGCGGATTCCGCGTTTTGAAGCAATTCCTTGAAGTAAAAGATGAGCTGAACCTATCAAGTGCGTAAACAAGATTAATGCGTGCCACTCTCAATCTTTTCGGTTCTCAACTGGCGACAAGTCGCTCAACCTCGCCAGCTTCTCATCTCCTTTCTCTGTGTGAGAAAAGTCCTAACATATACTCAACTGATTTCGAGCTCGACATTCTTTATCTAGGCAGATTTTAGCATCAAGTCGATGAACTTCGAGAAACGGAGTTATTTTTTCCCTGACGGAGAAAGGTAGTAGTCTTCTTTGTTAACTGAAGGGTCCGGCGACATAAAGCCCAGTTTCGGAAGAGTTTTTTCAAGTCGCTCGATGTTCTTCTTGTGGATCGCGACAAGCGTTTCGCAGTCAGGAGACTATGCGTTCAATGTTGCTTTGATGTGGTATATCCTTGCCACTACAAACTCAGTACTCCTCGTAGAGATAGCTGAGATCAGTTGTCTGTCAGATCTAATTCTACTTCCACCTCATCAACCAGCGATTCAAGCTTTCTTACAGGGGTTACTCTAACGTCTGCAACACCTTACGATGAGAGAAGTTGATCGCGATTTGAAAACAGAAACAATGAGAAGAGAGGGCTCGGGAGTAACTACTAAATTCAAGCGCATTCTTTCAAACAGATCGTTATTTTCTCTTTGGGTAGCCCAGACTATTTCCCAAATAGGGGATTATGGATTCAACGTCGCGCTCCTTTGGTATGTTCTTGAGTCAACAGGTTCGATATTTCTTGTCGCATTAACGCAAGCTGTAGTCGCAACACCAGTCGCAGTCATTGGTCCCCTAGCCGGAGTGTACGTTGATCGTTTCAACAGAAAGACCATGATGATAGTAAGCTCGCTATTTCAAGGCGCAGTCGTTGCAATATTTGCTCTGTTTTTCTTTAGTGGGAAGCTAACTTTTGAGGAAATTATTACACTTGTTTTCTTACTTTTTTCAGGGCAACAATTCTTCGTTGGTGCTCTAAATGCTTACGTGCCTAAGGCAGTGGACCCAGACGATCTCGCCGCCGCAAATGCTCTCTTTTCATTAAGTAATGTCTCAAACCAATTTTTAGGTTATGTTTTTGGAGGAATAATTGTCTCTCTCTTTGGAGTTTCACTAATTATTGGATATGATTGTATTTCATTTTTCATAGGGGCAGCTCTTTTGCTAGGCTGCTCAAGTGCTTATGGTATGATTGCTGGTACGTCTTCCGTTTCCGAAAGTTTACAAAAACCATTTCTAAAATATAGCTCAAACTTCATTTCAGATTTCAAGAAAGGCGTGTCGTACATCAGAAACAGCTCCGTCATGCTAGAAATTATGGTCGTTGGCATTGTTTTGACTTTTTTCGCTGATGGTTTGGTCGCTTTGCTCCCAGCATATGCTCAGTACCAGTTGAACGGAAATTCTGTAATCTACGGGCTGGTATTGGCAGCCGCAGTCATAGGAGGAATAATCGGATCTGTGATTTTCGGGTCTGTCGAAAGTCGCCACTATCTCGGCAAAATATTCGTGCTATGCACCGCGTTATCTGGCCTTGCGACCTTGGCTTTGGGATTGACCTCGAGTGCTGTGATCGCTTTTCTTGTCGCAATTGTCATGGGAGGTTCTTATTTCGTTGCAAACGTTTGCGTTCAGGTTTTTGTTCAGGGAACTGTCCCAGGACCGCTTTTGGGACGCGTTTACACGGTTCTATTTGGAATTTTGAATATCTTTGCGCCTATAGGTGCAATCATGTCAGGTGTGTTTTCTGGATACATAAGTCCTGGACAAATTTTTGCACTATACGGCGTTGGAGTGTTCTGTGTAGGCGTCTTAATGGTGCTTGCTTTTGGCAAGCTAAGGAATGCAAAATACTGACAATGAGGCACTCATTGTGTCCGTCCGATTCTACTTTTTCATTAGCTATTTCAGTCGCTTAATCACTAACGCGACTATTGTGAATACCGGCACATAGACTACCATTTGATAAATCAAGGTGACTCCCTTAGTTCCGATTAGATGAATCGGGCTCCCGGTTATAGTGATTATCGTAAAGAGCACTAGCACAGCTAGCAATCCCACCATGCAAGCTCTTATTCCAGTCTTTTGACGCGCGCTTAGTCCTTTCTCCGCGCGCTTTTCAGAAAACAAGTGTCATTTTGTTCTTTTATCTCCTTTCAGCCGTACAAGGGCACTTAGCAAAGTGGGACTGATCCTTGAAGGCGAATGGCTTGTTTTCGATGAAGCTAACAGCTTTCATGTGACAACCTTGGCCGCATCAACAAATAGTTTGTTCAACCGTAGGAATTCTTACTCACTTGCGCGGAGACTATTGCCTGCCATAATAAGGTGATGAAAGCGGCAATGGCTTCCGTTTTTATCTCCAATGCACGGCATCTATTGTCAATTTTCAAAGAAGAACCAAAGAAATAGGATCAAATTTGGGATCCAGATGTGAATTAGGGCGCTCTTGCCGTTTTCGCGAATTATCCATACCTTCAATTGATATTTAGGACAAAATGAGTTATGGCTAATTAGGCGCTCTATCTCAAGAGGGATTTAACGAAATCATCCTAGCAATTTTGCCATTTCTGCTTTTGAGAAATCGGCATGAATTCTTATGTACGAATTGTGATATAAAGGCCTTGTAACTAAGTATGTATATATCTAGTGACGGACTGCATCGTAAATAAATTAGGGCGACGTGAAAAATACAAAAATGAATCCAAAGAAATTCTTTCAGACTCTCTTTCGCACGAAGTATGGAAAGCTCCTACCCCTTTTGATAGTGGCGGCTTTGATCGCTTCTGCGAGCGCAGCAGTATTCGTAATGTATTATGGAAGCGTAACTGCGACTGTTCAGCCTGCGGATGTAAAATTGGTCAACGGCGGTGATGTGAGCGGTTCCTGTTCGGCGTATCCTTGTGCCACTTCCTCGCTTTCCAGCACTGGAGACTTTGCAACAGTGGGCCTAAGCCTCTTTGCTTCGGCGAATAATAATCCGCAACCGGCGACCTACTATACAGACTTGCTTCAAGTGCATAATGGTGCTGCAACCGCGAGCCACACGATAAACTCGATAACCATCTCAAATATCGCACAATCCGGTGTCGATCTTGGAAGCGTATCTGTTTATTACTGCACCTCTCAAACAAACACTCCCGCGATATCTACATCGTGCGCTTCCTTTACGTTCACCACCACAACTGGAGGCTCTTTAGGCGGAAATGGTGTCCTTCCCCAAAGCTTGGCTGCCGGATCTTCCGGGTATCTTGAAGTGGTTGGAAATGCCGCCAGCGGTGCACACACATCCGATACTATAACCTTCCAAGTGCAACTAAGCTGGACTTAGGGAACGCAACTCGGAGCGAAGAAATCTAGTGAGGGGGCCTGGCGCCCAAGTGCTAGGCTCCTCCCGTTTACTTTTTTCTGAGAGAACGCGGTCAAGAATTGAACTCTAAATTATCATTTGGCTTTTTTGTGCATTCAAGACGACTCAAAGTTTTAGTTTTCTTACTTCTGGTCGGATTAATTGCAAGCGCTTCAGCTTCGATATACGTATTTTTCTACTCCGGTATGACTGCCACGATTAGGGCGCCTGACATTTCTCTTGCCGCCGGGCCTGATGCCAGTGGTTCATGCACTGTTTATCCTTGTGCCACTGTAACAATTTCCGCCACATCAGACACTGCCACTGTTAGCTTGAGTATGTTCAAAGCCAATTCTGGATTTAGTCCTTCTCCCGCTACCTATTACTCGAATCTTGTCCAAGTGAAAAATGGGAACCCGAGTGTAAGCCACTCGATTATGTCAGTGCAGATCTATAATATTGCTGCGACATCACTAAATGATTACGGAAGTATCACAGTCTATTACTGCACAACTCAGACAGAGTTCAGTCCTGCCGGTAGTCCAATAACGCCAGCTGATTGCGTCGGGAGTTTTGCAATAACCTCATCCACCGGTGGATCTGTCTCCGGATCCTTCCCTGTGAGTATTCCAGCGAGTGGGACTCAGTACATCGAGGTTGTAGCTTATGCAGGTAGCTCGGGAAGTATTTCGGATACAATCACATTCAACATTGCTCTGCAGTGGGTGTAGGAGTATTGGAAAAATTAGCTAAAAGTAAAAAGTTCATCGCCCTATTTGTCCTTCCCTTGCTCATAATTGTGTTCATAGGCCCTGCTTCCGGTACTGTAAGTGTTTTCAATTACGCGAAGGTGACCTCGACCATCCAAGCTCCGTCGGTTTCGCTTCAAACGGGTACGGCCGGTTCCTCCACTATAGCAAGTGCAGCACCTGATGCCGCGACGGTATCTGCTACAGCGGGGATCACGTTTTACGAGTATCAAAACGCGCCGGTGACGGGTTGCACCTCTCCATGCCTCACTACAGATACCCAGACTACTCCTCCAAACTCTGTTTCGACCCTTAGTCTGGACGGCACTCCTCAAAGCGGAACCTGGTCCTCAGGCTCTTCTTTTACGATATCATCAGTGACAACTACGAATACTCAAGATGTCATTATTATCTGGGTAACAACCTATCTTTCTGGCTCGTCGATCACTGTCAATTCTATTTCCGATTCTGCCAACGGAGTAACTTGGCAAAGTTCTGCAAGACAATCATCAGTTGTTTGTTCTACCACTTCCGAAACAACCGAGGTTGAATGGTACGGAATCACGACCGAGGCTCTAGCATCGGACACCATCACAATTAATCTGAGTGGCACTCCAACTGCGGCATCAGGCATACAGATAGCAATAGCAGGTGCGAACACGGCTCAGCCATTTGATACTGCGACTCTGCCTAAAACCGCAACTGGCGCCTGCACAGGAGCTGGAAGTGCTCCGACAGTCTCCAGTGTTTCAACAAATAATCCAAACGACTTTGTATTTGCCGCTTTTGGATCGCACACTTCCGTTACAGAAACTGCGGGTGCAATTTCTGGGACTACTGCAACTTTGGATAAGACTGTCGCTAGCACTGCATCAACAGCTCTAGAACACAGAATAGTTTCCACAACGTTGTCATCGAGCTCCTGCGCGTTTGGGAAATCAACAACACTCTGGGGAATACTATGTGATGCGGTTGTTCAAGCGAGCGGGTCATTTTCTCTTGCCCCAAGTTCCACCATGTATCTCTGGAGTCCTGAGTACTCTTCTACTACTTCGACTTCGATTTATCCGGGAACTGGCTCATTTACGCTGTACAACACTCTAGCAACGCCTGCCCTAGATGGAACACCACAATCTGGAACATGGTCTTCCGGCGCATCGTTTACTATCACAACTGTCACAACTTCAGGGACCTCTGATGTGATAATTCTGTCGATTCAAACTTACAAATCCGGATCTAGTATTGCTGTCAGTTCAGTTTCTGATTCTGCCAATGCAGTGACTTGGCAGAGTTCTGCAAGAAACTCGTTCACCTCTTGTACCGGAACGGAAGAGACGACCCACATAGAGTGGTATGGAACGACGACCACGGCTCTTTCATCAGACACGATCACAATTAATTTGGGCGGTACTCCTACAAGCGCATCGGGTATTGAAATCGCAGCATCTGGAGTCAATACGGCCGCACCTTTCGATACTAACAGTGGCCTGCCCGAAACGGCCGTTCAGGGTGGTGGAACCTGCTCCGGAACCGCTTCAAGCCCAAGCGTGTCAGGTGTCTCCACGGGTCTCAAGTCAGACCTTGTTTTCGCAACTTTCGGAACTCACACGTCGGTAACCGAAACGGCTGGAACGATTGGAGGTGCGACTGCGACTTTGGCAACTGCTGTGGCAGGCACAGGCGATAGTAATGCAGTCGAATATCTCCAGGTGACCGCGGCCCAGTCATCAATTTCGTGTTCGTTTGGAAAAACAACAACTTACTGGGGAGTTCTTTGCGATGCGATAGCCGCCGAACCCATCACGGTGACAGTTTCGATGTATACCACAAATTCAGCCGGCACCGTTCAATCTACCTTAGTGAGTGGCGCAAGTATGAATTTAGCTGATGTCGGTAGTACTGCAATGAATCTCGTAAGTTCGTCAGGGACTGTGCCTGCGTCTGGCTATGTAGAGCTTCAAGTTACAACACCATCAACAGCCGGAATCACAATAAACTGGGGTAGCGGCGCTCCAACGGCTTTCAACACACCAGATACCTATAACTACGTTCTCGCGGTCAATAATCCCACTTCTTCATCTTGGACGATTAATCTAGGCGTTGCAAGTTCATCCACGATTGCTCGTCTGTCTAGTGCCTCTATTTCATTTACTAACCCTTCAAGCACACAAATCACAATTTCAAATGGCGCAATAACCCAAAGCACCGGTCCGACAGTAACGCTCTCAGCTTCGAGCACTGCGTATATCGTGATCACAGTTGATTCATCATTACTTCCGACATCATCAAACAGCCCATCGACTTTAGTTCTTTCTTTGAAACTCTTGTCTGCGTCCTCGGCGGCATATGCTCAGTACACTATTGACATCACGATAGGGTAAGAAAGAATCGAAAATGAAGATCAAAAAGGCCCTCAGATACTTTGAGTATGCTCTGACACTAGCTCTGATCGGACTCGCTGTTTATTCGGTTGCCGAGTATGCGTCCGGGACCCAGCCGTTCTATGTAGTCAGCGACTATCCGAGTAGCATGTCACCGACGATGAATTATGGCACAGTCGGGATGACATACCACACGCCATTTCAGGACTTGAAAGTCGGAGACATTATTGCCTTTCATGATCCGAATGGTACTCCAATAACTATCGTCCACCGGATTGTGGCAATCGTCTCATGCGAAAATGGAAACCGGTGCTTGGAAACAAAAGGGGACAACAACATGACCAACCCAACAAGGGATCCATGGAACGTAACGCAAACCGAATACGAAGGCCAAGTAATACTGATCATCCCATACGTTGGCTATATCTCTCCGGCCCTTTGGGGATTCGGAGGCGCGACGGTGGCACTACCAATTATATTTATCGTGCTGCTGGCGGGTTTTGTTTCTTACATAAGGGGCAAAAAACTGGAAAGATAGCAGGTCTTTGTTTCGGTATCCAGATGGAATCATGATATTTGCGCATTTCTTTTTCGCTGATCCGTGGAGCTATCACGAGGAGCGCAGCCATATGGAAGGTTAAGAGAAACGATCTATCTCTCGCAGACTGCTTTGCTTTGTCCGCTCTGGAGGAATTTGCCGAGAGATTGCTGACCACAGATACGGTTCTCGGTGATGTAAAGGGTATCAAAGCGGTTCGTATTTCTCGTTCTTGACCTAAACATGCGGCATTCATGAAGCCCCGAGTTATCTATGATTATAGTTGCGGCTCAAACGATTAACAAAGTCAAAGCAAGAGAAGAGCTTGCTTCGGGGCTAAAAATCTGCCTGTCTTCGCGCGATCCGCATTATAATAAGATGCTGGATCTATAAGATGAGACCAAAATCTTAGCTGCTGTTTCCTTGGCAGCTATATATTTTTCGAAATTAGTGGTTAGCTTAGATACTACACTAAATGCCCGTCTCACTTTTTCAAAGAATCAAGAGGAAAAAATCAGCGGCTATTAGCGAAATAATTGCGACGCTCCTTATGGTAGTAGTCGTTGTAGGAATTGGGACTACTGTGTTCGCATTTGCTGTAGGTGGATTTTCAAACTTTGGAAATGGTTTTACTAATCTCGTGAGCGGAGCTGGTAATCAGATCGCGGAAGAAATAACGATCGAGCAGATTGTCTTCAACGAAACTGCTGGAACCTGCTCCGGCGGCCATAACTGTCTGGGAGCAAACATCTACGTAAGAAACTATGGGGTAAATCCAGTCACGATCGCCTCGGTCTACGTTACAAATGCCACTGCGTCCGTCTTTGTGGAGTCTTTGCAGCTCTCCACTCAAGTCACGATCAATTCTGGAAGTTTCGCAAACATTGGTGTGACAGGATTTACTCCAGATCACAAGACGACTTACACTTTCTCAGTAGCTACAACTCTCGGCACAACGGTGACAGCAAATGGCGAAGCCGTTTAGAAAATTGTCGAAAGGAAGACGAAGACGCGGGGTAAGTAGCGTTATCGGGACTATCTTTTTCATCCTTGTTGTCTTCATCGTAATGGCTATCATCGTGACAATGTTCAATTCATTTTATTCATTTACAAAGCAAGATATGGGCATACAACAAATGAATCAGCAGAGATCAGAAACTTCTCTTTCCGACGCAAGCTTTCAATTTGGAACACCTGCTCTAGCTAACTCGGGAAAATATTTCCCAGAAAATTCTATTTCAACATCCACTTCGGCTTCGGTAGATACGAATGGTCCTGGCGGAGGAACGGAGTACACCTTCGAAAGAAAGCTCTTTTACGTTTCATCAACAGGCTTGTATTGGGCTTTTTACAGCAACGGCGCTAGCATAGTATACCGTACTTCTCCAGATGGAATATCGTGGAGTGCCGCAACAACTCTCACGTCGTCAGTTACTAGTATTAGTAATACAGCCGAAGGATACGACTTTTCCGCATGGGTAAGCGGATCTTCTTTGTATTACATTGCCACAGGCTATGACCTAGGAGATGATGATTTCCGATTCAACAGCGGAACCTTGAATGCGCCCGCGGCAGGATCGATCGCAGGTACGATAACGCTAAACACTGAGGTTTCCGTTGCGACCGCGGATCCAGTTTATTCCTTTGGCACTATCGTGGTGTCGAGTGCAACCACGCCGGTAGCTTGGGTCAGCATTGAAGAAAAGGCATCGGCAACTAGCGATGCCCTCATTTATCTCATGGATTGTTCCTTAACCACCGCGACACAGTGTAACACGGCAACGAATTGGGCGACCTCAACCCATTACACGATGGCAAACGACCACGATTATCCCAACGAGCTAGTGCCACTAAGTGCAAGCGGTGAGCTCGTCTTAATTTACGATGACTCTCAAGGAATTTTTACCACGGCAGATAAATTCGAAACCGGGGCTCTAGATATCCAAACCTACAGTGGAACCGCTTGGACGACCACAGCTGTTACCATTCCGACAACTCCGGACTATGATCTTTCGCGTGCCTCTGCTGTCGCTATAGGCAGCATCGTGTATTTTGCGGGTTACGCGGATACGGCAACTGGAGACACAACGGGAGAGATCTACTTCTGGGCACTCACATATCCAAACACTGTTACAACTCCGGTCGCTTTGGTGACATCAGCAGCAAACTGGGATGTTGGGGTCTCACAGAACGGAACCAGCACTAGCGTTGCAGACATTACCATCGCGTATGGTTCTGGCTCGAATGTCTACTGGGAATTCAATCCCAGCGTTTCAACATCGACTCCGGGAACCGGTTGGAGCACTGCACAAACCATATCGACAAGTGAGACTGATGTTTCGGGTCTCCAGTCCACCGTGAGTGGCACTTGGGGAGTGATTTGGTCAAGTGGTTCAGCATCACCTTTCATGTTAAAATTTGCTTTCCTGGCCAATTCATTGAGCCTAGATCAAATGAACGTTCCAACTGTTATAACCACTTCAACTGAAGATGCGACATCCTATTCGAGTGAAAACAAGCTCTTCTTTTCGGAAGGTTTGTGGTGGGACTTCTTCAGTGATGGAACAAATCTTGCCTATTCCACTTCGCCTGACGGAGTAGTTTGGAGCGCAGAGACGAACGTGGGAACAGGAGGTCCACCGGCCGGAGCTACCGCTCATGGATACACTATAACCGCATTCCAGAGCGGAAATTCGATTTATCTCGCGGCATCTTATCTCAATGGCTATTTCGGTTGGCGCCAAGGAGTGTTTGAAGCTTCTGGAACGATCGCATTTTCCAGCGGTTGGAATGCCGCCTCGCTATCTTCTGGAGAAACAGCGACAGGTCCAATTTCGATTGAAGTAGACAACTCAGAAAATCTCTGGGTAGCCTTGGGCGTCTCTCCAAGCTCTGGGAATTATGGGATCCAAGTCTATGAGCTTCCTTCAGGAACCGGCTCTGTAACCTTCACAAATATTCTAACTAGTGCAACCTCAACAAGTCTAGTTGGATGCATAATTCTTCCTCCTTCTACAGGAATAGGAGCTGTCTTGGTATGGGGAACAAATTCAGTTACAGGCGCGGTCTCTATTCAAACATCAAGCGGATCCACTTTTGGTACGGCAGTGTCACCTGCCAATGATTATGCGCTTGGCTCTTCGGACGCTGAAATTGTAAACAACATAGTTTATTTTGCGGGCCTAGCTTCCACTTCGACTGGCGCGTCTGTGGGTTCCTTGGATTTTTGGGACTTCTCCGTGGGTGCCAGCGCAACCTCGACGCCGATTCTGATCAACAGCGCTACCGAACCCTGGCAAGCCGGACTTATTCCTGGGCCTACCGCAGGAAGTCTGGTCTTATTCGACGCATATTACTCGACCCTTGCGTATTACACTTCAAGCAACTATGGAGCCACATGGAGTTCAAACGCAACTCTTACGACTTTGTCACCAATAATCACTGGCCTAGCCACATCCTCGGAAGGAACATTCGCAGTATCCTGGACCAGCGGTAACATAGCGAACTACAATGTTCAATTTGCCGCAATACCATCTATCTCACTTGCGAGCTCGAGCTCTTTTCCAGTTAATGCTATCAGTTTGTACGTTTACAACTCGGCAACAGGTGTTCTAGCAGCTCACTTTGATACCATAGCCTCAGCTTCAGGAGTCCTAGGAAGTTTCAATTATTGGATCAACGAAGGCACGACAGTGACTATTCCGCTTTCCATTTTTTCTTGGACAACAAGCACGAGTTATGTTATTACAGTTGATACCAGCAATGGAGTGCTAGTATCTAATTCGGTCACCTCGGCATCCTAACCCCGTCTGTGTAAAGCTCGTGAATTTCGTTCCGCTGGCTCCCTTGAGGATGTACCTCAATATGAGACAAGCAGGGTCTGAGGTAGTTTTTCCTGATGAAACTAGCCAAGATCCTTAAAGCCCAACAAGGTTTTAGGAACTAATCTCAGTTGATTTCTCTTAGCAAGATTCTGAGCATACTGGTGGTCGTTCTGGCTGTCGCTGCAATCTCCGTCGTGGCATATACCCAGCTTATAGCTATAAAAAATTCTTACAACGCCAAGATTGACGTATCATTCACAAAATCCCCGGTCGCCTATGACTATAGTTGCGGCTCAAATGACTATCAGATTTATTTTGTGATCGATAACACTGGGTCAAAGAGCGTCGTGGGACTTTCCGTTTCAATTACAAATCCGGACTGTGACGGTGGAGTACCTAGCCTTCCCCAAATCTTGAATGCATCATCAACTATTAGTTTCGACGCGCAAACAACGACTGAGAATGGAACTCTGATAATATCGGGAAATAATACATTCGTGCAAATAAAGTTCTAAAACGCAGCTTGGACTTGCTTGTCTGAAACCTAAAGGCTTTTCATGAAAAAGATGTGTCAAAAAATCACTTTTAACCTGCGCAAATCGACACACTTGGGAACTATTACTTGAAAGCTCTCCAGCAGAATCAACCGTATCGTGTTTGGGCATCATTATGACACTATTGGATGCTTCAGATTCCTCAGATTTACTGGCTTTGATATGAAATTGTTTGCGAAGCACTTAACAGATAGTAGCCTGTCTTTCTTCGTTGTGCGCGACGCATGCTGCTGGTTGTTATACCGCTTCTGGGGTATTACAAACTGAAAGGTCTAGCTGGAGCTAGTACGCCTCAGGGGGTGCGAAACAGTTCAGCTAAGAATATACTTAGGTTGCCATGAAAACTAAAACGCCCATCTAGGCAATTTCCGGGGTCTTTTTCTCATGTAGTGGGCGAGTAAGCCAAACTCGGAAATTAGAATTACCACAATTGCGATTATTGCGAGATAACTCGGCGATACCACGAAATCGACAGCGCTAGTCTGGGCAGTGCTACTAGAACTCCCTGAAGAAATTGAAGAGGCTGTGGCTATTGCTGTCGCATTCGTGCTTGTGCTAGAGGAAGCGGACGATGTGGATTGGGAGGTGTTACCTAATGTTGTTTGAATAGTCGTAGTAGGAAGTGACGGTGCGCCCGGAGTAGTTATTTCTGAGATCGTTCCGGAACCATAGTTTCCGACTAGGATTGAATATTCAAGGGGATCATAAATTACAGCATCTGGCTCTGAACCAACAGCGATCGTATAAGCTACTGATCCCTCGCAGATTTCTGATACAGCGTTTGAGCCATAGTCCGTGACATAGTAACATCCATTGTAGCTGTTGTAAGCAATAGAGTCCGGTTCCGAACTCACGTTGATTGTCTCTACGTTATCTCTAGCAACATTAATCGCCGAGACAGTATTTGATCCATAATTTGCGACGTAAAGAACGGGTCCCTCATCAATGATATATTGGGGACTTGAACCCACCGTTATATTTGCCATTATAGAGCTATTCTGCGGATTTACTACCGCAACAGTGTTTGCCGCAGATTCAGCCACGTAGAGATATCCGTTCTCTGAATCATAAGCTAAAGAGGTAGGCGTACAGCAAACACTGATCGTGCTTAGCACAGCTGCTGATGAAGCATTGATAACGTAGATCTCGTTTGAA
This sequence comes from Nitrososphaerales archaeon, assembly GCA_030041355.1. Taxonomy (GTDB): domain Archaea; phylum Thermoproteota; class Nitrososphaeria; order Nitrososphaerales; family CADDZS01; genus JASHOD01. The sequence continues at coordinate 12,710 of JASHNZ010000022.1, forward strand.
GTACTGCTCGCAGCAAAGATCAGATCGTGCTGTTGATCGTAGGTGAGTCCGACCGGAGAGGGTACGTTTGCGCTCCCGTCAATGCCGTAGTAATCACCGTCTACCCAAAGGACAGTTCCAGGCAAATTTCCTGAATAATAGTTCCCATCGACAGAATCCCAAACGAGCGCGACAGGACTGACATCGAAACTGAAATTTCCACCAATCGAATACGTTCCCGTACCTGACCCGCTATGTAGAACAAAAAGCTTGTCCGTAGATGAGCTCGCAACAACTATGACCCCCTGTCCCAGTGCTCCTTGAAAGACTAGAGCACTTGGAGTAGGAATACCTGTGACCACCACCTTTGAAACAGGAGCTTGACCATTCGAAACAAAGACACGAGAAGACAGCGATCCAACAGTCGATAAAACTATCACGAAGCACAGAAGCGTTGGCAGAATAACGCGTAGAACCGACCTATTACGTTTATATTTTCTCGCCAAAGAAGAGAACCCCGCAGAACACTATTTTTTCCCATGAATTCTTGCTCGATCAATGATCCTATACAAAACATGCCGAGGAGCTTTGAAGATTCGTAAAGCCTCCACCGTTCCAGGTTATGAGGGTTGGAAACGTAATGAGTGGGTCAGTGACCGTCGGCGCAGTACCGCTCCAAGTGAATGTAAGGCTAGTACCGGGTGTAATCAGGTCATTAGTGTTGGTATTTGTCCACGTTATATAGCCGTTTGAAATGCTACTCGACCACCCTGCAGGTGCATTAGCGCTGAGCGATGATAAAGCTGAGGCATTGACAACAATTTCGCTTATTGAATATCCTGAAAAAATCGAGTTGTTAGCATTCAATGTGAACGTGGTAGGTGAGCCACTTGGACAGAGGATGGGCGTTTGGGATTCCCATCCCAAGTTGTCTGCAGCGACAGTTGTCTGAAATGGAATATTTTGGCCATATACGGACACGCTGGTAGGCGGGATGCTCGTTCCTTCAAAGAGTAAGAAGACGGCAAACTCACCATAGTACGCAAGGTTGTTACCCGCGTAAAGAGAGTCATCAGTGGTGAGATACATCGAACTAAAAGCGGTGGTAGAAAGATCGTATGCCGCACCAAAATACAACGTTTTAGTTGCTCCATAAGGGATGCTTATCTGAGAGAAAGAACCTTGAGATGTACTGGTTATCACTCCCGTTGTAGGATTTACGTTCATTATGTAGAAGTTATAGACGGGGTTGCCCTGTGGACAATCGTTAACAAATGTGGAAGTATCGCATGTTTCTATAACCCATAGATTTGCGTGAGAGTTGATTACGAGGTCGGCCTCCGATGGGTCATAATTGGTTATATTCACGGAGAATGCGAGGGGAACACTGCTACCACAAATGTCGCAACCACCGGTCGAATTTTGTCCTTGTGGAACAAGAGTTCCTGGATCAGGATGTGCGATGTTGATTTGCGCCGGTCCCTCAACGATAGCGTCAGCTATCATGTTGTAAGTGACTTTACTGGAAGTACTGAAGCTTACACTCATGCCATTTTGACTTGAGTCAACATATTGATATTCTGTGTCTAACCTGGGACTGCTCGTACAATTTGGATTTGAGGGGCCCGATGCTTGGGTAAATCCATTACCTACAGACATGGTCGAGCTAGAGGTGCATGACATGATCCCAATTATCATGTCGTATGCGTTACTTGTTGAAATGGAAACAGATTCACTTTCGGTATTTGAACCGGTGCCGGTTACTGGAAGACCAGAATGAGTGTCAAATGGCGCCGCCGTGTTTGCACCGTGAATTGCGAATGCACTAATTCCCCCGGTCGCAGATCCGCTATAATAGACCGTCACGACATCGGATGAAAGAACACTTGAAGCAATTGCATACCATTCTTCTGTCATTCCATTACTCGAATATTGCTCCCTAACTTGCCAGGTTAGACCAGCAGTGTCCGAGATAGATGAGATGTGAACCGACGAGCTTGTCTCATAGCCAGCCAGAATTATTACATCGTCGGGACTAGCGGTTGAAAGAGTAAGCTGGCAAGTCGTCACAGCGTTGCAACTGTTAGTGTTGTAAGCTGAGCCGTCAATCGCCATAACACAACGCTGACCATTAGAGCAAAGCAGGTAGTAATCGCCATCGTTGTCGCAGCCATAGCCGCGGCCAGGGACAAGGTTGCAATATCCCGGAGGGGAGGGCCAATAAGAGGGGGGAGGGTCGGAAACATAACTATACCAGCTGAACGATGAGAAAGTCATCTTGAGAGATCCAATTCCGCCAGAGATGAGTGAATTAACTGAAGAGTCTACCAGCTCTTGACTAGGGTAACCCCCCTCGAATACTTGACCTTGAGCTGTAATGACTCTGATTACGTACTGCTGCTGTAGATTCGTAATGGAAATGTTTGTGTTGCTGTATGTGACTGACTGGCCTTGTGCGATAAACATAGGCAATTTGCTCGTGGTTAGCGAGCTTTCATATTGAACAATCGCGCTGCTTGTCCCGTTGTATATCCAGTAAGCTACGACTGATACTGAGGATCCCGTATTGTTGATATTAATATCAAGTAGCTGCGTTGCTGTCAGCGAGCCATACACAACCAAGTTCTGCTCATTCTCTTGGTCCAGATTGCCTTGCGCATTCTTTACTGCGTTTTGATAGGACTGCTGCTCTTGGGCTGTAACATAGTAATATCCAAAAATTGCAGTAAACAGTATGCTAAATAATATGATGGCCGCGATCACACCAAATACGGCTCTCCTTTTACTGTTCCTTCTGCTGAAGAAGAACCCCCGTCTCGGAACTCTTGCCTTGAGATTTCGCAGATTCAAAATAGCAGCTCACTTGCCTCTACATAATTTGTATCGAATTTTTTCGGAGAAAACTATTGTCTAGCCTTCCGAGGACGAGCCCTATGGAATTTGCTAATCATTGCACACTTCCGCCTGTGATTGTTGTACAACCGTTCCGCCACTCCAGTACATTGCGAGAGGAAGAATGAGCCGTTGGCCGCTAGCGCTAGAGGGTGGCGTGCCGTCCCAGGGAAACGTGAGTGAGCCCCCTGGCGTTATCTGAGTTCCTGCAGTCCAAGTAATGAACCCGTTAGAGATCGAAGAGCTCCAACCGCTTGGAGGTGAAGGAGCCGTAATAGAATTAAAAGCTGAAGCATTCAATACGATCTTATTGACGCCATAGTTCGTGTTAGAAAAGGGCGAGTCATCGACAGTTAGCTCGAAATCAGATTGCTGCCCTGCGGTACATGTCATCGGGGTCTCTGAATACGAGCCCAAATTATCGGCTGCGCTTGTAGACTCGAAAGGAATATTTTGCCCGTACGCTTCGATGCTTTGTTGAGTGATCTTTGTGCCCGAGAAGAGCAGGAAGACGGCAAATTCGCCGTAGTACGACAGCTGCTGCCCGTTTGCATTGTAGCTTGAAAGGGCGACATAATTGAAGTTGTTCAGAGAGAGGTCAAATTCAGCTCCATAGTACAGGGTCTTTGTGGCTCCATAAGGAATGACTATCTGTGAGTAAGATCCTTGAGTTGTGCTTGAGATTGCCCCTGTTGTAGGATTTACGTTGATGCCATAAAAGATGAAGACGGGATTGCCGGCAGGGCAGTTCCCCTCAGTGCTACCAAAATCGCACGTTTCGGTGATCCAAATATTTGTCTCCGAGTTCAGAACTATGGTTCCCAAGCTCGGGTCATCATTTGTTATATTCACAGAAAACACCATAGGCACCTCATCATAAGTGCAAATTTGGTCTTCGCCAGAGGTTACGTAACAGCCTGCTGTAAAGCCCTCTGGTGTGAGAGAGCCTTGATGCGGATTGGCGAGATCAACTACCCAAGAACTGCTGCTTACTGCCGCTTCGACCGCATCTCCTATCATGCTCCATGAGGCAGTACTAGAAAGTGAAAATCCTACTGCAAGGCCGCTCTGGGTCGATGAGACAGTCTCATATTCTGGCACTCCATATTCACTGCTGCATTGAGGATTTGCTGGACCAGCTGCCTGCGTGAATGCGCTACCAACGGTGATTGTACTATATCCGGAACTTTTGTAACAAGAAACGATACCGATTATCAGGTCGTTGGCGTTCGTCGTCGTGAGAGAAACGGACGGGGTAGATGAAGAACCCGTGTTTGTCACTGGCGATGCTAGATTTGGATCAAACGGGCTGTTTGTGTTAGCTCCGGAGATTCCGAATGCAGTGATGCCACCGGTTGTCGAAGAAGAGCTATACGTTACAGTTATTGTGTCAGAGGAAAGCGCAGTAGAAGCAATTGCGTACCACTCCTCCGTTTCGCCTCCCTGGCCGCTGTTGGAAAGCTGCTTCCGCGTGTGCCAAGTAAGACCATCACCATCAGAAATAGACGAGATGTGAATGGATGAGCTGGTTTCATAGCCTGTTAGAATTATCACATCATTCGGGTTCGCTGTGGTGAGAGTCACTTGGCAGGTCTGTGCGTGGGTGCAACCGTTGTAGTTAGAGCCATCAATTCCGAGGCCGCAAAGTTTTCCGTTTGCGCAGACATTATCGAAATATGTGGTACATTGATTATAGCTACAGCCATCCGAGTAACTTATCGACTCCGAACTCTGGGCGGCCGGTCCGCTATCATAATCATACCAATTGAAAGATGAGAAGGACATCTGCAGTGAGCCAAATCCTCCGGCTACGAGAGAATTCACCGCCGAACTTGTTAGGAGATCGCTTGGATAGGTTCCTATCGCAGCGGTTCCTCTTTGAGTAAGTATTTTGAGAATGAAGCGCTCAGAGCTAGAAGCAATTACAAAACCGGTGTTGGAATACGTCCAAGATGATCCTTGCGCTATAGCGTGAGGAAGTACTCCGGATGTTTTTGTGCAGGAACCTGAGACGCAGGTGTAGGTAGCATTCATGTACTCAAGCAGGCTTCCGCTAGTGCCATTGAAAATCCAAAAGGAAATTATAGATGCGGTGATGCCAGTATTGTTGACATTGAATCCAAGATTGCCGCTCGAGGAAAAACCGTACACTGTCAAATGCTCGGAACCTTCTTCTGAAAGCGCAGAATTGTTATTCTTCGCCGCCTGTTGATAGAATAAATTGTCCTGTGATACGAGATAGATGAAACTGAATCCTATGACAAAGATCATCGCAAATAGGATGACTCCTCCGATTACTGAAGAGACTGATCTCTTTCGGTTCGCGAAGATTTTCGGTTTCAAAATCTACAGATCACTCATTGCGCTTGCTGATATGTGGAAACAATGTCACCTTGGCACTTATCGACAGCGCTGAAAGTGTAAAGCGAAGGCGTACCTGGATGATCCCATTGGCCGCTAAGGGTTGTTGGGACCTTGAACAATACGGAGGTTATCTTCCCGGCTGCTAGTTGCATCCCCGCTGGAGCAAAGGCGGTGTCCCCAATTGGATAAGTGTCAGTTAGAGCAGTCGTAAAAGTAATCTTATTCCCTGATATTGACGAGATCAAAAATGTTGAATCATTGGGTCCACCTGTGTTAAGCTCGACTTTGTTATTCACAGCAAACCCGAGCGCGCTAGCTACTGTTATTTGGGTAGATCCTGACGCTGCTTTGGCAGCCAATGTGGTAGATGCAGTTACGTTTGTGTAAGACCACGGGTTACTGCTGGTGGAATTGCTGATCGTGATTAGATTAAGCGTAACAACTCCAAAGCCGTTGTTGAAGAACCACACAGTAACTAAATTATGACTCGTTGATGAGAAGTTGGCATTTGTGATCACAAAACTTTGGTTGAGGCAGGATATGTTGGTTTGTATTGAATTACCAAAGTTCTTTTCCGCGTTGACTGCTGCCGTTCGAGCCCAAGCCCAAGCTGCAAAGCCAACTGTAAGAGTCACGCCTAGCATGATCACTGCTCCCATGACTTCGGAGGCAGCTAATAGCGAGCGCTTTCTGCCCTTTTTCAACTTGCGAAGATTCATGATCTATTCTTTACTCTTTTTTGTGCCTTATTCATCTTCGGAATTTGAGATTCAGCTTTCAAATTAATTCTCAAGATCATTTTTTCATAATCAAAAAGACGTTAGGACTTGATTTAAAACAAAAAGAAGAGGAGTGTGGGGTTTTTCGGCAACCACCACTTTCTCTATTTGCTTGTCTTGGTTGTGTTTACTGTGCAATCAGTGAACCTGAAACTGACTGACCGTTGGCGAATGAAATGACGTAGTTGAATGTCTGACCTGTAGTGATTGTGTTTGCAGCAGTGCCGTATGGATAGAATGTGTACGAAGTGACTTGACCACCAGCCAAGGCGTTGTTGCCCGAGGTCAAGAATCCGGTCCCTCCGCTGTTTTCCCATGTTGTTACTGCAGTGATGGCTGAACCAGTCAGTGTGATTCCAGTTATGGTTGATGCGGTTCCAGGGTTGTTGAGCGAGAATGTTACGTAGCTAGAAGTGGCTGCTGGGACTCCAAGAGCCGCGCCTTCGGTGCCTCCGTAGAGTGTTGCCGATGAGAGTGTGACTGTCTTCACGTTCGAACCGAACAGACCGAACGTGTAAGCTCCGACGACGAGTGCCAAGACGAGTGTTCCTGCGATCAGGATGATTGTCGCAATAACGGGTGTAACACCCTTCTTATTGCCCCTGACGTGTAGTTTGTTCATGGGATAAGCTTCAAGCGAAGCTTATAATATTCCTTAGGAAGACGAGCTTGTTATCGTCCATACTGCGCTTTGATATGGATTTGCCCTCCGTTTTCTAACCACTATCGATTATCGAGCTACGCCAACTACACGTTACAAAGCGGAAGGAAAGTGAAAGCTAGGGCATCGTAGGGCTAGAGAAGGGTACAACACCATTTTCTACAGCTACAGTAGACTTTTGATTGAAAAGAACTACTGTGAGACAATCTAACAGCGGGAACAGCAGTTGGGCAAATCCGGAAGGGAAAATAAGGCTCACTAATGGTAGTGTAATAGCCAGAGACATAGATAGTCGTGAACGACTAACCACTAAGGGCATGACGTACACAGGTAGAAGATAGTATCTGTAAATAGGATGAACCTGATATGAAAATAAGGCGAGCATTGTGGTCGATATCAAGGATGCCGAAAGAAGCAAGATACTAGGGTCTTTTCTCAACCGAATGAAATTATACGAGGTAACAGCGAGCAAGGGGACGAAGATCCAAGTGCTGATCAGATTCATGAAGCTTGCGCTAAAAATAGTGGTCCAAGATGCGACAAATTTCGAATCAGTATATGTTAAATCTCCATAGTTACAAATGAGGCTTCTCCACGTATTTGAAATTGTGGAGCAGGAAAGAGAGGTCGAAGACGCTAGAGGACTGGTTATTTGGCTAATCGTATTTGAGTTGGAAAGATGCGATGAGGCAAAGACGGAAGAGGGAATAACCCCATAGCTCATCACATATAGATAAAGTCCCGGAGAGATCAAGAGGAATGGAACAGAAACAGCAAGAATAATAGAACATGTGATTATCAGACCTCTAAAAAAGATAGGCCTACCAAAACGCGTGTATAACCAGATCAAATATATTGGAAAAACGAAAATCACCTCTTGTTTGAAGAGAACCGCTATGGCAAAGACTGCGGACGCCCATATTGGTCGTTTCTTAATTAGAAGATAAAAACTCAGTATCACGAAGAATGTCATTGGTTGGCTGCTGAACCATAGGTAACCCTCGTAGAGCAAGAAGAATGGAGAAATCGCGTAAGAAACTCCTGCAATAAAACTAAGCTTGGAACTCGTAAAGTGGCGAGCTACCAGATATACCAGTGGTGCTGTAGCAGCATCTGTTAGCCAGATTGGTATTGAGGCGGAAAACGATCCGCCTAATAGATAAAATGGATAAAGCGAGTATAAAAAGAGCGGCGGGTAAGCATAGGTGGGGATTTGTGTATAAGGAATTAATCCTTTGCTTAACTCCGCCAACTGAGTAACATAATAGTAGTAAAAGTCGTGATAAATCTCAAAGCCTGGATTGAAAGGACCATAGAGATATTGATCAAGATTGATCCCGTTGTTGATACCATAAGTCATCTGGAGAATGGCAATTATCGCCCTAACCGACAAGGCTAACACGAATATCCACAGTATTGTTTTTCGCATTGCTGTTATCCTCGTGTTGCACTTTGTCGAGTCTGGAGCGCTGTTTATCTTTGTGAGGCTTGAATCTGTGTTCGGAATGCAGATTTCGGCCAGATATCGGATTTGGAACTTAGCAAGGAAACACAGCGTAAAGACGAGTTATAGAATCAAATTCGTAGATAGCCTAGTGATAATTAATAATCCTAACAAAAGTGAGAAGGAAATACGCACCTTCCGCGTAATCACACAGCAACAAACTGCTTGTCGCTGAGAGGGTGGCCAGTGCGTCTTCCGTTGACGACTTCACCGCATTTAAAGGGCCTGTAGATTTCCTCTATACTCCTTGATAGAAAATTATACTTGAGATCGTTCCTAACGAAGAAGGCATCATTTCCGCTGTTGTCACAAGCCACGAGCGTGTACCCCTTCTCTGTAGCCAGTTTTGTTAACGCAAGCAAGCTTGCCCCGTAGTAAGTGGTGCCATCCCAGATCCCGTGCGGGTCGTATGGCACAGCCAAGCTTTCGGTCAGCGAGAGAAAGGCATTGTACTCTACGACCACAACTCGCGGACTGAATCCCTCTATCGCTTTCCAGACCCAGTAGGTATTGTAGTCGACATCGATAGAGAGAAGGTCGAATGTTCTCGGCACATTGTGTTTGATGAAAAGTTGATTGATGTTCTCCGCAGTTATGTTTTCCCTCTTTATTACCTCCGAAGCTCCTTCTAAAGCATCCATCCAAAGGGTAGACCATCCTCTTTTCCTCACTAGGTAAGCTGTGTTGCATTCGGTTCCATTTCCAACACCAAACTCTACGCAGAATTTGTCTGTCGCACCAACTCTTTGAAAGATTGCTCCTATGATTCCGTCTTCGCCAAATTGTGAGTAATGCTTCGCTTCATAACGGTTCAGCTGATCGAACTTATCATGGCTCATTAGACGGCAGAGGATATTGGATCTCAAGTTTCTTGCCTTCCATAGTAACCAGAGCTGCGATGAAAGTGCGAAGAGAAAATATCCGGAAGCCCTTCTCTCTCCCAGTACCTTCTTAGCAGTCTCCGCCACCAATTTGTTCATTGCTCATTTGCCCTTTCCCGTTCAAATACCGCAGCTAGAAATCCTGACCAACTTTATGAATGAAGTTCTTGGACAAGTCCTCAAATTTTGTTTCAAACTGCTGCAGGCCTCGCCTGAGACCAAGGAAAATCGCCACGTAACCACGGGGTCTAAACTTGCTCTTAATTACCAATTGAGAGTTATCATAATTTGGAAAAAGAAAATCGAGTTGAACATTTGCGGAATTACTATGAAATAACGGACTGATATATTCAAGCGAGTTTTCTATGCCATTGTACGTGTCATATTCCAATTGTGGATTATTCGGCACTTTAAAATCATCTATTACCAGAATAGAGCTCTTGCAGCATCTTAGAATTTCTTTCAATTCATCAGTCAGAGGCCAATATTCATTCCAATGCGCATCAAGCCAGAAAAGTGCAGGCTCTTGAAGCAGACCCGACTCGAAACATTCTTTGATAGCCATTGGTGAGCTTTTGTTAATCAGTCGTACTCTGTCATCCATGCGAATCCTTGATAATCGCCGCAATGTACGTTTGTAGAAATATTCTTCGCTTTCGCAAGAAATTGTCTTAATATTCTGTACTTTATCTGCCAACCAAATTACAGAATCCCCTCTGAAAGTTCCTGCTTCGAAAAATGTTACCACCCGGAAGAAGTCTAATGAAGATAACAGAAAATGCTGTAAAATAGAATCATTGTGGAACGCCGCTTTGGGCGTAAGTCTCAGTGATTCAAGCTGTTTAAGTCGCACCATTACTTCTTTCTCGGAATGCTTCATAGCGTACGGTAGTATTCCAGGATGAAGAACTACTTCTTTGATACCCTTTCGCAACACGGATGCAGAAATATCTGGCATAATTTTCTCAGTCAAATCCAACTAACCGGATCTGGTTACTCATCTGACTGTAGTTACGATCGGAGCTGAACGTCTTTCTGTTCCCGTGCAAGTCGGAAATCGACAACAATGTCACTCTTGGTCGAATCGCACCGACAAAAGCACCTATCAGTAGACCCAGTTCCCTCGAGACCATTCGAATAAAAAGAAACTCCGGCAGACCGACACGAATACCTGACTTCAGGCCTTTGAAATATAGCTCACGATACACCTTGATACCATTGAGAAGAAACCATTCCTTGAGCAGTGTACTCACTGGAACCATCGCAGGAGAACCGGAGCCCGACACGATACGTCCATATGACGATCTCATAACAATCACATGGTTGAGAGTGTACCCAAACGAGCGCATAAAGGATAACTTGTATGACTTGAATGGATGATCATGGTACACCTCAATTTCGGGGTCTAGTATCATTCTGCTACCCATTGTAACTGCCCGAAAAGCAAATTCTGTATCGTGTTGAGATCGCAAGTTTTTGAGACCCCCAACTCTTGAAAAGAGTTCGCTCTTGAAAGAACAATTAGAGAAGCCTAAGCCCAGTCCTTCCTGCTGTATGAACTTGGGAGCATTCTGCATTGGCATATTCCATGCGAATGCGAATTTGTCACCTCCCCAAAACACTCTGCCACCAACCAAGTCGTACCCCTTTGCCTGCCACTCGACATGTTTTCTCACCCAATCTTTCGGGACATAGATATCGGAATTTGTAAACATGATAACTTCACTTTCTGTTGCTCTGATTCCAATAATGTGACCTTCAGCTTCGGAACATCCTGGAGACAATATTTGACGAACGCCTCTACGCTCTGTCTGTCTGACCGCCTCGATTGAACCATCAGTCGAGCCTCCATCGACAACAATTATGTTCAATAGATTCAACGGATAGTCTTGATTCAAAAGATGTTGGAGACATCTGTCTATGGTTCTCACAGAATTAACATGCGAGACTATCACGGCAACGGTTTGTGTAAAGTCGTTACTCAAAAGTGCTTTCGCTCTTCAGTCTTGGAAATTAGATCGTCTTCTTGCGCTTACCGTTCAAAATTATGTGCCACCCCAAGCCATACTCTGGAGGCACGCGGATCTTAACTTTTCTAGCTCCGGGAGTATCGATCACATCGAAAAACACTTTTGCTTCGACGTTGTCAAAGTTTTCATAAAGAAGTTCGCAGGCTTCTTTCTTATTGTAGGCCCTTGTATAAGGGCAACCTAGATTACGTTCGGAATAACGGCGAAGCAATTCATTTTCATCAGCCACTTCATTTCGGTGCAAGAATAAGATAGAATATGCATACAGCAAGCTTTCTTTGTTATAGACCATGCAAATTAAATCACCGCCTACTTTTAGAGTCCCCGCAATTTCGTCGATTACTATCTCTATTTTTGGTATGTGATGCAAAACTCCGAAAGAGTACACGCAGTCAAAACAACCAGACCTGAAGGGCAATTTCTCTGCCGATGCCCGCACCACATTTGGGGTTGCTCCAGCTTCCCTTAGAGTATCACGTGTGGCTCTGGTCCCTTCACTCGTGAAATCAAGGCTAATTACTTCAGCTCCATTTCTTGCAAATTCCGCTGAATCAACTCCCCCTCCACACCCGACTTCGAGGATGCGCTTGTGTCGATAGTTTTCAAAACCAACTGCCTCGTGCATGTAGTCTTGGAGCTCGTAACGCTGTCTTCGCCTAACTTCATAAGAAGCGTTCTCACCTTTGAAGCTCCAGGGGAAATTGTTACCCCAATACTCGAGATACTGGATATTACTCATGTTTACAATCCACGCTTTGTCTATCTCGTATATACCTGCCTTGCAGGCAAGAGCAAAAATCACGACCATTCTCTCGGATATCGCAAATCTGAACCATGAGATCTAAAACTCACTTTGAAAATCTCAGCAGGGCAACGCTTATGTTGAGTGACTTTCACCTGCTGAATCACCTTACGGACTTTTTGTATTGGAATCCGAAGTTGCTTTGATATCGATTCCTCGTCTAACCAAAGGTCAAATCGTCGAAAGAGTATTTGATCAAGCAGAAAGTAGTTCATTCCGAGCTCACCTTCTGCTGTCTGGCCTTTCCAAAGAGCAGGCGACGGAGGTTTTTCGTAGATTCTCCTAGGCAGATTGACCCTGCAAGAGATTTGTCTAACTTGGGACTTGTACAGGTCACCAATTGGTAAAAGATCCACGCCGCCATCTCCGAATTTCGTAAAATATCCAATAGTGATTTCCGATTTGTCACCAGTTCCAATTACCAAGCCGTTACGCTGATGGGCGAAACTGTGAAGCAAAATCATGCGAGTCCTGGCTTTTATATTGCCAACGCCCAGCCTGTCATGACAACCAGTGCGTGTCGCCTTCGCCAATTCTTCCACGTGCGAATCTATCTGAATTGTCTTTACATTAGACGAAGGAATTTGTAGAGATGCGGCCATCGATTTAGCATCTTCGATGTCACTTTTGGATGTCGTCCTACTTGGAAGGAGAAACAAACGCGTTCGGTTAGCTCCGAGAGCTTTTGCAGACAAGAAAGCAACCAAAGCAGAGTCTACTCCACCGCTGAGACCTATTATAGCAGATTCACAGGCAGCGTAGTCCAAAACGTAAGATCTGATGCGTTTCACGAGATAGCTAACTACATGACTTACGTTCACTCTTAGTTCCTCTGGCATTCTACTTTCAAAATCCAATTTAGTCAAAGTTCTTCTAGCATCTCATGTAGCTTACTGTTGTGATCCCTAAAGGACGTAAAGCGTCTCGCTTGACCTATTTCATCCAGATCGATTTTCGCAAGCAGAATATCTGAATCGAATTTTCTCGCTCTCGCGACAATTTCCCCAAACGGCGAGATAATAGTCGAACCGCCCCAAAAACATTCATCATCCTCAGGCCCAGAGCGATTTACAAATACGACAAATACAGTGTTCATTATTGCATGAGCTTTTAGTATTGAGATCCATTGAGACTCGATTTGCAATTCATTTGATGAATTTGATTTTGTTAGCCCCCTTGCAGGCGATGAAGCAATGCAGATTACCACTTCCGCACCTAGCCTCGCCAACGCTTCTGTAGGTTCTGGATGCCAGCCATCCTCGCAGAGTATAACACCAAATCTGCAAAGTGGAGAATCGAAAACTTTGAGATCAGTCTTCGGGTTGCCCGGAGCGAAATATCTCTTCTCCTCGAAGAGCCCGTAAGTAGGAAGGTAGAACTTCGAAGTGGTTCCGATTGTCTTTCCATCTCCCATTACGGCGGCAGAATTTTCAATGAAACTAAGATTGTTTTGCCTGACAAACCCAACTATTACGCGCTGACCAGCTTTTGTTTTCTTAGCAATCCTCAACAATGCTTTCTGACATTGTGGGACGACCTCATAGGCGATATCTTTCAGTAGATATCCCGTAAGCGAAAGTTCTGGAAAGCACACAAAATCAGGTCTCTCTCCGTTTAGCTTCTCGAGAACTTGGATATGTTGCCTTTCGTTTGCTTGAACGTTACCGATCTTTGAAGAAATCTGCGCGAGACCAAATTGAACAGTTTTCAAGCCAGTACCGCCGGGATTTTCTTATTGAAACTCTTTCCTAGGGGGAAGTATCTCGACGAGTTGCGTATAGCATCATCGTTTAGGATTCGCCAGCAGTCTATGACAAATTTATCGGAAAAAACAGAGCTGTTAATTTTTTTGAAGGCCTCCCATGGAGTGGCGACTATGCACACATCGGTTGCTTCAATACAAGCTTCAGCTGTTGGCTTGAATCTCAGTTCGTCTGTCCTGAAAGAATCATTAGTGAGCGCGGGGTCATAAACAAAGATCTCGAATCCTTCCGAAGCTAACTGCCGCGCGAGCATCAAAGCTTGGGAAGCTTCAGTCACATTTGTTCCAGGCTTGTAAGTCAAGCCAAGTACACCGACTTTCATCGGCGGATGCAGGTTCTCTTTTACAAATATTCTTGTGATTCGCTTAACTTGCCTTTCATTAATCTGATGTGTCATAAGAGCTAGATCTCCCTGTGCACCAACTCCTTTTGCAAAACTTGCGAAGGCTATATTGTCTCTTGGGAAGCAAGGTCCGCCATACCCAAGCGCTCCTTTGAGGTACGCGGAACCTATCCTCTTGTCCTTTCCAATCGCAGTCGTTATCTGATCGACATCTGCGCCTACGACATTTTCACAAATCTCAGCTAAGGTATTGGCATAGCTCATCTTCATAGTGACGAATGAATTAACAGAAATTTTTGCGATCTCGGCGTTCACAAAGTTCATTCGCTCTATTGGCGGATCATTCTCGCATACATAAGACTGAATTTGGGCAAGTTCTTGTCCTGCTCTTTCATCAGACTCGCCAATCAAAACGAAATCAGGACGTAGCAAACCTCTAACCACGTTTCCTAAGGCTATGAATTCTGGGTTATAACACAGGCCAAAGTCTCGACCGCATACCTTGGAAGATCTCTCCTCGAGAAGCGGGGCTAGATGTTCCATCGAGCCTGGCATTACAGTGCTTGTCAAAACAATAAGATGGTAACCAGGCTTCTCGCGCAGCGCTTCTCCAATTTTACCCATTGCCTGCTCTACATAGCCTAATGAAAATCCTCCAGATGGCTCGCTAGGAGTTGGAACTACTACAAAAGTGGCGTCAGAGTTGTGTATTGCTTGGTTGTAATCAACGGTAGCAGATAATCTTGCCCGGTGAGCTTGAAGCAGAGTTTCGAGACCTGGTTCAAAAATCGGAGAGATTCCTCGATTGACTTGATTTATCTTGGACGCGTCTGTGTCGACTCCGATTACAGAGAAGCCTTTACTTGCAAGAACATTGGCGAGGCATAGACCCAGTTTACCCAATCCCACCACAGAGATATTCGAAATCCGCAATACCTCTCACTTGGCTATGTTGAGATTTTGACTTCTACAGGTTCAGCTACACTCTTTCGCATTTCAGAGTGCCATTGGACAGTCCTATTCAATCCTTCTTTCAGATCAACACGAGGTCTCCAGCCCAGTATCTTTTTAGCTCGAGCGATATCCAGTGCTCTACTGAAGGGCCCTTCAGGTTTGCTCAAGTCATACTGAACTTGTTTTGGTTGATGATCTGAAATTTCCAGGATCAGTTTTGCGACCTCTTCTATTGTATACCTCTTGTCCCATCCCAAATTCACAGGTGTGCCATCTGCAATATTCTCAGCGGAAAGTATTGTCCCATTAACAATATCATCCACATAGGTAAAGCCTCTTTCTTGCTTACCAGACCCCCAAACCACGTACGGATCCTGTTTATCCAGAGCTTTTTCGATCAACGCCGCGATGGCGTGACTCGCATCCAGTTCTCCTGGTCCGTAGACAGTAAGATAACGGCTAGCAGAAGACTTCAGACCATGTTCTTTGTGAAAGGCTAAAAGCTGCATTTCGCCCATTAGCTTCGCGAAACCATAGAGGTTATCACTGCTCTGCCAATTCTCGCCAGTACTGAGGATGTCATCTTCCTTTAGTAAATAACCAGCTCTGTTGAGTGACGGAGGATAGACACATGCGCTCGAAGAATAATGGACATGTTCTATGCCCGCTTGATAAGATTCACTGATTACGTTGTGATCAATAGCAAGCATTTCCGAGCATTCGGCTTGATGAATATCCACAAATTCCCTGCCCCCAAAAACTGCGCTCAGATGAAAAACTGAATCGTGACTTTCCGCAAGTAGCCGAAAGCGCTCTCTCTGAGTCGAGAGGTCGATTGCTTGAATCTGGATGTTATTTAGCCCATGGCTTTTGTAAATTCGGTCCAGCCGATTAAGTTTAGCGAGCCAAACCCGTGAATCCTCTGGAAACAAGGCTTTGTCTACGACTGTCACATCGGAACCAAGATTCAGCAACCGATCCACTAATGCTCCACCGATAAAACCTGCCCCACCGGTTACAATAACTCGACGCCTTGACCACTTCATAACTATCAAACTACTGAATAAGATCCTGACCGCTAGATGAAGGTCTGCGGATTCTACTCACGACATGAAGAAAGTTCGAGCGCATGATATTCCTTAGGAAGCTGGAGTTTTGATTTCGTATACCATTCTCCCTTATGGATTGTGTATCTATTTCGAAAGTTCTATCGGGTTTAGAACGAGAGATGGCCTTGTCTGTTTCCCTTTGGCTTGTCAATGGGACAAAAAGAAGGGGCGTGTGGGGTTTTTCGGCAACCACCACTTTCTCTATTTGCTTGTCTTGGTTGTGTTTACTGTGCAATCAGTGAACCTGAAACTGACTGACCGTTGGCGAATGAAATGACGTAGTTGAATGTCTGACCTGTGGTGATTGTATTCAGCGCATTGCCGTATGGATAGAAGGTGAATGAGGACACTTGACCACCAGCCAAGGCATTGTTGCCTGACAGTAATAAATCCGTTCCACCTTGATTTTCCCATGTTGTTATTGCCGTGATAGCTGAACCAGTCAGTGTGATTCCAGTTATGGTTGATGCGGTTCCTGGATTGTTGAGTGAGAATGTGATGTAGCTAGAAGTGGCTGCTGGAACTCCAAGAGCTGCGCCTTCTGTTCCTCCGTAGAGTGTTGCCGATGAGAGTGTCACTGTCTTAACGTTCGAACCGAACAGACCGAACGTGTAAGCTCCGACGACGAGTGCCAAGACGAGTGTTCCTGCGATCAGGATGATTGTCGCAATAACGGGTGTAACACCCTTCTTGGCCCTATTAAGATTCATGGTTGCAAATTAGTGAGTCACGGCATCTTTCTTACTTGCGCAGTCGGAATTCAGATGCAGAATCTATAGCCAACAGGGTTGAGAACAAAAAAACGAAACAAAGAGAACCATCCAAACACGGGGAACCTGAAAATATAGGTCTCTTTGCCGAACTATTCGTGATGTTCTTAGAAAAGAAGCTCTGACTTATCTCTAAAATGAGTCCATCTCCAAAAACTTCTAGTGCTCTGAGATCCCTCGATCTTGTCGCCATCTAAATCGGGAAAATTATCGAAAGCGTAAAGTGTCGGAACGTGTAGACTCTCAAAAAATAGTACGGTGGAGCAAGGCAAGAATACCCCAAAAATACTATCTGAATTTACTGGGTTTTAATTCGATGCATACCAGCTCTTCGCTAGTCTGATCCGAAATATCTAGCGAGGGCTTTTTCCGTGATCCGATGAGTTTTCGTTTCTTTATGGTCGAATGTTTATAGGCGATCCAGTCGGCAATGTCCGAATCAATTACGTCGGCGAATTCCTTCAATACACTTGAGAATTCAATAGTCGCATGATACTCAAAGGCGTTAACGGCAAAGCCCTCATTTGCAAGCTTCTTGATCAGCAATCTCTGACCAAGCTCTTCAGCGAGGTCTGGCGCATTTGGTGCTTCCAATGTGATTATGAAATGAGGCAATTGAAGAATGTCTTACGCTCTTATCAGAATTAGTTCTCAAGGTATTAAGGAAGTTTTGTTCCCGAGTCCTAATTTCAAATTCACAATCGCAAGAAATACGGAATTGGGACGTGAATTAGTCTGCGAAGACTATCTTGAATACGGAACCCGAAATCATAGGTTTCTTATAGACGCTTTGTTCGTGAAGCATCATGCCTCAGGGCTCTCCATCAACAGAGAAAAGAGTCACACTAAAGCACCCAGATAATTTGCTCAGGAACTTTGAAGAAAATCCGGACTTGAAAGTCCGCGCCGTTAATGACAGACCCAGTTCTGCTGTTGAGCGCACAACCGCTCGAGTGGGAACTCCGAGTGACCTCCAGCTTCAGCTTTCTGGTTTTGTTATCGCCGCTGCTGAGAAGGGATTCACCCCATCAAAGCTTGCAAAACTCTGCGAACGAATTGATAAGGCCGAAAAGAAGTACGGGCTGAACTATGATGACGTAGCGACGAAATTTGATGAATTAGCAAAGACTCTTGATGAAAAAGTAAAGACTCTTGATGAAAAGAACAAAGACCTCGATAAATTGAATGCTGAGATCACAAAGGCTGGTAAGAAGAAAAATGACCTGATGGAACGATACCACATTGAGGAACAGCAAATTGAGGATTATGCCGACACAAAAGATAGGCTCTTTTCAATTGGATTCGAAATCGAAAAGCTGCCAAACCTGAAAAATTGCCTCCTCGCCTTGAAGGAACAAAACTTCGATCCTACTGTCGTAATTGCTAAACTAAACACGATTGGAAATCTTGAATCCAAGAAAAGCGCCCTTGAAAACGATCTAAATGGCTTGGGCCAAGAGATCAGCACAAAGACGAAAAAGCTCAAGGAACTTGAAGAAAAACAGCAGGCACTGGAGACAGCTCCTATAGAGTCTGACCAGAAAAAAGATTCTGTGGAAGTCTCCACCGCGGGTGGCAACGAAAGTTCGATCGCCCAAATGGAAGAAACTAGAGCCGAAACCCTCTCCTCCATAGCCGAAATAGCCAAGCAGGCAACTTCCGCCGCTGAAAATGCAAAGAAAGAACTTGAGACGACACTTTCACAAATACAATCTTCCGCGTCGCTTTTGTCAAACGAGGTTAGGGAATCCTTGAAAGAGTTCGTGCCGCAAATGAAGAATGTGTCCGAGGCGATCGAAGCTGCAAGAGCCATTGGGAAGTACGAGGCGATCTTGCCTCTTTTCAAATTGACAGAGAGTTCTCAATCGAACAAAATAACCGAGACGGAAGCTCTTGTTGCTTTATGGAACGTTGCAAACGCATTCAATTCATGGATCAGGGGTCACTACCCAGATCAGGAATTGGAGATCTCGGAGCCTCTTGAGAAGATGCTTGAGGTGCTCGACGAAGAAATCAAAGGCCTTGGAGTTGAGCCAGAACCAAAAGCAAAGCCAAAACCAGAACCAGAATCAGATCCAGAATCGGAATCAGAATCAGACTCAGAAGCAAATGCAGAAGCAGAAACAGATCCAGACAAATGATGCAGGCCTAGATCCCAATTTCGATATTGAAGGGATCAAGAGGATCCTCGAAAGAGTTGACCAAGATCTGTTTGAAAATTTGCAGATGTTCGTAGAAAGAGTACTGCTATATCGAATCACAAGGGCGGAAAAAAAAGCCGCGGAGCTTGCAGTTCTTTCGAGGATTTTGTTGGAAGCGGGCACGATGGGCAAAGACCCGGGCGTCGTTTTGCGAGATGTGTCATGGCTGGAGTCCCTTGCTAAGGAAAAGCTAAGCCAATCGGATGTTAGCAGGCTGTTCTCAACGATGGTTCGCGCTACAGAAAGCCTGAATGCAAGGCAGCTCTATTACCTCTTGGAAAAGCTTCGATCAGAGCCAATAACAAGCTCAGAGTCCCAAGAACTCTGAAAGAATTCTGAGATTGCTACGTCTCAAATCTGCGACATTTGATCCGCATCTTCAATCCTAGTTGAAAGTACTGTATCTAATCGTTTATCTGATCTGACAGGCGCATTCTTTCACCTTGACCATCTCTAGTCGCGGCGACTAGCATGGATTCTGCAAAACTCAAGAAACTGCAGGAATACTCTGTTTTTCTCATCCAACAGGCAGAATCGAAGGAAGCGACAGGAAACAAGAGCGAAGCTGTCAAAGACTACGTAAAACTGGTGGACGTCCTCCTGCTTTTGGCCAATGAGACAAAGGATCATCCGGGCTGGCAACAATTGATAGGTCGTGCAGAGTATTATCAAAAGAAGGCGAGATCCATGGTTGGACCCGAGAATGCAGGGCAACCAATGAAACCCTCCAATTCGTATGAGATCAAGCAGGTACCAAAACCAACCGGTAATGGAAGCCAAGTGAAGTCCGTAGCTGAGTCATCGTCTAGTTTCAATCCATTTCGGAAGTTTCCATCACTCATT
This sequence comes from Nitrososphaerales archaeon, assembly GCA_030041355.1. Lineage (GTDB taxonomy): Archaea > Thermoproteota > Nitrososphaeria > Nitrososphaerales > CADDZS01 > JASHOD01. The sequence continues at coordinate 32,585 of JASHNZ010000022.1, forward strand.
GGAAGAAAGTCTGACGCAAAAAATCCAGTTGATGCTGAATCTAGTGATCAGGCTCCTAACGTCATATCATCCTGGGCAAAGGATCTCAATTCAAAGTCGATCTCTGCCAGTTCTTCTTCCGAAACCCGTCAGGTCAGTGCGTTGCAGGCCGTGAATGTCGAAGACGAAACTGTACCACGAACTCTCTATGCGAAGCTTCTAGACGAAAAAGCAACGCTCCAAAGAGAAGTCGAGTCTCTGCGAGACAGAGAGCGGGAGTACCTTTCCACAATTGAGGTAAAAGAACGGCAGTTCTCCGAAACAATTTCTCAGATGGTCCCAAAGTCAGAGTTTGAAGAGCTTCGGGCAAAGCTCGCCGATTCCGTTCCAAGATCGGAGTACGAGCAGGCACGATCAATCTCTGCCATTCCAAGAGAACGGTACATAGAGCTCCAAAGCGAAATCACAGAGCTTGAAGTTAAGTTGCAAAACTCTGTTCCTCGGATGATTATTGATGAAATAGCGGACTATGTCTCGTTCCTTGTCTCCACAGTCTCATCTATTACCGATGAGAACTCGAAGCTTTCTTTGGAAGGGAATGAAAACAAACAGTTTCATGGGTGAACACGATCCGGATATATTGGTGTTTTCGTAACCGATTGCTTTACCACGAATCCAGAGGATTATGATAAATCGCTCAGTCGTGCTCTCAACGAGAGTCTAGCCATAGTTGAAGAAGAAACAAAAAATGTGCCGAAACTCGCGCGGGGCTGGCCGAATCATCTCAAGATACTTCGAGATTTAATTTCAGGGCCCAAGACATTTACAGCGTTAGCAGACGCAACAAGCCAAACAAACTCCGCGCTTTCGAAGCATCTGAATATTTTCCAGAGACTCAGCTATGTCGAGAAAAGTCTCGACGGACGGTACTCAATCACTGATCCTGTTTTCAGAGAGTTGTTGAAGGAACAATTGAGGACAAAGAAATCAACTTGATTTGACCCTGCCCATTAGATATTACTTGAGAGGCCTCTCAATCACTTAGTGAAGGAGTGCTTAAGAAGGTTGAGTAGCAGAGCCGAGCAGATAACAAGCGAAGTAAAGAGACTAGTCCTAAAGTGCAGGAAACTAGAAGCGGATCTTGCACAATCGGTGCCCAAGAAAGTTCTCGATGAAACTGTTGCCAAGATGCAGCAGAAGATCGATACTTTGAATGTTGAATTGAAACATACAAAGTCCGATCTAGAGACAATCACAGCGATAAACGACCGTATGGACACTTTTGGGAAGCTTTTGGCAGAACAGGGAAGTCAGATATCATCTCAAAACGAAGTTGTGAGATCAGTCTCTACGAGACTGGATACTATGGTCCCTACCTCAGTCTACGAACAGGCGACGATCAAGATCCATGAGCTTGAACAAGCTTTTGAGACAAAGAACGGAGAGTACGGGGCCCTTCTAAGCGAGAAAGCAGAGCTAGAGCAGCAAATATCCCACATGGTGCCTCAAGAACAGTTCCTCACAGCACAAAACGAGATTGCGAACTCGATTCCAAAGACAAAATACGAGGAAGATATTCAGCGCATCCGCGCTGAAACTGTCCCCAAGGAACAATACACTCACATCGAATCTAGGATAAACGAGCTAGAGAACGAGTTAGCAAATTCTATTCCAAAGACAGAGTTTGATGAACTCTCTCAAACCATTGTATCGCTAACGAAGAGCGCGCCAGTGATCGAAGGCGAGTTTCCAACAGCAACAGCAGTTGCAGCGAATTAAGGCTACCATAAGTCCAAAGGAAGAGGATTCAGTCCTCCTCCATCTCTTTTTTCACGCGAACTTTGAGAGGAATTTTTAGCCATTGGGAATACTACAGTTTTCAGTCTTCTTGTATATCGGTTGTTGCTAGGGCACGAGTCTGCCTGATCAGAACTTAGCATTTCTTGCCATTAACGTAACTCAAGAAATTCGCGAACCTGAACAATGGAGAATTTCATCTAATACAAGTAAATGTATGTCAAGTGCAGTTAGTCTTTTTGCATAGAGATAAGTCTGTTAAGTTGCACCTACGTCCCGAAGCCAGATTTCTTACCGAACCACCCGCTGATTACAACGAGAGCTTGAGAACGATGTCAATGACTTCACTGATCAATGAAATGCATACATTGAGAGAAGTTTTCGACGAGACAAATTATGACTTACTGGGTTCATCTGCCAATCAGAACTCTCGAAAGATGCATGAACAAAAAGAAGTGTCGGCAGAAAAGCTTCTCGCAGTTGAACTCGAAATCGGCCGCAGAGTAAGAGCTCCAAAGAAGCAGTAAAGATGGAGAAGATACTGTTGATTATTGAGGCACCAAAAAAATCTGAAAACGCAAAGGAGATTGTAGGAACGTTTCTAAAACTACGTTCGGAAGCTACAAAGCAAGTCGCAGGGCATAAGGTGGAGACAGGGTGCGCGATCTGTTCCGTCTACGAGGCTCTAGGGAAGAGAGGCTGGCTCAAGGACAAGAGCGAAACCGACTACAAGAACCACTTGCTGGCTAGGCATGGCCTAGAAGCCTAACAAGGCTAGAACTTTTTCTGAGTCTTAGCGCTCTATCAATTTGTCCATCTTGACATTAGGGTGCTTCGGACTGAACACATGATAGTGTGCTCTAAATCCAAGCAGGATGTAAACTGACCCGATCACAAGCATAGTTGCACCAAGATGCGTAGCTATCGAAGAAACATCCACGGAAAAAGTTAGGACCTCTTCGAGCAGAAGTATGACGACAGCGGCCTCTATCAAATAGGCACCTGCTACCAGAAACCTCCAAGTTTTTTCTAGTTCTCCTGTTCGCATTTGCATAAGAATTCGAGAAGCGTAATACGCCATCCCAAGAACTGTAAAGACCGCAACTACTCCTAGCGCAATGTAAGAATAATCAACCATTTCTCCGCTATCAGATCTCGCTATACTTCTAGGACAGTCGAGACGACCTTAAGCCTTTTTGAAGGTCAAGTACAGATTTCAAATCTGATGTGTCAAATCCGATTTGCTCTTATTCACTTCGCGTCCTCGATATAGCCATGAGCAAGAAAGAAATGTTGGACGACTATGAGCTCATGCAATGCATTGATGCTGGGCTCAACAAGTTCGGACCCGGAATAAAGTACACGGTGTACTGGAGAATGGTGGTTTTGAATCAGTCTCCAAGTGAAGGTATCATAGCAAACCCTGAAGGTTTCGTTGCAGCACTCAAGAGCATCTTTGGAAAGAGTGCCAAACAGATCGAACAGGCTATAACCGATGAGATAAAGTCTCAAGTTGGCGAGAATTACTCTGATTCATTGCCAGAGCTCGTGAGTCAAGTAAGAAGGGAAAGGCTGCTCGTTCAATCGGTGCGCTAAAAGCAGAACTTTGCTCGTAATACAACTAATCAAAAAATATCTCTCCCTGGACAAGGATACTTGGTTTAGACTCCTGCCAATTGCCATCGGAAGGGAGCAGGAGTATGTTTGCGCGTTGGTATCTCTATTCGTGAACGCAGGCCACTTCGCTTTCGGTCAGTTGAAATAAAGTGGGTTTGATAGCTTGCTCACGGCTCGTCTCGCAGGAGGTATGCCTAATCTGGCACTGGCTAGCCTGTTTGTCGCGATTGATCTGCACTTTTCAGAGCAATATTTTCTTCGCAATAGAGCTGCCTCGCTGAAAAGACCGTTCAGAGGTTTGCCACAGAATTCGCAGTATCGGAGATCGTCCTCCTTCTTTCCGATTCTTGCTCCCTTTGAACGCTTGTCATATTGCATTTGAGACGCCATACGAATCCGCTTCATGTTTATGCGATCTTGACGAAATACTCTCTAACTAACATGAATTGATTGAGGAGTTCGAATCCTCGATTCGAAAGATGGAGTGAAGATCTTCCCTCCACGACTGACTCTTCCACCAGACCTTGGCTCTTGAGATTCTCAAGAAATCCTCTCATTACAACCCAGGAAAGGTTCGCCTTGTACATCACATGGGTGGGTTTCTCAGCTCCGGATCCTATTGCACGCAGGATGTCCAGATACATCTCCATCTTGGAGCGTCTGTCTTTCTCAGATGACATTCTCTGTCCATTGAGATTTCGGAACGGCTGTTCGCTTGATTCGGAATTTAGCATTGTTATTTCAGATCACTGCTGTTGATTCTGACTCGACAAAAGTGGAAAATATATAGCTGCTTTTGCAGTACATGAGATTGGCCGCAAAGCAAAAAAGATCACATCTCTTCATCAATCCTCCAGACAAAAAAGTCCTAAAATTGCCTTGCGACTCCGCAAGGAATACCGAATTATCGATCCCATGTTTTAACTGGAAGCACATATCTTTTACCGAAGTGCCGTAGATTCCTTAAAGTCTATATTGGTAATTAGGGCAGTGCTCTAAAGCGTTTTTTGGGCAGATCTTAATTACTTCCTACTTCGCGGTTCGCATACATTATGTTTTTACGATCTTGCATAAAGCTGCAGAATCATATTCGAAAACGGCAAGAAGCGATAACTATCGTGAAGACGCTTTCTATTTTCGTGGATAAAGAGGACTGATTGTTTTGAAAAGAACAATTTCGGTACTTGCGACAATATCATTCGCCATCCTGTTCCTCGCGAGTCCGCTCTATGCATCGGCTCGAGGACCAGGTCCAAGCAACAATAGCTATCAGGGGACGCAGACTGGTTGGACAGTTAGCTGGACCATCGTAACTGGACCGGCTAATGTTTCCGCAGCACTTGGGGGCCCACTTCAGCTCCAAGGAATGCTGTCGAAGGGTATCTGTGTGCTGACAGGAATGATCCCTGGACAGGATGCAGGAATGTCCGGCGAGTGTAGTGTCCTAGGAATTGTGAATGCGGTCGGTTACGGAGCTTCGGTATGCCAAGACTCATTCGCTCTCGGCGCCTCGCCAGAGCTTCCAGTCGCATGGATGGCAATGCCTCCCCAATACAGTGAACTGCCATTGTTCTATGGAATAACAACAGTGAATGGACAAGTGGTCCAAGATTTCCGGGTATCTTCGAGCAATCTTTTGCAACCACAGGGGTTCAACACCGGAGTCTGCTCCAGTTTCCTCTTCGAGGGATACTCGGCAGATTTGTTCGTCCCCGCTGCAGCAGGCCACTACGACTTCACAGGGACACCTGGAGCCTATGGAACATTACTACACTACACGGCGAATGTGAGTCCCATCTATTCCTTCGGACAAAACGGCAACTAGGGCCGTTCCCGTCCTCTTTTTTCTTGGAAAGTTGTGCACCTGCGAAAACCTTCATCTTGAATCATTCCGCTATTGGAAGAGTTTCCAGCGCTCGAATTGTCTTGGGCTTCCAATTTGCAGGCAATAGTGCCACAAATTTGATAATACGAAATCGAAATACATAGTCCGCGTCCACAACTACTATTAAAAAATAAAGTAATCTCTTTTCGGAAATCTATTCTTGATAACTAGGTTAACCAGAAATGACTCTCGCATCAAGAGGGCTGGAATCTTCATATGCTTGGCACTCTTTGCAGCTTCCTTTATGATAGGCATTCCTTCAATATTTTCTACCCTCCCCGTTTCTAATGCGACCAGCGCCGGTCAGCTTTCGATCTCGGTCGCGCCTTCGCTTCTATTGGCAAACTCGAGCTTCAACGCCGAAATGTCCGTACAACTCTTGAATGTCAACACTGGTACCCCGATAGACGCGGGTGCAGCGGTCCAAGTAATTGTTACATCTAACGATTCTGCAGTTGCATCGGCGCCGGCAACTACACTCTACATTCCAGCCGGAAGGTCGTATGCTACTGAAAATCTCACTGCTGGAGGAACTGCGGGAACCGCATTGATCAAAGCGTCTGCCCAGGGATATTTGTCGGATACTTTTATCGCTGTTGCAAGTGATGCGGCTCCAACTCCCAACAATTTTACAACTACTCTGACACCCTATTTTGCCCCTGGCGCTATATTATCGGACAACAGCACCTATCCCGGAATGGTAGTGGGAGAGCTACAAGCGACTAACTCAAATGGGACGGTCTATCCTGAGATCGCACAAAGCAACATAACGGTTTGGTCTAGGTCTTCGGATAATTCTACGATGCAGGTCAGCACCGCACCCTACATTATTACAACTGGCAACGTGTACGCCACCTTTAATCTCACTTCAACATATTTCCCAGGCGGTGCAAACATAACGCTCCAAGCAAATGGCTTGAACCCTGTCACTACCGGATTCACCTCATACTCCAGCGGAATCAGTCCTCCAACTCAGCCTACTCCATACTTCCTAGTTCAGAACACAATAATCCCCTCGCAAGTGCTACCTGGTGGACCCTTTACAATCCAAGTTTTCGCGAAAACTGTGAACGCCCCGATTTCTGCCGGAGGAGCGAACTTAACCTGGTCCAGTCATGAAGCTAATCTAACGGGTTCTGACTCTAACTTGAATGCTTCAGGATACGGCTTCGCTACTTTTGTAGCGGCAAAGCAAAGCGGATTGGAAAATATTCAAGTATCAATCAAAGAGGACGGTATTACGCCATATCTTGACAACATTTCAGTCGACGCATATTTCAATAATATGACCGCAACGATTACAAATCAACATCCTTCGATAGTCACAAACTTCCCTACTACAATCACGATTCATGCGACTTTCAACAACACTGGACTCGCCAATGCCACCATAACTTGGCTAACAAGTAGTGGCGCGCTCACCAGTCCGCCTTCATTAACAAACAAAACAGGCTATGCGATAGTCACATACACCTCCGGGTCTGAGGCCGGTAACTTTTCTGTTCAGGCAACTCTGTCAAAGCCCGGGTTTGCGAACGCGACAGAGAAAGTGTATATTTCTGTAGTGAAACCAGCACCGGTACAAAAGGTACAAAACCCGTCTTCAAACCCGCTTTACATGAAAGTCGGGAATTTAATTCCTCTCTGGGCACTTATACCAGTAGTAGCAGGCGGAGCTGGTGCAGGCTTTTTCGTGTACAAGAGATTCCGCGGTGGCGGAGATTACTACGGTGACGACGGCGACGAAGAGTAACCTGTGCTCAATTTAGTCCAGAACTCATAATTCTCGCGTTCGTCAATTACCTACACTTGGCAACAGGCTTCAGCTGCCCCTCGGCTCTTTCCTCATCGATCAAGATTGCATGGTTGCGATTTTGGTCGATCAAGGGGATCAGGTATTCTCTGAGAAAAACATATGCAAGAGTTTAGATAAGCGGTGCAGAAATTAAGACCAATTACTCCCGACGAGCACGGAAACATTAACATGCCGGAAACGCGAATTGAGCTAGATCAGCAAATGCTTGAGGAGATACACTCGCATGCAGTTTCGACCTATCCAGAAGAATGTTGTGGCTTGATGTTCGGCAATTCGACGGGCAATGGAGTATCAAAGAAAGTACTGAGACTGCGAAGAATGAAAAATACTTTCGAGCCCTCAGAGCGCTATCACAGGTACACGATCGAACCGAGGGAATTTCTGAAGGCAGAAAAACAAGCGGAAGAAAGTAGGGAAGAAATTGTCGGAATATACCACTCCCATCCTAACGCTCCTGCCAAGCCCTCTGAATTTGATCGGGAGCACGCATGGCCAACGCTCTCGTATGTTGTTGTTGAGGTGAGAGGGAGCAAAGTAATTGAAACAAAAAGTTGGATTTTGAAAGATGATCGAACCGAGTTTTTTCCTGAGAAGTTGCAAATTTTGGTAAAGTGATTAGTAGTACATGGTCAGAGTCCTGATTCCAACCGCACTGAGACATTACGCCGAAGGAAATAAATCAGAGGTAGAGGTCGCCGGGAATACTGTTTCGGAGGCGCTTTCAAACCTTCTGTCGATCAATCCGAAGCTTGCAAGGCATATCTTAGACGAACAAGGGAACCTGCGCAACTTTGTCAACATTCTTCTGAACGACGAGGGCGTAAGATACGGGGGTGGACAGAATGCAAAGGTCTCAACTGGTGACACGCTTTGGATCGTGCCTGCCATCGCAGGAGGATTAGAAACCGTTGAGCAACCAGAAAAGAGTGAGGATCTCCCGCTCGAAGCTAGGCCTGTGAGAATCTCTCCGAGGGAATACAGACGGTACGGAAGGCATCTCATAATCCCTGAAGTAGGACTGGAAGGGCAGAGGCGGCTCAAAGCTGCTCGCGTGCTGGTCATTGGCACTGGAGGGCTGGGGTCTCCCTGTTCTTTGTACCTGGCCGCTGCAGGCGTAGGGACATTAGGGCTTGTTGACTTTGACACAATTGACGAGACAAACCTCCACAGACAGATCCTTTACACAGACAAGGAGATCGGACAATCAAAGGTCAGAACTGCCATGCAAAGATTGCATGAAACAAATCCGAACACGATCATCAGGACCTATGAGGAATCATTGACCAGCGAAAACGCAATAGAGATCTTCAAAGGTTACGATATTATTGTGGACGGTACCGACAATTTCCCAACCCGTTATCTTACAAATGATGCTTGCGTAAAACTGGGCAAGCCAAACGTTTATGCAAGCATATTTCGCTTCGAGGGGCAAGCTACGGTGTTTGATGCGAAGCTTGGTCCCTGCTATCGGTGTCTTTATCCAAAACCACCGCCACCCGGACTAGTTCCTTCATGCGCAGAAGGAGGAGTACTCGGAGTCCTTCCTGGACTCGTGGGGTTGATCCAAGCCACAGAAACTGTCAAGCTAATTTTGAACAAAGGAGAACCGTTGATCGGGAGGCTTCTGGTTTACGACGCCTTGGGCATGACTTTTGAAGAGCTCAAAATAAGAAAGAACCCAAACTGTCCTATTTGCTCGAAAGATCCTTCAAGCATCAAGCTAATTGACTATCAACAGTTCTGCGGAATTGAAAGAACCCCTCAAGTGGCCGTAGTTACTCCCAAGGAACTGAACGCTGAAATTGAAAGTGGAAGGAGAGTTCGATTGATTGATGTCAGAGAACCGCATGAGTATGAAATTGCCCACATAGCTGGCTCTACGCTGATCCCATTGGGTCAACTTCCGGATCGAGTGAATGAACTTGACACCGCAGATGAGCTCGTCATGTATTGTCATACCGGAGGAAGATCGGCGCGGGCGACTGACTTTCTCCGCGGTATTGGGTACGCAAAAGTTCGAAACTTGGAAGGTGGAATTGATGCTTGGGCAGTTGAAGTAGATCCTACGATGAACCGATACTGACAATCCAGCTCTTAGATGTACTTAGTTTTCTTCCTCAATTCTCTATCTCTCACTCCAAAAAAACTATTAGTTTCCAATAGAGTCTTTCAATAGACCCTGGAACCGAGCACGGCATCAGAGCGATCGGGTTCTAGAAGTACAATCGCCCCATCTTTATCCTCAACGCCTAAAACCAAGACTTCCGAGGTGAAATGCGCAATCTTTTTTGGAGGGAAATTCACTACTGCTACGATCTTTCTACCAATGAGATCTTCTTTTGTGTAACGAACTGTGATTTGTGCGCTCGAATCCTTTTGACCTATTTCCTTGCCAAAGTCAATCTTGAGCAGATATGCGGGTTTTCTTGCCTCCGCAAAATCTTTGCACTCTATTATTTGCCCGATTCTCATATCGACTTTTCGAAAATCTGAATATGAAATTGTGGATGAACCTGGCAAGGATTGCAGCTTAGAAGTTGGAATAGGCAACAATTAAAGTTTCAATAAACGAATTAGAGATCGCTTTGCTTAACTATCTCTAACAGCCGATCCCCTAAGAAAGGAGAACCCTTGCCATACTTGGCTGACACTAGTAGAATCCTTGAATTCCTAAGGGGGATTCCGTACATGTCAACTTCCTGGTGCCTTGTGTAAAGAAGGATCTTTTCCCCGAGAAAAGAATTCCACTCCTCTGTCATGGCTTGTATGAGAAACCATTTCAAGTATAATTTGTTCTCGTCTTTTTTTGTGGGCTCTAGGGCATCAACCCCCTCCAGCATTCCACCTTTCACCAGCTGTCCTTCATTATCTATGACTCCCACAAATCTTACGCGAGTGTCTAGGTTCTGGATCTTCTCGATGAGATCTTCCTCTATCATTGTTTCCTCCATCGATCAGACTAGCTCTCTCACTTTCACTTGTACTGTCCTTGGAACTCTTCGTTAGCCAATTTCGAGTCCTTCTCGAGTAATTCGTCCAGTACGTGATTGACACTCATCTTCAATTTTTCATTCCGGTAAACAGCGTACATTCGATGAAAGCCCCACGCGAACATTCCGGCAGAGCCCACAAGCAAGATCCCAGCCGGTATTCCGAACTCATCCCCCACTGTGGTTTTGAGTGCACTCGCCAAGAGGTCTGGAACTTGAGAGGCGGCTAAGAGGATCAGCCCGCTAACTAGCGAAGTTGGCCCGTCCTTTGTTACCATGACCATTACTCTGGCCTTATTGGTAAGCCTGCTTAGCCTGAAACCATAGTAAGCAGCTACCACAAAAGAGCAAACAGCAAGTGCATAAAATACAGAGACCAATGGCACCATGATCATACTTGACCGACTCTATCTAGCGGAAAGAATGCTAAACATTCTTTCATCTGCATAATTTAAGCAAAATGAACTCTGGCTACGTCTCTTCATCCTATGAAGTCAAGGATTATTTACTATACGAAGCACAGATCTGGAGGCCTGCCCATGCCTTGCACGAGCTGCTGGAACTTCAATTGTTGGTGAAGTTGAGAAATATCGCCATATCATCAAATTGGTGTTTAGCGGTTTCTGATCCTACTCATTGGCTTTGCCTTAGTTGGAATTGCATTGCGTACATTTTCGAAAACAGACCGTTTCTAGCATTGAGCTCAGCAAAGCTTCCTTCTTCCGCGATTTCTCCATCACGCATGACTATAATTCGATCAGCAAGGCGAATCGTCGAAAGGCGATGTGCGATTATGATCGCAGTCCTGCCTTTCAGAGAAATTGCAAGCGCTCTTTGAAGTTGGAGTTCTGCTATGGGGTCAAGGCCAGATGTCGCCTCGTCCATGATGAGCAACTTTGGCTCCCTGATTATCGCTCGTGCGAAGCACACCATTTGTTTTTGCCCCATTGAGAGATTAGTCGCTGATTCGTTGACGAGAGTGTTGTATCCTTCTTGCAGGTGACCGATGAAATCATCAACTCCGAGCCGCTTACACAAATCTATTATTTGTTGGTCGGTTACATCTTCCTTTCCATAGCGAATGTTTTCGAATATCGTCGCCTGAAAAAGGAAAGGATCCTGCGGGACCAGACTCAGTTTATCCCGAAACTTGGAAAAGTCTATCTCCCTGAGATCTATGCCATTCATCATCACTCTACCTTGCTGAGGGTCGTAGAAGCGGAGTATCAAGTTCACTATGCTGCTTTTTCCAGCGCCTGTGTGGCCGACAATCGCGACGACCTCTTCACTTGCTATCTTTAGATTAAGATCCTTGATTACTGGCAAGTCATTTGTATATCCAAAAGTGACATGGTCAAATTCTATTTCGATTGCTTTTGAATTATCAAGAGCTAAATTTGATTCTTTGGGTGCAGGAACCTCAATCGATGTATCCATCAATTGGATCACTCTGTCCAGTCCTGTGACGGCTGATTGATACGAATTGTAGAAGGTTGTTAGCTGTATGATTGGAGTGAAAAAAGAATTCATGTAAAGCAAGAATGCAACCACGATTTCCGGGGTGACCTGCCCTCTGATAACTTCTGTTGTGCCGTACCAAATTACAAATGCGATTCCTCCTGCTTCAATCAACTGGATTAAAGCACTGAAAAGAGAAGTGAGTTTGTTTGCATGGAGATTTGTCTCGAGGTTTTCTTGATTTACGGCATCGAAATCTTCGCTAACTCTTTGCTCTTCAGTGAAAGACTGCGTAACCTTGACTCCCGCAATGCCCTCCTGTAGCTTCGAAGTGACGATGGCAATTTTCTTTCGCGTCTCGACAAAGCTGCTCTGGATTCTTCCTTGGAAGGCCAAGGTTAGAACCACAAGAGGGGGAATTACTGCGAACGCAACAAAAGTCAAAGTGAAATTGAAATAAAGCATCGTAGGGACAATGCTGACGATCAAAATCAGACCCGCGAGAACGGCTGGTAACTGAAAGGTCATGAAGTCGGACAGAGCGTCTACATCGTTTGTGATGTAAGACATGATTCGGCCAGTCTCCCGTGTTGAGTAATACGACGGGGACAGACGTTGTAATTTCTCAAATGAGTCTCGCCTTATGTCTTGAATTACATTTTGGCCCATAATCTGCATGTGGTACGTTCTCTTGTTGTCCGAAAAGTAGTTCAGCAAGTAGAGCACAACATAGGCACTTACCGCCCCCGCTACGCCAGTAAATCCAAAGAATCTCCTAGTAACAATGTCATTTAGTGCGACGATTGCAAGCAAGTAAGGACCGATCACTCCAACTGCTGCAGCAAAAATCAGAGAAGCACCAACTACCGCAAAGTCTTTCCTGTATACGAGCATGTAGGAAATTAGGCGCCTTAGGAGGACTCTATCCCCATATTTCCTGAATTTTCGTTCTCCAGGATCTTGTTTGTTCAAATTTCCTGCTACTGTCATAGGTCTAGAGTCACCTTAGGATCTGGCTGGATGTTTCTGTCATCTCGAGTTCCTCTTCTTGTCCTGCCAATTTCTCTTGGGGAGCTAGCTGTGAATAGTACAACCTAGCGTAGCTTCCATTCCGAGCGAGTAATTCGTCGTGCTTGCCTTGCTCGACTATTTTTCCGTTGTCAAAGACCACAATTCTCGTGGCAAGACGTAGCGTCGAAAGCCTTTGAGTAATCATTACTGTCGTTCGACCCTGAACAACTGTCTTCAGGGCATCTTGAATAGCAAATTCAGTCTCTACATCGACGCTCGAAAGGGAGTCATCCAAGATCAGAATTCTCGGATCAGTAATAATGGTCCTAGCAATCGCAATCCTCTGCTTTTGACCTCCTGAGAGAGTTATACCTCTCTCGCCGACGAGGGTCTCGTATTTCTCGGGAAAGCGATCAACAAACTCGTCAGCTCTAGCTATTTTCGCTGCCTCGATCACTCTCTCAAGAGGCGTGTTCCATTTTCCGTAGCTGATGTTTGCTCGCACGCTTGCAGAAAACAGGAATATGTCTTGACTTACGATCCCGATGTTGGACCGAAGCGACTTGAGCTTGATCTCTCGAACATCTTTTCGATCGATCAGAACTCGGCCGCTTGTTACGTCATAGAACCGCGGGACGAGATTTGCGAGCGTTGTCTTCCCGGAACCGCTCGCTCCTAGAAATGCGACTATTTCTCCTGGCTCAATTCTAAAGTCGATCCCTTTCAGAATCTCTCTGTCTTGCCCATATCCAAAGCGGACATTCTCAAAGGTAATCTCACCTTTGATCTCCTCCGCCTTCAGATCTACTGCATCGGATCTGTCCACTATCTCGACAGAAGCATCGGTGATTTGAAGCACTCTTTCAAAGCCTGCCATGCCGTTTTGAAAGATCAAAATCAGCTGACCAAGAAACCTCACAGGGCCGAGCAACAAGCCGATAAGGAAGGCTGCCGAAGTGATCTCTCCCGCAATCAAGACTGTGTTAGACGAAAGAGCCAAAGACTGGGTTCCTGCTGAGAAGTAAAGTGCAGCAAGTGTCAGACTTATTACGAGCGTTAGGAGCGGGGTGTAAAAGGATCTTACTTTCGCAGCTCCGATCAGATCATCGCGGTACTCTGTGTTCACGGCGTCGAATTTTTGGATCTCTTTCTCTTCCGCAGAAAACGCCCTCACAATTTTCATGCCAGTTATGTTTTCTTGGAGAACTGAGTTGATGTTGCCATAATTGATTCTCGCCTTCCTCCAGAACGGTGCCTGAGTTTGACTGAATCTCCAAGCAATGTAAATGACAATGGGGAGGATTACCGTTACTATAGCAGCTAACTCTACGTTGAGAAACCAGAATGCTATTGTTACTCCAATCATCAGAAGTACTTGGCCCAGGATCTGAGCGGAGCCAAAGGCGAGAAAACGCCTAACTGCTTCGACATCGCCTGTAGCCCTCGCCATGAGCTGTCCTGTTTGATTCTTGTCATGAAAACTGAAGGACTGGCCCTGGATTGCGATAAACAATTTGTTTCGCATATCATAGATTACTTTTTGTCCAAGATACTGGCCTCCGTATCCTAAACTGTACTGAAAAACAGCGGAAGCTGCGCTTAGTCCGATAATCTCAAGAGAAATCATCAACACGCCATGGATCGCATTCTTGCTCGCAAGAATGATTGTTACTGCATTTCCTATGAGAAGCGGAATAGCTACTTGGAGGCCTGTCAAAGCCACGCCGCTGGCAAGCATGATTACGATAGTGCGTCTGTATTTGAGGCAATAGTCGGCTAGTTTGCGATATTTTTCAAATTGAATCCTATTCTTCAGCACACTCATTGCCCTTCGTCAATACCTAAAGGATCTTTCCCCGAAAACGGGGAAAGACCAAGTTGGGTAAATTGGAGACTGAAGTTCGAATACGAACCGTCAGCTGACATTATCTTATTTTCCTTGGTTTACCGTTACCAAATAACCTCGCGGCTTTAAAAGAATTCATCAAACGCAGTGAAATATTATTTAGATTGAATCTCGCTCTAAACACAAGGAGACTTGTGCTTGTAATTGCCAACCGCAAGTAAAGTAGGAGACGCATCTGGGATACGCTCAGAGTCAAGACCGCAGACCTTCAAGATGTATATTGACGGTGAGTGGGTCGCTTCAGAAAAAGAAGAAACGCTTGATGTCATCAATCCTGCAACCGAACAGGTATTTGCTCGGGTCCCCAAGGCTTCAAGCGAACAAGTGAAAAGAGCACTAGAGGCCGCTGAGAAGGCTCAAAGAAAATGGGAAGATCTCTCTCCCTATCAAAGAGCAAAATTCCTGTTTAAGATCGCTGAACTGATTCGAAGAGATCGTGAAAGACTCTCAAGAATACTGACTAAAGAGGAGGGCAAGCCGCTGTATGAATCGCGACTGGAGATCGATAGTGCGGCGGGGAATTTTGAATTTTATGCTGAATATGCACGCAGGATCGAAGGCGATGTTCTGCCCAGTGATTTCCCAAAGCAGACCATTATGATACTAAAAATCCCAGTAGGAGTCGTCGCTTCCATCACTCCATGGAATTTTCCTTCCTCAACTGTTGCTCGTAAGTTAGCTCCGGCATTGATTACAGGGAATGCAGTCGTCACTAAACCCTCGAGCAACACCCCGCTCAGTTCCATCGAGTTGGTCAGACTCGCAGCAGAAGCGGATCTTCCGAGAGGTGTATTGAATTTGGTTACGGGCTCCGGTACGGAAGTGGGAGATGAACTTGTAACAAACAAGATCACGGGCTTGGTCACAATGACCGGCAGCACAGAGGCAGGTAGAAAGATCATGGAGAGAGCTTCGGGCCACGTTGGAAAGCTTATCCTAGAGCTGGGGGGAAAAGCGCCGTTCATAGTTTGGAATGACGCTGACATGGCCTGGGCTCTCAAGTGCGCTGTTTGGGCGAGATTTTGGAACTGTGGCCAGACATGCATTTGCGCGGAGCGTATGTACATAGACGAGAAGATCATGGACAAGTTCGTATCGGCATTCGCAAGGGCGGCGGGATCATTGAAGATAGGGAACCCCTTTGGTTCGAATACCGACCTTGGTCCCATGGTCTCAGAAAAGGAAAGAGAAACGACAGAAAATTTTGTCGAAAAGGCAAGAGAAGAAGGTGATAAGATAGTCATCGGAGGTTCTGAGCCAAAAGGACAAAACAAAGGCTGGTTCTACAAACCGACCATCATCGAAAATAATGATCAGAAATCCCCACTAATTCAGGAAGAGATCTTCGGCCCAGTCGCGCCGGTAATGGAAGTGGATTCCTTTGACAAAGCGATAGATTATGCGAATGATTCAATTTATGGGCTATCATCATACATCTTTACAAAAGACAATGCGCGAATCCTCAAAGCGATGCATAGGATCAAGTTCGGGGAGTCATACATAAACCAAGTTGGGCCCGAACAGTTCCAAGGTGCCCACACGGGTTTTAGGCAGTCAGGACTAGGGGCAGAAGGCTCAAAGTACGGGCTGGAATGCTATACTCAGCTGAAAACATGTTACATCGATTGGGATGAAAGACCAAGCCTTCCATATTTGTTCCCTTATGGAAAGAGTTAGGACCCCAGAGACTCTACGCTTCCGATATCACTCGGGAGCCATCGAAAGGAGTAAAAACAAAGATGAGTTATCGCACAATTAACACATTCGTCTTTGCGCCGTCTGCAACGCCTGATGCAACGCTGCCTAGAAAGAACGACTTTAGTCTTCCATATCCGCGATTTCCAACTGCAATAAGATCGTAAGAGCCCGCCGAGGCTACTTCGATGATCCCTTTTGCGGCGTCAGGGAAATCAATCGTCTTTCCTTCACATTTTGTAGTCCCGCGCTCCTCCAGTAGCGCGAGTGCTTCGCGAACATGATCGCTCATCTCCTTTTCCCAAGTCGAAACGTTTTCAGGTATAACGGTGCTTTCTGAGGATCGAAGAATGGAAACTACGCCGACGGGATCTACTTGCGCAGTGAATTTCAGTCCGAGCTCGGCTGTCGCAAAAAGTGCCTGCTTTGATTCCTCGGACCCATCATACCCAAGCAAAATCTTAGGAAGGCCCTCGAATTTGTTTTTGACGATAAGAACTGAAGTCTTTGCGTCCTTGGCAACTTTCTTTGAAACACTTCCCAAGATTAAGCTACGCAATCCAGATAGTCCTCGACTTCCCATGACGATTAGACCATACTCGCCGTCGTGTGCGCGTCCGATTATCTCGTCGGCGATGTCGTCGGATTCGATAGAAGTGGCAGTGCATCGTAATCCGCTTTGTTCGACGAGTTTTTTCCTTTGTTCAACCATTGCTCCATCCTTTGCGACATTCTTGCGAAGCTCCTCTATCTGCCACTCTGGCATCGGACTCAAGATGGGCCCGGCGGATAGAGGATCATAAAGTGGCGTAGAAACAGGAGGAGTAATAGGTAGAGAATGCACGTGGATCAAGTCTACCTGAGAGGAGAAAGCTTTTCCAATGTGGATTGCAAGATTTAGAGCGTAATCCGATATTTCCGAGCCGTCAATTCCCACAAGAAGTTTCGAGAATCTATCTGGTTTGTTTTCTTTTTCGCCCAAAGGAGGGTCTCCTTAATTCTCGCACTCAATAATAATAGCAATTGCGGTTAGGCTCTTAGAGTAAATTAAATCAGACATTGTAGGGTATTGCAATTGAAACAAAATCAATTGCAATCTGTCTACATTGCAACTGCAAAGTTCAGTTTGATTGTCGATTGCAGGAAATTGCAACTCTCAGACCAAGAAAACTTGAATCATGTCCCCGGCCTGAACACATGTCTTGGATGGATCGAGCAAGCCAATACCATTGGCGGCCCTTAACCAAGATGAATACTGGGCCTCGGTGGGTTTGATTATCGTCGCCGTATAGTCCCCGTTTCTTTCCTCGACCTTGAGCCGGAGGAAATGTGTCAATCCCTCTTTTCCGGAATAGTCATTTTCGAGCTTGGCGTTGAGCATTTGAGGAAAAACCTTCGAAGATCCGGTGAGTTTCAAAATCGCCGGACGAGCAAAGACAAAGAAACTCACGATCATAGAAGTTGGAAAGCCTGGAAGCATGACGAACGGCTTTCCTTTGAAGAATCCTAGGCCTGTGGGGCTAGATGGCCTCATCGCCACGCCATGAACAAGCGTTTCTGCGCCCCTGATCGAATCGAGCGCTTTGGCAGTGTAGTCCTTCTCACCCACCGAAGAGCCAGCAGAAAGAATCAAGGCGTCGGAACCTAGGCCTCTGACTAGTTTCTTCCTTATCGAGTTGAAATTATCCTTTGTAATTCCGAGATCGACCGGAGAGGCACCTAGCTCCTTTAACATCGATTCAATGAAGGGTCTATTGACATCCCTTGTTTTTTCTTTTGAACTCTTGGTCGAAGAATCGATATCGACGAGTTCATCACCGGTTGAAAAAAAGGCAATTCGAGGACAACGATGTACGCTCACTTTTTGTTTTCCGACTAGGGCAAGAAGAGCTACGTGGTGCGGCCGAATTCTCGTTCCTTGAGAGAGAACTAAGGTCCCTTTACGGATATCTTCGCCAGCCTGAAGTATATTCTCTCCTAGGCTAACTTCTCTTTTGACTTCAAGGGCCAAACCATTTTCCTTCACTTCCGCGTACTCTTTCATGACTACAGCGTTTGCCCCAAGGGGGAGGAACGAACCGGTCGCTACTCTGACTGCTTCGCCCTCCTTGACTTGCAAAGAAGCCCTCTTGCCTATTCTGACTTCTCCAGCGACTCTGAATTTGAATCCTGAAATAATTTGATCTTTTTTTATTTTCAGCGCATAGCCATCCCGCGTAGAACGATCGAGCACTGGAATGTCAAAACTCGATCGGAGGTCCTCCCTCAGAACTCTGCCAAGAGACTCGGAAAGTTTTACCTTTTCAGTTCCTACTGGAGAAATCTCTTTCAGAAAAGCCTCAAGCGCATCCTTGACCGAGATGTGGTCCCGAGCCTTGTCGACTCCGTGATAGTGAGTATGGTCTTCTTCAATTTGACTCTTGTGTTCTGCGACGGACAACTTTCAGAAAACCACTCTATGCTGGATCGTTTAGTCGGGCCGTCCTTTCCTGTCTCATCGAGCCTTCATTGTGATTCTTCGTAACTTCGGCAGTAACGATACAAAATACGCACATTGCGGTGACTCCTATCCCAACTGCATAATACTGCCCTAGTTTTTCATTGGCAACTGCTGCATCGATCATCAAAAGGATATAGGCGATCCGAGAGTCCCATGTGTTTTCCTTGCGCAGGAGTTTGATAGGGCCTTTGCTTGCATATTTCAAAACAAGAACGAAAGAAATGAGCATTAATAACGCAACTACGAACCAGCCGAGAAAGTTCGAAAGCGGAACGTGGTATAGCTGAGGCGTGGAAGAACTTATCTCCCAAGTCCAGTACCCATAAGATGAGAACATAGGGTCTATCATAAGATCCCAGGCTACGGTTCCGAAACAGGCTAGAAGAATGGGAAGGATGAACGCTCTAATCTTGATGTGTGAGAAATTCCTGCCCTTGTCTTGGCTCATATTATACGGGGGATAACTTGATAGAGTCAGACTGAACGTGATGTACGCAATTACAAACCAAGCTAAAGGGACGACGATCGGCACCCCGAGGACCTGCTGCCCAAGGAGCGAGGAGTAAGAATACTTTCCAAACAAGAATCCCGTACTTGTTCCGAGGACCTCGAACACAAAACCAATAAGACATGTGATCACTAAAAAGAGGAAGGCACGAAAAGCTCCAAATTCATAGCAACATTGAACAAGAGCGAAAAGAAAGAGGGCAAACGAGAGCCCAAAGTAAAAATTGTAATTGGGCTGATAGTTGAAGACGAGCCCACCCACAATATAAGCCAAGATCAACGCATAGACCAATAGAAATGCGTGGACGACCACTTTCCACGTGCTTTGCGAAGGAAAACCTGAGCCTGGTTTAGAATGTTCGCTACCGGGTTCCGCCATAACCATTCATCTTTTCTTCTATAACATTACTAGTTCGGCAAGTAGGATTTACTCTACATGAGACATATATGCGCATGGCAAGCATATCATCCGTCCTAGCCGACAAACGAACTTTGCGACATTTGTAACAAGGTAAAAACCGAGCAGAGAAGAAACTCTATGGAAGCACCTCTCCCGCCGAGCAAGTCCCATGTTGGGGGAGTCATAGCTATCTGTCTTTCGCTCGCGGTCGTAATTATCATAATATTCTTTGCTATGACGAACCTCTCACTTTTTACCAATTTGTTCAACCTATCAAACTCTGCAACTACACTTTCTGTGTCAACTGTGACGGGAACAAATCTTACGATCGCCTATCCTCCGAACTATAACACTCTTGCGAACTACTCATTATCTCTGATAAACGCTGACAGAGCGAGCTTCAATGTTTCAGGAGTAACTCTCAGCCCTATTCAATCAGCGCAAGAACACGCCTATTCGATGCTCGTGAATGGCTACTTTAGTCACTGGGATACTCAGGGATTCAAACCGTACATGCGATACACTATAGTCAACGGTACAGGAGAGGTTGAGGAGAACGTAGCTTTCGAATCTAGCTCCATCCCTGCTTTCGTTACGACTTCACAAGTTGAAACCGCGATCTCCACTTTGGAACATGACATGGTTTACAATGATGAAGCTTGTTGTCAAAATGGACATCTCTTAAACATCATCAACCCTTATCATAATAGGGTATCGATCGGAATTGAATACAATTCTACTAACGTGTACTTCGTCGAAGATTTTGAAAACTATTACATTAACTTGAACACGCCGATATTTACGTCGTCAAACCAAAGTGTGACACTTCAAGGTTCTACTTTTACTCCGCTCAGTCCAGACAGTGTGATAGTTTTTTACGATCCGACTCCTGCGCCGATCAACGCTTCTATACTCAATTCTGAATATCAAAAACCCTATGATGAGGGTACGTTCTTGGGCGGGGCCATACCTTGTCCCGGTAGTTTGCAACCCTGTGACAAGTTCACTGAGGGCATCACCGTGCGACCAGGTATATGGGACCTAACGAATAGCTCGGTTGACATCGTATTTTCGCTGCAACAGTTCATAAACGAAGATGGAAGCGGCGTGTACACCATATACCTGACTCAAAATACATTCGCAAGTAACCCTAACGATACTGAGTCGTTGACCAGCATCTCTATTTTCATACAGGCCTAAAAATCGATCGTGAGCACATTTGATCGATGCCTTATGAGTCCCAATTAGGATTAGGAAAGGCAACGGGTCTGAATCAGCGGGATTATCAGAACGTGGAATTCAAAGACAGATATTCGGAAATGAGACGTTCATTTTTTGTAAATATTCACTGCTTCGTCAAAGACGGACTTTTCTCTTTGCAGCGCGTTGTCTATGTAGCACTGTCTGCAGGTCTCAAATCCATTTTCGCCTATTTTCTCAGATCCTGGTCCGAGTGCCCTCAAAATCGCCTCGGAGGCCTCGATGTAATTGCTCGGACTGAAAGTATAGCCATTTGATCCATTAACAACTAATTCCGAAGAGCCCGCCCCCTTGCTCACCACTACCGGTTTCTTGTTAATCCATCCTTCCAGCACGCTTATTCCAAAGCCCTCAAGAGCCGAAGTTAGTAGAACGGCTGAGGAAATCGAGTAGGCTGCTTTTATCTCCTCATTAGAGGCATGCCCCAAAAAGGAAACAGACTCCTCTAAGTGAAGATTTCTTACAAGTGACTCAAGTTCCGCCTTCCACCTGCTGGCCTTCCCATGTCCTAGCCCGCCTTTTCTTGATGAAGAGAAACTTCCGTTGCCGATGAGCGCGAGCTTGACCTTGGGTTTATTGTTGCCTTTGAGTAGGGAAAGTGCTTTGATAGCGACATCATGAGATTTGATTTTATCCATTCGAGCGACCATTAGCAGTAATCTTTCATCTGCTTTCAGCCGCATTTTCTCGCGAATATGATCGATGGACTCTTTGGAGGGGCTAGTC
The DNA here is from genome assembly GCA_030041355.1 of Nitrososphaerales archaeon. Lineage (GTDB taxonomy): Archaea > Thermoproteota > Nitrososphaeria > Nitrososphaerales > CADDZS01 > JASHOD01. Next base: position 54,132 of record JASHNZ010000022.1, read on the forward strand.
TTCCACTCTTCTGGATCTATGAATGGGTAGATCTGGTAAGCCCGCCCCCTGTACCCAACTCTGATTAGCCCCTCAAGGTCTCGCCTTGTGCTCACTATCACGCCATCAAAGTCTTCGATCCATTTCACTATAGCACGTCTAGTCAGGAATGGCAGAGTCTCCGGCACGAAAGGCACGTGCCATCGCACTATCGCGGGGGCAGGAGGCCCAATCAGCCCCCCAGTAGAAAGCAACTGAAAATCTTGGACGTAAAATATGTCTGTGTCGTTCCAGAATTCTAGCATCGAATCGGCATTTATCCAGTTGAAGCGAGCGTATCCCTCGTATGTCGAGTCAAAAATATTTGCCACGGAAGACAAGCCATGAATTTGAGACCAAAGATTCTCTTTGAATATCGAGTAGCTCCGAAGGACGCTATCGGGGATCTCTAAATGGGAAACAAGGATGTCGCCCACCCTCACTTTAGGAGGGTACTTTACACCAAGACTCACCCAATGAACTTTGGAGAGAGTGTGTTGGTTGAGCATCCTTTTCAAAAGAGGATAGATCATCGCCGTGACTCCGCCCGGTGAAAGGTCATAATCCACTCCTTCCTCCAGATCGTTCAGATCCACTGGGTCGGGAAGCGATCCATACTTATCTAGCAGCTCGCTGTAAGTGAGATTAAATTTGATGAAAGGAGTCTGGCTGTTGACGCAGGCTCTCAAGATTGGAGTCACCTAGAGAAGAAAATAAGCTTCTTTCTAAGACCTCGCGACATAATTCTCGTTGACCGGAACGGAGGTTTGAAAGGAGAATCTGAAAAATTAAGAGCTAGATTATCAATTATTCGAAGGCTCTGAGCGCAAATGCAGTGATAGTAGGCTGTACCACGAGTCTTTGATCTGGCGATATATTCAAAGTCCAAAATTAGCTTCTTGCAATGTGAGCACGGTTCTCCATAGCCTTTGAGTTTTCTCACTGAGTCTATTCTTATTACATTTACAGGCAAGATCGGACAACGTTATTTGTTACTGGGCCAAGCGAAGATATAGAGTTTATTCAAGGATTCTCACGTCCAAACTCTTCCTTTCCCTCTTCTTGTTCAGATGCTACCTCATCTGCTTCCTTTTCGAGTTCTCTTTGTTCAGAGGGCGAAGGAGGCGCTGAATTCTGTCGTTTTCGTTTTGCCATGCGACACTTGACCTTGGAGTACAAAAGAAACCTGAAACGTAGGTTATTTATTCACAGCTCTCAGAAACTCCAGAACGGATTCATTGAAAATCTTTGGATTATCCCAGATCATTCCATGCGAAGATCTTGCTATAGTTGCGACTTGACTCGCCGGAATGCATTTCGCAAGCTCGAGGACTATTGACCGTAGGATCCTAGGGCTACCTTCGGCCTTTACGAGCAATGTGGGCACGTTAATACGGCGGGCATCCTCGCAATCAAAGGGATCTCTCTCTGGAGTAATTTCTATTTCAGCGACAGCAGTCTTTGAATTGTCAAGCATTACCTGCCTAAATTGTGGTTTTAACTTGTCGTAGACGCCTTTTATGCCGGAAATCCCCTCCAGAAATACTCTGATTCCTAGTTCAAAATTATCTTCCTTCAGATACTTTTTCCCGGGTTCTATTGTTTCGCTGAGAAATTTCAAGGAGAGGGCCACATCTTCCCTGTCTTTTAACAGCGTGAATATTGGAGGCTCTGCAAGTACCAATTTTCTTACAAGAGCCGGATCGTCTCTTGCCGCTAGAGCTGCTGCAAACCCACCATAAGAATGTCCTATTAGGTAGGCAGGTTCTTTCAATTCCTTGAGCAATGAAACGAGATCATCCCTTTCGGTTAGAAGCGAATAATTTGAAGGATAGTTCCGCCACGGATTGGGATAGTGGTTTCTTCGACTGTAGGATACGACCCTAAAACCGCGGTTTGATAGAAACGGAACCTGATCAGCCCAGTCCCGATAATCTCCCAGACTGCCGTGGACTAGGACTGTTAAATCTCCCTGCCCTTTATCATCATAGTAAAGCTTGGCACCGTCGGACAGAGCAAGCCACATTGAAGAGAACCTATGCTAGGACATTCAGAAGATCGCGCAGAACTTGGTCATCGCAATCTAGGAGACTATGGCAGCGGCTATCCATTAAGGTTAGCGCTAACAACTAGAGTATTACGCAGAATTTCATTCACACGAAAAAATTTGCGCCGAAGACCATCAGTATTAGGACGATGAAGAGCAAACCAGCCACTATGCCAGTTCCCATTCGGACCCTTTGTATAGCACTGACTATACTTGCCTCTTGACTGCCCGGTGGAGGAGTACTAGTTTGGGTTTCTTTGAGCATCCGGACCAAATTTCTGGCAGAGGGCATCACCACTGCGAGGGATAGGATCAGGGCAACCAAACCAAGACCCGCACCTGCTTGAATCAAAGTTGCCGCATTTCCAATGGGAATAAGCGACTCTCTGAAAGCATATGCATATAGCGCAAGTCCGAAGACCACGGCCCCTATCGAAGTTGCAAAAATGTAATTCGTATATCTTGAAATCGTCTTGGTCAGGAAGTCCGCTCGCCCGCTAGGTGTCATGCTTTTGATGGATGGACCCAGCACGGAGCTGAAGAGAAGGGCAGCTCCCATCCATCCAACTACAGCTAGGATGTGCAGAAATAGCAGTGTGGCAAAAATATAATCAGTCAAGTTCAGGACTTTCTTAAAGGGAGTCTAACAAAGAATTAAAGCTTCGCCTCTGTCTATTTTCTAATTCAAGCGGATTAAAATGCAGAACAAGTCGATAGATACATCGGAGGTGAAATTCTTTGAGCGCATTCAATCTCTAGTAAATTCGGAACCGGTTGTTCTCTCAAAGAATCTCACCAGAATATGCGCGGTTGATGCTACTTACTCAGACAAAGACCGGAAAGTTGTAGCGGCCGCGGCTCTTTACGACAACGGGGTTCTAAGTGAGACAAGTGTTTACTCGGGACGATTCACTTTCCCGTATCACACAGGACTGTTCTTTCTTCATGAAGGACCGTTCGTAGTAGCAGCGGTGAATAAATTGAAAGTAAAACCGCAGCTAGCTTGTTTCGATGCTCAAGGGCTAGCTCATCCTCGGTCGAAAGGTCTTGCAACGATTTGTGGAATGGTATTGGAGATTCCTAGCATTGGAATCGCGAAGACTGCTCTAATCGGAAAAGCACTTCAATACAAGGATGGTTTGGACAAATTGAATTACAAAGGCAGGCATGTCGGATTCATCACTTTGGACTCCGCAAAGAAAAAACTCTTCTGGAGTCCGGGCTACTCAATATCGCTCGAACAACTTGAGAGAACAATCGCATTGCATCAAGAGATTTGCCTCAACGCTTCGCGAGAAGCGCATCGACTATCCAAAATTGAAATTTTGAGAGTTAAAACGAAGCCTAATTTGCACTGAGACAGTTTGGACAAACGCAATCTTTCGCTCGAGCCGCAATACTAGAAAGCTGTTCCTTCGTCGCAGGGATCCAAGTACACCAACATCCTGGAAGCCCTTGACACTCGAATTCAGATCCGCATACTTCGCATACAAGGTCTCTACTCAACAAGAATCAGCTTCAAATCAAAGAGGTACAATCTTGAGACGCACAGCGGAGAGAAATTTCAATCTTCTTGGTATCAAGAACATACGGGTATTTACTTGTGACGTTGTTTACTCTCAAATCTTCTAAGGTGGTTCGGCAACAATTCTCGCTTCGAATTTCTCCCGTTACCTCAGGCTTCCCGACCAGGAACGAGATGGCTAGGAAGAATGCGAACTTTCGAGGAGTAGCTCCCAATTCACTCCGAGGTTAGAGATAGTAGACATGTCCTGCTTTCTCGGAAGCCTGGTACTTTGTTTCTGAGCAGATAATGAGTTTTGTTTCTGAAGCAATTCAACTGATGAAGATGAACAACTTTGGCGAGGCAGCTAAAATGCTGGAGACGCATCTCAACGATCAGGGCATCAAACCTAGCGCCAAAATTGGCATGATGTCATGGATTTCCGAATGTTACCAAAAGACCGAAGACCGGGCACAGGCAGCAAGATGGGCTGAGCAGGCTGGAAGAGCGGCGCTCGCCTGCAAGGACATGCCGAGGGGAGAGAAAATGAAGCGAGCTCGCGAAGAGTTTGAACGCGCATTAAGTTATTACGAGGCAGTGAACGATGTCAACGGTATGGGTCGCATGGCTTCGTTAAAGTACGGATTGCATGCCTCCTCTTGATTAGCCGTTAGTTTCTCAAACCCTAATTCTATTCGATTGTGACAAGCTTGACGCTTTTCAGTTTGTCTTCTTTTTGAAACTCGCGCGTCATGGATCCAATCGTCTTCCCATCTCCTTCAAGGAGAAATAATTCAACGCAGTTGTTCTGGCTGATCTTATTATGGATGTGGGTCTTCACAATATCTTCGAATTCATGTTTCAGCCTTGTGATCGGAGCCTCGTTGGATTCGTCATGAGTCACTACAATTATTGCGTTCATTTTACCCGATAGATTGCTTTTCTCTTTCGAATCTTCAAACAAGAGTCTAATTGCAGCTCTTACAAGCTCGGATCGCCCAGCAAAACCACCAGACCTCTGAATCTGATCCATCTCTTTTATCATTTGGTCAGGAAAGGAAAGACTCACGATTGTCAACTCATTTCACCGGATTCAGGATAGTAATGAATATGAGGAAAGCAGACGAAGTTATTAACCTGTTCGCTCAGGAATTGCGGGAATTTCCTTCGAACTCTCGTGGGTGTGTTCTTTGGTCTCTTCACTCTCCTGCGCCCTTCCTCGCAGTATTGAACTTGGTCTGACCTTTGGATAGACATAGCGAGCGATCAAGTAGGCACCGAAGCTCAATGACGTTATGAAGAAACTTGCCGGAAAATTGATGTAGTAGGATATGAAGATACCAAGCCATGTCGCGACAACAGCCACTATTACCGAGACCAAGATCGCCCGGCTCGGGCGTGTGGTTACTTGTTGGGCGACTGCCGCTGGCGTGACTAATAGGGAGAAGATGAGTAACACGCCGATAATTTGAACGGCAATCGATGTGGCTACTGCGAGCAAGAGCATGAAGACTAGTCCTAGTCTCAAAGTAGGCATGCCTTTTGCTTCTGCAACTTCTTGGTCGAGTGACGAGAATAATAGCGGTCGGTATATGAAACTCGTTAAAAGAAGTAAAATCATTCCAGCTAGCAGTGTAATTACGACATTTAGTGTGGTAATCCCGAATATATCTCCAAAGAGAATCGAATAAGCTTCCTCTGAGAATGCGGCTCCGTATATTCCATAGAGAGTGATGAAAAGCGAGCCAAGTCCTAGCATGAATGCGAGAGTAATTCCGATTGACATGTCTCTTTGCGACGCCCTCTTTCCGAGGCCGGCCATAGCAGCTGCTCCCCCGGTTGTAAAGGCCAAGAGACCATAGAGCGGAGTGACCCAAGGATAAAATAAGTTCAGCACAACTGCGCCCGCAGCTCCGGCGAATCCAATGTGCGACAATGCGTGAGCCGCAAAGGCGGATCTTCGCAATACTACAAAGTAACCAATCACTCCTCCGACGATTGCGATAATCGTCCCAGCTTCAAACGCGTGAACTATAAACGTGTAATAGAGCATGGACTGGAGATCTGAGTACAGATTCCAACTGAAGCTGGCACCAAAGATACCACTCACCTTTGTTTCACCCTTTCATGGCTTTCGTGTATTCCTATTATTGCGATATTGCCCTTCGAGTCATGTAGAACCTCAACATGGCTTCCATAAAGAGAAGACAGAGACTCTGTTGTCAATACTTCATCAGGCGTTCCCGTTGCAACTTTGCCATTCGCTATATACACGATTTTGTCGAGGAAAGGAAGGAGGGGGTTGATGTCGTGGGCCACAATTAGAGCGGTAACATTTCTTGTCTGAACAATGTCGTAGACAAGACCAAGAAGCTCTTGTTCGGCCCTAATATCGAGACCTGTAAGGGGCTCATCCAGTAAAAGCACATCAGGATTGCTCACAAGAGCCTCTGCGAGAAAGACCTTCTGAAGTTCGCCGCCAGATAGACCATTGAGAGACCTCTGAGCTAGTTTCTCAGCTCCTACTGCTCTAAGAGAATTCAAAGCGAGCTTCCTATCTTCGTCTGAAAATAGCGAAATTCCCCAGCTGTTGCCTGACGCACCGAGACGCACAAGTTCGAGCGCCTGAACAGTCAAGTCGTTATCTATCTTGTGCTGCTGGGGAACATAGCCAATTCTCGAATTACCTTTCTTCGGATGCTCGCCAAAGACTAGAATTTCTCCACTTTTCGGCTGCTGGATCCCGAGTAGTAGGCGGAACAGCGTAGTCTTTCCGGCGCCGTTAGGTCCGATGACCGCTATGAACTGCCCTTGCCCAATTGTAAAGCTAGCATTGCTCCAAACGATGTTGTCGCGGTAGCCTGCGACGACTTGTTCCGCGACAATTATTTGGCTATCGAGTTGAGCTTTGGGTAGTTCTATGGTCTGTATTTCAGTCGCCAAACCCTATTGCCCCAAGTTCGGGTTAAGTGCGTTATCTAGCGCTGCTACTTCGCCAAGCATCCACTGCTGGAACGTAATATCCGGCGGCTGGATTGTTTCTGAAATGCGAACGATCGGTATGTCTTTGGCTCCTGCTATTTCGAGCATGCACTCGGTCAGCGGTGTAACGGTCTGAATGTTGTAGACCAAGACTTTGACACTGCCATTCTCGAGCTGGGTTTGGAATGTCGCTATACTTTCAGTCGGCGGATCATTTCCTGCGGCTACAGCTTCAATGAATAGAGGTGGAGATACGAGGTCGAGCCCAGTGGCGTTCGCCATCCAGACGAAAATGCTCTCCGTTGAAGCGACCGGAGTTCCGGCGTATTGTGCTTTGACCTGCGCTTCGAGAGCCATGTACGAGTTTGGACCGGCGAGAGATTCATTCATTGCCTGATAATTCGAATAGTAGTACGAGGCCTGAGAAGGATCAATTTTGACCAAATCTTCATACATTGCGTGAACTGTGTCATTCACGTAATAGGGATTATACCACATGTGCGGATTATCCCCAGTTGGTAGTCCAAGCAGTGTCTGCACATTAAGCAGAGTTGCATTTGGCAAGTGGTCTGCTTCATATTCATCAATTGCCCACTGGTCATAACCCTGACCATTCACGATTACAAACGAGGCACTCGCGATCGCTACACCATCAGCCGCGTTACTTTCATACTCATGTGGATCTGTGTTTGGATCTGTAATGATGGATGTCACGGACGTGCGATTTCCGCCAAGCTGGGAGACTAGACTTCCCCAGAAATTCTCTGCGGCAACGACTTTGATAGCATTAGGCGCAGGCTGGGGTGGTGGTGTAGTAATTGTTGAAACAGTAGTAGTGATTGCTGTAGGCGCAAGGTCGGATTGTCCCGTGCAAGACGTGCTAGACGAACCTAGCCCAATAGCTTTCGGATCATAGATGTAGAGGCCTGCAAAAGTGCTGATAACTATCACAGCAACAACTGTGATTGCAGCTGTCGTGTAAAGATTATTCATAGTTAGACAATTGATATGTGGTCATTAATATCTTTTGCGTGACTATTAATAATCTGAGCTTACGGGAGGTATTTGTTAACAAAATAGCTCTCGACTATTCATAACACTACAGTGCAATTTACGGTCCACGCTGTGGACCTCTGAAAACTATTTACTTTAGGCGCTACAGGAAAAAGTGTTCTGGAGATGCAAAATTGAATGGACACCTTTGATGCTGTTGCGACAAAATTAGAGACGCGTCAATTTGATGGAAAAAAAGTCCGAGCGGAAGTAATTTCGAAAGTACTTGAGGCTGCAAGACTTACCGGGAGTTCGAATAATACCCAACATTGGAGATTTATCGTGCTTAGCGATCCCAAAGATGTATCTCGCCTGGCAGAAGATAGTACTACCGGGTTGTGGGTGAAGGGAGCAAGCTTCGCAGTGCTGATTCTTGCCAACCCAAAGGTGAACGGCTACTTGATCGATGTCGGAAGAGCTCTGCAGGATATGCAACTGGCCGCTTGGAATCTCGGTGTGGGATCGGGAATATTCACAGGATTCAATCAGGAGAAATTAAAAAAGGACTTTCAGATTCCTGATGATCTCGTGCCTGGAGCTGCGCTAGGGTTCGGGTATTCAGCTGTTAAGAAAACAGGAAAGAAAAAGAAGAGAAATCCTCTGAGCCAGATTGCATTTTCAGGCAAGTACGGCCAACCCTTGTCACTCTAAGACTTTATCAGTTCCAGCGCCTTCACCGAGTTTATTCACGGATTTGCGGATCGAGTCCGCAATAGAAGCCATCTGTTCTTCGCTCTCGTACTTTCGGCGCGGCCAGAAAAATCCCCGCAGACCATCACCTGACTTTCTTGGAATGATATGAATGTGAAGATGAGGTATGCTCTGACTTATCCTGTTGTTCATTGCGACGAATGTGCCTCCAGCTTGTGTCCCGGCTTCGACGGCCTTTCCGAGAAGCTGTGCATTTCCAAACAGCGGACCCACCAGATCTTTTGGTAAATCATAAAGGGTTTCGTAATGTTTGCGAGGAATTAGCAAACAATGACCCAAGAAGACCGGTCTCTTGTCCAGGAAACCGATTGTTATCTCATCTTGGAAAACAATCAGCCGTGTAGGCTCTTCTCCTTTAGCTATTGCACAAAATGCACAATCAGATCTCCCTCCTCCGACTTCTTTTTCCCCGAACAAGGTTGCCTGTTGTGAATCAGTATCGTTCATACGATAGGCAGAGTAATTCCCCAGCTTCAATAGATTTTGTTTTGAGTCCAAAAGGACAGCCGCAACTTTGCTTTGGGCTCAGAATTATTGTCTGTTTCATCTGGTCAAAACTTCATCCAATTGTTTGCCTCACTGCTATTTTCTTTGAACAATAAAGCGTTAAAGCAGGCAACCAACTCTTCCTCTTGATTGTGATTAGGGTATGCCACAAAAGCAATCCGAAAATAAGAGTCAAGATCATTGGGTCGAATTCAAGACTCTGAAGGACCTCTTTTCATTTGTAATCACAAAGTCAATCCCCGGACAGCAGTTCCTCTCTGTGATCAGGTTTAGAGAGATCACATACGCATTTACTCCACTGGGAGAACAGGTAATGGTTTTTTTCACAAAGGAAGAGCCAAAGTCTCCGGTCTATGCATGGGACTCTGACTCGGACAGATTTCTCCCGGTGCATACTCCGGATAGAACTAGGCTAAACATCCTAGTCCAGCAAGTGGAACAGGATACACTCATCAGCTCGCTATTCTACCCAGAAAAGTAGCAAATCCACTGGACTTTTCTTCTATTCACGATTAGAGCACTGCAGAGAGACACGCGTTCTACTGCTGAACATGGAAAAACGCAAACCACTGGTTCGAATTTTCCATGAGTAGTTCCCGGGCAGAGTCAAAAAAGTCAGACCGCCTGTCTTTCGTCTTTAGCTTCATGCTCTCGACATCCATTTCGAGATGCTTTCGGTCTACAATCCTGATTTCTTCTGCCAAGCGAAATCCTTTCTTTCCAACTTCTTCAATTGCAGCTTGGATATCGTTTGCAAGGCCGACAAGCGTCGAGCTCGCTTTCCCTATGGACATTCCCATTGTCAAATTCCAGATAGCACCTGACTTGCAAAAAGAAAAGAGCTATTTCATTTCTCTGAATCCTGAAAGAATATTTGGAATCTAGATCTAAAGATAAGAAGAGTCTTGTCCCGAGCTGGCTGTTTTCTTCACAGTCTAGTACTTGACGTGACCGTCTCTCCATTCGAATCTTCGACGAAAAGTTGAAGCCTTTCTACGAATGATAAAACCCCCTGAGACAGCCAGGATTCCGAGGAGCTCTAGACTAACAAAGAATGACACATGCCCTATCAGAACAGCGCCGACTATTGCAGAAAGAGCTCCACCGACCACCAATAGTTTCGAAACTAGATACAAGAAATTTGAGTCAATTCTTGAGTTTGGAAGCAAAGCACTTTCTTCTAACCAAGAACTATGTATTTAATTCGATGAAGCACAAGTACAGCTTCGGACTCAACAGCTCTGTGACATTCCAAAGAGAGCGCTCAGCAGGCTCGCTCCTCACTTATTTACTGCATGCTATCAAAACATGCAAGAGAATGTGTAGTGCACGTCGCTAAGTCAGAGGCAATCTCTCAGTCGGTAGACTCCACACTGAGAAGCGCGGTTCAACTTTCTTTGAATACTTGACAAAGATTCGATGATAAGCTGGTAATAACAATTAACTCAAACTTCGCAAACTAATTGCTGCGTTTGTACAAATTCAAGAGCTTGCCAAGTTCACTTGTTGGCAAGATCATAGTTGCATTTATTCTAGTTATTTTGCCGCCAGTTGTGTTTGAGAAGTACACTTACTTTCTTTACTTGACATCACCGATAACTTTCTTTGCTTTTTCCGTCAGACGCCTATGGTTTGATATTCTTTGGTTTGTTGCCTCCGGAGCACTGTGCGCCCTAATTATAGGCAAGAAGAAATGGTTCTCATTGATAATGCCTGCAATCGCGTGTGCTTCATTTATTCTAATTGTGTACGTCGAACCTTTGTGCACTCCTAGAGAATGCTACGTCAGCTCGACTGATGGCCTGGGCTTTCTCCGAGATTTCTTGTTGTTCACATCGCTTGGAATGCTTGCTTGTAATAGCGTTATATCGGGAGACTTAAGTTTTGGTAGCTCACGTAGAAGCAAGGCCGTTCAGACGATCTACAGTTTTGTGTTCGGAGCATTATTTGGGTATGCTCTCAGCTTTTTCCCTCTGATTCACATTTTCGCCGGAGTAAGCCTTCCCTATCCTCTGAATTATGTCCAGTGGTTCTTCGCCTGCGCGATCCCCGGCTTTGCTGGAGCCTTTATGATGTCTGAGCAAGCAAAGAGCATGAATCTCTCTACAAGATGGCTCGGGATTCTCGCTGGTCTCTCAGGCGTAATCTTAGGAATCGCTCTAGACTTTCCCCTTCCCTGCGAAGCTTGTAGCGGATACAGTTTCTCTATTGGATCTATGCTACTTGCCTGCGCATTTTTCTCTTTCTTAGGACTGATTGTGCAGAAGAAAATAGCAACAATTCAAATTACTAGAAAGAGACTCTATGTATCCTTGGTTACGGGAATCATAATACCACTTCTGGTCTTGACTCTCTTTCTCTCTTTGTTTTCCCCGAGCTATCAAATGTCCGTCGTGAACTCTGTAGAACCAGGGATTTCGAATACTAGCCTTTCCCCTCTTGAAGTAGGAAGTACGTTTGTGTATAGCGGTGGATATCTCGACAGTAATCAGGTTAGGGTGACGGCAGTTGGAGTGAGTGTGAATTTTGGAAACAGCTCAATTTCAACTAGTACTAGCAATTTCCTTGCTGCTGGGGTCGGCGATCAATCTCCAAATTGCTGCAAGGATGGTCTGGATCTAGCATACCGTGCCGACGCAGTGCTATTCTCAAACGGAACTGAAGCTCTGCTTGCGCGAGCTTGGTGGGCTTGCGGCGGGGATATGGCATGCGCAGGTTATTACTGGCAGGACCTCCTCCATTTTGGAGTTTTTGATCTTCGACGAGGAACTCTCTCCAACTGGGTTGATTTGCAAATGAACTGGACGTCTCCGACGGTGATCGGATGGTTCTACAGAGTTCATTATTCAACAAATGGCAGTGTTAGTCCTTGGATTCTCTACAGTTCCTTTACGCCTCCGAAGATCCAAAACCACTATTTTGACGCAGGATTGTCCTCCGTGGGATCGGGTAACCCTAATGGCTATGCATTCTTCTACCAATTCGGCGTCTCCAGCGCTCGATTAATCAAAAGTGACAGCTGGAATGTGATGATGCGTTGCCCGAATTTAGTTGAAAACGGAACGTGGACCTGTCTCCCGCACGCCGGTTTCATAAGTGGACAGTTAGGATATTGGAAAATTCTCTATTCCTTCGGAAAAAGCTATACCGGTCTTGGCTTCAATTACTCGGGCAATTATACTGTCGAATTTTACTTCGTTGGGACAAGCCCGAGGGATGAAACAATGATTTGGTAATTTGCAATCTGGGGTCGATTTGGGCGAGAGATTTTTGTTACCGTTATCTTTAGGGTATAATTAGAAAGCAGCATAAGGATTTTGATATAGTTCTTTGAGAAGAGGAGCTCAAAGACAAACGAGGCTAGTACGCGATGAGGAGCTTTGTTCTCCAAGAAATGCTTGGGATAATAAAGAGCGTCTACGACTCTATGGCGAGGCCTTTTTCCTCGAGAGCTTTTCTGATCTTCCAAGGATTCAAGGGCATATCAATGTGAGTAACTCCTGCATGGGCAAGGGCGTCCACAACCGCGTTCACAAATGCCGCCGGAGATCCAACTGTGGCGGATTCACCAACGCCTTTTGTTCCGAGCGGATGATGAGGCGATGGTGTGATTGTTTTGTCGGTCTCCCACTTTGGAGTTTCGACGGCGCTGGGGATCAAGTAGTCCATGAAGTTTCCTCCGAAGACATTGCCTTCCTCGTCGTACTTGATCTCCTCCATGAACGCTGTTCCATAGCCCATGGCCAGAGCACCCTGAATCTGTCCGTCCACGATCAGCGGATTGATGATATTTCCGCAGTCATCTATAGCTAAGAAACGCCTAACTTTGGGTTCGCCCGTCGCTCTGTCAATATCGACGACGCAGATGTAACTGCCAAATGGAAAAGTCATGTTCGGTGGATCGTAGTAATCGACTGCTTCCAGGCCCGCCTCAACTCCGGGAGGATGATTTGTGTATGCGGCAAAAGCTATCTCCTGGATCGTCTTTCCCTTGTCTGGAGAACCTTTGACGTAGAACCTTCCTCTTTCCCAAGCTAGATCTTCTTCCCTTGCTTCAAGCAGATAAGCTGCGATCTTCTTTGCCTTATCCCTTATTTTTCGGGACGCCATTGCAGCCGCGGCTCCAGCGACAGGAGTGCTCCTGCTCGCATAAGTACCTAGCCCATAAGGCGCAGTGTCGGTGTCTCCTTCTTCGATTGTGATGTCGTCCGTAGGTATGCCTAATTCCTCCGCGATTATCTGTGCGTAGGTTGTGGCATGACCCTGCCCTTGGGACTTCGTACCGAATCTCGCGATCACTTTTCCAGTCGGGTGAATCCTGATTTCGGCCGAATCAAACATTTTGAGACCAAGAATATCAAAGTCATGGGAAGGACCAGCTCCTACTATTTCTGTGAAGGAACTAACTCCGATACCCATGAGCTCCCCTTTCTTTCTCTTTTCCTCTTGTTCTTTACGTAGGTCTGCGTATCCAATCTTATCCATGGCTTTCTTTAGAGCATCACGGTAGTTCCCGCTGTCATAAGTCCAGCCAAGAGCTGACCTGTACGGAAACTTTTCTTTCGGAATAAAGTTCTTCATTCGTAGTTCTGCGGGATCCATCCCTATTTTGTGTGCCAAGACATCAACCATTCTCTCAATGGCATAGACAGCTTCGGTGACGCGGAACGAGCACCTGTATGTGATCCCTCCTTGAGGTTTGTTCGTATAGGCAGCATCAACTTCAGCGAAGGCGTTCTTCAGGTCGTATGATCCCGTGCAGATACTGAACAGTCCAACGGGGAATTTAGTCGGATTCGCATCACCATGAAAGGCGCCATGGTCGCTGATGGTCTTGATTCTGACAGCAAGAATTGTACCATCCTTCTTCGCTGCGAGCTCCGCGCGCATGTGAAAGTCGCGGCCGAATGCAGTCGAGGGCTGATCGTCAGAGCGATCATTGATCCATTTTACAGGGCAACCACTGACTATGGAGCCTACTGTGGCGACCACGTATCCCGGATACACGTACACCTTTCCACCAAACCCCCCGCCAATGTCTGGGGAGACTATGCGAATCTTGTTCTCAGGGATCTTCGTGACAAGGGCCGCGACTGTTCGCACGGCGTGCGGCGCCTGAGTTGTCATGTAGAGTGTTAGATGGCCTTCAACCGAATTGAAATCAGCGACACAGCCGCATGTCTCCATGTAGGAGACGTGAATTCTAGGATAGTACAGATCTTGCTTCACGGTTACGTCAGCTTCTTTGAAAAGCTGGTCCGTTGCCGCTTTGTCTCCAACTTCCCAGTGGAAGATGTGATTCGTCCCTTTGTCTTCTCTGATGATTGTCGAGCCTTTCTCAAGAGCTTTGAAAGGGTCGGTCACAACAGGCAAAGGTTCGTATTCAACCTCTACCAAGTTCACTGCGTCAGCAGCAATGTACCTGTCCTCCGCGACGACTCCCACGACTTCCTGCATTTGATAGACAACTTTCTCGGTCGGCAGTACCATCATCTTGTCGCCAGCAAGAGTGGGAATCCAATCCAATCCTAAACCTTTCAAATCATTTCCAGTGATGACTGCGACAACGCCTGGTAGGGCTTTCGCCTTTTCCGCGTTTATGCTCTTAATTCTTGCATGCGCGTAAGGACTGCGCACAAAATCCAAAAAGAGCATACCAGGCAACTTGATGTCATCAACGTAGTTCCCTCTTCCACGAATCAGCATTGGGTCTTCTTTCCTCTTGATTGGGGAACCCATGCCATGAATTACTTGTTCGGTTGCCATCCTTCTCAACACCTACCTCGCGGGTACCTCCATTCCTTGCTGCTGCGTTTCTTTCAACTTCTCAGCCGCATACTGAATCGCCTCTACTATCTTTACATATCCGGTGCACCTGCATAGGTTCCCGGAAATCCCTCTTCGGATTTCTTCCTCTGTGGGGTTCTGATTCTTCTGAAGCAACGCAACTGCCGCCATCATCATTCCTGGAGTGCAATATCCGCATTGGAGTCCATGTTTCTCCCAGAAACCCTCTTGAATCGGATGAAGCTTCGCTCCGTTTGCGAGGCCTTCGACGGTCGTGACCTTCTTTCCGTTTGCTTGCACCGCAAACACGGTACATGATTTCACAGTCATGCCATTCAGCATCACGGTGCAGGCACCGCAGTTTGAAGTATCACATCCTATATGTGTCCCGGTAAGGCTCAGATTTTCACGCAAGAAATGAACCAAAAGAAGACGAGGCTCCACATCAGCTTCTCTATCTTTGCCGTTTACGGTAACCGCGATATGCATCTTGTTCACCATGGGAAATCACGCAGCTCCACCAGTAGCTCGTAGATAAGCACGCTTGAGAGCACGAGTTGTGAGCACTATGATCATTTCTCTCTTGTATTCCCCCGGGCCACGAAGGTCAGTTCCAGGATTTGAAGCTCGAGCCGCTAGCTTTGACGCGGTGCTTATCGCTTCTGCAGTAAGTGTTTGCCCAATCAGATATTGTTCTGCTTCGACCGCTTCTATCGCAGAGGAACCCACGGCTGTGAGCCCGATACCAGCTTTCGCGACCGTCACACCTTGTGTGACAGAAATTTGTGCCGCAACTCCAGCAATGGCGAAGTCTCCGACTCTTTTTTCAAGCTTTAGGTAGGCTCCGCCGTTTCCAACAGTGAACTGAGGAATACGGATCTCGGTCAGAATCTCTTCATGTTTTAGAGCTGTAGTAAAAGCATCTACGAAGAAGTCCTTTGCTTTAATAACTCTGCTCCCACCGGAACTGGTTGCAACAAACTCAGCACTCAGTGCAAGCATCGCTGCGGGCAGGTCATTAGCGGGATCGGCATGACTAACATTTCCACCGGCCGTTCCAAGATTTCTGACAGTTGGATCGGCTATGTGGCTAGCTGCATCATTAATTATTGGATATTTTTTCTTTAGAAGCTCTGAGGATTCTAAATCGACTATTCGCGTCAAAGCTCCAATTCTCAAGAATCCATCTGACTCGCGGATGTAGTTCAATCCCTCAATGTTGTTGATGTCGATCAGGCGGGACGGTGACCCTAGTCTTAGCTTCATAACTGGAATCAGGCTTTGACCGCCTGCAAGAATCTTCGAGTCGCTACCCGAGGTTTCCAAAAGTGAGATTGCTTCAGAAAGTGTTTTTGGAGACGAATATTCGAAAGAAGCTGGTATCATATGTAATCCACGAACAGGTTCAAGGCGAAGGGATACTAATATACATTGAGACTGTTTATGCGTCAACTCATTCATTCTTTAGCTAAAAGTGGTTTGGAAGGGAACGAAATTTTGACTTGATTCTAACGCTATGGCTCCCTTAATAAAGACGGACAAGGCCTCTTGATTCGGGAGCATAGTCATCAAAGTAACACTTCGATGAAAAATGTCTTGGCTTTTCGAAATAAATTAGGTGGCTACGGCAGTTACAGTCAGAAGAACCGAATCTTGGCGCAATGATTTTGCTACCATGTTTGTTTTCTGTTCTTTGATTCAGATTGCATTCAGATAGATTTGTGTTTTGATAACGATTCACTTTCACGATTCTTCCATATCTTAGAAGAAAGTCGATGTGCCAGTGCATCTTCTTGCGTCCCCGGATATGTCTAGCGATTCTTGCGTTCAATTCGTTCTTTGCACTCCCAGTGTAAACATAGTAACCGGCAGGGAATGAAAAAAGACCGAGCTTACCGACCCTTATGGTCTGAGGTTTTGATAGCAAGATAATAAGTTGGTAAAGATCGGAGCCACTTCGCATGTAGATCACAACTTTGGTGGCCAATCGGATCCTTTTATTCGCATTCCTTGCCGAAAATCAGGATATAGGGCCGAAGAGAGTGTTGAATGGAATGTGAATACAATCCGCAAGAAATCGGGAAGGATTTTTGGCGAATGAATCAAACAATTGACCAATGGGTGGTTCGCACGTACGACTCTGGTGAACAGACGTTATTTCTTCCATTTCGGATTACGCAAGCAGGCTCGGGTCACTCTCAACTTTGAGAAACGAGTGCTAGTTTAAAAGATTCGACACAACAGATTGTTGAGGCGCAGCGGCATTGTCCTCATCCTTTCGAGTTGAAAAATCCATCCGAGGGTCGCGTTGCGCGGATGTGATCGAAGAAAAATGGGCGATTATGACTTCATAATTTCAGATGTGGCTGAAGAAGAGAATAGGAAGCACTTTCTTCTGGGGAACGAGGCTGTAGCCAGAGGCGTCGTGGAAGCTGGCGTAGGCGTCGCGACCACTTATCCAGGCACTCCTTCGAGCGAAGTGGGAGACGTACTCTCAGAGATTGCGAAAAAAACCGGTTTCTATTTTGAAGACTCTGCAAACGAGATTGTTGCTCTTGAAGTCGCGGCTGCCGCTGCTATGTCAGGCGTGAGAGCGTTTGTATTCATGAAACATGTAGGGTTGAACGTTGCATCTGATGCCCTAATGAGCACTTCTTACCTCGGCACGAAAGCAGGTCTTGTGATCATGACAGCTGATGATCCGTCAATGTTCTCGTCACAAAACGAGCAGGATAACAGATATTACGCAGAGATAGCGAGACTCCCGCTCGTCGAGCCGTCGAATCCTCAGGAAGCGAAGGACTTTTTGATCTATGCTTACGACCTCTCGGAAACAATTGGGGGGCCGGTCCTCTTGCGTACCACGACCAGAGTGAGCCATATGAGAGCTTCGGTCACTTTTGGCGCAAGACATGCCATCTCTCCAAAAGGCGCATTCAAGAAGGATCCTTCAAACCTAGTCATTCTCCCTGCTACGGCCTATCGAAAGAAAGGAGAGCTTCTGAAGCGGTTCGCGCGGTTAGCTGAGATGGCTGAGAATTCGAAACTCAATCGTGTTGAAAGACGGGACGGTGGAGGTGACATTGGAATAATCTCCTCTGGTGCGGCATACAACTCTGTGATGGATGTTGCGGAAAGCTACAATTTGAAACTTGACATTCTGAAGCTCGGATTTTCGAATCCTCTGCCGGAGAAACTTGTCGCAACATTTCTCAAGGAGCATGAGGGGACGATAGTCGTTGAAGAACTTGATCCAATACTGGAGGGGAAGCTCAGGACACTTGCCCAGTTGCATGCCATTCCTTCTTTGATCCACGGAAAGATGGATGGATACCTTCCATACAGTTACGAGTACAACCCCGACATAGTCGCCAACGCATTCTCGAGGATACTGGGATTTGCGTTCAAGGAAAAGACAAATGGCGACCTGCAAATTAACGAAAAGTTACCTGCGAGGCCCCCTGTCTTATGCCCAGGATGTCCTCATAGAGCCACAGTTTATGCGATGGAGCTTGTTTCAAAGCAACTGGGGCTGAAGAATGTAATTTATTCGACGGACATAGGTTGCTATAGCCTGGGAGTTCAAAAGCCGTACAATGAAGGTGATTATCTTCTATGCATGGGTTCTTCAGTAGGAACTGCTGCAGGGTTCTCCAAGAGCACTGATCAGTGTGTCATCGCTTTCATTGGTGATTCGACTTTCTTCCATGCCGGAATGCCCGGTGTTGTGAATGCGGTTCACAACGGCCACAAGTTCTTGCTCATCGTGATGGACAATAGAACAACTGCAATGACGGGAAATCAACCTAATCCTGGTGTCCCAATGAACGGGATGCACGAGGAATCTCCTGAAGTTTCAATCGAAGAACTTGTCAAAGCCGCTGGAGTAAAGTTCGTCCGCACAATCGATCCGAATGACCTCAGAAACGCAATGCAGACATTGAAAGAAGCGCTGCGTTTCGATGGCATCTCAGCGATCATTTCAAAATCAGAGTGTGCCCTCCTGCGGGATGATAGCAAGAAAAGGAATGGAGAGCCTATTATTCCCTATGAAGTAAACCAAGAAAAATGCACACTGTGCATGAACTGCATTAGGAGCTTTTCATGTCCTGCATTTTACTTCGAGGGGAAGCAAGTGAAAATTGATTCTGCGCTATGCGACGGTTGTGGGGTGTGCTCGCAGCCGCTAGTTTGCGGACCGAGAGCGATTGAGGTGAAAAGGTAATCATTGAACCAGATTAACATCATAATGACAGGAGTTGGCGGGCAAGGCATAGTCAAGGCTGGCCAGATCATCGGAAGGGCCGTTACGTCGTTTGGACTGAACGCGGTCATGTCAGAGATTCACGGTATGTCACAGCGAGGAGGAATCGTAGGAGTTGATCTACGGATAGGCAACGTGTACGGCCCGATAATTCCTAATGGAGTAGCAGATCTCTTAATCGGATTCGAGGCCGCGGAGACCGTTAGAGCGCTTAACAGGATCGGCAAGAATACAACGATACTAATGAGTACCGAGAAAATATTTCCTGTCAGCGTGAGCTTGGGGGACTTTTCCTACCCGGACACTGATGAAATTGGCTTAAGGTTGAAGGAGAGAGGAACAAGGCTTTACATGATTGATGCACCACGCTTAGCTGTCGAAGCGGGAAACTTTCAGTCTACGAACGTTGTGCTCGTAGGAGCAGCGTACTCTGCGGGGTTCATTCCCGTTCCTCTCTCTGCCCTAAAAGAAGCTGTAAAGGAGGTCTTTCATGAGAGAAGTTGGGAGTCTAACTTGAGATCTCTTGAGCTGGGGATTGAAGAGTTCAAGATCCTGCAGAGTGAACGGCACGAAGCCGTTGCGGCCCAAACTAACTAATAGCGCAAACTTCCCTGTTCGGTGAACCGCATTCCATGTCGTACGTGAGATTGAATAGCGCTCTCACAACTGTGGAGGCCGTACCAAGACCTAACACTCCCTGAAAGAAAAAAATCTTGTAGGATCGGTTTATGGGATGCTTGTCTGGATTCGCCGCCTGATTCGGATATTTGTGGTTCGTTTAATTTAGGCATTACACTTTGTAAAGTATAACGCCCTAGACGATACTAAAGGTTTGGAACGAATCGATGCCTAACATTATTCAATATACATTAACTATTCTTGCGAGCACTGGAGTTCCCAGCTCGTGTATAGGAAAATTGAGTGTTTTACTCAATTAGTGCCGACTATATTGATCTGGTTTTGAGGTGCGGATTGCCACTTCCCAAGTCCTTTATCAAATTTCCGAGGCAGAAGTCATGAACTCAGAATTGTTGATGGAAGCAGAACTCCCCGAAGAGAAAATACAGCAAGCGCTGGCATTCCACAAGATTCTAGGAGCAACCGCACAGGCGGGGTTCAAGGCAGCTCTCACAAATTGCGGATGTCACATTTGCACAGAAATATTGCAAAGAATAGAACACGACGATCTGCGCTAGATCAAACCGAAGGAAATCAAACGTGAAGGCAATGTGTTTACCCAGACGGAATTCAATATTTCTTAGCATGCTTCACGCGGAACTCTACAAGCAGAAGCAGGTAACCGATTTATAGGCCCGGACACTATTCAAGCGCTAGTTTTGGATTTGTCACATGAGATCCTGCTCAGAGAACTTAAACTGGGCTCTGAGGAAAAGCCGTTTGTCGTTGTAGGAGTTTTGAAAACAGAGGGCCCTACGGCGATCAAGGCTGGAAATAAAGCGATAATCCTCGCAGATGGAAACGTGGATGGTTGGATAGGCGGGCACTGTACGGAAGATGAAATTGTTAGGACAGCTTTGGACTGTCTAAGTGACGGGACGACTCGCTTTTTGAACCTTACAACCTGCCAAGGAGGAAGAATGGATGTTTATTTAGAGCCTTATTTGCCTAAGAGAAGACTCGTCATTTTTGGGCATGTTCCGATCGTGGGGGCACTTGCTCATCTCGCAAAGTCACTCAACTTCAGCGTCATTGTTGTGGATAAACAGGCATCTAAGGACAAATTTCCAGATGCCGACTCTGTCCTAAATATCCTTGCCGACGAAGATATTAATGGTTTGACCAAGAGTGTTGCTCAAACCTATGCCGTTGTCGCCACCATGGGAGAATTTGACTTGGATCATGTCACTCAACTTTGCAGAATAAAGCTCCCCTACATTGGCATAGTCGCCGGAAAGAAAAGAGCAAGTGAGATTTACTCGTATCTAAAGTCAATGAACATACCAGAACAGCAGATCGAACGGATCAAGTCACCAGCAGGAATTTACATTCGTGCAGTAACTGCTGAAGAGATTGCTCTCAGTATCATGGCAGAAATTGTGGAAATCGCAAGATCCCAAAATACCGAGGATCTGCGGGAAGTTTCTCGTAAAGTGTCAAAGTCCATTTCTAATGCAAATGATAGTTCGGAAAATTCATCACTAGTTATGATGGATCCTGTTTGTGGAATGACGGTCGATAGCACTGCGGACTATCACTCAAATGTGAATGGACAAACAGTGTTCTTTTGCTGCGGGACGTGCAAAGAATCTTTCGATCGCGATCCGGAAAAATACATTCTTGCAAAAAGCAGCTGATCAGCAGCATTGGTCGAAACTGAACCAACGAACGTCGATGAGCTGGTTGAAAGGCTTGCCGAACATAATTATATCATCGATCGAATCAACGCCACTCCCATATTTCTGGCGATGCGCCTTCAAAAACCACTACTCATAGAAGGACCTCCAGGATGCGGCAAGACAGAAATTGCGAAGACAGTCGCGAAAAGTTTTGGTTTTGAGCTGATAAGACTCCAATGTTATGAGGGCCTAGATTATAGCCATGCGGTATACGAATGGGACTATCCGAGACAGCTTTTGGAGATTAAGCTGCAACAAGAAGCTCAATCAAAAAGTAACGATGCGGTCAGACAGAAGATCTACAGTGAGAACTTTCTCTTAGAGAGACCTTTA
This sequence comes from Nitrososphaerales archaeon, assembly GCA_030041355.1. GTDB lineage: Archaea > Thermoproteota > Nitrososphaeria > Nitrososphaerales > CADDZS01 > JASHOD01. The sequence goes on from JASHNZ010000022.1 coordinate 75,695, forward strand.
CTCAAATCAATCAGAACTCATAGACGAACAGTGTTACTCGTCGATGAAATAGATCGAGCTGACCCAGAGTTCGAGGGCTTTCTTCTGGAATTCTTGAGCGAATTCCAGGTGAGCATTCCGGAGCTCGGAACAATAAAGGCAGAAAGTATTCCGTACGTATTCGTAACATCAAACAAGACTAGGGATCTGTCTGACGCTGTCAAGCGTAGGTGCCTTTACCTCAGTCTCACATATCCAAGCATACAGCGAGAAGTGGACATCCTGAAGAAGAGAGTGAAGGGAGTTCCAGATAACCTTGCAGTCGAGGCGAGCGAGCTTGTTGCTAGAATCAGGCAAGACGATGAACTGATTAGAAAGCCTGGCACTGCGGAAACAATAGACCTAGTCTCCTCGGTAATGGCTCTCGGTGGCTCGTCGCTGTCACCAGACATTTTGCAGAAAACTGCCGGTGCGATATTGAAGGACGAAAGCGACCTCGCGAGATTCCTATCGACTCTCTGAAATGTGTAATGAAATTTGTCAATAGAGCAGACTGTTGCTAATTTTTCGTCAGAACTAAGAAAAATTGGTCGCGGGGTCGGTATAGAAGAGAGCCTTGATGCCACGAGAGCTCTCAAGCTGATTGGAATTTCAGATCCTGACCTTTTCCAAGCTTCGATCAAGGCAACGCTGATCAAAGATTTCGACACGTCTCAGACTTCGGACACTATAAAGTCCAGATCGGAAACTATAGTCCGCTTTGGAGCTCAAAATCAAAAAGTTGGAAAGGGAATTCCATATCCGGATATGAGCAAAAAAGAGGATCAATTCACTAGCAAAGATAAGAATTTTCAATTTGGTATGTATAGTCCTCTGGGAATTGAATCAACACAAACGAGTCCGAAGATCTCAAGGTCAGACGAGAAACGCTGGGCTACGGGGATCACTAGATTCAAGACGGAGATCTTGACCCTAGAGGGCCACCGATTCAAGAGAAGCAACGCTGGTCAAATAAATGTTCGAAAAACACTGCAGCTCGAATTAAAGAAGGCCGCGGAATCGCCCTCGGTGTTTCGTACATTGAAAAAAGTTTCAAAGGCAAATGTCGTTTTACTCTGTGATGTTTCTGGCTCCATGAGTGATTCAAGTTCCAGTATCGTTAATCTTTGCTGCTCGCTCAAGAGAGTGATACCGAAATCCGAAATATTTCTATTCAGCACACGATTAGTAAGAATCACGTATTACACGTCAAAGTACGAACCCAAAGAGCTTGCCCTGAGGATTCCTAAACTTGATCTTGGTTTTGGCGGTGGTACGAAAATAGGCCAATGTCTCAGGCAATTCAGGCATTTGTATGGCGGTTTTCTCACGAGAAAGACAACTGTCATGATCTTTAGCGATGGATGGGACATCGGAGATCTTTCCACCTTAAAACATGAAATGCGCGAGCTTCAAAAAACAACGAGTAGGATAGTTTGGATCAATCCCTTCTTAGATTCAAAGGACTACACGGTCGAGACTCAGGGCATGAGGACTGCCCTTGAGTACGTCGATTCTTTCATTTCGCCTTCGATTCTCACGCACGGAAAGACTCGCCAAATGTCTTGAGTTCCATGACGCCGAGATTTGTTGACCTAAAACTTCCTTCAAGCCCACGCGAAGTGCAGAAGGAAGTAAAAACCAACAAGGCCTGCGAGAAAGACTGCGGTGTTGATCCAAGTTTGAAATCGTTCGTAAAATTTCATAAAACTTCTGAATGTATTTGTCGATGTGTAGTATATTGGGCGTTGCGGAGATGAGGCAAGTACGCGAGGTACTTCATGTTGCCGAATATCGAGAAATCATGTACTGCTAAATACGGAAACGGAAAATAACTTCGCGACAAAATTAGAGAAATCCTTTGGAGCTCAGTCGACCACCGGCTCCGGCTGCCTGCTGAGTTTGAATATGGGTCCAAGAATTATCCAAAGAAATGCACTGCCTGAAACTATGGATCCTATAACGATAGTTGGAATAATCCCGAAGGTTGTGCTAAAGATTCCTCCCAACAGAGCACCGGCTGGAATAGTACCCCAAACAATTGTCCTCATAGTAGCATTCATTCTTCCCTGAATTCTATTTGGAGTGATGATTTGCCTAAGGCTGACTTGATTGATGTTGTAGATCGGTATGCCGAAGTTCGCTACAAAGTAGGCGGCGCCTATTACGAGCACGGCAAACCGAGTGTTGGCCAGCAGAACAATCAATAACGCAAAACTCCCTCCCGCTGAAAGGGCGATCGCTCTTCCCAAGCCAAGTCTCTTTGTGAAGGACGCAGAGATGAGGACACCAAGAAGAAACCCGACTGCCCCGATAGAGAATGCGATTCCTATGATGCCCTTGGAAACTCCTAGAATTCGATATGCGAATAGGAGGATTGCTACGGAGAATATGTTGGTGCCTAAGTTAGAGGTAGCTGTGCATCCGGCTTGCGTCCAGAGGAGTTTATTGCTTGTGATTGCTTTGATTCCTTCTTTCATCTCTGTGAAGAAGTGTCTTTGAGTATCGAGAGAGTTAACCGCAGGATTTGACTCGGGCTTTCTTATCCACGAAAGCGTGAACACCGCAACCAAGGTTCCAACTACGTCCCAGACGATCGATAGCGCCGCGCCCATGAGTTGCATCATTCCGCTCGCCACACTAGGACCGATCACTTGGGCCGCCGATGCACTGGTCTGAAGCTTCTGATTCCCTTCCACTACGTCCGCCCTGTTGACAAGGCTCGGAAGGTAGGACTGATAAGCAACATCAAAGAAAAGTGTGGTTGTTCCCACGATTAGAGAAACCATGTACAGCTGATACAAATTTAGCGAGTGAAAAATGAAAGCTGCAGGCACTGATGCTAGTGTCGCGACCTGGATAACGTTTGCAACGATCATGACCGGTTTCCGCCTCATTCGGTCCATCCAAACTCCAACGAACAACCCTAATGTCGGGAAAGCGATGAAGCCAAGGGCATTAAGTACTCCAAGCTGAAATCCAGTAACTTGCAAAGTGAGGATAGCAATTGTAGGTAGAGCCAGTCCTGAAATCTGACCAGTAAATTGGGTGACAGTGTCACCGGTCCAGAACTTTAGAAAGTCCCTGTGATGCCAAAGATTCCCCTTCAATGTCATAGGTCTGCATCTTCAAAACAATCTGCGTCTTCGACTTTCTTTAGAGAGTTCTTGTCGAATGATCAGCAACTCGAGCTTGCTGGAGGGTCCGAGTTCAGGTTATTTAACGGACACTCACGAATAGTGAGTCGAAGTTTGTGTTTGGCAAAGATGCTGACTACGACAGTTGTTCAGGGAGAAAATAGCATTCATCTTCTAGAATGGTTCGGATCCAATTCTTGAACTCGCGCACTTGAAATACTTCACAAAAACTTGAAGATCGCGTGTATTGAAAACGAAACTTGAAGTTGGACAAAAGTCTTCGTACGAGCGAACTTTCTCAACGAAGGATGTAGAACTTTTTGCAGAACTTTCCGGGGATAAAGGAGTGCATCACATAAAACCGGACAGCCAAGGCCGGCTAATGGTTCACGGTCTTCTCACAGCAACGGTTCCAACAAAGCTCGGAGGTGACATCAATTATATTGCTCGCGAAATGTACTTGGAATTTCTGAGGCCAGTTTTCGCGGGCGACACAGTTCGGGTTGAGGGGGTAGTAACCAGAGTGGAGCATGAAGAAGGACATTTTAGGGTTACTTTGGATTTTATTTGTTTCAACCAACTCGGAAAGGAAGTATTGCGCGGAAACACACGAGGAATCATTAGAGCATAGTCCAGCTTCGCAGCGCAACCCTAAGAGTCAATGCATCAGGCAAATTCTGTCTTGATCTATTGCAGGGAAATAGCTTATTGAGAAGTACTATCTTAGGGCCTGCTCCACCTTTCGCAAAACTTCCTCTCTTACTGATACGCTTTTGGGATTAGAGATCGATACTTTATCGTAATTCAAATTTACTTCTTGCACTGAAGATTCTTTATTCACGAGATCCAGCGACCTCGGATTCTCTCCAGCGATAGCGAGATTCGATAAAAGACCGATTTTCTCTGAACACTCAGAGGATATCGATTTTCCCGCCCAAATCACAGAATCCTTTACTGCCAGTGATCCCACGAGTTTTATTTCTCCAGCTGAAAGTAAGTCTGAGCACACAACGCCTTGCCCAAGTTTAACCTCTTTCCCTGTGCAGCATATCAGGCCGCTAACGGTACATTCTCCTTCAATTTGAAGTGAGTCCCGGGCTATTATATTGCCAAAAATCTTGCATTGTTTCCCTATCCTCACATTGGGCGAAATTATATTCCCTGTCTGGCTCTCACGTCCAATCTCGCAGTCACTTTGAATTTCTACCAGAGATTTGCTTACGATACTACCCTCAACCTTCGCCGAGTCTTCTAATCTAACTAGCTCCTCACCAAAGACCCAACTTCCAACAACGGTATCTGGCGCCAAATTTACTTTGGATCCGAATATGGGGCCTTTCAAGGTGGCTCCTTTTCGGGCTTCAATGGTTCTGTTCAGTTGATGAGTGGATTCGGGAAGTACGGGGACATCATATTTCACTCCCTCGTTAATTACTACAGCGTCCCTTGAGAACTCGACCGGAAGAGAGGTTGGTGCGACTGCAGTTTTACTTCGCAAGTTTTCTGACCTCTTTTGTGCAAGAATAAGAATCTAGGGACCCAATCTTGAAAGCCCCCTTTGGAAGCGAATAGTCCTTCAAAATAGACCTTTGTTCGCTTTCCATAATCAATTTTCTTCCTGAAGGATCGGGCAGGGGAGCTTTTTCCGGAGGAAATTCGAGCTCCGAAAATATTGGCAACAATCTCGCATCATCTTTCAGTTGGGAGAGAGTGTAAATCGTCGACCTCAGGATTCTTTTGTCATCCTGCCAGCGGATCTGCCAAAATGGTACGAAGTAGATTCCCTCTGGAATTGTGTCAAAGGCGATGCTCTCTATTCGTTTGATCAACTCTTCACAGCTTGAAATGGCATGAGAGAATCTTGGTTCAATCATCTCCCGGGACTTTGAAAGTCGAGAAATTCTTTCCTTTACCGGTATTACATGCCTTTCCACCTCAGCAGGCATTAGAGCCTGGGCCCCCTCCAAGACCGAAATAATGAACTGTCTGGGGCTCTCGATCTTGACGAATTGGCGCTTGATCATCTCATAATCTTCGTTTCTCGTAGCCAGAGTGCTTTCGCAACGTGCTCTGCCCTCTCGCAAAAGACCTTGCACCTCGTCGTTCGCTTGGATCACCAAACTTTGGAGGTCGTCCAGAACTTGACCCAGACTTCTCCTCAGTAATCTGATCTGCTCGTGAGCCACATCAGTATCAGATCTGACTCTCAGTGCGAGGCTATCATAGAAGCGCAACTCCATCTCTGCTATTTGTTTTCGAATAGTAAAGGAATCGATTGCAACGCCGGCCTTCGTCCTATTTCCAATCTGACCAGAATCAGGAGCAACGAGCTGATTGCTTTTGTCCTTCGAATTCTTCTTGAAACCATTCAGGTAAACTTGATCTTCGTCGTCCGGAGGCTTTATGGGAGCTTGTTCTATCTGTCGAAGGCGCAAACGAACGCTGCGCATATCTTCCGAAGCTTTTCTTAGGGCGTTGTTTGCGTTTGTCATCGCCTCTTCGACTTGGTTCTTAATTTTGTACAATGAAAGGAGCTGAGCTTGATTGAGTTCAATTGCACTCTGGATTCGGCCAATCTCTTTTCGGAAAGACTGGTCGCGCAAGGATCCCATCCGTTGCAACTCTCTGCGCTCGAACTGGATCAAATGTTCAATGCTGTCCATGTCTCGTTCCGAAGAGCTTTGAATGTTGCGTATGTTTTCGGATATATCCTCGGTGAAAGTCTCAAGTAAAGAATCAAGCATACCAACATCCGGCGAGGTTTCCTCGACAAATCTCGCAGCGCTTCGCACTGAGTACTCTTTTTCATTAGAAAGCATAGTCTGCAGATGCTTGTCGAAATTCTGAATCTTGGCCAGGACAAGAGCTTTCGTTTGAATCAGGTAATCTCGTTGAGTCTTTATCTGGTCCAATTGAAGCGCTATTTGATATGCAATCTGAGAAGCGGAATTGTAGTGAGCTTCATCGTAGACGACTTCTGGGCTCCTCGCACTCGCAATCGCGTATTTTGTTACCTCTCTGAACCAAGAAGTCGTTGGAACTGGAAAATTGTTTGACACTTGGCTAAAAGAAGAATTGAGGTGGGAGAGGGTCGCAATGAAATTCGGCTCGTCTTCGGTAGATATCGGTCTGTCAGGTAAGCTATGCAGCAAAGGATCGGTTTTTTCTCTATCAAGAACATAGCCAGAGAAATCCTCACTCCAAAAGGCTCCTCCGATATCCAAAGCGACAGATCTCGTAGGAGTACCTTCGGTGCCAAAATTGCAGACAGCAAAAGGGTAGTAGAATTTTCTCACTTCGCTGATTTTCTTGTGGCCTTGCTTATCATCTAATTTCAGAAAGTTGTAGAGAATCGCAAATAATTCGGTGTCTAAGGTAGGTTTGCCATCTCGAAGCGCTACGCTAGGTATCACATAACATAGACGGGTAGTTTCGCTTCGCACAAACGAGCCATGCATGCGCCCGTCTATTGTATCTTATGATTTCTGGATTCTAGCGAAGCGGGATAAATTGTTTAATTGGGACTTTTTCCAGTCTAACTGAGAAACTCTTTTGCATAAAGCGGAGCATGATCATGTGATTCGCTGGCTACTTGAAGAGGATGAGCCGTCCGTCCGTTTTTACGCACTCCTTGATCTACTTGATCGGGACGCCGACGACCCGGAGGTGATCCAAACGTATTCCAATATTTCGAAAAAGGGTTGGGCTCATGACATACTGAATTTGCAAAAACCAGGTGGATACTGGGAGTCCCGGAAATCTCTCTATCGTCCAAAATACACTTCTACGAACTGGCGAGCTCTGGTTCTTTCAGATCTCGGATTGACAGCTAAGAATACCAAAATTAGAAAGATGGCAGGCCTTTTCTTCAAGGATTGGCTGAAACTTCCTTCAGCGGAGAACGTATTCAATGATGAGGTCTGCATTGTGGGAAACACGGCGAGAATGCTGACTCGTCTCGGATACCAAGATGATTTCCGAGTGAGAAAATTGTTTGACAGACTCGTCGAGGATCAAAAAGAAGACGGAGGATGGCATTGCTTTGAGTCAGACAGTGGAACTTTGGATGGATGGGAGGGCCTTGCAGCTTTCGCAGCTCTTCCCAAGTCAAAACGAACGAGACGAATCCAGTCTTCTATTGAACGAGGCACTGAATTCTACCTCGAAAAAAGGCTCTATAGTGAAGGAACAAGAGAATATACTCCTTGGTTACGTTTTCACTATCCAAACCACTATTATTACGATATATTAGTCGGGCTGGATGTAATCACGAGTCTTGGTTACGCGAGAGACAAAAGAGTCCGTCCCGCTCTTGAGATCTTGAAAAAGAAACGCCAAAAGGACGGGACTTGGCATCTCGATAAAATTCATCCAGACCTCGGCGCGGGCGCACAATATAGGCTTCGTAGAAAGGTAAAACGATTTGCACTGGAAAAAGAAGGTAAACCTAGCAAGTGGATTACTTTGACTGCGCTTCGGATTTTGAAAAGAGTAGATGACTTACGCTGAAAGAAAAAAATGGTTGAGAGAATGGTCAATTCCATTCTCGTAGTAGATTACTTCAGAAAGACCGCAACATAACCGGCAACAACTGCTACGGCAGCAATTCCAGCTGCGAGCCCGAAAAATCGTCGCCTTTTTCTCGCAGTAATCATTTTGTATCTGGTTCCAGCATTCACACTATTTTCACCAACGGTAACTTATTTTGTTCGCATTGCGTTTAAATTTGTCCATCAGAATTGTTCGCACTTTCCGTTTGTATCTTTTAACTCGCAATCAACGCAAGAGAATCTTTATTTTCCGCAATTTGAGGTTAAGAGGATACTAATTAAACTTGGATGGAAAGCAGCTCCATTTTTTTTCTTTGTCCTGCTAACCTAACATTTTGTTGCGCAACTAGACATTTGCGAAGAATAGGAGTCTGGATCCATATTCCGAATTTACGAAAGATAAATAGGAACTTACGACTACTTTACGTTCCAGAAGCATAACATTGAAAGATCGAATCTATGAGTGTAAGAACTGTGGATTCAAAGCAGGAACTTTCTTAGAGTACATGACTCACAAGCAAAATTGCTCTTCTTCTCAGAACCGTTTAGCAGTTGTACCTCGCTAACTGATCCTCGAAACTCAAGTTCGTCGGATTTTTCTTACGATATTACTAAACATATCTAGAGCTGTCTAGCCAAGAGTCTCTGACTGCTGAAAAGCTTACTACACGAGTAACTCTTTTTGCAAACGGCAAACTTGCCTCGACCAGCTTCGTACGAGCATGAGAAAACCAGATTCTTGCTTGCTTCCATACTCTCAAGATTCAGATATTCATCATTCATACGCGAAGAAAATACAATCTTGGAATTGG
>JASHNZ010000023.1 GCA_030041355.1 Nitrososphaerales archaeon
AGCATGCTTGCGCAACTGCAAAAAGCGTTAAATCCGATATTGTCAATGAACACTATCGAACTCGAAGCCCAGGTAGTATAGAGACTAATTCGTACAGCTCGGTTGCCAATGCGCCGAACAGTATGTGAGACAGCGTGTGCAAAATCCCGCCTCGAATGTCACTCTCGCGACCCGGGTTCAAATCCCGGCCTGGGCGCCTTACTATAGGTTCAAATCCCTGACAGACTTGTACGAATATTCAGATTGCGCCAAGAGCATAGACAGCAGCAGCTTGCACTAAAGCACCAGCGAATAGGCGCATATGAAGTCCATCATTATGAAGAGAGATTAGAGTCAGCTCTTACTGCACTAGATGAAGATTCTACGATTATTCCAACAAACAAGGAGCTCATCCGCTCCTACATCAAATACAGAGCTGCCCAAGGGCTCAGCATCCCCCGCCAGACACGTTACATCTACTGCCTACGAAAACTATCGAGGTTCTTGAATGGCAAGCACTTCAAGGACGCGGTGAAGGAAGACCTCATCGACGTAATATCAAAGATCGAGGACGAGGATACTGCATACGAAACAAAGCACACTGACAAGCAGTGCATCAAGTGCTTCTACCGTTGGCTTCGAGGGATGGACGACAGCAAGGAGTACCCGATCGAAGTCAAGTGGACCAAAAACGATCGTACAGCGTCGGAATGCTTATTGGCCGATCCAGTTCTCGATCTTAAATTCCCTTCCGATTCCGAGCCTTTTGTCTTCATGTTTCGTCCAGCAATTCTGTAAATCATGACAGGTCAAAAAGAAACAGAAACTTAATGGACGGTAGCTTTGAAGAGCCAGAATTGGGAGAAGGGAACTGTTGAAGAAATTCCAAATTGTGATTGATGCCAAAGATCCTGCGCGGCTAGTCAAGTTCTGGACGCAAGCGTTAGGCTATGTGCCTGAAGCTCCGCCAAAGGGATTCTCTTCTTGGGAAGATTGGCGGAAAAAGATCGGGCTTCGAGACGAGGAGCTAACTGCAGGGACTGATTCAATAGTCGATCCAGATGACAAAGGGCCAAGAATCTGGTTCCATGTCGTACCTGAATCGAAGACTTGCAAGAATCGGCTCCATTTTGATCTAGGGGTGAGTGGCGGCTTTGGGGTACCTATGAACATCCGCAGAGAGCGTGTGGAGGCAGAAGCTGCCAGACTAATGCAGATCGGTGCAACGAGGCTAGAAACCCTCGAGCAGGCCGGGCTGGAGCATTATGCAGTTGCTATGGCTGACCCAGAAGATAATGAATTCGATATTAACTAACATGTAAAGTTCATGAAAATTGACCCGCACATCGCTGTTTGCAGTGTTGCAAGAAGAAGATTACGAAGAACTGAGGAAAGAAATCGAACAGACCACGAAATTCAAACTCGCAATTGAAGGGATCTACAAGTGGATTGTCTTCCTTCCCTCTAAGGTAGATTCGCAAAACCAAGAGCCTACGCGCTACTTCGGTTGTTTTGAAAAAAACGATGAGATGAAGGTGCGTGGCCTAGAATACGGGAGACACGACACACCGATCTATTTCAAGAAATGTCAGGAACAGATTTTGAAAGAACTCTCGAAATGGATACCAAACTCGAGCTAAGAGAACTTGCAAGAACAAAAGGTATTGCGATGTTCAATGAGTTCGCAAGATAGATAGAAGTTATGAAGTTCCTCCTCTCGAGCTCTTGATAACTCGAAGGCTTTCAAAGAATCTCGCGGATTATTTTTCGAAGAGACAACTTTCAGTCAATGCAGCTTTGAAATTAGAGGAGAGAGGACTGGAACTTAAAGCAGGACAGTTGCTATCTTATGTTATTACGAAGTGCAAGACAGAAGGGATGAATCGAGCAGTTCCGGAGGAACTAGCTGAGAATGCGGAATACGATTCGAAACGATACATTGATTACTATCAGATACTTGTGCAACTGTACTTTCGCCATTCGGTGTAGCAAAAGAGATATTTCTTAGCAGAGGCGAGTCTCTTCTTACATGGACGAATTAGGAAATCACGTTACTGTTGAAAGTCATGCCAATGAGAGGGTTCTGCCCGAACCAAAGGTCTCATGATAGAATCTAAATCTAATTTTTTCCGATCAAAGTATCCGGTCCCGTGAAGTGGCAGGACTGTTGAAAGCGGTCGGCTGAAAGCAAGCCAATGTCTTCGCAACTCCGCATCGTCTTCGCTCGTCTCTATCGGAGGCCTCACTAAGCGTTCGATGCTTGCTTTTTCTTGGTCGGCTGAAGTTCCACAGGCTGAATCGCCAGAAAGAAGCACGCCTCCGCTGTTAGGCGAATATAACATGATGGAGCCCACTGTTTGACCAGGAAATAGGAGCACCTCAAAACCGAATTCGTCGAGAGCTTTGTGTCCTAAAGGATTCTCAAATCGTAGACCAGCTGCCATAGCTTGTTCGTGTTTGGCATCATTCGGATGAAGAAGTATGGGAATTTTGAACTCGTTCTTTAGGTCGCCCAAGGCGTCTCCTGACCCAACGACATGTCGATGTGTAATCACAATTGCAGTCGGAGAAAATTTGTCATAGGACAGCTGCTCCAAGAATGGGAGTAGCGGCGAAGAATTTACGTCCACGAGAAGCATTAGTTTGCCTTTAAGCAAGGCATACGTGTTTGTCGAAATGTGCATTCTTTCTGCCCCAGGATCGCTATGTTCCATCAAAACGATGTCAGAGCGTAAGCGCGCCATCTGTGGCTGATTTGATCCTCGAAAAGGTTTAGACATTTTAGCGACTACACCTCTAGCTCCAGTAACCGCGGAAGACCTCATAATTGACGTCTTCTTCTAGCACCCTCATGCGATGAAGTATATCAAGTCCAGCTGTGACCATGCCGGGCGTACCACACAGATAATAGCTAGGTCGGTCGAACCCATCGGTGGCTTTGAGAAGATAGTCGCGGCTAATTCTTCCATGCAATCCTGTCCAGTCCTTTGATATTTTTTCGCCCGTTAGCGTGTGAAGCACTTTGAAATTCGGGTTGTGCAGCTCTAGATCTTCTAGTTCTTTTCTGTAGGCGATTTCATTCTCCGTTCGGTTGCTGTATAGCAGGCGGACTGGGATCTTTAGCTCCTTGTCTGCGGCATACTCAGCCATTCCTTTCAGAGGGGTGATTCCTATTCCTCCTGCGATAAAAACTGCCGGTCGGTCCTCATTCAATATGAAGTCGCCGAAAGGACCTTGCACTTTGACGATATCCCCGAGACTGAGTGACGCAAAGGCCTTCTTGTAGAATGAATCTGAAACCCTGACGGCGTACTCTAGATTGGGGCGAGTGGGAGATGTCGCTATCGACATCGGGCGAGTGTCCATTCCTGCTTCAGTCATCAAAGATAGGAAGGTGAATTGGACAGGCAGGAAATTGAAAGAGTTGGGCTTTTTTATCGTGATTTTGTGTATGGAGGGAGTGATTCTCTTCGAATCTAGGACAGTCGCGTCAAAAATTTCTCCGCCCCATCTTCTAAACATGCCGACCTGCACAGTCCTTCACTTTTTAGCGGTGTCAGTTGGTTCCAGGACTACCATCGGAAGTTCACGCTTTGTTTTCTTCTGGTAGCCTTCAAAGAAAGGTGCTTGCTGGATCAGTTGCGGCCACAAGCGAGCCTTTTCCTCTGAGTTTGCCTTTCGTGCGATTACATTCTTTGTCGTGCCATCCACTTCAATTTTGATTTTCGGATCCGCCTGCATGTTAGCGAACCAGCCGGGGTTTTCCTTTGCTCCGTTGTTCGAGGCGGTTACCACATAGTTGTCTCCATCTTGGATGTACATCACTGGCGTCACGCGATGCTTGCCGGACTTTCGCCCAATTGTTGTCAAGATCAGAATAGGCATTCCCCGAACTCGGTTCATTCTTTTGCCGCCGCTGCGTCGATAGAAGTAAACCTGCAAGCGCATGAATTGCCTGAAGAACCACTTCGTGACCATGACTTTTTCAACCTGGAAACTTTTGGAACTTTGAATTTGGGTCGCTCAATGAAGCTTTGATTTCATGAGATCGAGCATGTCGGCTCTATCTACTTCGAGGATTGGAACGTCAGTAGACTGCGCGTCAAATGTCGGTCTATTCGAGAAAGAAAATCTCCCCGATACACGATTGAGAGTAATATACCCGCCTTCAACCTTCTTGTCAGCGCCGAAATAATAGACCAAAGGTGCACCTGAAAAGGGAAGTAAATAGAAGTAGAAATGTTTCCCATCTCGCTCGATGTGATTTAGAAATGGAAGGTGGCTCATGCTCACTAATTTGACTAGGTCATCGAGTCTTTTGTAACCAATAGAGGTGAACCTTTCGATTCCCTTGTTTGAGAAATCATGGTTGTCTGACAACTAGAGCTGCCTCACTTTTCTTGCCTATTCTGCCATGCCTGCCGTCTGGCATCATCACTCCAAGGGGCAACGATACGAGTAGGCTCGATCTTGATCAGAACACGTTTCATACCGGGTTGTCGCATTGGGTACGTGTCTTGTCCCAAGTACTTTTTTGCCATCTTGTCGATGTGCCCATCTGCCCCGTCCAGTGTTACTTCCTTGACGCGACCACGAATTACCGCAATGTTATACTCATTTTTGGGGTCGATTATTGTTAGGGCGACCCTTGGATCTCTAGTCACGTTTCTGTGCTTCTGACTCCCTTCAAACGTATTGATCAGAACGATGTCACCGTCATGGTCGACCCAGGTCTGCGTAACCTGGGGCGATCCGTCAGGCATCAAAGTGGCGATGTTCGCGAAAGTTCTAGCTTCGATGAGCTTCTTTGCAGAATCTGGTAGCGGTTTCATCTTACTATCACGTCCACCTCTCGGAAGAGAAAAGAACCAGAACAGCCAAAAAATGTCGAAATAGCTCCAATCATCGAAAATCGCATCCTTCATAGTCACCAGTTGTGTCTCTTCCTTGAGAAGAAACCACCCAATGAGTTCGGATCGCCTTGTGCGGGATCAATTCCCCAGCTTACTGAAACTCTGGGCGTTATCCGGAAGTACTTGCCCTTTCCGAACATCCCTTGCTGATCCACAACTTCGGCCTTTCCTTGAATTCTGATCCCTCGTGGTCTCCAAGGATCGATAGAGGCCATGTCATCGATTATGACGGAGACCCTACTGTTACCGCCTGTTATGTTCCTGTATCTCCTAGTATTCGGGAAGATATCCTGGCTGTGACTCCCGATGTAAACGTACTTGCCATCGAACTGAAAACCCACAGGAGAAACTTCGGGTTCGCCTTTTGGTGAAACCGTAGCTATCCTGCAAAGACGCTGATTCTTCATATACTCAATCTCGGCCTGAGAGAACATGGATTTTGTTTCAGACCTCTTCTGGTAGAGTGAAGAGTCCATTCCCGTTATATAGGTATTTAGCCGTCTAATCTAGTCGTGAAGGCTAGCTTATAGACGATGTCCTTAATCATGCAGGACGACAATATACCCGATCAAAGAGCACATTTTAACCCCCTCTCTTCAACACATATCGTTTTTACGCTAGTGCAAAGAGGCTATGATTTGTGAAAAAAACCAGCGAGAATATTCCATTCGAAGACACTCTTAGCTACTCATTCGAACAATTTCGAAGGGCTTATCGTAGCAGAATTAGTGATGAATATACGAAACTCGGGTTGCACGTGGGTCAAGAGATGTTCATAACAAATATGTCGAGGTACAAGGACTTGACTCAGGGCAAGCTCGCCGAGCTTTGCTGCGTTGAACCTCCCACGGTGACTAAAGTTCTAAATCGAATGGAAAAAGCTGGACTAGTGAGGCGGAGTCACAGCAAACCGCTAACAGTCTCGCTGACCCATCACGGGGTGAGGCTGAGAAAACAGGTCGAGTCAACATGGCTCAGAGTCGAAAAAGAAATGCTTGCCGGCTTCACGACTGAAGAACAGATCATTCTAAGAAGGCTCATGGACGCTTTGAGGGAGAATCTTGAGAAAGAGCACCCGTCAGCTCGAACCTAGGCCTGAAATAATTGAGATTGACAGTTTCTTTGCATGATGCTAGGGCAAATTAGTTCGATTTCTTGAGCGTGAATTTGTGAGCTATTCCTTCACAATGTCAGAGCGCCGCACTTAAAGTTAGACGCTCGGCCTGGGCGCTCAACTTTTCCCCTACCTCAGATCCGGATCTACAACGCCACGATCTTCCATCACGGCTTGCAGAGAGACTGGCTAAAAGATTGCGTGGAACTACTTAAGACTGATAGGTTTTTCAAAAGCGGTCAGTCGATTCATCAATATGAGTACTGATGCAAAGTGGAGTCTTCCTGGCCTTGGTGCAGACGGGGCGGCTCGAGAACTTGCAGAGAAACTCACGCTCTTCGGGCAGTTCGTTGGAGACTGGGTTGGAGAAGCGACATTTCTGAAGGAGGATGGAACCGAGGCACCAGGAGGAAAGGGAGAAGTGCACTTCAGGTGGATTCT
>JASHNZ010000024.1 GCA_030041355.1 Nitrososphaerales archaeon
GACTATCACGGCCTCGAACGTTCACGAGGTTCCGCTTTTCCTCCGCTTGTTCCGAGAATTTGGCTTTGACCGTGTGAACTTTGGCTACTGGAAGGAGACCGTTCCTCCATACCTCGCTAGCCATCCAGAGTTCACAAAGAGGCTGAGAGAGGAGACATCTCGTGCGATGCGAGAGGTCGGCGAGCTCGATGTGGACGCGCTACGATTGAAACTGCTCGGTCTTTGGCAGTCAGCAGAAATCGAAGAGGTGCCTCTCTCATGCAGCGTGCCTCCGACCGTCAAATTATTACCCGTGATGAACGAAGGGGTCGCCGTGAATAGTAACGTTACGATTGGAGATCCTGTTCTCGGCATACTGGAAGAAATAGACCAGAGGAGCAGGGTTGTCGCTTTCATTAGGCACTCCGAGCGCGGCAAAGCTCCTTCCCCTGCGAATGTTGACATGGACAATGTTACCCTGACCGAGAGAGGAATGGAGTTGGCGCGACGCTTCGGACGAAAATTGCGCAACTATAATCATGCCTCGGTGAGCCATACTAGTATTATTCGCTCTATCCAAACGGCGACAGAGATCCATGCTGGGTTGCTTGAATCGCAGCCACAATCAAGTCCAGTCCTTCAAGGGAAGGATTCTACTTTTTCAGTGATCTACCGAGGAACGATTAACAAGAATTTGAGAGATGCTTATCGCGCAGGCTTGCGTGGACAGGCATTTACCCAGATGTGGCTTGATGGATCTGTACCCGGAACTATCATGCGCCCTGCAAAAGAGACGATCGATATGTTTCTGGCAGATGTAGAAACAAGAATCCGGAAAACCCCGCCGGGAAGCATTCGCATTCACGTCGGTCACGACAGAGAAATTGAAGTAGTGCGCACGAGGCTAATGGGAGGTCGGCTGGGTGACTTGCCCATGATGGATTTCCTAGATGGGCTTATCTTTTATTCCCTTGCCGGGGGCCTGACTCAAGTCCGGTGGAGAAATCGCATTGTGGAACTTAGGGCAGACTTAGTTCCACAAGATATTGGAGCTTCCAAAGACGTGGCTCGTGACCTTGCAATATGACAGTTAATACAAGACAGCGCGTAGTCATTCCCGCCGAGCACTATGATGCGCCTAAAGATCTTTGGGTCGTGTCCGCGTATTTTGATTCTGAAGGATATGCAAACAAGATGCAAGCTCTTCAAGCATATCTCTCGGTGATGGAGCAATCTGGAATTCCGATGCTCGTAGTCGAAGGAGCCTTCGGAAGGCATCCTTTCTTGCTACCCAAGTCGGACAAGATTCTTCAAGTGCGTTGCCCAAGTGTCATGTGGCAGAAAGAGCGTCTACTCAATCTCGCCATCGAACACCTACCAAACTCATGCAGGAAAGTGGCCTGGCTGGATACGGACATCTTCTTTGAGAACCCCCATTGGGCAATTGAGACTGCGAAGCTTTTGGATAATTTCCCTATTGTTCAGCCATTTGACTTGGTGCTCTGGCTTCCGAAAGGTGCGAAGCAATTTCGTGGACGCGGCATCGCCTGGTCTGGATTCGCTGCGGTGGCACACAACCATCCAGGATTGTTCCTTTCTGGAGACTTTGATAAACATGGACACAGTGGATACGCGTGGGCTGCTCGGAAGGACTTGATCCAAAAACATGGTCTGTACGACCGCTCGATTGCCGGGAGCGGAGACCATCTTATGGCTCACGCGATGATGGGAGATCTGTCATCACCTTGCGTAACGAATTCGGTGGGTGCCGCAAATCCTTTCCGTGACTCGTTTCACGCGTGGGCAAAGCCCTTTCACCGGGATGTTCGTTCCAAAGTGGGATTTGTCAAAGGGGCTGTCCTGCACCGTTGGCATGGTGATCGCAAGAAGCGGAATTATTACAAGCGCATGGTAGGACTTTTGGCGCGTAGCTACAATCCTTCTCTCGACGTGAGAGTCTCCTCCTCGGGGGCGCTTGAGTGGACCGGGCATGGAACTCCTCTGAAGAGGTGGATGAAGGACTACTTCACGAGACGACAGGAAGACGGCAAGCCTGGACCCGTAGAAAAAATCTCCTGGAAAAGTCTCAAAGATTTAAGGCGTGACGCTCCAGCTCGACTCGACGACGCGATACGCCCATTCGCTGCTTTGCTAGGACCGCTCGCCACTCTGGTCGCGGAACGGAGCGAGGACTGGATCGGAGCAGGACTGACCCCCGTTCTTCCAAACTTGGTCGCCGCCAAGATCTTGGCATCCCCAAGATCACTCATACACAAAAGTCGCAACGAACTGGATGATAGTTTTGAAGTCGCCAACTCAATTTTAGAAGAAAACCTGTCCTCGGCGAGACGATTTAAAGATCAGAGTTCCTCTCGATGGCGCCTGATGACTCCAGAGGCACGTTGGGCCACCTTGTTAGAGATCTCCGAGCGGCGATTCGTGCCCTTGAGCGAACAGCTAAAGACACGCATTCGAGATCCCAGATGGAATGACGCTCCCGAACTCAAGATTGCAAGTAGACAGCTACGCAACAGACGGGCCCGCTTGGCTCGTCACGTGTCTTCCCCGCGCAATCCTTACGACGCGGTCGTCGGGCCGGGATCGGCAGTAGCTGGCCTCGACCACGTATAACTTTCAACCTCTGCTGTACCTGAAATGTTTTACTCTCTTCGAAGTGTCATAGAGAATATTGCTGTACATTAGTGCTCAAGTACCCCAGTTTCATTACGGAATTTCTCAATTCAATGCAGTCCTTTCGCATATTATGATAGGGATAATCCAGATTTATGCCTACAGATTAGGTTGGTCTGAAGGAACGAAAAATTGCCGCTTACTAACGAAGGATCGGTTAAGCCGCTTAGGTCATCACGTCCAACAGTTACAGTGATGGGCCTAGGTTACGTTGGGCTTACTACAGGCTTATGCTTTGCTGACAGAGGTATCAATGTCTTAGCGTTCGACATTGATGAAGCAAAAGTGGCAACAATCAATAAGGGCAATGCGCCATTTTATGAACTCGGAGTCTCTGATCTCCTAAGAACCCATCTTGGAAAGACCTTCAACATCACTTCTCATTTTGAACTGAGCGATATTATCTTTATCACAATTGGAACTCCAAGCAAGAAAGACGGTGCCATCGATCTCTCTTATGTAATCTCAGCTTGTGAAATAATAGGTCGGAAATTGAGCGAGTCCAAAGGTTATCACTTAGTTGTTGTCAAGAGCTCAGTAGTGCCAGGAACAACTGAGGGGGTAGTCAAACCTTCTATTGAAAAAGAGTCTCGCAAACGCATCGGACAAGAGATTGGACTTGCTTTTAATCCTGAATTCTTGAAAGAGGGATCAGCAATTAAGGACACATTCGAGCCAGATCGCTTGGTGATTGGCGAGCATGACAAGAATTCAGGAGACATGCTTTCACGCTTTTATGAAGATTTTTATCAGAACAAAATGCCGCCACTTGTGAGAACTAATTTAGTCAACGCGGAATTCATAAAATATGCCAGCAACGCCTTCCTAGCAACAAAGATTAGCTACATCAATACCATAGCGAATATCGCACAAAAAATTGAAGGCGCGGACATCGAGATAATTGCGAAGGGAATTGGCCTTGATAAGAGGATAGGCGAGAAATTCCTAAAAGCAGGTGTCGGATTCGGAGGTTCGTGTTTTCCTAAAGATTTGAGTGCCCTGATTGCTTTCTCAAAATCTCTTGAATACGATCCCTTGATGCTTGAAGCAGTTAGTGATGCGAATGCTCAACAACCATTGATTGCTGTTCAACTAGCGGAATCGTTCTTGGGAGACCTGAAGGGAAAAACTGCTACCGTGCTTGGCCTTGCTTTCAAGCCTGAAACAGATGACATAAGGGAAG
>JASHNZ010000025.1 GCA_030041355.1 Nitrososphaerales archaeon
GAGGAAATTTTTCAGATGAGATTACGATCAAGAAGCTTGATTATCAAGTTGCGTTTGACAGGATATACCAGTTGGCAGAACCATCTGAAATCAGAGTCAAGCTGTTGTACGCCTTGCTCAAGCTATCCGAGGATTTGCCTTCGATCTTGTCAGATCCGGCTGCTGCCACAGTGACTTTGTTAGTGGAGCTATCCACTTTCTTGATGAAGACCAGCATACCAGGCGCAGTCTTTGCAGCTGGAAGAGTAACCGTAAAGCCTGCTGAAGCTGCATTTGCAAGAATCCCAAAGTCTGTAGCACTCATCGAATAGTTAGCTGTGACTGTTGCAACTTTTGCGCTGACTCCGCCATTTACTTGAAGCGGCGTCGCTGGAGTCGTCGTTCCAATTCCCAGCCACCCCACATTGTTGACAACGGTACCCAGTTCAGCTCCGCAGGCCTTCTCGAATTGCAGAAGATTCCCTTTTTGAGTTGAGGAATGTGCACGCGAAGCCAGAGGAACTGTGCAATCAGTTCCTGCAACTCCCAGCACTCCGACTCCTGAAGTGGAACAGCTCGATCCAATCACGCCAACATTTGCTCCACTCGTTGCACTGGCACGACCGCTTACGCCCTGCCCGCTTGTTGAGTTTGACAAGCCATAAATTCCAGTAGTGAGACTGCTCCCGCCACCACTTGCCTGGCCAGTGACCCCAGAACTTCCTGAGATCGGGCTGTCTGTTACTCCGACGACCCCGGTGTTAAGAACGCAAGTGCCGGAAGCGATACCTTGTATTCCGATTCCTTTCTTGGTTATTCCGTAAACGCCTACTGATTTAGTAGAACATCCCTCTACACCGTAGGAACAGCAACTCTCGCCCGAGACGCCTACTGATTTGGGGGAATATCCGTAGACGCCTACTGATTTAGAAGAATATCCTCCTACACCGTAGGAACAGGTACTCTTCCCGTAAACGCCTACTGATTTAGAAGAATATCCCTCTACACCGTAGGAACAGCAACTCTCGCCCGAGACGCCTACTGATTTGGGAGAATATCCGTAGACGCCTACTGATTTAGAAGAACTTCCCTCTACACCGTAGGAAGAGCAACTCTTCCCATAGACGCCTACTGATTTGGGAGAATATCCCTCTACACCGTAGTTACAGGTACTCTTCCCGTAAACGCCTACTGATTTACAAGAACCACCCCATACACCTACGCTAGATGAACTCTGCCCATAGACGCCTACGTTTTTGGGAGAATATCCTTCCACACCGTAGGAACAGGTACTCTTCCCGTAAACGCCTACTGATTTACAAGAACTTCCCTCTACACCGTAGGAAGAGCAACTCTTCCCATAGACGCCTACTGATTTGGGAGAATATCCCTCTACACCGTAGGAACAGAAACTCTTCCCGTAAACGCCTACTCCATTAAGAGAACATCCCTCTACACCGTAGGAAGAGCAACTCTCGCCCGAGACGCCTATTCCGCTCGTGCACGCCACCCCATAGACACCAATTCCTGAAAGAGTACGTCCTTCAATGGCAACTCCACAGGGACAGCAGTAGAATACATTAGAATCCGGGTGAGCGCTAGAGCCTTTTGTACACGAAGTGGCGGAAGATTCAGGAATTATTTTGCTCCCTAAAAGAGTGGTTCCAACCGCGGCTGCAGCCCCAAACAATGCAGCTTTCTTGAGAAAGCCTCTTCTGTTTGCAGAATCGATTGTGGATTCGCAGGCAAGCTTGCTCTCATTGTTACTCTTGTCATTACTAATACTAAGAGAGGGTACGACTTTCTTTGGAGGAGCATTTCTTTGAACTGCAGACTCGATCGTGGATTCTGGACAAACAAAATTTTCTTTATTCTGAACAGTCTCGGTGGCCATTCTTCTCGGTCACAACAATTCTTTTGATAAGGAATTGGAGGAGTAGATAAACTTTCCAAACTTTCTGAAGGGAGGATTTCCTCATCCGACTCTCATGTATCTCTGAAACATCGCAGAAGAAAACAGTCGTTGACAATAAACAGTAGCTTGAGTTTACTATTGTTACGCCGGGGCTTCAAATTTTCTGTCTGCAAGTGAAATTAGTCATCGCTAGGAGCTTGAATTGAGCTCTCTTTCCAAAAGCCTAACTCTGAATGAGCTGACACGCCCTAACTTTGTGCTTTTGACTGTGAGGGGAATAGGGATAGTTGAGAGACCAAGAGAGGGCAGGATTCAGCTGCTTGCGCAATCGAGTTCGAACCTACAACATGCCAAAATGAATCAGTCGCTAGTGATCCTCCTATGAAATCAAATGAGCTTTAAACGATTGGATCACAAAAATTGTTCAAAATCCCAAGAGACCCTTCCCCCGTAGCGCATCACACACTAACAATGGCTATTTCTTGAAAATAGCCATCTCGCCCCCGATTTTTTTTCTAGCGTATAAGCAATGGAAAGGAAGGAGATTTTCAGATGAGGAAATAGGCGTGGTATCATGGAGGTTTGGAGCGTTTTACACCTGCTTCTTACTAGCTATCGGCGTGGGAATCTTGGGACTTGTCTAGCAATAGCAGTACTCGATGTTTGGTTTCCTCTTCTTTACCCTTCAGTGACGCCAGTTATAGTCTTATTCATGCTATACATTCTGAATTTGAGAAAAACAAAGAAGCAGCGAGAGAAGATAAGAAATCAAATGTGGGAGCGACTTCCTTTGGTGCTACTTCGAGATCCCCTTCTCTTTCAATATGCGCCAGATCTTGTCTGATCTTAGCGGCATGTCGATATTTTCCACACCGTAAGGCGACAGGGCATCGCACACCGCATTCACTACGGCAGGTGTAGAAGCTATCGTACCGGTTTCGCCGACTCCTTTCAGCCCCAGCGGATGGTGAGGTGATGGCGTTTCCGTTGAAGTTGTTTCGTACTTTGGTAGTTCGACTGCCGTAGGGACTGCATACTCTGAAAGAGTTCCAGTCAGCAGATTACCATGCTCATCATAGACCGCTTCTTCCCAAAGAGCCTGAGCTATACCCTGCGCGATTCCTCCGTGAACCTGTCCCTCGACAATCATGGGATTCACTTGCTTGCCGCAATCATCGACCGCGACATAGCGCTTAATCTTCACCTGGCCGCTTTCTTTGTCGATCTCGACCTGACAAACGTGAGTTCCGAATGGAAATACGAAGCTCGGAGGATCGTAGAAAGCCGTGCTTTCTAGACCTGGCTCCATCCCGCTTGGAATCTCATTACTTCCTGCACCATAGCTAGCCCACGCAACTTCAGCGAGCGTTTTTGATACACCGGGAACTCCAGTGACGAAGAATTTTCCTGAATCAAACTGGACATCTTCTTCTCTCGCTTCGAGAAGATGAGCCGCGATTTTCTTGCCTTTGTCTTTGATTCTGCGACATGCGATTACTATTGAACCTCCTGCGACAGGTGTTGTCCTGCTTCCGTATGTTCCCATGCCAAAGGGAATTCGATCAGTGTCTCCGTGTATCACTTCTACGTCATCAATAAGTACGCCTAATTCGCTTGCCGTTATCTGTGCGAAGGTTGTCTCTTCTCCTTGTCCGTGCGGATGCCCACCTGTGAAGACGCTTACTTTTCCGCTCGGATGCACTCTGACGATTGCGCTTTCCCACAAACCAAGAGCAAAGCCCGTTGAACGAACCACTGAGGAAGGACCTAAACCGCAGACCTCGACGTAACTAGATATTCCCACTCCGACAAGTTTCCCTTCAGATCTCAGCATCTGCAGTTCTCGCCTCAGATTGTCATAGGAGACCATCCCAAGGGCTTTGAATAGAGCACCTTCGTAATTTCCGCTGTCGTAAGCCAGACCCGTCGCTGTATTGTATGGGAATTTATCTTTCGGAATGAAATTTTTGAGGCGGACTTCCGCGGGGTCCATTCCTATCTTGTGTGCGAAAATGTCGACGAGTCGCTCGATGATATACGTTGCTTCTGGTCTTCCTGCTCCTCGATATGCGTCGATGCCAGTAGTGTTTGTGACCATTCCGTAGACTTCGCATTCAACGTTAGGAATTTTGTATGCGCCAGGCAATATCAATCCAAAGAGAATGGTCGGAACGCCAGGAGCTGCCGTTGAAAGCCAAGCTCCAAGATTCGAGTAAACTTTGACCCTTAGTCCAGTGATGGTTCCGTCTTTCTTTCCGGCCAACTCGACGTACTGAACATGGTCTCGTCCGTGTATTGTCGCGACATAGTTCTCGTGTCTATCCTCTACCCACTTGATAGGAACGCCCGTTTCTTTTGCGAGAAGAGCCACGACCGCTTCTGGACCGTAGCAGGGTATCTTGCTTCCGAAACCTCCACCGACATCCTTTGAAATTATTCGAAGCTTCTGTTCGGGGATCCCTGTCATCAGGGTCAAGAGTAATCTATGAACGTGTGGATTCTGCGTAGTTACCCACATTGTCAGCATGCCTGTTGAAGGGTCGTACTGCGCTGTTGCGCCCCTAGTCTCTATGGCTGTGGGTTGTAGCCTTTGGTTCACAAAACGCTCCTTGATAGTAACTTCGGCGTTTGAAAACGCGTCCGAGACATTCCCGCCTCCTATCTTCCAGTGTAAGGCTATGTTGTTTGGAACTTCCTCGTAAAGCAGCGGAGCTCCCTTTTTCATAGCCTCTTCTTGTAAAATTACAGCTGGCAGAGGATCGTATTCCACCACAATTGCGTCCAATGCATCAGCAGCTTCGTAGGGAGATGTTGCTACAACGACTGCCACCGGATCGCCAACATATCTCACTCGATCAACTGCGATTGGATAGTATTTTGGAATCTTTACATCCGCGCCTGTTACGGGCCAAGCGCAAGGCACGGGATTCAGTTTTGAGCCAATGTCCTTTCCTGTTAGGACAGTAACTACTCCGGGGAGTTTTTTCGCTTTCTCTGCGTCGATTCTCTTGATCTTAGCATGCGCGTGTGGACTACGTAGAAAGGCTGCGTACGCCATGTTTGCGAGAGCGACATCGCTCGCATATGTTCCCGTTCCTGAGATCAAGCGCGGGTCTTCGCGTCTGTTCACTTTAGCTCCGAAGATTGCAGATACTGCCATAATCTTCTCTCTCACCCTTCTAGCTCCTTCTCACCATGCGTTGCTTGCGCGGTTCCACTTGCATTTGTTCCACGCCTATTTTTTCTGACGCGACTTGAATCGCCTTCACAATGTTGGAATATCCAGTGCAGCGGCACAAATTCCCTGCGATTCCCCAACGAATTTGCTCCTCGCTCGGATGCGGATTCTCCTTGAGGAACCAGTAGGCTTGCATGATCATTCCCGGAGTACAAAAACCGCATTGCAACCCGTGGTTATCCCAGAACGCCTGCTGGAGTGGATGAAATTGGTTTCCTTTAGCAAGGCCCTCTATTGTCAGAATTTCTTTTCCGTCGGCTTGGATCGCAAACATTGAGCAGGACTTGACAGACCTTCCGTTCAAGATGACGGTGCACGCGCCGCAGTTCGACGTGTCGCATCCGACATGAGTTCCTGTAAGCCCTAAACTATCCCTTAGGAAATCTACAAGTAGGAGACGCGGTTTCACATCGCGTACGTACTCCTTTCCGTTGACGATGACCCTGATCGTCTTTTGGCTGAATACTTCTGGAACCCAAATCTTCTTGGATCTTCGCGAGGTTTTTCTAACGCTCATTGGTTTCTTGCTCATTTTTTCTTGAGTCACACTCCACTCGCCCCTGCTTTCCTTGCCGCGCGGGTAAGCGCACGTTTGAGAAATACTCTTGCCATGGCGCGTTTGTACTCGGCCGACCCACGCAAAACATCGTCTGTTGGCTTTACTTCTTCTGATACTGCCGTCCCAGCTTCTTCAATCGTCTCAAGGCTAACGTTCTTGCCGACCAGTGCTTTTTCCGCCTTCTTTCCTCTCAGATTGGTCGGACCAAGTGAAGTTAGTCCAATGCCAGCCTGCTCGAAGGTCTTTCGATTGCGGCTAAGTGTTAGCTGGACACCAACACCGACAGTTGCGAAATCTCCAGCTTTTCGTTCGAGTTTCTCATAGGCGCCAGCACTTCTTCCTCCATCCGGCGGGACGGGAACGCGAATCTCGGTCAGGATTTCATTTGGAGCAACGGCAGAAGTGAAAGTATCTTTGAAGAAATGGTCAGAATCGACTATCCTCTCTCTTCTTGCACTTTGAATTTTGAGCAAGGCTCTACTAGCAATTATCGCAGAACCCCAATCGCCCGCTGGGTCCGAATGAACTAAGGATCCGCCGATAGTTCCATTATTTCGTACCTGAGGATCTCCAATCCAAGATGCCGTCTCCGAGAAGAGCCCAAGCTTTTGTTTCACAAGTTCGGATCTCTCCAGTGAATGATGCCTTGTCAGAGCGCCAACCGAAATAAATTTTCCATTCTCCTTGATGTATTCCAAATTAGAAATTCCGTTAATGTCGAGAAGATATTTAGGCGAAGCCAGTCTGAACTTCATCAAAGGGACGAGGCTTTGTCCTCCGGCGAGAACTTTTGCGTCCGGACCCATTTTCTTTAGGAGTGCTACGGCTTCACCAAGTGAAGTAGGAGAAGCATACTCAAATTCCTTGGGATACATAATTGGCTAACTCAGACTAGAGCGAAACGATCTCAAAAATATAAACAATTGGTGGAATTTCGAGAATGCATAACGAGATCCATCCCAACCCGATTTCTTAGAGCAAAAACACTAGCGAAAGGTTATACTCTTTGTCCCAGAATTAGTAACTTCCTTTTCCTTTCCTAAGCTCTAACCTCCATGGCTTGTTTTGTCAAGGGTTGATAGCCGCTTTCTTGGGCCTTGAAAAGTGCGTCCATCGTTTCTTCGACTGTCAACAACGGTGTAGTCTTGCAGGACTTTAAGGCACCACCTGCTGCGAGCGCAATTGCAATCGATGCCGCGGCCGAATTGTTCGGGAACTCCCCGATTGCGACAATGTCGTATTCACCAAACGCGAAGAAAGCTTGAACGAGCTTTCCCCCGACTTTTTCCATTGCTGGTCTGACTTTCTCAAATCGATTCTGAGGATTCTTTACAAGAGCTGCCCAGCCTTCGGGCGTGTAGGAGATTTGCAGTAAATAATATCCCATATCTTATCCTATTCACCTCCCCCTT
>JASHNZ010000026.1 GCA_030041355.1 Nitrososphaerales archaeon
TGATCTCTTTTCATTTCTTCACACCCTTCCGTATCTCTGCTTTCTTCCTTATCTCAGAGGCCGCCACTTCATCTTGAAGCCAAAGAGCGATAGCTTCCGTTATTGCTTCGGTGAAAGCTCCTCGTTTAGCTCCTAACCTTCTTCCCGCTTCCATTCTGAGCTTATGCTCAAGCTCATCAGGAAGGATAATGTCTATTCTTGCCAAGTTCTTTGACACCACTTCTAAGAGGGTAGAATCTATTTAATATGTATTATGTGTATAATCCAATTAAGCACACCGCGCACACTATACACAATCCTTTTATACCTATGTGTATTCTACACATACTGTGCAATAACATGGAAGCACAAAACAAAGATTCGGAAAGCCGAATGACGAGAGGCGAGCAGATCGCACGAGAGAAGATAATCTCTGAGAACGCAGACGGAAGCTTCAGCGTTCCCTCTCAGACGGTAGAAGAGATCGCCTACTTGGTTCGATTCCTAGACGGCAAGTTTGTTTGTAATTGCATGGATTTCAAAGAGAGACATGAGCAGATCGGACAATGCAAGCATATTCATGCGGTTAGATTCTGGGTAGCTGGTCAAACATTCCTTCAAGAAAAACCAAGGCCAAAGATTTTTTCTGAAGATACAATTCAATGCGAGAAATGCGGTTCTATCCGAGTAGTCAAGTATGGATTCTCCGATAACAAACAGATGTACAAGTGCAAGGATTGCGGTAAGAAATTCCGTGAGCCTTCAATTCTAAAGAGAGCTCACTATTCACCCGAAACAGTTTGCTTGACTTTGGACTTGTATTTTTCGGGAATGAGTTTGAGAAAAATCGCAAGAACTGTATCGGCAAACTTTGGCGAAGATTTGTCTTACAGCACTATTTACTCATGGATTCAAAAATACATCCCGAAGATTTCCGAGTATGTCAATTCTCTAGCTCCTCAGCTCTCGGATACTTGGCACGCAGACGAGTTATTCGTGAAGATGAAAGGCGGATTGAATTATACAAAGTCCTACAAGAATATCGCTTTCTTGTGGAATATCATGGATAGAAAGACACGGTTTCTATTGGCTTCAAAGCTCTCTCCTTTGAGAGATGTCGCGGGAGCTAATCAAGCCTTTAACTTGGCTCGCAAGAATGCACACGGCAATTATCCTGATAATGTCTATACAGATTCTGCGGGAGCTTATGCTCATATCAGGTTAGCAAACGCAAGCGGATGGAAGATCAACCATATCGCAAGAGCAGGCGTGAATAAGCCTCATGCTAATAACAATAGGATAGAACGTCTCAATGGTACTCTAAGAGAAAGAGTGAAGGTTCAAAGAGGATGGAAAAGCATGGAAACACCGATCGCCGAAGGAGCTAGGATTCACTATAATTTCGTAAAGCCACACCAAGCACTAGAAGGCATGACACCAGCTCAAAGAGCTGGAATCGATGAGACATCAAGGAATAAATGGTTGAGTTTGCTTGAGAGCGCATTAGAAACAGACTAGATTCTCAAATCTAGTTTCCTGATGAACTATGTAGATTACGGTAGTAAAGCACATAAAGCAGATTAACCCTAATCTCCAAACTGTACTATATATGTCCCTCTCTAAAAGGAAAACTCATCATACAAAGCAAGAGGATCTGGATAAACTAAGCCAATCCGCAGAGCAGATTCTCAAGCGAGGGGCATTAGTCTTCTTTAGACTAAGCGAGCTCTAAGCTTGCGATATCTAACTACTGGCGCTCTGCTCAGATTACACGATCACATAATCTATCATTTTGGTGGAGAATCAGGAGTACTGCATCAAGGCTTAGTTGATGCAGCTGCTCAAAGGCCTCAAACAATAATTCACCAAACTGAAATTTACAAGGGATGCATAATAAAAGCAGCTTCGCTAGCCTATGCTCTAATCACTTGGCATCCATTTGTAGATGGAAACAAAAGAACAGCTGTGGCTTCAATGTCAATGATGCTAGATGCAAACGGAATCCATATGTCTCTTGCACCTTACTTAGTAAAGTACTCTTTGCTTGTTGCTAGAGAACAGATGGATGAAGATCACTTTGTAAAGCAAATATACAAAATAAGCTCGCCAAAAAACAGCTTTAGCAGACGATGGAAGGACTTAAGGTACTATAGGATACCTACCTGGGAATTGCTGGGATTTGCAAGACTTGGAGGGAGATTGAGAATATACCGAGAAATGTATGCCGAGAGGTTACTGGATTGGATGGCAGCTGGAGATTTACCCACTCTTCGAAAGACACTAGAGGATTTCGCCAATCAACCACATAGAAAAGAGAGCGCATTATTCCATTTTCAAGAAGGCGATATAATAGAGATATCATCAGAGGAAGAACAAACAATCACCCGAAATTGAACAAAGCCTCTAAACTCGAAAAATCACCGTGAAGATTGAACAGAATCCATTAAGGTAACCTAGCTTCTCCTAGCTTCTACATACACGAATGTCGAAATAGCAATTGTTTAGAAAATTGCGCCTAATCCTACAATAGCTCGTTTCATGGTTGCAAAGGAAATTCGCTCATTCCGCCACAAACATGCTTAACTAAACGGAGCACAAGATTTCGGGCTCTAGTCTTTATCAAGCCGGCAGTCTCTAAAACTTCTCTATGATCTTGCCTAAGCTCTTGGGGCAGATCGGACACTTCAAAGTATTCTGCCTTTTCGATATCCTGCGACAATGCTCCTAAACTGCCAAGGTCAACATCATACACGAAGCATATGTCCCAGTGCTTGTCGCCGTAAGATTGAACTTGATCCAGCCTCACTTTTTCTGGCTTTTTCCCAAGCTGCACTTCCAAGATGCGTTTCATCGCCTCGTCTGGGTGCTCGCCGTAATCTATGAGCGAGGAGGGAAGAGTCCATTTCCCTGCCGTGAATTGCGGTCTGAGCCTCTTTGCGAGCAGGATTTTCTCTCCACGGTCGCTCTTCTTCCTTATGATGGCAAAGGCAGATAAGTGAACTACTTCTTGCGGTGGCGAAGTAGAATCAGGCTGCGGAACTAGTCTAGCCATTCGCTGCGTAACTGGGAGGGTTGATGTGCTCATAATTTTTCTTCACGTTCTAAAGTGGAAAGTGAAGTCGCGCAATTTAAAGTGATCATGAACGAGGTAGAGATAGAGATTGTGACCCCGATGTAACTCATTAAGGATTTTTGTTGTAATAGCAGAACATCCACCGAATCGAATCTAAACACTTGGGGATTGTGCTGGATTCACAGGTAGCTGCCCGAGGAGGATCTCCCATGAATATAACTCAATGATGCGAAGCATTCCTGCAATCATCCATGGATCCTCGGCGAGTTTAGTGCGCACGACCTGTTCGTTAGGCGCATTACAGATCAGCAAGGTTCGGTGTTTGGAATAATTTCTCAGAGGCCCGCCTAATACAATAAAGCGCTCGCTCTCGAGAGCATTCATAAACGCAGCATGTTCATTCCATCCTTTCTGATCTCTCATTGGACGGCTATTCTCCCATGCAGGTCCCTGCTCGTTGACCACAACGAAATGGGGCATCGTAGGCCTAGCCGGAGGAATTCGTTATAAATCTTAGCAGCAGTTCAAGCCTTTGGTGAAACAAGCTCAAATTTCTTCGTGCTAATTTTTGCTTGACGGACCTAGTATAGATAAGGGATGAGTTTGCGAGTTTTACGTTGGTATTGAATGTAATCATCGCCTAATTCTTTAACGAGCATTCTTTCTTCAACAGAGATTCTGTACAGGTAAACAACCACGAACATTATGGGAAAAAGGAACACAGTGATCAGGTTACTTGAAAGGACTCCGAATCCCGCCCACAGCAATAGTACGCCCAGATACGCAGGATGCCTGACCCGAGCATAAGGGCCGGTACTGACGACCTTGTGATCTTCAGTTATCATGAGAGTTCTAGTGTAATACCTTCCCAAAGTGACAGCAGCCCAGATTCGTAGTCCGAGGCCGAAGACCATGACAACAAGTGCCACCAACCCTTCGGCAAGATCAATGGGGTGAAGGGCGACTCCCAAAATATCCAGAACTAGCGGGAGCCAGAGTCCTACCCCAAAAGCTGATCCGATAAGCAACATGCTGCCTTTATCGAAGGCTCCTCTGTGAAATGACTTGGCACTTTCGGTACGTCGCAGTAGTCGTTGAATGATTAGGAAAGCTACCATTACAACGTAACCAATAATGAGGAACCACAAACCGAGAATGGAAATCAAATTGTCTCAGTCACATTAAACAAAATCTTCCAAGGCCTATTTTTGGTCTTTTCGTTCTTGCTCATACCTGATTTCTCAAGAGTTTTCCATTTGTTCTCTCCTTTGATTTCGATTCCGCAAGCTCATAACCGAGGAATAAATTAAAATTCCTTAGTTAACAAGAACTCAAAGGCGCGACAACTTCGCCTTTTCTGTTGACCATGTGAAGAATCTCTTTGTCAGATTCACAAAAAACTGCTGAGAAAAGAGAAGAGTCACGTATCGGACGTTTGACGATAATCTCTGTTGGGATCGGGATAGCAGCGGGGTTTATCGCTTACCTTCTCTATAATTTAATTGGTCTTCTCACAAATTTATTTTATTATCAAAGACTGTCGACTAGTTTTGTCTCTCCCGCGGGTAATTCACTCGGCGCACTAGCTATAATCATACCTGTGTTTGGAGGGCTTGTTGCAGGGCTGATGATCAAATATGGCTCTCCCAAGATAGTGGGTCATGGAATTCCAGAGTCAATGGAGTCTGTCTTGATTTCGAGAAGCAAGATAGAACCCAAAGTGGGAATTCTCAAGGCTCTCTCAGCAGCTGTTACAATCGGATCAGGCCAGCCTTTCGGGGCCGAGGGGCCCATTATCCAGACCGGCGGCGCGTTTGGATCCTTTGTGGGTCAAATTATCCCTATGACTGGCTCTGAGAGGAAGATCTTGCTCGCGTCTGGAGCCGCAGCGGGGATGGCAGCGATCTTTGGTACGCCCCTCTCAGCCATTATTCTTGTAATTGAACTCTTGCTTTTTGAATTTAGAGTGAAGTCACTCGTCCCCGTCGCAGTCGCAGCCGCCATTGGAGGCTGGATGCATTTCATTCTGATAAGTCCCACGCCACTATTTCAAACCCCAGCTTACAATTTTGGTTCGGGAGTTTTTCAAGGCCTGCAACTCTTTCCATTGTTTATAGTCTTGGGAGTAATCTCTGGCGTAGCTGGCTCCGCACTTTCTCAGGGGTTGTACAAAGGAGAAGACATGTTTCGTAAAATAAGATTAGGGCAACCGTGGCTTCCTGCAATCGGAGGCCTCTGTGTTGGAATCATAGGTTTTTTTGTACCTCAGATTCTCGGAGTAGGTTATAACATCATCCGAGAGATCCTCAGCGGGACACTTAGCGGAGTGTACCCAATTTTAGCACTCCTGATCATGATAGCGGCAGCTAAGGCCGCTGCGTGGCTTCTGTCGATGGCATCTCAAACCTCAGGCGGAACACTGGCTCCGCTGTTCATGATTGGTTCTGCGATGGGATTTGTCTATGGATTGGGAATGAGGTTCATCTTCCCTTCCTTATTCGTGGGTACCGGTTTAATCGGCGGTGTTGGAATTTCGCCGGCGATTTTCGCCATAGCCGCTATGGGCGCAGTCTTTGGGACAGCTGCTCGCGCCCCCTTTGCTTCAATTGTTTTCACATTGGAAGTTACTGGCGCATATCAAGGAGTATTACCGGTTATAGTGACAGTGGTTATAGCCGAACTTGTAGGCGAATACCTGATGGAAGATTCGATCATGACTGAGAAACTTGCGAGACGTGGTCTTCGAATTAGGAATATCTATGAATACAATCCCTTGCGGCAGATAAGAGTAAGCCAACTGATGAGCAAACCAATTTCTTATGTCGAAGCTAACCAAAACGTGCTCTCGGTGTACAAGCTTCTCGGAGACCGTAATCATGAATTCTGGGGCAGGAAGAGACTCGTCGTGCTCAAGGACGGAAAAATATACGGAATTGTTGATCGAAATCAGATCTATGACGCTGCTTCCAGGGCTGATCCAGAACTGACGATTGAAAAGATCTGCTCTAGAGCCCTTTTCACTGTCAGAGAAGATGAGCTCGGGTACGAGGCTCTGAGGATTATGACTCTCAATGATGTGTCATTCCTTGTAGCAGTCGACAAACAAGACCTTCCAGTAGGTTATATCTCTCGCGGGGATTTAACGCGAGCTCAAAAACACAAGATAGAAGACGAAACCCTTGTGGAACGCGGCTTGTCTGGAAAAAAGAATGAATGACAGATGAAAACCTGACAGGTTTGGACCTCACGGAGAATGATCTGATACAGCTGTGTTCTAGCTTTCAGAACGAGTTGAGCATAGAATGGAGCCAAATAGCTGTGGCTTGCTTCTAAACTCTGAAGCAAAGTGAATCGTATTTCAGTCTAGGAATAACGAGTCCTTGGTTTGTACCAATAATTACCCCCGGACTTTTTTTTCGGAATCTGTGTAAGACCTCGGTAAAACCTGACCCTACGCAAAACGGCATTTAATCTCTTAAGCAGAGAACAGAGTCAGTTAGAGGCTATACTTGACTATGTTAGAGAGAGAAACATACTCTCACGTTAATGAATGAATTCCTAATCCGTATCGCACACTCTTAATGAAATTATATTCTTGTCACGGTCTCAAGTCTCAAATCGCTCCTCTGATGAGCCTCGGAAGAGCGTTGCCTTCTTAATCGCACCATAAAAGATTACAAAGAAGCTGAAATCAATCCCTGATGTTGTCTGACACTCTGCTAATTGTTTTGGTTACGCTCTTCGGCGTATCCTTTATCACGAACGCAACGCCGTTCTTCGGAGCTTCGTACACTTTACTTGCAACAACAGAGTTGATTTCTGCAGGATTGAATCTGGGTAATTTCGGTCTAATAGTTCTCGCTACTGCTCTTGGTGCAACACTTGCAAAGATTGTCCTGTATTCAGGCGCACTCGAGTTTCGCAAGACGCTCACCAGAAACAAGAACGTCAGACTCTTCAACGAATGGCTACAACGGCGTTCCTTTTTTCTTGCACTCTTCGTGACCGCCTTCGTTCCCGTTCTCCCACTCGATGATTACATCTACATAGGCGCGGGTGCAAACAAGGCGAAACTCACTCCAATGCTCGGAGTGACTTTGCCCGCAAAACTCGCCAAAAGCGCTTTTGAAATTTTTCTCGAGGTGAACGGAATCCTTGGCCTGAAAGCCCTTACGAAAAACCTCATAGGGTTCTCACTGGTTGAGTTTTCGGTTCTCTTCTCTGTTTTGTTTATCGTTTTAGGGGTAGTATTGTACAAGTTAGATTGGGAAGCTTTACTCAAGAGAGCACGCGTTATCACGACAAAGAGTGCATAGCAGCTACTAGATTCCCGCCATATCAACGAGGACCTTTCCCGCTCTAGGCAACAGGGGCGAAGGTTCTTTAAATTTGCCAAACACAACGGGACACACCTCACTTTTTAGAATACTCGAAAGGAGCATCAACCAGTAAATGCAGACCTGTGACTAGTTACATAGGAAGATAGTACGAAAGTTGACCACAAGCAAAAAGAGTAGCAAGAAAAAATATCTTGGCTACCTCCTTTATCTCGTTCCCATCGCAATCATTCTCTTGAGCTATCTAACTATCATAGTGGCAACGAACGAGTCAGAGCCATTCACAATCGTATCTGGACCGAGCATGCAACCAACGATTTTGTCCGGATCCATAGTGGTTATTGCGAAAACACCGTTCAATCAGCTAAAGGTGGGCGACGTCATTGTCTTCACGCCTCTTGAGGCTCTTCAAAATCCATCGACATGTCAAAGCGGTGCTCCCAGTTCTCTTTCTCGCGATGCGCTTAACCCATGCTATGTGATCCACAGAATAGTGGTCATTTCAAATACAAAGGGCAACGAAATTCTGACTACCTCTGGGGATCATAACGGCATTTCCGTAGACCCCTGTCTTCCCAGCGCTCCGCGTTCAATTCAAGGCTATGACTGCGACATCAACGAGTCAATGTATGTTGGACAGGTGATCGTACAATTTCCTGTTTTAGGATACATTACTCAAACCCCCTACAAATATTATCTCATTGCTTTGATTGTCTTAGTTCTGGCGATAGACTTGATTTATTTCGAGCACAGCGACCACGAGGATCGCTCGGATCAGAAAACACACTAGAGATTCTATCCGTGAGACTTCCAAACGATAATCCCAAATATAACTATGAACTGTTTAAACCTGATGAATAAATGAAGAAATGAGACGCAAAAAACTCATAATTATTGCCGCAGCTGCAATCGTGATTTTGCTATCTGTTGTTACAATTGTGCAATATGAATTCTATTCGCCATTTCCAAATAATTGAGCCAAAGAGGAAAGAAAATATTCTACCATCATTCGATTGATTCGCTGGTTCACAATCTCCACAGGACTGGCTTTGAAATAGAGCAGATGAAATTCACTAGGGTCGATGAAAGAATTAGACCGCTTATTACAAAATCGTCATTCGACCGAAACAAAGGCCGAACTTTCGGAGTCATCGTTAGAGCAAAAAAAGGCTAATGCAGAGCGCCTGACTAGATCTCTTGAGCACAACAGAGTACCCAAAACAACATCTCGAAAGTCCAAAAAGAACAGCTAGAATTTCAAGCCCGGTCCTTTTGCTCTTGGCTGTTTTCTTTGCTAGATAAAGCCACAACGCTTGGCGGACGACAACTCAAAACGATCCATTTGTAAAAAGTGTATATACCACCTTCTCATTTCAACAAACCTTGCGCAAAGAGCCCAAGATAAATGGGACTAGATATGAACAAGAAGAATCTGACAAATCTACTAATCACGGCACTGGTAATTCTTCTCTTCTCTTTCTCGCCGCTGTTGAGCACTGCATCGGCGTCCAGCAATGCTATTCCGTCATTGTATCCGGGTCAAAGCGGTCCGATTCATCAGGCGGGCCTTGGGGCGGCATCTCCCACAAAAACGATAGATTGCACTGTTAAGCCTTGGTGCATTTACCTCACATCCCTTGTTACCGACGATATTCTCATAGTCAAAGGAGGACTGAGCTATGCCGGCGAAATCAGCGTCTCTAGCATAACCATAGGCGCAGCCGATGACCCTTCTAACGGAATGGTATATGTCGGCGGATATGGCTGTGAATGTGTCATCGTAATTAATGCAAAGACAGAGGTAGTCACAACAACTATCAGCACTAGCTCCTATGGTCCGGCCTCCGCTGTCGTGTACTCGACATTGAGTAAAATGATCTATGTGGCAACATTCAGTGACCCCGGCTACTATGTGGCCATTGATCCTTCAACAAACAAAGTAGTGAAAGCCATCTCTGCTTGTGGATACTATGCGGAGTTCGGTGATCAACTGAACAAAGGTGACGTATATTTTGCAAATAGGGAATCATCGAGTGGCTATGGCTGCGTCGATGCCATCAACCCAACAACAAACAAGATTGTAGCAACCGTCAGTCTAACCGATGACTACGCGGTAGGAGTCGCTGCAAACTCTGCAAACAAAGAAGTCTACTGACAGGCTACGAGTGTGAATGCGTCTATGTCTACACATCTGCTCTAAAGACAGTAACGACGCTCAATATCCGAGAGTCATCGTTGGGAATCTTCTCTAACTACCAGCTTCAAACCGTATTCGTACCCAGCTATTATTCTTCATATGCGGTCTTTCCAATCTTCAAAAATGACACTGTTGGCAAGGAAATCGCACTCCCTTCGGCCGCAAATTCGGGTTGTGGCTTCAGGAATCTGGTAGAAGTACCTGGTAGCGAACTCTATGTCATCAAGAACTGGGAACTCTTCAAGATGATTAACGTGACCGGATTCAGCTGTGCCGGAACACATATTTAGAAACAATGAATGCAGATAGCTCTTGCTATCTGCTTCCCCTTTTCTTTTTGAATCGTTTTTTTCTCCGAAGAGAAAATCTTCGTCCTTTTGGCGGAGCACTATCGGAAAATGGAAATAGATGAGTATTTAGAAACTCAATACAAGTAGCGGTTGAGATTTCCAAGTGACAATCGAAGTTAATTCGAATCTTCGCGTCTCGAATGCGGAGAAAGCAAAGATCGGAATGGTCTACGCCGCTATAGGCACGGTCACTGCCTTTTCGATTCTGGCCGCCACCATCATAGGTCACTTATCACCAATACTGAACGGTCTAGGAATTGTCGCTTATGTCCTTGGACTGCGTCACGGCGTAGACGCGGATCACATAGCTGCCATTGACAATACCACTAGAAAGCTGATTCAGCAAGGCAAACCAAGGTTTACGGTCGGAACTTGGTTTTCGCTTGGTCATTCAACGATAGTGGTGGGCTTGATTGCGTTCATAGTTTTCGTAACCAGATCTGTCATTGGAAGCATACCTGCTCTCCAGAGCTGGGGCAGCATGGCTGGTACTCTTATCTCCGGTGGGTTCCTTTTCATCATAGGGCTTTTCAATGTCATCATAGTCTTTGGTGTTTATCACCTATTCAAGCAAGCAAGACAGGGGAGAATGAACGAGCAACAGCTTGAGGAGTTCATGGCTAATCGCGGATTCTTGAACAGGGCTTTCCGGCCCTTGTTCAAGTTTGTGAGCGATGCTTGGCAAATCTATCCCATTGGGGTTCTTTTCGGTCTCGGCTTCGACACTGCGACCGAAGTAGCATTAATCGCAATCAGCGTGGGCGTCGGTGTCTCTTCGGCTGTTCCACTCTGGCAGATTCTCGTGCTGCCGCTACTTTTCACGTGTGGAATGGTTCTGACCGATACTTCAGATGGAGTGACCATGCGTTGTGCGTACGCTTGGGCTTTCCTCACCCCGCTAAAGAAGGTCTTTTACAATTTGACTGTAACTGTCATGTCCGTGCTCGTAGCGTTTGTCATTGGGGGAATCGAGGTTGCACAAGTGCTTGGGATGGAGCTTAATCTAAGCGGAGGATTCTGGAACACGCTCGAGAATCTTGATTTCGAGACAATGGGCTTTGCGATCGTTGCCATTTTCGTCATAACATGGGTTTCGGCATACGCCGTTTGGAAATACAAGAAATTCGGAGACCCCTTCGGCATTGATCGGCTAGCTCGCGGCTGACGGGTCCTCCGCTCCTTGGATTTTAAATTAGGTTGAATGAGAGCGTAAGAGAAAGATTTTCATTTTGTCCTTTGCTTCTGCCACCGACGCCGCTTCACACGACTAACGAATTGAGGAAGGAATGACATGAAGGAACCGCAAACGTCTACTGTTGATCGTTTGAAGAACTTGGGTCCAGCTTGGCTGGTCATGATTGCAGATATCGACGTAGCATCTATTGTCACTGGGTTGCAATCCGGATCGGTTTGGGGCTATAGGATGATTTTCATCATGCTTGCCCTCACCGTGCCGCTCTTCTTCATTCAAGACGCGGCAGGTCGCTTAGGAATCGCTTCCGGCCTAGGACTGGGGGAAGCTATACGGAAGTACATGGGTAGAAGAGTAGCTGTGCTAGCTGCCTTGCCAATGGCGATCAGCGACTTTCTCGAGTACGTTGCGGAGTACGCTGGAATAGCCATCGGTCTCTACCTCCTCGGACTTCCTGTTTTGCCAGGGCTACTCATTGTCTATGTCGTGCATACTGCTATAGTGATAGGACGAAAGTATAGGGGAGCCGAGATCGTTCTACTTCCGGTCAGCTTTCTTGTTGTGGCAGGAATTGCACTTTCCACGTTTGTATTTCACATCGATACTAGGCAGGTGCTTTACGTGGGTCTTTCACCCTTCCAGCCTTACGGAAACTCATCGTTCGATTATCTCATGGCTGCAAGCATCGGGGCGGTAATCATGCCTTGGATGCTCTACTTCCATTCCGGTGCAGATTCAAGAAAGGGAAAGAAGGCAGGTGCGATGAAAGACGAGCGCATTGAAACTTTGTTTGGGGCGATCGTGTCGGAAGTGCTCATGGCCGTAATTGTTGTGGACGGATCACATCTTGCCCACGTGGGAAATTTCATTGGCATATCCCAGCTATCTAGCGCACTTTCTTTATTCGGTAAAAACGCGTCGCTAATAATGGGGATTGGTTTCATCTCTGCGGGCTTTCTCGCGCTAGTTGTCGTATCACTGGGCTCAGCCTGGGGCGTGCTCGAGGCAATCGACGCCAAGTCCAGGAAATCCTTCCTGACAGTCTATGCGGTAGAGAGCGCCCCCGCTCTCTTGCTTGTCGCGATTTTTTCCTCAAACTACTTGCAACTTATAATCGACCTGATGGTGATTTACACAATAATCATTTTGCCGTCTCTGTATCTCCTAGGGAGGCTAGTTTCACGACGGGACGTCATGAACGGACACCATCACGGAACATATTGGATGGCAATGTTTTGGACCATGTCCCTGCTGATTGCAATTGGGGGGCTTTTCGGGATCTCGGCCTTACTCTAGTCAGTCGCAGCGAGTCCCCACGGCCACTCAAGGACAGTCACGTTTTCCACAGCGACAAGCCCTCGAATTATGGTCACGTAATTCGAGTGCCACCAATTCGAAACGTAAACCTCCTGGTTTGAAGGATCATAAACAGAGCCCATGGGAGCGTCAAAGCCCTTGATTGTCGCGACAATTTTGTTGTTGGTAGCGTTCAGGACATAGACAGAGTTCGTGCCTCTATCGCCGACGTAAAAACCCAGGTTCGAGGGATTGTACGTGATCGTCCATGGTTCGCTGAAGCCTGTGACCGTCTTGGTCACAACATTCTTGGTACTGATGACCGAGATAGTTCCAGAGTCGTAATTGCACACATACACATCAAAGTTCAGGGGATTGACCGCAATTCCTCTGGGGTTCAGCCCGACATAGACCGTTTTCACCACCTCGTTAGTTGTGGTACTTATGGCTGACACCGTCATGCCATCTCCATCGAGACCGGTGTTGGTTACGTATACTTCATTATTTGCTGGATCGTAAGCCATGTCCTGAGGTTCCACTCCGACTCCTATTGTCGTTACGATCTTGTCCGTTTTGGGGTTGACGACGGAAACGCTTTGCGAAGCGAAATCTGCGACATAGATCATGTGATTATTCAGAGCGAGAACAATTCCAGTGGGATAACTGAAACCAGTAATCGTTCTTACAATACTATTCGTTTCAGTAGCTATGACGGTAAGTTCATCTCCAGTAACATCTGATACAAAGATCTGATGGGTAGCTGGATCATAAGCCGCTTGCTCGGGATAAGAACCCACCTTCAGTGTTTTTACAACCGTCGAGCCTTTGATTATTGAGACCTTGCTTTCGTAGGAATCCACGACGTAGATCTCCCGAGCGTTTTTTGTGCCAGAAATATTGAATGCCTGCATGGCGTAAGCATTTGTAAGAAAAGTTGACAAAAACAATAACGCGAGCAACACCAGAGTCATCATTGCGACTTTGCTAGGGGTTGGTATTTTCACAATTTTCAAAAGGAGAAGAATTGGTTTCTGTATTTAAGCTGGAGGAACTTCATCGAGAGGGCGTTCGGGTGAACGGCCTGCAAAGTAGATGTCAACCGTTCTTCGCACTAAGTTTTGACGCAAGACTTGACCGAATTAAATCAATCTGATCTGTACGGCCAATTCTGATTCTGGGAGGCAACCCGCTTATATCCACTGTCCGGATTATGACTGTAGCATAGAGAAAAATGGCATCCTCACCACCTCAAGAAACAACTTCAAAGCTCGAATTCGAAGAATACATCGTTCAAAGAGACGAGAAGGGAATTTGGCGAAAATGCCCTTACTGCGGAGCAAAAGTTTGGGATGGTCCTCACAGCGTCACAGCCTCTGGCTTCTCTTTTCACTTGAATACAAAGATCCTGGCGCATAATGAAAAACCCGAGTGGAAACTAAAATACGGGAAGAACAGCTGGCACTTGGGCACACATGACGACGAGGAAAAATAGGGACGATTAATCAGATCTGATTATTGCAAGAAGTCTGGACCGAAAAGACCTGACTATTTGTTCTTCTCTGGATTGCACTTGACATTTCCTGTCAAGTATATCTTGGTTTGAAAATTGAAGTCCGAATAGGCCGAGAAGGCTTTTAGGAAATGCCGAGAGCTCTATAGCAAGTTTGCCAGCAAGTATGATGTATTGGTCTCTAATTGGCGATATGAGGAGACCCTGCGATTCTTCACAGCATATTCGAGAAGCACCACGTGAGGATCATTCTAGATTGTTCATGTGGAGCAGGACAGGATGTCATAAGATTCTTACGAGCGGGCTTTGAAGTTATAGGGAGCGCGATCAGCGTTGAGATGATAAACAAAGCAAGAAGAAACGCAGAAGTATCGAAGGTAGACGTGAATTTTGTTCAAGCCGATTTCAAGAAACTGCCTGATGTGTTTGACAGGAAGTTCGATTGTGGCGTCTGTTTTGGTAATTCTCTGAATCACGAACTCCAAGAGAAAGGCATCCAGACTGCTCTAAGAAGCATGTATGATGTTTTAAGGACCACGGCATCGTCGTAATCCAAATCAGAAACTTGTCAAAGTGGGTAAAAGAACGAAGACGCATTCTTCCGATGCACTACCACAAAGAATCAAACGGAGATAGGAAGGTCTTCATCTATGTTCTTGACTATTACAGAACGAGAGTAAGATTCAACGTACTCTCGTTTCTTGAGTACGATGGGAAGCCTAAATTCGAAGTGGATTCAGTGGATTATCGAGTCGTTCCAGCGAAGAGGCTCAAGGAGATGGTGACAGAGACAGGATTCAGGCAATTGAGAATCTATGGCGACACTAAATTCGCCAGGTTCAATCATGAGCTTAGTGAAGACATCATTGTTGTCGGAACGAAGACAGAGATCTAAAGTAGTGATTCAGATGTATCAGAATAAGCACAAGCTAGTTGCGATGAGCGAGAAAATATGGCATCAGAACTACAATCGATTCAAAAATGGTATAGATATAATTCATTTGCTCGAAAGAAATACTTGCGTCTAATCTTTAGCAAAAAGATCTCTGAAAAGGAGAGGTACAAAAGCAGAGGAGCATCCTTTCCTTCACTTGTTGACATATTCGTCCATGTATTGGATGCCTACAGGTGGTGGTTTCTTTATGTCTACATTGATAGGATGTCTGAGTGGAAAAGACTCAGAGAAGCAAAGAGGTACTCCAAGAAAGAGGTAACCGAAGAAGAGCAAAAGATTGATTCATACGTTATGAATTTTGTAAATTCGTTAAGACCCAAAGATCTCTACAGTCCCATGAGAAACCAGACTGGAAAAGGAACAATCGAACTCAGAAAAATGCTTCTTCACATGGTGGAGGAAGAACTGCAACACCGAGGAGAGTTAAATGCTCTCCTTTGGCAGATGAACGTTGAACCTCCGATTACCCACTTCCAAGATTGCATTTCATTGGATCAGAAAGGAAGAAAAAACTAGAGCGAAATGGTTGCTTGCGAGTAGCAGGAAATTTTGCCCGAAGGGCAACTCGCCTAACCACTATGTACTCGCCCCTCTTGGATACATACGGTCTTCCTAGTTAGAGCGATCTTGTGTCATGGATGTTCGACACATGCCGAAAGCCGGTTGCAAGCTAAGCCTGCATCAGTAGGCAGGGAGTCGTGTCAAGAATTGCATCCTTCCTCAAATCGACAGCCGAAAGGGCTTGGACAGGGTTTTTCCTCCACCTAACATCTTGTGTGTGCATCGAGTGAGTTCATATTATATTGTGAGCTCTGAAGGATTTCCTTATACAGACAATGAACGACAAAGAATACCCTCAATCACTTCAATTGCTGGAAGTCGCAACAATGCCCGCTCGAGGAGAAAGTCAGTACGAATTTGCAATTTCAGTGAACGATCTCTCTCACACTTATGATGGAAAAAAGAATGTGGTTCAGGACGTTTCTTTTCAAGTAAAGAAAGGAGAGATCTTCGGGTTGCTAGGCCCCAATGGTGCTGGAAAGACCACGACAATCAAAATACTGACTACTCTCATTCAAGCAACAAAGGGCAAAGTCGAAGTCTTGGGACACGACATAAGAAAAGATGGCAAAAAGATCCGTGAGAGGATCGGAGTAGTTCAACAAGACAATTCTTTTGACTTTGCAACTGTGAAGCAAAATTTTGACATCTACGGTTTCCTATGGGCGATTCCAAAGAAGGAAAGAGATGAAAGGACCAAAGACCTCATGAAGACTTTTGGTCTTGAAGAACTTACCAAGCAGAGGGCGTTTGATCTCTCTGGAGGCCAGCAAAGAAGACTTCAGGTGGCTCGCGAATTTATCCACGATATGGATCTTCTCTTTCTTGATGAGCCTACTGTTGGGCTAGATCCTCTCATGCGGCGTAAAATCCTTGATCTCTTGAAGGAAAAAGCCAGAAAGGACGATCTTACGATTCTATTCACAACGCACAACTTGGAGGAGGCAGACTATCTTTGCGATCGAGTTGCAATTATGGATCGAGGTAAGATTCAAGCCCTTGATACCGTCGATAATTTGAAGAGGCGATACGGCGGAACAAAAGCGATTGAGGTATCCCTAGCCCCGGCAGATGGAGTAAGTCCATCCTATGAACTGTTCTTTGAGAGATTACGACAATTACATCCAGATATTGAGATCTCTCGCCAGCCTAATGAAAATGATCCCGCGATTTTGGTATCAAAAGAACCCGAGAAAGTTATCGAAACCATTGTCTCCGTTGCCACAGAGCAACATGCCAGGATCGAGTGGCTCAACATAAGAAAGAGCACTCTGGAAGACGTTTTTATCCAAACGGTTTCAGAAGAAGAGAAAAAGGCGTAGAGATTTTTGAGCACCCTTCCAAATTCAGTCAGGCTCGCTTGGAGAAATTTGCGCGTGAACACCGATCCGGGCTCTCTGATCATAATTCTGGGTTTGCCCGTGATGTATCTGGTCTTCATGGGCAAGATGTTTGTAAGCATAATTCCTGCGTTCACTATCGGGGGATACTTGTTCACTTACGCCAGTTATCTGCCAGGGGGGATCATCGCCTTTGAAGCGGTGATGGCAGGTACCATGGGAGGAAGCATGCTCTGGGCTGATCGTCGCTTTGGAATGTTTTCCCAAATCCTCTCGGGCCCCTTCAGCAGAACTCAATACCTTGCTGGGGTGATCATGGCTACTGTCACCGCATCCCTTGCGGGCTCTATTATACTCGTTGGGCTCTCAGTTTTGCTCGGTGGCGCGTTTCACGTTTCCCTAGTGGGACTGGGTCTGGTGCTCTACAGTCTGATAATCGGCGGCATATTCTTTTGCTCGCTTATGTTGTTTGTAGCGGCCAAAGTTGACTCTAACCAAGCTTACAATTCTATCCAAATTCTGATAATTTTCGTGGTGAGTTTTGTATCTGATGCTTACTATCCTATCACGTCAAGAACTCCGCTTGTTCTTCAGATAATTGCACTCGTCAATCCGCTGACCTATATTACGGATGGTATCCGCTCTGGATTAGTGTCTCCAGCCTTTGCGCTGAATATACTCAACCCGCACCCAATACCCGGCACGAATGTTCCATGGGAGCCAATCATTCTTCTATTGGAAACGATGGTGATATTCCTTCTTGCATACAGGACTTATGCAAATGTTAAACTGAACATGTCTTGAATGCTTCCCACTTATGCAAGTTGACTTTTCAGATGGAGATAGCTATGAAAGACAACCTAAGATCTGATCCGAAGACTTCTTGCTAGCCAATCAACAAAAAAGGGACTCTTTAAAGTAGTAATGTAATCGATTAATATCGAGCCGGTTTTTGAGCAAAAAACGTTCAGTTTTTGTTTGAGCGCAAGGTGGTTCGGGTGCTTGCAAGAAAGACCAAAAGGTATGTCCTCTTTCAAAGGTTATTCCCTCATGCTCAATTATTCCCTTACAATTAGGGCATATCATACTATTTTCCTCTAATTATCTCTACGTTTTAAACCCAAAACATTCTTACGCCCTAAGTCGTTTCCTCTGTTCATTCTCTACTCTTTGCCAATGCTTTTCGGTGTCCGGCAATTTTTCCC
Organism: Nitrososphaerales archaeon; assembly: GCA_030041355.1. Taxonomy (GTDB): domain Archaea; phylum Thermoproteota; class Nitrososphaeria; order Nitrososphaerales; family CADDZS01; genus JASHOD01. The sequence goes on from JASHNZ010000026.1 coordinate 17,996, forward strand.
ATAGTTTTGTGAGGGCTTTACCGGCTTTTGCAGACATGCTCGGTTTTTCCTTAGCTTTTCGTTCGATCTCTCGATTCTTTACCAATCGGTCAACGGTAGCATCGTCTCTCTATTTTGACTTTGTAGAAGCATTGAGGGCACGTTTTGTTCTGTTTAAAGGCAAAATCAATTTGTAGTAGACTGAAATTTTCTTAATGTATGTCGGAGAATCAAAAATCGAAAGAACCTATTTCAGATAGAACACTCGGAATTATTGTACTGATAGTAATTTTGATAGGAGTGGTGGCCTATCAGCAGTACGAAATTTACGGCTTGCAACCCTACAAACCAAATTTGCGTGCTTGGGATGGCTCAACTATGCTAGAGGTTTATAGTGCATCGTCTCCTTTCCTTCCGAATGGCCCATCTTATGTCTACTTCATCCCAAACGAAACTTGTGTCAGCGTCACTACTGACTGTAGCGGATATGACTTCTCATTTACTTTTGGAAATGCATGTGATAATTCTAGTTACTATGGCACTTGCGACTTCTCGTTCATCGGAGGCGTCTACTTCTACGATGCAAACACGAACGCCCTTATTCACGTTACTCAAGGATTATGCTGTTCACCATATCAAATTTTACAGAACTCAAATGCAGCGGTTAGCGGAAACTGGCCAAATGGCACTGCGCCAAAAGAAGGTGACCTTTTGGAAATAATGCAGCCGACGAGTTCGAATGTCGCGTTTCAATTCGTTTGGGTGAAAAATTAGAGGACTCGGAACAGAAGACTCTAAAAAACGAGAGACACACTATACTAAGTGTGTGTCCCCCGTTTCTCTCATTCTGTATTTCTATCTCTGATTAAATCAAAGAAACGACTAGAGTCATCTCAAATTAAATCAGAGATGAGACAAATCCAAAGATGCTTTCAATGAAGCATTGCTCTAAACTATGTTGTGTGTTGGGTTTGGGTTTGGGGTATTTATACGGAACAACCACAATTTCAAGTATTCAAATACCTAACCAAGAATTCTCGTCTCACTGTTTTGAACCTACGAATCCGATTCTCCGATATCTTAGAAGAGCAAATACTCCTATGAGGAAAAAGATTATTGCTAGTATGATGAATGTTTCGAAATTGCCAGGAATCTTCGATGTTGAAAAGGCGAGAAACAGCCAAAGCCCTGTTAAAAAAAATGCCATAATAGTAACATAAATCCTTCCGCCTACTAAACTTCCTACAGGCAAAGCAGAATTTCCATCTTCCTTCTACGTCGAATAATAATATTGAGCATAGCCCAATCCAGCTTCGCTTCCGAACGACATGAGCGAAACTGCTGTGGCGCCTCCCAATGTGGTAAGTTGCGTTAGATCAATTGCATCTCCAATGCCCAAGCTCCCCGCATCCCATCCAATTTCTGCGAAGGTAAATTCCACCATTTCCTCTTCAGACATATGTGACCAGATCACACCAATTACACCCCAAACGAGCTGTCCTAAATCTGCTGTATTTATACCCCCTCCCCCTAGCTTCTACATACGATACAAATTGCAAT
>JASHNZ010000027.1 GCA_030041355.1 Nitrososphaerales archaeon
GCTTGCCATGCGCTCCACAACCGCTACCAAAACAAGTACTGAAACAAGCTCCACAACCGCGCACCAAAAGCCCGTGATACTGTACATCAACCAAGGGAATGGCGCGGTCAATGAAACCAATTTCTCCGAGATGCTGAACTTTGCACTTGTGCAGGGCTTCAACACAATTTTCTTTATGGTAGAGTACAAGGGCGATCTGCTCTTTAATTCCAACCAGATGGCGTATTTTGTGAACACGGCGCACTCGCAAAACTTGAAAATATTTCTAGTGCTCTCTTTTACGAATGACACCCAGCAAATCCCGAGCTCGGTCTACGATGTCGGGGAAGATGGGATCAGCCTCGACATGTCCACGCTGGATTCCCCGGGCCAGGGCGCTCTCTTTTCTACGCTCCAAGCCCATTACCATGGCACGACTGCGATTACGACTTATGAATTCACGACCACTCTCAAGCCCGACTGGCTCATTTTCGAGACCTATGGCAGCGAGTATGATAATCCTCAGTACGTCCACAGTGGAATCATCGCGAGCGTGGAAGTCGTTGCCACGTCAAGCAAGCAGGATTATGAAAACCAGTTCCAATATTGTTTGAACAACAGCGATGGCGTGATGGTTTTCGATTATGCGGGCTTGATCAAAAGCGGTTACTAAGCAGACTGCTCCTGATCCTAGCGTGATCTAGTTCGTACAGGATGCGTTATGCTGATCTCACATAGTCTTCAAGGAACATCATTTCAATTTTGAAGGGCTCTTTCTTCATCTTCTTTCAAAGACTCTCTCACGGGTTGATAGCGCAGTCGAATCGTGTCTATGAGAGCAGACAGAACCGTATTATTATGAGCGCGCTATCGAGATTTCCTAAGTTCTTTAACCACACTTCTAAAGCCTTTGTTGATGTTTGTGTTCAATTTTCCTACCCCCGCGTCAAGTTTCTCGACGCCTATCTGTAAATTGCTGAAACCCTCTTTGGCTTGTTGTCCTGAATCGCTTATGTACTTGATACCTTTGCTAAGCTCGCCGGCCGTGAGTAGTGCCACAAAATCTCTCACTAACGGAATAGTTACCTCACTATGGTAATTTTTCATCGGAGTAATTTTGGAGACTTTGGCATCTTTCGGGATGTTCTTCTTGATTTTTTCGTAGAATTTAGCCAGGACTTCCTCCTTACCTTCTGACGACCCTGCGTAAATATCGACTCTTTCAAATTTTCCAGCTTTGGGAATATTTTCAACGTAGAGAAATTCAACCCCACTTGTTATGGCAAGACTAGCAATGTGAGCTCTGTATCCAATTCCCTGAGTCTTCGTTCCAACTATCCGAAAGCTCACTTTGGACTTGATAGTAGGAACTATTCGTAATTCTGACATTTTGATTCATACAATCCTTCCGAATTAATTTGAGCTGTTGCAGCTATATCGAGATTAGAAGAATTATTAAAAGTTTGAATGCGCAGTACGGTTCTCCAAATCACACTCAAACGAGCTCCGATCAGGGGAAACATCAAAACAATCAATTCTCTGACTCTGAAAAAGAGTTGACACGAAGGCCAAGAATATCGAACAAGGAACATAATAGCACTGGTGGAGTTTCAGCAGCTTCTGACGTGTGACAATCAAAGATGACTCAAACTTTGGCTCCCCCTCAAATGGTCGGTCCGCGAGAAATAATGTTGGAGGTTAGAAAGGATGGACAAAATCTCGGCTTAATCGAGAAAGCCCTGCAAAATTCCAGGATCAGATTCGAAATCGTATCGAACGATCCGATCAGGATAAAGCTTCCGGCTACGACGAGAGCGGTCAGCGTACTGCTTCTTCTACTTAATGAGCTGAAACCTGTGGGAAGCATAATTCTTGACAACGGAAGCACATATGGCATCGACGAGGAAGGATTATGCAAACTGAGGAGAATCGCGATCAGGTCTCTGTCAAATGGAGCTCCTGTGAAAGAAGTGGTAGAGATCAAGCCTCAAAAAACTGAACCAATTCCGGAGGCGGTTTCCACGGTCAAAGAATCTAACAGCACATTACCACAAAATCCTAGCGTGGTCGAGACTGCTGAATCACACGGATTCAAATCCAGTCAAGTGTCCTCGCTGACTATGATGTTTGCCCTTTTGATTGGAGTTGCGGCCACATTTGAAACTGTGCTAGCAATCTTGGGAAAGATCGGAGGAGCCTACTCCATCTTTATACTGGGAGCGTGCATCATTGGCACGTTTAGCGTCATGCACAGGTACGCTTCGGCGTTCAAGATCGGAACAAAGTGATTAATCTCAGTCCGAATTCGCTTCTCAAGTTTCTCTTTTGTCGCAACAAGGGCGAGCCGTTGCGCATACTTCAGCGAGATTATTTTATGAACTGAGTACGCCGGATATTCTGTCGTTCCGTCCTAGAAGCATTATCGGCTCGACTCTTGGAAACCAGAGTACGAATTTCAGCTCCTAGACGGTTATAAAACCGCCTTGTCGTCAAATGCTGAAGACGTTCGTGCACTATGCAGAAAGTAGGTCCTCTCGTCGGCAGTTTAACTTGGGCTTGTCAGACTGCTGTCAAACAGGGGTTGTCGAACATCTTGGGTGTAAATGGGGCAGTGGCATTGATAATTAACTTCAATCTCGATGCCTACGAGGACGACCCGGTCGCATTTCATAAGGTTCTCTTCAGCGTATTCAAGGACAAAACAGTGATTCTTGAAAAGTCGATCGTCAAAGAGTTTTACGAGCTTATGAATGAGCGCTTTCAATCGACCTTCGCCTTTGATTTCGCAGCTCAAATGAAGCTCGCAAAAGAACAACTGATGAAAAAAAATAGGCGATCATAAAATGGCAAATGGCGAACAGATCCTAGACGTTCTCATGGCAAATGAAACGAGGGCCGACTTGGTTTCTCTCTTTCGCAAGAATCCAGGACTCATAGACTCCCCCGAGGGTGTGGCTCGACGGATCGGCAGAAGTCAGGGGGAGATTCAGGACGACATTGCAGAACTGGTCAAGGTTGGAGTCCTGAAGTCAAGAAAACTGGGAGCGAGCGTCGTTATTTCCATTGATCGCATGAAAGACAAGGAAATCCAAGACGAAGTAGGGGCTTTTCTACAGAATTTGAAACCTAACGTATAGAGAAATGGTCGAGAAAATGGCAAGAATCAGAACAGGAATTCCAGAATTTGATGAAATGCTGAGTGGTGGCTTCATGCCTTCTGACGCGGTAATGGTCGCGGGAAGCGCAGGGACGGGCAAAACAACTTTGGCTCTGCAGTACATCGTTAACGGGATCACAAAGTTTGGAGAAAACGGAATCTATCTATCGTTTGAGCAGATGCCGGATCAAATTTACCGAGATGCAGGAAGTTTCGGCTGGGATCTAAAGAAACTGGAAAATGAAGGGAAGTTTAGAGTGGTCCTGAGCTCACCCAATGTTCTTTTCGCAGAAGGCGGGGAGAATTTGCTGGACGAGATCATCAAGGAGGTTGGAGCAAAGAGAATCGCAATCGATTCCTTGAGTCACTTGACCATGTTTGTAAGCGAGGAGAAAATGAGACTGGAATCCTATCGACTAGTGTGCTTCCTCAAAGCTAGAGGAGTGAGCGCACTATATCTTTGGGAGGCTCCGCAGCTTATGGGGACCGCAATTTCGGTCACGGAGGTCGGGATGAGCTTCTTAGTTGACTGCATCGTGGCGCTCAGAACTGTCGAAATTGAATCCGAAATAAGGAAGGGTTTGGTGGTCCTAAAAATGCGAGGGAGCGATCACGATAAGCGCCTTAGAGAGTACGAAATTACATCCACGGGAATGAAAGTTTTCTCTCCTTTCGACCAATATCAGGGTCTCATGACTGGATCTCCTACCAGAATAGGTTCCGAGAGATTCAAGGAATTGTTCTCGACTGCAGCGAAGGGAAACAAGAAGTAGGCGAGAACACGGACGCAAACTGGACTACGATCGGAGTCGTAGGACTGTACACAATCGTAGTCCTGTCTCTGGTCTTATCGATCCTTGCTGTATTTTACGCGTACCGTCTGTCGCGTATTACAGGGCTTTTCAGCGCTTGGACCCTTTTGATCGCGGGTCTCATACTCACGTCCTTTGAAGATTTTGCGTACTTCGGTATTGTGATTTTCGTTAGCTACGACAAAGTTGTGAGTCAAGCAGAAGCTTTGACTCCGGGAAGTTTCTCTTTTCTCACTCTCATCCTGATCTGCATCCCTGGGTTGTTCTTCGGGGCAATGTATCAACTCCATGGAATGTTCAGGGCGCAGCAAGAGAAATCAAAGGTTCAAGCAGAGCAGGAAATCCACCGCTTGCGCAATAATTTCTGAATCCTAGCTCCATTCATCGCACATGCCTAGACTCGGAAAGTCTAGTTTATCTGATCCTCTTTGAACGGGTAGATGTCAAGTTCCTCTATTTTCCCTATATCTAGAAAATAGTAGACAATATTTCACGAGCTTAACCATTATAATGACTGTTCTTGGCGAGAGTAATCTCATCATCCTCCATTGCAGCCAAGAATTGACAAGTGATGAACAAGAAATTCCCGAGTATACTCGGCCCCGCTCTTCTTTTCGCTGGAGCAGGCCTGTCGGCGGTTGGCCTGTACCTTAGTTTGCATATAGTGGAAAAGACCAAAGATGTCATGCTAAAGGATCCTCTGGCCTTTGTTCTTTTCGTAGTTTGCGTAATGGGGGTGCCACTGTGTGCGGCTTTCGGATATTTCATGTTGACTAGGAAACTCTTCTGGGCGGAGAAGCAAGCGCCGGCCGCGGTCGCAAAACCTGCTGTGGTTTCCACGGAATCATCCTACCTTACGGGCGACGAAGAACAAGACATCTGGCTAGAGACTCAAAATACTGATGAAAATCTTGGGTCTCCACCGCTGACTCCCGAGAAACTGCCAGTCGCCCAGCGACCGCTGGAGGGGCCTCAGACTATGCTCCCGGAAACCGAGAATAGTAAACAGACCTTTTGGAATCCCTTTTCTTCTCGAAAAAAGATACTCAAAGACCTCCAAACCGCTCCTACCCAGCTAGTGGAGCTAAAAGGAAATCTAGTTACAGTCCCGTCGTTGGAAGAGTTTCAAAAAACAAAGAACATCCTGTATGCAATAAGAGAGCCCTTCCAGTATGTGAATTTGGACGAAGAAGAAGGCGAGATCGTCTACAATACCATTGAGCCAAAACTTACCAAAGGAGAAGAAGAAATTCTCGCAAGGACTAGACAAGCCTTTGACATTTTGATTAACATTAACACCGTCCTAATCGATGTGAATGACAAACTCAAATTCATTGACGACACGTTCAAGGACATTATCAGCATTTACAACTTCAAACTGACCGATTTCGAGTACCAGCGTATTCTCTACTACATCAACCGGGATTACGTAGGATATGGCAGAGCGGATCTTGTGATTGGCGACAGGTTCATCGAGGACGTTAGCTGTAACGGTCCTGGCGTTCCACTTTACGTCTATCACCGTTTTTATGAGTCGATCAGGACTAACATTGTTTTCGAAGAGGTGGAGCTCAATAGTTTCATACTGAGGCTCGCCCAGCTTTCAGGGAGGCACATCTCGATTTTGCAGCCCATTCGTGACGCTTCTCTGCCAGACGGAAGCAGAATCAACCTAACGCTGGGTAAGGAGGTTACGAAGAAGGGCTCCACTTTCACGATAAGAAAGTTCAGGAGCGACCCCATCTCCCCGGTCGAAATTATCGGGCTTCATACGGCAAATCCGAGAATTATCGCGTACCTATGGCTTCTGATTGAATATGGCAGCTCTCTATTGATTTCCGGAGCGACAGCTGCTGGTAAGACCACTCTCCTCAACGCCGTTAGCATGTTGATCAGACCAGAGAACAAGATAGTCTCGGTCGAAGATACTCCTGAAATTAATTTAGCGCATCCCAACTGGATCCAAGCCGTAACAAGAATTGGTTTTGGAGAATCCGGGTCCGCAGCTTCAGGAATATCCGGCGTCTCAGGTGTGTCAGGAGTATCAATGGCGGGTGGCAAGAGCGCGGGAGACATTACACTTTACGATCTGCTCATTGCGGCGTTAAGACAGAGGCCCGAGTACATTATCGTCGGGGAAGTTAGAGGACAAGAAGCATACACTCTGTTCCAAGCGATCTCAGTTGGGCATGCAGCGATGGGTACGATCCACGCCGCTTCTATGGGAGAACTCCTTGCTAGGGCAGAATCTCAGCCCATGAACGTTCCAAGAGTCATGATGGCAAATCTTGACTTGGTAATATTTCTCGCACTGGTCCGTAAAGGCGAGGTGAAAGTCAGACGCATAAGGGAGATAGTCGAAATTCTTGGAATTAACCCGGCTACGAAAGAGCTCATCACGAACGTAGTGTACAGATGGGATCCGGTTAAGGACCAAATCGAATACGGCGGAAGGAGTTTCGTCGTGGAAAAGATTTCCAAGAGTTTTGGAATTCCCAAAGAAACGCTGGAACAAGAAATTGAGAGGAGAAGCCAGCTGCTTCAAAGCATGAACGAGCAAGGCATCAGGAGCTTCAAAGACGTAACCGATGTCGTCAGGAAGTACTACCTTGACAGAGAGGAGGCTATTGCAGATTCCAAGAGAATCAGGGAAGCCCCTAAGATTGTCGTTCAAAGCGAAGAAATAGAGGGAACATAGGGATTGCCGATCAGCACTTACAGAAGATACGCTTATCGCCTGTTCAAAGGTCTTGACAATAAGCCGAGACCCGGCACATTGAAGCTTCTCTACAAGGCAGACGTTCAAATGCTGCCGGCCATGTACCTTGGGACTATCATTCTCAGTTCAATAATAGCAACTGGCGCTTCTCTGATTGGCTCTTTTATCGTCTTTCGTTTCATCTTTCCCACAGATCTCTGGTGGCTATACACCCTTGCGATTGTCGGATCCGCAATCGGGTTTTCGGTGGGCTCGTTCCCCTTGATCACGTACAACAAGATCAGTGCAAAGCGTGTAGGAATTGATTCGACTTTGCCTTTTGTTCTCGCGTATCTCGCCACGCTATCAAGTGCGGGCATGAATCCCGTCGAAAGCATCAAGCACGTAGCTTTGAAAAACTTTGGCCCCGTATCCAGAGAGTTCCAGAAGGTGGTTTACAGGGAAGAAATTCTGGGAGAAGACATCATTACAGCCCTAAATTTTGTCGCCACAAACACGCCTTCCGATCCCTTCAGAGATATCCTGATTGGAGTCACAAACATCATCGTGTCTGGAGGTAGTCTCAGGTCATATTGCGAGCAACAATCGAAGATCTTGTTCGATCAGAAAAGAGCCAAGCTCAAGGGTTTCATCGACAGCCTTGCCACATTCAGCGAGGGCTACATCGGAGGCGTCGTGATTTCAATTGTGATGGGGATCATCGGGATTATCATCGTAGGAGCACTGGGCTTCAAGATCCTGTTCTTCACAACCCAGAACCTCCTCGACATTTTCGTTTTCGTGGTGGTGCCTCTCGTCAATGCGATCTTTCTTGCTATGCTTGAGATGAGATTCTCGTCAGGAGAGTTTTAGGGACATGAGACTAAGTAGCTGGCAGAAATTTCTAATCAAAATCAAGATCCGTTACAAGTTACGGAGAAAGGTCTTCACACTGGCCATTCCGTGCGTTCTCGCGATCATTTTCTTTTATTTCGCCTTTCACACAGGATACGCGAGCGTCTATGCCATTGGCACGGGCTTTGGTCCAGTTGCGCCTTCCAACAGTTCAGTGTCTTTGAAAATAGAGGAATATGACCTCTTATCGGGGAATGGAACAGCAGCTAGTTTCATTAAAACGGTCACTAGCCCCAATGTCCTGAAGGAGCGGTTGGACATTGTAGTAGTATTGACGCCGGTGATCGCTTTCGCGCCATTTGCGATCGACGTCTCACGCATTGATCGGAGAACAAGAAAGTACGAAGAAGATTTCGCGGCCTTTCTTTTCGAGCTTTCAGAACTCGTGAGAGGCGGAATTGATCCTACAAAGGCCTATCTCACATTGGCCGAGAAAAGCACCGGCTCTATTACCAGATTTGTCCAGACATCGGCAAAACAGATGCAGATCGGCTTCTCCTTCGAAGAAGCAATGAGAAACCTTGGGGATCAGATCAACACCGATCTCGTCAAGAGATACATTGACCTTGTGATCCAAGCCTCGTATAGCGGAGGATCGGTCTCGGGACTGATCCAGAAGGCTTCTGCGGACATGTCCACGTTTATTGCAAT
>JASHNZ010000028.1 GCA_030041355.1 Nitrososphaerales archaeon
TCAAAGACTCGCAAGAAATTTTCCGATGCAATCTTTCGAATATCTGACTCTTTGAATCCTCTCTGTCTCAGAACTTTGATCACGTTTTGTGAGTCCCTGGCATCTTTCAGTCCTTTGATAGGCTTCGTGGTTGACGGAAGATCGCTTGTGATGAAATCGCAGTAATCGAATCCTAGGCCCACGTGTTCTATGCCGGCAACTTTCACTGCGTATTCAATGTGATCCACGTAGCTTTCAAGTGTGGGCATAGAGTTCTCCTTGTTTATTGCAAATATTCCGGCGATGCCTCCGTTCTCGGCAATTTCTCGTAGATGCTCATCGCTCAACGGCCTTAAGGTGCCAGGATGGACTTTTGTTGAACCATGTGAGACCATTATGGGCTTTTTAGATACCTCCAAGATATCGGAGAGTCCATTGGGAGTGATATGAGCTCCGTCAACTAGAATCCCCAATCTGTTGCATTCCTCGACCGACTTGATTCCAAATTCTGACAGCCCGCTGCCGCCGTTTCGGGTATGGACTTCGCTGTACCCGTCAGCTAGCATGTTTCTCTGATTCCAGACCAAACCGAAGGATCTTACGCCTAGGTTATAGAAGGTGCGAAGGAGAGTGATCTCGCCTTGGATCAGCTCCCCCCCTTCAATTCCTAGAAACATTGTGATCTTTTTCTTTGCTTCAAAGATTCTTCTGAAATCCTTGGAACTAGTCGCTAGCTCGAAGTTTTTCGTCTCTTTGAGATCTTCAAGGACAGAGTCTAATATTACAAGGCCTCTTGCAAGAGCTCTTTCTGGTTTGTATTGCGATTCAACCCAAATGATCGCGTTGAATCCTTGAATCCCGCCTTTGCGTAATTTTGAAAGATGCCTAGCATCGAGTACTGAGCCTTTTCTTGAGTCTTTGATCTCCCCTCTTCTTCGGTGTGTGAGGTTCCACGGAATGTCGGCGTGCAGATCGATTATTGGAATCATTAGTACCTATGGTGAGCCAAAGAATAGATAAAAGTGTGTTTGACTTATTCTCTAAAGAAAACGAAGCATGAAAGGCCTCCGCCTTGAATTTATCCCCTCGCCCTAACCGATAAGGCATTACTCCAGTACGGATTACGCCTACATGATGACTAAATACCCTTCCGTAGGAACGTCGCTAGTGGATGGAATCGAGGAGTCATTGAGTGACTTTAGACCATTCGTGATGATTCGTGGTGATAGTTCTCATTGATGACTCAACCAGTGGATTTCGAGACCTTTCTCTTCGAATGCATTGGGAAGGGACTAGATCATTTCGGTTCGAGCTTCAAGTATGTAGTCTATCACGAGCTCGAGAACACGGACCACATAGAGGGAAAGGAGATAATTCGCAAGCCCCTCACATTCTCTGATGCGCTTGACCGTATGTTTGGAGCGGGCTCGGTTTCGATAAAAAAAGCGATCGTGCGAGAGTTAGCAACCGATTTTGGTTTGACAATGTCTCAAGAGGACCTGGTAAGCATGATCAACAAGATAAGAGAGAAGGATGGATCGTGGAAAAAATGAGCGCAAGTAATGCGGGAGCTACAACGATGCAATCGGAGCACATTTTGAAGAAAGAGAAAGTTCCATCTAAGAAGGATTCAGCTCGAGCCCGGAGTGTATACTTGGCTTGGACAGCCAGCATTCTTTCAGTCACACTGATCTTCGCGTTCCAGTCACACTACTCGACGTTGATAGGTCCGTTCTCGAATATCATTACACCGATAGTCGCAGGAACCGCTTTGTTCTCCTCTTACAGATGCTTGCCACGATATGGATTCAATTTGAGAGGAAAATTTGATCGAGTGTGGATCTACTTTACGCTCGGAATGGCGAGCTGGACAATTGCGGAGGTGACATGGGGGATCTACTATTTCATTTTGAAGATTCCAGTGCCATATCCATCAGTCGCGGACTTTTTCTACATAGGAGCCTATTTCCCCCTCTCCCTCGCGCTTTTGACTTACTTCCACACTTTCAGAGCTGGAATGACGAAACAGATGACTCTCGTTTCAGTCGGGGCGATTGCTGTATGTTGTGCTTTGGTTCTAGGATTTGTGGTACCTGTAGAATTTGCTAAAACCCAACCCTTGCTCACCGCCTTGACCAACTCTATTTATCCCATTCTAGACCTTCTTCTGATTTCATTGACTATCTTGAGCGTAGTCCTCTTCGTCAGGGGTACCTTAGGAAGGTGGTGGGCAGTATTGGCAACCGGAATTGTCTTAGATATCATTGGAGATGAGGTATTTCTTTATCTGTCCGCTCGAGGCATGTATTACAACGGAAGCTTCGACGACCTGTTCTATATTGCAGCATACTTTATGTTCGCCCTTGCATTTTATGTCCATCGAACAAAGCTCTGACTCTAGCCTTGAAGAGTTAGAAGGAATGATTTGGAGCTTCTCTGTCTATCTTCCGCCAAATCACAGATAAGAGTATGTGTTTATTCTCTTCTCTAGTCTCTCTTTGCATCGTTTTCTTATACGCCTAGAAAATTCTAAAGGTTATGCGCCAAAGGACACTATTTCGCTCCTAATTCTTCTAAGGAAAAGCGCGGAGGAGTTCGGATCTGTCGTGAAAAACCTTCGAGTCACTGAAAACGCGATTGAATTTGACCTGTACGTTCTGGATTCGAAAAAGAAAGAAGAGACTGTTGCAAAACTCGAAAAAGAATTTGGGAGAAGAACCAGCGAGCGTGATCTTGAAAAAGAGGAGGTTACGCCGCCTGACAAAGTCGCTGTCCTAAAACAATCTGTCGAGCTATTCAACGAGCAGAGGTATTGGGAGTGCCATGAAACCCTCGAGCAGATCTGGAGACGAGAGCTCAAAGGCCCGGAAAAGGATGTCCAGCAGGGAATAATACTGGCTGCGTCCGCGTTGGTCCACTTTCAAAAGAATGAAGATGACGTTTGCATTGGGATGATGCCAAAGGCGCTCGCCAAACTTGACAGTTGGTACGAGAAAAAATACTACATGATTGATATTGAGCATCTTAGGGAAAAACTCAAGGAGATCCAAAACACTAGAACGATTCATTTGTTCAAAATTTAGAATGTCTCTTTTTTCCTTGGAACCATTTATGGCAAGACTTTCTTGTCCCGAACACCTAGGCGGCTAAACGACTCGTAAAACTCTCTGATTCGCTTGGCTAGAGAAACTCCACTATTGCTCGCAGTCTATGCGGTATGATGTGTGATAAGTACTGTTTATCTTCCTGTTCGAGAACTCGCAAGAGTTTCAGACAGCCAAGATAGACCAAGAAAGCAATGATCGGGTACGGTAACAACGTAAGGGGTCTGCTCGACACGAATCTGGATAGCGCCAACACTACCAGCAAAACAGCGAAAGATCCAGCCACGACTTTTGTGTAGTAGAGAGAGTCATCCCTTACGTTTGTGAAATATTGCCTGGTGTACCAAAGCGCTACAAAAAAGCCCACTACGCCGACAAAGGCATCACTGAGAGCTGCTCCGGTTATACCAATGATTGGTACAAGAGCTAGAGCCATTCCGATATCAGTTGCGACCATTGCCACGCCTATTATCATCACCGGAGTAGTCTTTCCTACTGCCTGGAGCAAGGAAGAAAGGATCCCCTGAAGCGCTGTGAAAATGAAAAGACCGGCAAGTATTTGCAATGATAAGGTGCCTGCAAGATACAGGTTGCTCCCGGCAAAGAGCTTCAAGAGCTGTTCTGACATGGCGGCGACGGCAAAAGATGCAGGGAGAATAGTGAGACCGGCAAAACGCATCGCCAACCTCACCCCGGTTGTAATTTCGCCCGGGCTGCGAGAACTCGAGGATGATACCTCCGGGAGGAAAGCTGTATTCAGAGGCGAAAGCAGTACCACTGAAAGGACGTTTGATGCATAGACTGCTGCATTGTAAATTCCCAGTTTAGTTGATCCTAGAAAACCTCCAACAACAATTCTATCCGAATAAGTTGAGGTTACATTCACGGCTCCGGCTATTTCAAGTGGCGCGATATACCGGATAACATTGGTATACTCGCGATTTTTGTTGGAAATAAACAGACCTTTTGCGGTTAACTTGAGCGACCAGAATATGATAATTGTATTGTAAACGGTCCAGGAAAGTATAGGGACGAACAGGCTATGCGTGTTGTAGATTCCTGCTATCATGAAAACGACCATAGCTGTTCTTGAGACCAGAAGAATTCTGGCTAGAAGCCCGTATTTTTTTAACCCTTGAACTAGCCCTTGAAAGCTTGGACTCAGGGTTCCTGTAAATGCATAACTTGCCGCCACAACAAATGCGAGAGTCGAGGAAGTGCTCCTCGTGAAATATAGTGAGAGTAGCGGAGATAGTCCAGCCAAGACGAGAGCTGTTGCCAAGCCGAATACGAGGGAAAGCACAAGGATTGCTCTGGCGGCAGCCCATGACTTTGCTTGATCTCTATCCTGAAGCATAGCTACAAATCTTGCCGCAGCGCTTTGCAATCCAAAGGAAGCTACGGTCGAAACAATAGTCGCGCAGAGGACAGCAGCGGTGTAAACACCGAACTCTTGCTGAGAGAGCTCTCTCAGCGCCACCGCCAAGAAAATGAGCGCGAGAACGCTGTTGAGCAGGTTCTGAATAGTTAGAGATCTGATTCCAGTTGCTATATTTCTAGCTCGTCCTGAAGAGTTAGAATCTACGGACAAGTACAGGTCTTGCGCTTGAAAATACAGGAAAAACTAAGCAATCAGGAATATCCAAGAGCGTGCAAGTTTTCGAGAATTACTAATTCCTCTTCCTTTGCGAAAGGATTTACAAATTCGCGTTTTTCGGGAGTGTATTGCATTGAAGCGCGTAATTCTTCTATGAGTGATTCTTTCTTACTTGTCATCAAGTTTTGTTCGATTGGCTTTCCACGATATGAAAATTCCTCGATAGCTTCGTTCGATAGGTTGAGAACGAGTTTGTATCCATCCTTGAAAATTGCCTTTCTCTGCACATCGTGGATTTCTCTGCCACTTCCTTTAGGGATGAATTGATAATGAATGCCGAAAGACTCTGAAAACGCGCGGTCCCTTGTTAGCGTGTCATTGGTAACATTGCCCTCCTCGATAACTTCATGAATGAGCTTAGGCAAATCCACGAGACTCTGGTATCCGTTCTTCACCTGGAATTTTCTGTTGTTCGGGAATTTTATCATCAGAGGTACTTGTATAATCTCATCATGCAAGAACAGTCCATGTCCGTAGTAATTTTTCTCTTTGAAAGCTTGTCCGTGATCTGACACGACAACAATGACACTATCGTCATAGAGTCTTTTCTCTCTGAGCTCCTGAATGAAACGACCAAAGAAAGAATCCAATTGTCCCGCAACAAGATAATATCTCTGTTTGATGCGTTCCAAAACAAAAGGCGGGATTTCCTTCAAGCCAAAAAGATCTTCGAGGGAGAACGACCAATTGTCCATCTCGTACTTCTCGTAGGGTTCGTGAAGTTCCATAAGATTTGCAAATAAGAAGAAAGGGTCGCGCAAGTCCGCTTCTTTAATCCGCTGCACAATTTCATTTCCACCCTTTGTGAGCGGATAGTGAAGTTTTTTCTGTCTTCTCTTGATTCGACTATATGTCAAATAGAGCTGTGCAAGATTTCGGATCTGTCCTTGCTTGATAAGATCCCAAGCGATCTGTTTCCGTCCTTGTTCATGGTTCTTTAGCTCTCCGTCAATGATTTCCATTTCGTTGTCTTCAATTCCCCGCACATCTCTGTAATTGAAAATGTCGAATCCTCTGTCAAATCCCGATCCCGGACAGACGAAGTAGTTCGCCGAAAATCCCACGGTGTTGTATGAGGCTTTTCTGCTCATGAACTCTGGAAGTGTCTCTGTACTAACTTGATTCATAGCTCTTTTGAGAGCTAGGCACTTTGCTTCCTTTGTTACATCAATTCCATGTTCCGAAGGATACTTACCGGTAAAAAATGACGCATGTGACGGAATCGTCCAAGGAGCAGGAGCTATGCAATTATTGAAAACTACAGCGTCGGCCGCGAACGCGTCAAGATAGGGCGTATTGGCTTTGTTGCCGTAGATGCTTAGAGCATCTTTGCGCGCCGTATCCAACACTAGAAGAATAATGTTCGGTTGACGTGCCATGAAGCAAAACCAGCTCGCAAATTTTTGTTACTTGTTCTTTCCTATTTTAACCAGAACTTCGAGGGCTCCTCAGTCCCGCAGACCAGGGGAAAAGCACGAAGCTGCGGCTATTTCCGTGCAATCAATCTTATTGCTTCTGGGGGATAAATATAGAATAAGGATGAAGCGTATGCACCGGGCGTCTACTACATTCGTATAACTTATCGACATAAAGAAAGTTCGATTTGACCAAGAAACTCAATCTCCGAATCTATGTATGGCACACAGCTATTAGGCGATTGTCTACAAAACTAGATCTTTCCATCGCGGACAACGAACTGTTTTTCTACCTCGACTAATCATACCACAGTGCTGATAGATGATTTAGAAGATGCCAACATGCCCTTATTGCGGCGCTCAAAACAATCAAGCCGATGCTGCCTACTGCTCTTATTGCGGTTCTAGCTTGGCTGGTGCCAAGGATTCCACTATTTCCTCATCTCAACCCCAGAACCCCGTTTCACCTCCGACTCGTATGCCCAGCTATTCATCCAGCTCTCAGGCCCCTTCTTCTTTTTCCGCTTCGGAGCGCTATGAAAAGGCACTTAAAAGAACTGAACAGTTGGGAACAGCAGTCCTGATTCTGGCTATTGTTGTGGTCTTTCTAGCCGTCGTTTTGCTCTAAAAATGGTGTATAGCTATGGAGGACCCAATGGAGCAAAGTATTCGCAGGTTGCAGAGAATTAATCGTTCACTTACGATAGGCGTTGTTGTTCTTGTGATCACGGTCATAATATTGCTTTATTTTGTTATTTAGGACGCGATGAAGCGTCATCCAAGTAGACTGAACGCCCTTCCATTGTACGCCAGAAGACCTGAAGCTATTCCCCACTCGATAAGAGATGCTAAAACGAAATCTTTGCTCATTGGACTGGGAAGAATAAGATTCTTTTTCAGGAGCGCCTCACCCACGTCTTGAGCAGAGACAGCTTTTTTCTTTGAAAGCAGTTCCAAGGCGCTTTTGAACGGTTCAATCCTAGCTAGACCCGCGCGTATTATTGCCTCCTTTCCATTTGAAGCTCTAGCAAATCCCAGTCCCAAATCAGTTACATGGACTAGGGCTTCCTCTCTTTGAATCAAACCCAGTTCCTGTGCAGCTTTCAAAACGGAAAGAAAATGAGGAGAGCTTTGTCTTTGGAATGACCGAGCAAGATCTGACAATTCGATTGTGCCAGCTCGTTCCACAGCTTCGGTCAGCCCTATAACTTCGATGGGTGTAACCCTTTGGGGCATCATGTGAACTGGAAAATAGTATACAGGTACTCCTTCACTCTGTCTTTGTCCTACAAGCATCTGCTTCATAGTTCTCGTACTCCTATGCTGGTGGTCGCGTTCCTAGAGTGACTTGGATCGTCATTGGAGTTCCCGACCTGATGATTCCAACTTCTACGTGCTCGTTGGGTAAAGCGTATTCTTCAAGCCAAGAAGAGAGCGCGTCACCATTGACTATTCTCGTTCCATTGATTGAAACGATAATGTCGCCTCCGCTCGTGTACTGAGTGCCGTCAACTGTCACAGTGTTGGTTCCAGCCCTTATCCCTGCATTGGCTGCCGGTCCGCCGCTGACCACACTCTCTACTAGGACACCATAAGTCACATTGGCTCCAATCGCCTTTGCGAGATCATAGCTCATGTCCACAGTTTCGATTCCAAGATACGGATGGAGATCATAAGTTCCAGTTGTGATTAGATAGGGCAGTTCTTGTAATATTGTGTCAGATGGAATTGCAAAACCCAGCCCCTGCGAGCCACTCACAATAGCAGTCGTGATTCCGACCACTTCGCCGTAGGAATTGAACAGTGGACCTCCGGAGTTGCCGGGGTTTATAGGAGTGCTGATCTGAATTAAGTTCGCGATTGCATAGTCTCCTGCTGCAGATTCTGATATTGTCCTACCGAGCTGGCTGATGATTCCACTTGTCTCGGAGCCCGAGAGTCCGTATGGGTTTCCTATCGCAAGAACAGGCTGACCCACCACAAGGGTGGACGATGTTACTATTGAAAGTGGATGATATTCCGAAGACGGGGCCGTCATGTTAAGAACCGCAAGGTCACTATATGGGTCGTAGCCAACTACTTGTGCCGAGTATGCATTGCCATCCGAGAAGATCACCGAAATATCTGTGTCTCCGTCAACTACATGGTAATTAGTCACGATATAGTATGAATTGCTATAGATCACCACAAACCCAGAGCCGAGGACTTGTTCTATCTCCGACCCGTTCGCAGACTGGATTCCTTCAACTGTCACGACGCTTTCATTCGCATAGTTGTAGATAGTTTCCGCATTGATGCTTGAAGAAGAGTTTGTGAAGAAATTCGTTCCAGGATAAGTTCCGTTCGCATCTTCTAGCTGGATCATTGCCTTCTCCTCGCCTTGAAGCGTTGTAATTTTGCTTTGCATGGAAGCGAGCTGATTATTATTTTGGACAGTTTCGTAGGCATACAGAGATCCTAATACGCCTGCGAGAACTGCAAGCGCAACAACCACAATAACGAGTAAAGAGACGGGCTTCTTCGTGGTTTGAGGGAATGTGGTTTCCAACTTTATTTCATCCACCTAACTTGATATGTTCAATAAAAACTTAGAACCAATATAGGCAATTACCGAGAATAGTCCGAAAAGCTTCCCAAATTATTCCTTTATTTCAAGAAGATTGGCGCTTAAATCGTCCGATTCTGCCAGGTCTCTTTCGGCATCTTGAAAATTTGGACTACCACCAAAAGGGAGCCTATCACAGCGAAAGCTATTCCAATTACGCCAATATCTAAGGAACCACCTCCAAGAGCTCCTGAAGCAAATGGAGCTCGGCCTCCTCCAAACCCCGAAAAAGTTACTCCGTTATTATCAAGACATTGTTGCACCGTTTCATTGGTCAGGCTCCTACACTCTTGAAAAATAGAGGAACCAGTAAAATCACCCGAACCTGTTGGAACACCGCTAAAAGAACTGCCGAAAACCGATCTAAAGGTGGGATCGGAATACAGTATCAATCCGAGACCAAGAAGTATGAAAATTAGTGCAATAACCAGCGTTTTTCTTGCCAAGTATTATTCACATCGAAAGCAACGAGCTTATACTAGTAACTCCTCCAGCGAATCTTTGCCCTGAGACATTTTGAAGTGGTTTATGTCGGTTTGAGTAAACTCTTTTGTTATCTTTCCGTCTCGTATAGAGTAGACGCGGTCGCACCCCTCGACAACGATGGGGTCATGCGTAACAAGGATAAAAGTGGTCTTGGTGTCCTTGCGCAGATTTCTTATCAGCTCCATTAATTTCTTCGCGGATTTCGAGTCAAGGTCTCCAGTAGGCTCATCTCCGAGAATAATCGGTGGTCTATTTGCGAGGGCGCGGGCGACCGCAACTCTTTGCTGTTCTCCACCGCTCAACTGGCTTGGCAGATGGTTCATTCTCTGCTCCATCCCCACTATTGCAAGCAGCTCTCTGGCCCGCTTTTCCCGCTCTGGCTTGGGAACGCCCGCGAGGGTCATGGGCACCTCCACATTTTCAATGGCGCTTAGCGTGGAAATCAAATTGTAAAACTGGAAGATAAATCCGACCTTGTGCAGCCTGAAATGCGTCAGGTCCTTGTCGGCGAGCTCTGACAGGTCTTCTCCGTCCACTGCGATATGGCCGCCGGTAGGCTTTCCTAGACCGCCGATAACATTAAGCAAGGTCGTCTTACCTGAACCGGAGGGGCCCACGATTCCTACGATCTCACCCTTTTTCACGGTCAAGTCGATGGCGTTCAGGGCAGCAATCTTGAACTTTCCGCGTTTGTAGTTTCTTTCCAGGTCGGTGACCTGAACTAGCTCACTGGACATAGCGCAGAGCCTCCTCTGGTTTCATTCGTGAAGCCCGCAGGGCTGGATAGATGCCTGCTAAGACTCCGACAAGGACTCCTAGCCCCATGCTCAACAAAATATTACTGGCGACCAAGGATGTGGCAAGTCTGCCACCCAGTAATCCTCCAAATGCGCCGCTCGAACTGATAGAGCTCGAAAAATACGGGAGTATAAGGGAAATTATGATTCCAAGAATAGCACCGGCTGCTGCTCCTAAGGCTCCGATCAGCAAAGACTCGCTGAAGAAAATTCTCAATACCTGAGATTTCTGCGCTCCAATCGCACGTAACGTACCTATTTCGCGAGTTCTCTCATTGATGGACATGATCATGGTATTGGTGACTCCAAATCCACCGGCTAGCAAAGCGACGCCGCCGATCACTATGAAGAAAATCGCAAGAGATGCGGAAAGGGAGACTTCGCTTGCCACAGAGGAACCCGTGCTGGCGGTGACTCCCGATAAGCTAGACTCGATCTCCGAGACAACCTTATGCACGAGGCTTGGGTTAGTTGTCTTAACATCAATCTCTGTCACGACTCCGGTTTTATTCGTGATGCTTTGTACATCCGAGAGCTCGATGTACGCCGATCGGGACTCCGGTCCAAAGGTGGACCCAGCGTTAAAAATGCCCACGACCGTATAGTTGGCCCCCGTGTTCGTTGTACTCAGAGTGTTGTTGCTGAGTACGACGGTATCGCCTACGGTGACACCTAGATTATCCGCAATAACGTTGTTTAATACGATCTGACCGGTGGTCGTAATCATAGTACCATTAGAAATGGACAGTCCGGTTGTGGCTTGAGAGAAAGAGGACGGATTGATCCCGTAGAGCAATACACTGCTATTGTCGACATATCCAGAAGCAGATAGCTGAGGGGAAACAGCGTAGACTCCACTCAAGCCTTCAATTGTGTTGGAATCAGATTGAGGAATCGTATCGCTTGCTCCAAAAAAGGAAGCAAAACCCCCACTCGTCCCACCGCGTGTGAAATTGAAGTTGCCACCTGAGAATCCGCCGCTCCCAAAATTGCCGCCGCTTGGACGAGTGAAACCGCCCAATCCGCCCAATGTGGGAGTGGAGCTATTGGTGACGGTGATTTGAGCGGTGACCGCACTGCGAAGCAAATTCGTCGTTGATGCGGAAGTTCCTGACGAAAGCGAGAGAAGCACAAGGATCATTGTAACTCCCACTATGATTCCCGAGATTGAGAGAATAGTTCTGGTCTTGCGCCTAGTTAGGCTCCTAACGGCCATATTCATGCTTGACATTGGAGATCATACTCTATCAGGTGTAATAATATACGCTTTGTCCAAGAAGATTCCTAAATCTTTACCAAATCTTGCTCAAGTAAATTTTTTTACAGAAAACCTTCGGGCTCTGTATTTTCTTGGAACCATTTAGTCTGGATTGCGTATAGATTAAGGAACCATCTCGGAAATTCGATAATAGCATCAGCGATGTTTCGCTTTCTACAACAGAGGTGAAAAAATCAAATTGTCTTTGACCCCACCTGCATCTGGAAACAAGCTATTCCTGCCAAACAAGCGAAACTTACTAATCATCACAATCATAGCTATCATTGCCATCGGAGTTCTAGTAATCGGATTCGCATCATTCGCCCAGTCAACTACATCCACAACGACATCAACATCATCATCAAGTTCTTCAGGATCTAGTAGCGTACATCAGTGTCCGAACATGAGCTCTTCATCGTCTTCAACAGGCTCTGGTTCAAGTAGCTCGTCAAGCAGCACATCCACATGATGAGGAAGAGGAGCACTCATCCGAGTTCGCTTCCTCATGGCGTGAGTCCTTCCCCCGGTTTTTTTGGGCCGTGCGCAAAGGTCGGCAAGAGACGAAATTGGAAAATCAAATACTGGAAGGCGTGCAGATGCTAACGGATGATGTGGGCAGTTTAGCTGACATTCCAAAGTTCACCTTGTAATCCAAGGAATTTCAGAGTGTCAGTATAACAGTCGAATAAGGACTAACTCCTACGAGATTTGGGAATGATTTCGGAATAAGGATAACTAGCTTTGGGAGCCAGTCTATAAGGAGATGCCCCAACAAGTAAGGCCCATTAGTAACACCTCAGCAAGGGAAACTCGATCTCTAGAGGCTTGAGTCATGAGATTTCGTGTAATGAGACATAACGATAGTATTATGATACGGCAGAGTGGAGAATCAAGCCAGTCCCATGGATTCATTCGAGCGGATCCTCTGGTGGCTGTTTGCTGGAAGTACGGGGGCGGCTACTAGGTTAGAGGTGCTGCAGGCAATCAAGGAACAACCTAGAAACGCGCAGCAATTGACCCAAGCACTACACGTGGATTATACCACCGTGAGACATCACCTGAGGGTTTTAGAGCAGAACAGGCTTGTCGTCACCGAAGGCGAGAAGTACGGCAAGTTGTACTTTCTTTCCTCAGAAATGGAAGCAAGCTGGTCAAAGCTCGAGGAGATCCTGAAGAAGACAGGGAAAAGTAAGATCAAATGAGCAATAATCCAGAAAGCAACATTGGTTCCAGTCCGAGCGAAAGCAAGCCGGCTGAGGAAAAACATGGCAGTGGTCTCCGCGGTTTACTATGGGTGATTATAGTGCTTCTAGTCGGAGCGATGGTTGGTATAGTCTCTTTTCTATTGATTGCACCGCATCTTGGTGTTCGAGGAGGAGGTCCATTTCCCTTCCCCAGTCCTTCTTTTGTCATGGATCTATTCACGCTCATTGCCGAGCACATTATACTCTCAACTGTCAGCATTGCGTTACTAGTCTCTCTCGTAGTAGTGTATGCAAGAATCTACCGGCAAACAAAGGCAAACTTTTCGCTGGGTATATTCATCGTGTTGCTCGCCCTTCTGCTAGAAGCGATACTCGAGTACCCGATTTTGCAACTATACATCAGCGGCATTCCGTATTCGGAGCTTTACTACTCCCTCCCGGCCTTGGGCGATGTTTTCACGATTGTTGCATATTCGGTGTTCCTTTACTTGAGCTTGCAGTAGAGCTAACCTTCTCGAGCTAGCACTAATGTAAATTTGGCACCTCACTTTCAGTGATTACAAGAAGTTGCTCCTCAAAGTGAGTTGAAATTAAATTCTAAGACTGCGAATGGAATAGAGAGGAAAACTGAATGGCAGACTATCAAGTTCCGCGTGGGGGGGTTGCGAAGCTAGAGCACATTGATGGCGAGCTCAAAGTTGGAAATAAGGCTAGGATTGAAGCAAGCAACGGGAAACTTGTCATTGTCTCAAAGAGTGCGTATTTTGCAGGAGCGTCTCAAGTAAGTTGCAACTTTGAATGCGATTCCCTACACGTGCAGCACGGAGGCACTCTCAGAGTAAACGGCGACCTGATCGTTCACAAATTGCTTGATGTGAATCACTCGATCGACGTAAGCGGTTTGATCAAGGCCGGTGAGATAGATGTCGGTGGACGCATCTATTCCAAAGTCATTGAATGCGATGGAAGGACGAGAGTTGGAGGCTTCCTTGACGTAAAAGAGAAACTGGAAGCACGGTCGGTGGATGTGGGAGGAACCGCTGAGGCGGGGGAAGTCACGCTTCAAGATCTAAACGTGGGAGGGGTCGCAACAGTAAGAGGCGGTACAATAACCGGAAAGATCAGAGTAGGAGGCAAGTTCGAAAGTAAAGCTCCTCTTGAGTTCGGCGATCTGAAAGTTATTGGAAAAATATTGCTGCCGGCAAATTGCAAAGGAGAGAAAGTCTCGACTTTTGGAAGATTCTCAGCCGCGGGCAATTTCGAATGCAAGGAATTAGAGAATAAAGGGCGTATGGAAATTAAAGGGAATTGCAAGTCGCAGATAATTGATTCTAGTGGCAAGTTAACCCTCTTGGGTTCATTAGAAGTCTCGCGTGAGTTTGATACTTGGGGAACAACAGAAATTTCAGGAGTTCTCGAAAGCTCTAACCTCCGAATCGCCGGAAGCTTTGAGGCTCAAAGAGTCCTTGTGAATAATGAAATCGAACTGGTCGGTCAGGCCGAGACAAGAGAGGGGATGAAAGGAGATGTTGTCTTTGTCCATAGCGGCTCAAAATATAAGGGAATTCTTGTCGGAGGTAAGGTCGAAATCGGCAAAAGCTACGAAGTAGTTTCGAATTGGAACACGAAGTGGGCAGGTCAGAACCTTGCGTTCAGACTTGTTGGGAAAGAAACGCGAGTCGAGGACATCTATGCGAAAGAAGTCCATCTGGGTCATGCGTCCCGATGTAGAAAGATCTTCGCAGAAGTCGTAGAACTTGAAGCTGGCTGCGTCGCAGAAGAGATCAACTACACAAAAGAGCTCCGTGGGGAGATCGACAAGTCCTTCATCAATCGCTTTCCGAAGAAAGTGACGCTATTGCCGAATCCTCCTCTTTGAATTTGAAAGAGTTGGGCGATCTTTCTTGAAACAACCTAGACGGAGCCCCAAGAGGTCGAAGGTGGAGCTTTACGCCACTGTTCTCGAAGTCATCAAAGTACATCCGGAAGGTGCTAGAATAACAAAAATGTCTTACGGGGTGGGTGTCCCGATCGACCGCCTAAAACCCATTTTGAATGATCTGGCTTCCTTCGGGCTGCTTCAAACCTTAATCTCAGAAGACAAGGATGAAGGGAGATTCTATGTGCTTACTCCGCGAGCCTTTGAATTCTTGGAAACGTACTGGAAGATGAAAAGTTTCCTTGAAGTTTTTGGCGGTTCTGTGCAAAGAGATTTCCTCGTCTGAGCAGTCAACCACATGAAGCAAGGCCCGAATCTTTTGAGAAGTTTCAGGATAACCTAAACTTCTTCAAAATAGAGCCTCACTGGATGAGACAAATGAAGGCATGGATTCTTTGAGAAAAGGAGAAATCGCAGGTCGCTGTACTGTCGCATTTTGAGCAAGCACACTCAAGATGCTACTCTGCGAATCGAACCTGTTTCGTATCAGCGCCTCTCAAATGTCGGAGAAGCGCCAGACCGATCTTGCTCTAGTAGGACACTTTTGTTCTCGAGCCTCCATACTCTGCTCTGTGCTCTCAATCCAATAGTGAGCAAGACTACTCCAGCAAACCGCATAAACGTTCCAAGCATCGTCAGGAGAGATCCGACCTGAGAGTCGATCCCCACGGCGAGGAATGGGAGCTGGGCTAATATCAGGAAAATTGAACCTGCTGTGACTTGCTTCCAGCTCCTCGCAAGCAGCCCAGTTCGAAAAGACATGACCAGTTTTAACGCATAGAATCCAAAGGCCGAGAGTACAATCAGACCAATTATTTCCTCATCTTGAGTATAATCCAAAATCAATCTGTGGTTCGATGCCTTCTGATTGGACTCGTGTATGGTGCTCTTCCCCATTTAACTTTGATAGAAGGGCACATTCAGAGCTCTCATTCAATCACTGATTGCAAACGAAAAGAAGTTGGGAAAAGAAAGCTGCTGACTACTGATGTTTTATGTGCAATTTCCTAGTACGCGCTACTCATTATTTGACTAATTGTATTCGAGATGTTTGAGCCTTCTTTTCCGGCTCTTCCTTCAATTTGGAAGTGGTGATGTAACTCCTTGATCACCGTGCTCTTTATCAGCAAACACGCTGGGCCCTCGCCGAATATATTATCGAGCACTTGTTCAAACTTTGAAGAGTGATCAGCAATGTCAGTTTTGTTCAGACCAAACCTCACGTGGAGGTTGCTGAAAATCACTTGAGCCACATTGTCTCCGTAATTAGAATTGATCGCGTCTTCGATGCAGTCAGAGATAGACTTCGCCAGGGACACTCTTTGTTTCTTCTCAAGCAACGAACTCTACACCAAAGGCGACCAGATTTTCAACTAAATCCTCGCGAATTTAGCAGTCGTGAATTCACAATTCGTACTGCTAACTGTCAACACTTATCTGTCAAAAGGTTTCAAAGTGAGACAACAGGTAAACTATTGGCTTAATAGTTATGTCTTCTCTCGGAAGGGCAAGCTACCGTGGGAATAGATTCTTTCTCTGCAACAACGATCCCTTTAGCAAAAAAGCTTGAATGCCCTGGTCGAAGGTCGAGCTTTACTCTTATTTGGTTCTTTTGCTGTCACTCATCCAGCCCATTTGTAAATAATCTGATCTGGTCTGCCCGACGTATATCAATCGACAGAGCTTCAAATCCATCTTAAAATAGCAAGCAATTTTGAAAATAATTAATGCAAACTAAGATACGACCAGAGAAAATTCTCCTTATGATTCCGGGGCCCTCGGAACCTGAACCAGAAGTTGTCGCGAGCCTTTCTCTTCCAGTGATGGCCCACTATGGCTCAGCATGGGGGGGCGTTTACGAGAACACTCTCATGAAATTACAAAGGATCTTCAAATCGAGAAACGAGGTCATCCTACTTCCTTCACCAGGTCAAACCGCAGTTGAGATGGCCGTCGCAAGCTTGGTGCGGAAGGGCCAAGAAGCGTTTGTCTGCGCCAATGGCTTTTTCTCAGATATGATTGTCGAGACTTTGAAATTCTATGGGGCAAAGCCCCGCCTCATCAGAGCCGGTCTCGGCAAACCTGTTAGAGCAGAAGCTGTAAAGGCCGTTGTCGAAGCTTCGAGAAAGACCAATGAGCCGAGATCACTATTCCTAGTTCACAATGAAACTTCCACAGGATTGACAAATCCAGCTGCTCAAATAATGAAAGTTTGTCGAGACCTAGATCTTATTTCAGTACTGGATTCGATTTCTGCTTTTGGAGGCATCGATGTGAGGACGGATGAATGGAAGGTGGATTATTGCATCGGTTATTCGAGCAAAGCGATTGGTGGCGTTTTCGGAGTGACGCCTGTGTGCATCAGCAAGGATTGCTGGCAACTCGCCAAGAAAATCGACAACTCGGGTAGTCGCTTTCTCAACCTGAACGTTTGGAGGCATTTTATCGATGAGTGGGCGCCTATCGGCCATCCTCATCCTTCCACAATGCCGACCAATATAGTGCTCGCCCTAAACACTGCCCTTGACTTGATCTTCGAGGAAGGACTAGAGAAGAGATACAGGAGGCACAACGCGATGGCGAGAATGATGGAGAAGGAACTTGAAGATCTCGGTTTGGAGATCTTTCCTGAGAAAAAATACGCATCGAACACCGTAACTGCGGCAGTGGTGAACCCAAAATTAGATCAAAAACTTAGAATGACACTGCTCCAAAAGTATGGAATCATGATTTCAGGTGGTCTGGGAAATCTTGGCGGAAAGATAATCCGAATTGGCCACATGGGCACATCAGCCTCTCCTCAGGCGATTTCGACTACCTTAGCGGCTATAAGAGATATAATGAAACCAGATCCTCCTTAATTACACGCCGTAAGATCAGTGAATATTGATTCTACACAAAACCATTCTTGACCATGCTTTGTATCAACCTGTTTCCTATGCTCTTGCTTCGAACGAGGAAAAACATCAGTGTGATCATAAAGATCGAAGCTCCTATTGCAAACGGGAGAAACAGCACAGAAGCTTCGAGCAGACCTAAGGTCAAGAAAGTGGGGAGGATGAGTACCATCTGGGTTAGATTGAATTGGCCTGGCATCATCATGTCTTCCTTTATCTGAACAGGGCTTGCCAATCCGGTTATGTAGACCACAAGGATCAATGCAGTTGGCAGGATACCTGCGATTCCTATCGCTGAAGAAAGAGCTCCATCGATGCCCAGCATCGCTAGTGCAAGATCTGCGACGATAAATGGTGAAATGAATACGAGAAGCGACAGAGCTTTTGCGACGACCAAGTGGCGCAAGTATTCCGGGGGATCCATAGAGGTAAATCCGAGCCACAGACGTTCATTTCCCAAAACCGGCATGGCCAGGAAAAGAACCGAAATTGCAATGTAAACTTGAGCTACCAGCATGATCGAATTCAAATTTAACGATAGTAAGCCGAGACCCATCTTGCTCCCCGGACTGTAGCGAAAAATTACAAAGAAATACACCGCCGCGAGCGCAGCTGTAATCAAGATCGCGCGATCCATCCTCAGCCTAGCTGAACGATATGCCCCTCCTGCTCCCGCCATATTCATCCTTGCAGAAAGCTCGACGACTGAAAAGTTCTGAGAGTAGATCGCCCGGACGGGCCCCATGCCAACAAAACTCTTTCCCTGGCCTTTCACTTCCGAGGACGAGCGGGCAATCATTGCCCTCATGACATCTAGCTCGACTCTTTCAAGAGATCTAAATGCGAGCGGGAACAAAATCGCTAGAAGAATAACTGTAGAGATTGCTGCGTCCAGACCGTGTCCCGTGAAAAGCGCTGAAGGCGTAAAGGGAAAACCCAGAAGAGAAGAGAGTGACCACAGGGCAAGCACTACAATGATTGCGAGTCTCGACTTCGTGCTCAGGGTGTATGATACAGGGCCAAGGCAGGTTGCCAAAAGACCCAAACCTATGATCACAATCGCTGTCTCCGAAATCAAGGCAGGGCCCCCACGGATCAGCAGATCATATCCCAGTAGCAAAAATCCAACTATTCCGAAACTCAAGAACTGAGCGACGAACAAACTGGTTGAAAGGTCGCGTCTGCTCACTGGAAGCGTAAACAGATAATCACGATCTGATTTTAGGACGATCAGCCCTCCGTTCAAGACTGGGAGTAACATCATGAAAATTGTGAAAGCGATGCCAGTGTACTCCTGCGCCGGTGAAATGGTGCTTGAGGAGACGGCTCTTGAGAGTGCGATTACGTAAATTGCAAAGATCGGGAGGAAAACGAGAAGCCGCGTGGAAAATCGAGTTACGAGGACAAATTTGAGGAGCTTAAGCAACGCTTGTGAGCATCCTCGCCACTATCTTCTCCACAGGTTCATTCTCTGATCCTAGTTTCTTCAAGTCGGAGATTTCGCCCGTCCAAACGACAGCGCCTCTTGAGATCATAATCACATGATCGGTGAGTCTGCCCGCGACTGACATGACGTGCGTTGAAACGAGCTGCGTTGAGCTTATGTCGTCATTCAAAATAGAGATGACTCTCTCTTGGGTTGGAATGTCAAGATAGTTCAAAGGCTCGTCAAGAAGTAAAATCTTCGGCGAGTGGAGGATCGCAAGCGCGAGGGCTAGCTTTTGCGCGTTTCCGCGGGAAAGCCTCCCCACTTTGGCTCGCTCGTATTCGCGCAAGGTTAGATTATCCATCACCCTGTCCACACGATCCTTCAAATTTGGAACTTCTCTCAGCGCTCCAACGTATTCCAGATTTTCTCGAACTGAAAGAGTGCGATACGGCGAAGCATCCTCGGGTAAGTAGCCACTGATCTTTCGAGCCTCTTGCGAAGACGGGTCTAGCCCTGCAACCTTCACTTCGCCCTGGTCAGGTCTGAGAAGCCCCACTAACAGTTTGAGCGTGGTCGATTTGCCAGCACCGTTGGGACCCAGCAGAGCGCATTTTTCCCCAGAGGTGAGGTGAAAGCTCAGACCCTTGAGGGCGACTATAGGGCCGTAGGATTTGGCAACGCCGTTGACATCAATAGACGCGTCTGAGAATTTTTGGGTGAATTGATTTGTGACAACAGCTGTCAGTAGTTTCCTCCCCTTACGCTCCGTGATGCGTTTGATCTACTAAAAAGAATTGATTATGAAAACTGATCATTGCGCGCTCATGTCTTTGCGCTTGAAAAAAAGAGAACGCTCATATAGAAGGTGCAGAAATTTGCAGTTTTCAAATGAATCTCACAACTCATTGGGTTCTTGCTTTGGCGCTTGGGATCGGGATCTTTCATAATGTCGAAATTGCTCTAATGATGAGCGTAGGCGCGTTGATTCCTGATCTCGACAGGGAATATCTATTCGTTGCGAAGACCGTCATTGGAAAATACCAGCTCCACAGGTCTCTTTTTCATAACTTCTTTTTCATTGGGCTGCTTTACTTTGTGAATCCGTTCCTGTGTCTAGGAGCTTTGAGCCATTCTCTTCTCGACATGTTCACCTCGGCAACAGATAGAGGGGCAGAGGTGTGGTTTCCCATTACGCGACTTGTCAAGAAATATTACTATAAGATCGACGGCACAAAGGACACCGTCGGAAAAACCGCAGAGTGGTGGGTCGAAGATCCTTGGAGACTTTTGAAAGATACA
This sequence comes from Nitrososphaerales archaeon, assembly GCA_030041355.1. Classification (GTDB taxonomy): domain Archaea; phylum Thermoproteota; class Nitrososphaeria; order Nitrososphaerales; family CADDZS01; genus JASHOD01. Next base: position 20,071 of record JASHNZ010000028.1, read on the forward strand.
TCTGACGTAGACCTGCAGGAGCCTAATCAGCAACCATGGACGCGTTCCTATGGTCCTTTCAAGAACAGCAGAGTCGTGGACTGGGGAATATTTTTCTCATCTCTAGCTTTTCTTGGTATATCCTATCTTTTCTCAAAGGTGATATTTTATTCAGTGGCGACAATCAAACCTCTTTCTTTGATCTCACTTGCCGGTATCGCTGTTTTTTATGGACTGGGCGAAGAATGGAGAAGGAAAATGGCAAACGCGCCCGCTACGAAAAAGGAAGACGCGATCGTCCTTGCGATTCTCCTCATAGGCCTTGCAGTCTTTCTTGTCGGAGGGTACTATCTGTTTTTGCCTCCAAGAATCATTCCCAACGCGAATTTTGTACTTTACGCACTGGTTCCCATCGCGATAGGGCTCTCAGTGTCATATGTCTTTGTAAGACAGAGGAAGAAGTACGAGGACTTGGCCCTTTAAAGCAAATTCCTCACAAGTCGACTTGCATATATCCTGGGCTTTTTCTTGGAGTTTTTAATGCCCAGCGTTCTAGCCGGTAAAGCCACTCTATTCTATTCCGAGGAAGGCGCTGGTCATCCGGTGCTTTTTGCTCACGGAATACCCACTGACTACAGAGCTTTTAAGGCACAGATGTCTCCTTTTTCACAAAATTTTAGAGCGATACCTTACAGCAGAAGGCACGCCTACCCAAATGAAAATCCGTTCAATATTTTAGAAAGCACGGTGTCTAACAATTCAGAAGATCAAGTGGGGCTGATAAACGCTCTGAAACTTCAGCCTGTGCATCTCGTGGGTCACTCTTACGGAGGCTTTGTTTCGCTCTACACGGCCTGGAAGCATCCAGAGCTCCTGAAGAGCTTGGTGCTCGTAGAACCGGCCGCGCCTTCAATTCTGGTTGAAAATGAGAAAAATCCCTTCCAGGTCCTTGGTTTTCTCCTGAGCAATCCCTCTGCGGCTCAATCAGCGAGAAGTTTTCAAAACGGCTTTCTCAAAATGGCACTCAAAGCGTATGATGAGGGCGATCTTACGAGTGCGACCAAGTACTTCTACAACGGAATCAAACAAGATCCTCAGGGTTTTGAAAAGCTCCCTGCGGAAGTTCAGAAGCTTATGCTTGACAATGCAAAGACTATCGGCGAACTGGAGACAGAGTTTCCGATCGTTAGGAAAAAAGATACGCATACGATCAGGATTCCGACTTTACTCGTGAAGGGAGAAAAGAGCCCACAGTGGTTGCGCGCTATCGTCGACTCTTTATCCAGAGAAATGCCTTACAGTACGCTTGTCGAGATCAGTAACTCTGGTCATTTGCCCCACATAGAAAATCCTTCAGAATTTAATTTGAAGGTACTGGATTTCCTCAAGAAAAATGATGCTTAACTTTCTTATTATTTTATAAGAAGCTGAAAGGCATTGATCAACGTGGGAATGAGATAGTCCCTGTATACGCTTAACTTTACTCCTTCTTTTTTGATTACGTATCTCTTTGTAGGCCAGCTGGTTACAAAGGTGTCGACATGGAAGCCTAATTTCTCTGAAGGATAGGGCGTCGTGCTCAAATAATCTGTCAATCTGGCTCTTTTATTTCCTCCATTCACAAGGTCCATAGTTTTGCCCGCGAAAAGCGCTTTTTCTCCCATCAGGACCACGATCCTCGGTTTGAGGCAGGCTAGAGCAAGTGGCAGGTGTACTCTTGCAGAGTGCTCCACCATACTCCGCGTGGGATTGCTATTCTTGTGCCCTTCAGCGCAAGCGTAACTGAATGCGGGCAGCAAGTAGCAATTTGATTCGAGTAATTCTTGAATGAAACGATCCGGAGCTGAGAATTTTGGCGCTGTTTTGACCTCGCGCAATAGGTCAAATATCCGCTTGCGGAGTCTGTCTGGTGTGTTGGGGTTCCAGAAGAAATGATCAGAGCCTCCCGGAGGCGCTTCTAAAAGGAAGAGCAGACCCTTGTTGAACTCTTTGGGTCTCTCTAGCTCGTAGGCGTTCCAGGGTTCCACGCCCTTTCTTATTTTGCGGTACTTTTCGTGAGTGCAACATCCACTCCTGACGCTCGCGATAAACTCGCTCCAGCAGTCAGAAGAAGGCATATTCTCGTCGCACGACTACGCGAATAGAAGTCAGACTATGATAGAGTTGTGTGGAGAGAGTACAGGAATCTTCAGTCCTAGTTCTTTATAGTCAGAACACTTGTATCGAGCGAGTAGGTCGTCATTTTTGATGTTTCTTCTATTAGGCTTTTGCTTCTTCTGTCTCAACCATTCTACAATTTCGGCGGCATCTTTCGTCTCTTTAAACGAGGGGCGGGTTTTCCACGCGCCTCTTGTCTCCTCCATTACTGCCTCCCAATCCCTTCTTATTTTTCTATCACTACTTTTCGATCTTGACTCCTGACATCCAGAGTATCGCCAATGTTTATTCCCGCGTCACCGCGCACTTCTTCAGGAATTGTGATTTGGTACCGTCTCGCTACCTTGACTCTCAATTTAAGCGCTAGTCTGATTCCTATTGAATGAATAGGATTGCTATAAACTTGGGTGCTGCTCTCCTTGCCACTATTGGGTCTTGTCAGCAGGAGCCTGACACAGCAACGAGCGGCCACAGGATGACATACCCAGAACAGGAAGATTTCTGACTGAAGATAAAAAATCTTGGAGGCTAAGCTTTATTCCTGAACAAAATTTTCGTAGACTCTGTATGTCAAATGTCTGACCTCACCGGAAAAGTATCTCTAGTAACTGGAGCTAGTAGAGGCGTCGGAAGAGGCATTGCTCTTGGTTTAGGAGAAGCTAAAGCTACAGTATACATTACGGCTAGGCCGCAGGGACAAGGAGCCGAGGAAGTTTCAGGGACCCTTGGCGAAACTGCTGATCTAGTCAGAAATCTTGGTGCAAAGTGCGTTGCGATTGGTTGCGATCACCGTGATGCTCATCAAATAAAAGCAGTCTTTGACCAAATAAAAAATGAAGAGGGACGTCTGGATCTTCTCGTGAATAACGTTTGGGGAGGATACGAGAAAATGAGCGAAAACGGGGAGTTCACTTGGAACAAACCTTTCTGGGATCAAAATCTCGCAAGGTGGGATGCCATGTTTGTAAGTGGGGTTCGGGCCCACTTTATCTCAAGCCAGTATGCAGCCCCGATCATGATTTCGCAGAAAAGCGGACTGATTGTCAACATTTCTTTTTGGTCCGCGAAGAAGTACCTCGGAAACGCAATTTATGGCGCGTCGAAAGCCGCAACAGACAAACTAAGCTCAGATATGGCAGAGGAGCTTCGGAAGTACAATATTGCCTCCGTCTCCCTTTATCCTGGGCCCGTGAGGACCGAACGAGTAGTGCAAGCGAAAGAATTTTTCAATTTGACAAATTCCGAATCGCCGCAATTTGTCGGCCGCGCTGTAGCTGCCCTAGCTTCTGATCCTAATCTAATGCAAAAATCCGGTAAAGTGCTCGTTGCGGCAGAGTTGGCAAGAGAATACGGTTTTACTGATCTTGATGGAAAGACTCCCCCTCCTCTGACATTCGATACAGCTTGATTCCAAGCAGTTTTGTGTTTCGTCTATCATTGGACACTAATACGTTTGTGAAAAAGACAAGAATTCGCCAGAGAGCGGGCGATTCTCAAGAATGTTTAATTGATAGTAAGGATTCGAAATCGATGTCGGGAATGTATGAACTTGAAGATTACCCCAAAGAGCGGAAGCTCTAGGATGTCCGGCAAGACTATTTTTGCGGCGCTCGTAGCCGTCGCGATCCTATTTCTGTTCGTCTCTCCATTTAACCTAGCTTCAGCCTACTCCAAACCTGCTCCAACATCTACGAAAAATACAATACCAGCACTGGCTCCTAACCTGACTATATTTCACCCAATAACAATGCCTGTTTCTCCAGCAAAGACGGTAGACTGCGCAACAAAGACTGGTTGTGTTTACGTGACAGATCTAGCGACAGAAGATGTCCAAGTGATCCAAGGTACAAAGTATGTTGGCGAGATCGCTACAAATACTGAGAGCTTAGGCGTAGCATATGACCCTACTAACTCAATGGTCTATGTCGGCGGTTACAGCTGCGACTGTGTTGTCGTTATCAGCGCAAAGACTGACAAAGTCGTAAAATCAATCAGTCTAGCCGGCCCAGGATCAGGTGTAGCATACTCTGCAAAGAGCGGTTACATCTACGCGGAAACCTTCAGTGCCCCAGGAGCTGTAGTTGTAATCAATCCAAAGACCAACAAAGAGGTTACAAGTATCGCTACCTGCGGATACTACCCAGAATTCCTTGCCACCAACCTCAAGACCGGAGCCGTGTACGAGGTCTCAAGAGAGACTTCGAGCGGTTATGGTTGCATTGACGAAATCGTCGGCACAAAGATCGTTGCGACTGCATCTCTAGACTACTACGGAGTCGGAGTTGCTGTGAACCAGAAGACCGGCGATGTCTATGTAACCTTATTCGAGGAAGCGGTTGTTGAGATCTTTACATCCAGTCTAAAGTACAAGGGATCAATCAGTGTGGCAGACTACCTCTGGGGACTCTGGTCTAACGACAAGCTTCAGTGTGTATTCGCAGCCGGCTTTGACCCGGAAACTGGGATCTATCCATTCTGCACAAACAGAAACCTCCATTTCATCCCCACTAGTAGCGGGGCCGATGATGGGTGTGGCTCTGGAATACTTGACTATGCACCAATGCCAATGTACAGCAATGAGACAGGCACCGTTGCGGTCATCAAAGGCGACAAAGTCATTACTTACGTCAAGACGGACGGGTCCGCTGTGTTTGGCTGTACAGCTACGATCCCGTCGTAGCATGTGAGCAGAAAACAAAAATCCCTGATGCCAATACGCTCGGCTAGCTGAATATTCTTTTGACCGGCGAAAGCCTGTCCGCAGACGGTCTTCTGCTGACTCTGCCCTTTCTCTTTAGGAATAGATTCTTTGTCTATTAGCCTAGAAATTTACGAATTAGCGCCTTTCTAAAAATAAGGAGACCTCGCTTAAAGCGAGATTTCATCGCTTCTTTTCTTAGACCTGTGAGCTTGGCTTTTCAGTCTGGCTTTCTTGTGTCGGGCTTTACCAAGAAATTTCTTTTTGCGATTGCTCCTTATCTCGCCAGCAGCCGCAGGAACCTTGCCTTCAATCATATCCTTAGCCAATTTGTTCTCGACTAATGAAATTCTTTCAAGTGAGAAGAGTCTGACCCGAGAAGACATTAGCGATATGGAAATTTTAGCAAAACGAATGAGAAGATAGCCAAAAAAGAGAGGGTGTGCTGAGCTTATCAAATAAAATGAGAACAAAACGGGGAATACGATTCAAAGCCTCGGAATTGGAGGCTGGGAGAACTTATCTCTGGCGTAAGGAATTTCTTCCGTTACTTTACAAATATCTTGAGCTTAAGCCCCGTCAAATCGTAGTCGATGTCGGGTCGGGAACCGGTTCTTTAACACGTTTGCTGGCAAACGGGATCAAATTTCAGGGAAAGGTAATCGGTATTGAAAGAAACAGGCGACTGCTTTCCGTAGCAAAGAAGCTTTCGAACAAACAGAGAATCCCTAGAAAGCTCGTTTCGTACAAAGTCGGAAAAGCCGAATCGCTGCCCTTGCCTAGCAATTTTGCAGATAGGGTAGTATGCCAAATGGTCCTATGGCTCGTCAAAGACAGAAAGAGAGTAGTTTCTGAAATGCTTCGCGTTTGCAAGCCAGGAGGACTCGTGGGTGCAATTGATCTTGTGCTGGAAAATGTCGCTTATTATTATCCTCAAAACCAAAGGCTTACGGAATTACGCAAAAAGTGGCATGAAGCTCTTGTCAAAGGGTACGCCCAAATCTACGGTTCCGACCGAAACATTGGCTACAAACTTCCGACCCTTTTCAAAGAACAAGGATTAGAAAGAGTGAGACTGGACGCCTACGCTTACGTTTGGTCTGACAGCGATGATCGCATCCCTTTTGATTTTCGTCTGAAGTCTTATCAGAGATATGTAAGGGATTTTGATACAAAGCAAGAAAAGAGGCGGAGAAAGGAAGAGGAAAGGATCCTTTACGCCGGGGGCATGACAAGAAGTGAAATCAAAGAGTTCTACGAGCTTGGTTTACAAAACGACAAGAGAATAGTGGAAAATCCGAAATTACTTGACCAGACTACCTCGATGAACGGCGGTATCTTCTACATTGCCACGGGAATCAAGCCGTGAAACTTCACTTGACATCTTTTCATTTTTTTGCCTCGCGAGTTCCGCCCTTCCGCCATTATGCTTTCATTTATCCCGTCCGATTTTAATGGATCTCCTCAAGAGATTCTCGCCTCTTCTTCGCTTTCAAATCCGACTTGTCGAAAACTGCCGACATACTTAGATAGTTGGAAGAACGCGGTTATTCTGACATGACTTCTCAGTCGGACACTACTCTAAAGGTGGGAAAGAAGGGAGAGATATTTACAAGCGCTGATATCAGAAAGCGTGCCAACATAAAGGAGGGTGGCAAAGTGAAAGCTGATGTTGTTGGAAACAAGCTCATCATTGAAGCAATTCCTTCCATCCAAGAATTACTGAGACGACCACCTGTTATACGCACTACAACAAAAGAGATAGAGAAGACCAGCGAAGAAATTCAAAAGGATGAAGGAATCTATGGATGAACTTTTACTTGACTCCTCTTACCTTTTCCCTATTTTTGGAGTCGAGCTTGAGTATCGAAACTTTGAATCAGTCTTCCCGAGTTTGCCCGAGAAGTATCTCGTAAAATACAATCCTGTTTCACTGATCGAGGCAAAATGGTATGTACTTAGAAAGTCCAAGAAAGACAGAAGACGATTGGATACTCTCTTACAAAGCTACAGGACAGGCTTAGTATCCCTCCTTAGAGATAAAAGGCTGGAAAGCACTCCTCTGACAAATGAACTGATCGAAGAGCTGTCGGACTCCCTAATGAGTAAGTTTGCAATTCGAGACTATTTCGATCGGTTAATCTATTCAACCGCGGCTTACCTAGGTTGCATTCTCCTCACAGAAGATAGGCCACTACACGAGTTGTTCGGAAAAGTTGAAAACGAGTTGCTGAAACCGAGAGCAGTGATGAAGTGGAAGGACTTGTTGTCCTAGGTAGCTCCTAAACCCCGGCATAATTCTAGCTTAAAGTCATTTGGAGGATGTATGCCACTCCGCACACCGTTCCTACTACTAGTTTTTGTTTCTTTTGTGCGAAAGACTGGCTAATCTCTCTTTCACGATCTGACGATGGCAGTTCTGCCCTTCTCTCTCATAGCAGAGTAGCGTGATGTTTCTTCTTATGGAGAGCTCTAAGAGCTCTTTCATCGCGGCAATGCTTTTTTCTTGGGTTTTGAGCTGCATTTTGAAACGCTTTTCAAATTCTGTCCAATCTATGGAACCTCCTCTATAGGCTTTCAGGAGCTCTGGCGTGGGCGAAGCTTCCCTCTTCCAGAGGTCGAAGCGCTCGCGTTTGACGCCCCGAGGATAGAATCTGCTGACGAGAATTCTCACACCGTCAGTAGTGCTTTTTTCGTCGTAGATGGATTTTGTTCTAATAGTCGAGTCGCTCTTTCACCTGTATTCTGGGACTTCATTCAAGAGAGGATTTTCTAAGCTTGCTCCTGTTTACAAAGTTTAGCCCTTTGCTAAAAGCTCTGAAGTGTGCAAACTCTTAAGTTAGAAATAAGCTCCGCGTTAATCGTTTCATCTATGATTAAAGGTATGCATGGCTTATTCTACACTCCTAAACCTGAGGAACTGCGAGCGTTCATTCGCGACAAATTGGATTTTCGTTATACCGATATAGGAGACGGGTGGCTGATCTTCGATGTCCCCGAAGGTGACCTGGGATGTCATCCTTCTGACAAGTCATTTCATTCCATCTCTTTCTACTGCGATGATCTCGAAAAGACAATCAAAGAGCTGAAAGCTCGAGGCGTGGAATTCACTTCAGGAATAAGTGAAGAAAGCTGGGGGCGCCTGACTCATTTTCGAATGCCCGGCAACATGGAAGTGGAATTGTACCAGCCAAAGTACAAGAAAACTCATCGCAGGAAAACGATGAGAACCGGGAAGTAACTAATTATGGAATTTGGTGTTGTAGTGGGGAGCTTTTACAGCTCAGACGGTATTCTTGCTGCCTCAAAAGCGGCTGAAGACAACGGGCTGGATTACTTTTTTGTAACCGACCATTATATGACACCGGTCAGCAGCTCTACTGTTGATGCCTGGGTGATTCTTTCAGCTGTTGGCGCCCTCACCAAAAGGATCCGAATAGGTACCTGCGTAACTCCAATTCCATTTCGCCCTCCATCACAGCTCGCAAAGATTGTCGCTACGGTAGATCATGTGTCTCACGGACGAACGATTCTCGGGGTGGGTGCTGGCTGGCATGCACCTGAATTCTCTGGGTATAGCACTTGGGATGAAGATGGAAAGGTGAGAGTGAGAAAGACGCGCGAAGCTCTAAAGTTAATTCTTGCTCTCTGGGATAAAGGAAGGCAAAGCGTCGATTTCTCTGGCAAGTACTATTCTGCAAGAGGAGCCGTACTTGAACCGAAACCAGTTGGGAATCCACATGTTCCGTTATGGTTTGGGACCCAAGGCGAGTACATGCTGAAGGTGGCTGCAAGAATTGCTCAAGGATGGCTTCCGGGAATTCAGGGCATTTCTCTCGAAGATTACAGAAAAGTCATATCCACTTTGAGAGCTGAAGAGAATAAGATCGGCAGAAAAGATCATGTAAAGATTTCGTGCAACGGGACGATCAACGAGCTTCATTCAAATCTATTAGAGCAGTATGTAACAGAAGGTTGCGAAATTGCTTTGCTGACAAGATCGAAAGAGAAGAATGTTAGGGAGAAATAGAAAAACTCGTGAAAGAAGTAATTCCATCTTACAAATAAAGAGCTGGAGGCCCTTTTCTTGATAATCAGCAGGTTATATTTGCGTTCGAAAGACTTGCTATAGCTCGTCTAACCGCTAGGTCGAATAAGTTTGGATCATCTGTAGCGTGTATTGCAATGCGTGTTCGGCATTAAACTCCCACGCGGCTCTTTCCGTGTTGTAAAGCATATAGGGAATTGTAAAAGTCGAAAGACAGGACCAGTCTTCTTCGAAAATTGAGGCAGGTTTCAACTCTAAAAGCCTGAGCTGGGTAGAAAGATACTGGGTGGCTTCGGGGTACTGAGCCAGAGGCAGCATCACTTCAGCGAAGTAACTTCCGTCCTTCGTAACAGTGTGAGACCATGTGAAGGGGCTGGATGTAAAAATGGACATTGCGTGTCTAATGTCTTCTTCCGACATTTGTTTGAAAAGATAAGTCAAGTTGACAATCGAGTGTCTCAGCCATGCTTCCTTTGTCCCGTTGTACTTCAGTCTGAAAGCTTTGATCAGTTTCTTACCAAACACGTGATTGTTCAGATGATAAGCTGTGTCGCCCTGCTCTAACTTCACCTTCTTGGCAAGCTCAACGACCTTCACCCAGGGATCAGCTTCCAATTCCTTGATCATCAGAAGATCCGAGTAGTCAACACGTTCAGGTTTGCTTGCGGAAGGGATCTGGACTGAAGGATCTCCAGAAAGAGTTGAGAAGTCCACATCCCACTGCTTCTTTGAATAATCGTAGAACCTGCCATTCAACATCAAAACGTCTTTCCACACAATCTGCCTAGTTTCGTACTCTTGGATTAATTCTATTTCCTGGAGCTTAAGTAGCAGCTTTTCTAATTCCGAAAATGTTCCACTCGGGATCGCAAACTCGCAGTCAAAGATCTGGCTGTACAATGATCTGGAGTAAATTTTTAGGCCTGCGCTTTGATGCAAACCTCCAAAGAAAGCCTTCACATTGGTCATGGAAGTTGGTAAAGTGAAAAATACCCTGAACCTCTCGAGTCCAAGCTTCTGGAAATCCGGAATCGCGAGAATGCTGATTCCATCCTTTTTCAAATTCACCATGCGTTTCCTTAGAGTCTGGTAGGGAATTGATAGTTCCCTCGACATCTCATTTAGATTTCGAGCGCCGTCAGAGTTTACAAAAGGACTGATTTTACTGAGAAAGTCAGCCGCATCTTCACTTATTCTTCTCAAATTCTTTGAGACCTGTTTCTTTTCACATAGGTTTCTTTATGCCAATTAATATGGTCTTAGAAGGCTGCAGAAAATCTCTGCCAACTGCGGAAAATCACGAAGAGAACTTGTAGCCTTCCATCACGCTTCGAATAACCGTGGAAGCACTTCCGAAAGTCTGGTCCAAGTCCTCTATGTGGGAGACGACTACCTTCGCCCCCCTCTCACCGAAGAATCGGATGAGTCTTTCCCTCTGTTCGGAGGTGATGAGCACACTTACAGCGATAGCGGTTCGCATGGTTCTGATAATCTAACCCTAAATCTATCTTTTTAGGGTTAAAAGCATAATGTATTTCTACTCCGTACTATTCCTCCTAAACGTCATGTCAATAGACGAAAAAATCAGACTGGGACTCCTTGCACTGTCCGTAGCAACTGCAATAGTTGTAGGGGCTCACGTGGGCCACCTAGCAATCAAGCCGCCCTTCTTGGACGAGCTCGGCGGAAGCGGAGGAAGTTAATAGGTCATTTTGGGAACGAGGAAGAAAAAATCAGAAGATGTTCTCCTCGTTTCCTCCCCTTTTTATTTTTCAACTTAAGATACGGACCATAAAGTGGTCAGTTACCAAAAAAAAAGTCATAACCAAGAATGTCCGCCCTAATTGCGATTTTTCAATCAATGCGGAATCTGCCATCCCTGACACTGCTAGGCCGAACTTCATTGTTTCGACTTTTTCTTAGCGCCTTGTTATAGGGCAGACTACTTCTACTTCGTCTCCTCTTGTCCCGTAAAAGTGACCATACAGGTTCAGCGTAGTATCGCCGTGAGCGGGAATGAACCTCATTTTGTCTCCGACAGAAGGACGCTGGGAAGACTTTTCACACTTGAGAATTCCGTGTTCGTCGCCCCCGGGTACATAGGTAATTCCCTCAGATAGAGCTTTAGGCATTCCACCCCATCCGAGCATTTCGTATTCCAAACCCACGGCTTTCCAGCCCATATCTATGACAGCTTGGCGATCATTAGGTGTGCTCACTACGGTCGAAAGTACATTCATGGACTGTGCAAAGTCTTTCCCCACCGGTTCGATCTCGGAGTACCGCCTGTCCATCATGATATAGGAACCGGGCTGAATTTCTGTGACCCCTGGATATGTTATAGGTGCCGGTTCCTCCGCAGGTTACAATTTCCGGATCCAAACCGAGTTTCTTCAAGGCGCTAATTGTGTCCGTGATCTTCTGAAGAGAAATTTGAGCTTCTTTCTTTCTCTCTTCAAAGTTGGGCTTGGATAGTTGGAGGTGGCCTTCATAACCTTGAATCCCTCTAAATCGCAGTCCTTCAAGGTTGGAGATACATTGGGAGAATCTTGCTGCAAGCTCCCCTGGTCCCTGCCCAGTCTTGTTATTTCCAACGTTGACTTCGACTACGACATTTGCGGATAGACCCTTATGCTTGGCCGCGCTGGCGAGCAGCTCTGCATTTTCCTTTCCGTCGATATTGACCATGGAATCTCCATTTCTTGCTAGAGCAAGAAATCTATCAAAGGAGTCCTTGGAGGCAAGTATATGGGTCAGCAAAACATGTTCAATGCCATTCATGATCATGCTCTGCTTCTATAAGCGTCTGACAGCATACGCCGATCGCTCCAGCGTCAATCTGCTTTTTCGCAATGAAAGGACTCTTGTGCGACTTTACGTGAGGCCTTACGTTGCAATTTTTTGAGCGACAGAACTCTGCCATTTTTTGTATGTTGCGTTCTAGCAAGTCGAGATCGACTAGGACGCATGGGGTCGGAAGTTCGTCTATCTTTGTCATCAGAATTTTTCATCTCTTAGTGGCGACTGATGATAATCAAGATTGCTCGATTTTAGCTCTTGGAGCTCTTGTGCAAGCCTTGACGCATGAACTAAGTCATTGGAATTCTGAAGCAATCCATCTAAGGTTTTTCCCAATGCCATCAATAATTGCTCGCGACTGATTTCGCGTTGTAAGGTTTCAGCAAAAGATCCTAGGATTTCCTTTGGCAAGGAATCAAAACCTCTTCCGTTGCTAGTTTCCAAACCGAAACGAAGACAGAAAAGAGTTAAGGCATGGTTACGCGCCTCGTTTATCCAGTACTCCGCTTGCCATAACTTGCCACGCTCGATGCAAATTCGAGCTCGAACAAGGTGATGTACTGCAAGTCCGAAGAGATAGTCAGGTGCTGGTGGCAAAGCTCGCTTTCTTTCTATGTTATTCCCCCACAGAAGATGGAATTTGGGTCCTGCTGAACCAAACTCCTTGCTCGGTGTGAACGACAAATCCACCTGCAAGTTTCTAGGAAAAAGAAAAACTCTGTAAATCGACGGCCCACTAACGAGATCGAAGAGCTTCAAGGCTTGGAATTCCTTCTCGCATTTGTCGGTCCATTCGTTCAATACCTCAGACAGACTTGCTTCCTCGGCAACTCCAAACGTAAGGTCCAGATCAGACCATCTGTCGCCTCCTTCCGAAGTAGAGCGTACAAAAGCTGCGCCTGCAATTCGATGATCATTCTTTGCGATATCCAATAGACGATCCCTAATGCTGTTACGCTCTTGAACCGTGAACATTTGGTTTATGGTGACGCAGAAACGATTGAAAGGGTTTTTCTTAATTGATCGTTAAATACGGTTTCACTGGTTCGAAATGCGATGTCGCAGTCCTATAATTATTCGCACTTTTCCATCAAACCATACAACAGATGGTACAAGGAATTCTTGAAGCATCTGCCGCTCGGATCAGTAGCGCCAGACTTTTCGTGCTTGGATACGAAAGGAAAGAGGGTGAAACTTTCCGATTTTCGCAAGTCCTTCGTCGTGCTAGAGTTTGGATGCATGACCTGTGCTCCAGCGGTCACCCAAGCCTCGACATATCCCAATAGCTTGTCCAAGATGATGCCAGAGTTCGCAGGGAGAGACGTCGAGTTTCTAATGGTCTATACGAGAGAGACTCATCCCGGAGAAAATATTCGGAGGCATAAAAAGTTCGAGGAGAAAATGGAACATGCAAAATTGTTCAAAGAACTAGACAAGGTTCAGCTCAGAATACTCGTAGATAGCTTGGGCGGGAAAATTCATCGAAAGTACGGCATGCTTCCGAATATGGTATACATAGTCAACAAAGAAGGAAGAATCGTCTACAAGGCTAGCTGGACAGACGCGAACGAAATCAAATCGGTACTGGAAAACTTGCTGCTATGGGAAAAGGAAGGTTTTACTCCCTTGGACTCTGTAGCCGTGGTCGAAAAATATCACTTCATCTACGACCGGAACGTTGAGGAACACAAACGCGTCTACGAGCGCTCGGGACCGTCTGCCGTAAAGGAATTAAAAGAAGAAGTTAACTTGCCCATATGAAGCCAAGATGGTATGCACTCTTTGTTGAGACCGATCTGAAGAAAGCTTTTCGGATTCACATCGACATGATATAAAAATAGTTCTTGGAGCCTAAATTGGCAAAGTTAGAGATAACAGCGAACCTCGGAGAGAACGACTATAATCCACTAGGACTTGGCGTAGTTGCCGGCACCATACCAATCAACTACGACCACAGGTTCATCCCCCACGACCCAAGCATCGTGTCCGGAAGGAAGGTAGGAGACATCTCCAGGGCCTAGCTCAAATTCCGAACCATCAGACATTTTTACGTGCAGTCTACCAGAGACGTGGTATTGAAAATGAGGAGCTTCGCACCACTGCGTCTTGGCAATGGGCTTGACATCGTTTGACCATTTCCAGCCCTTTTGTAAAACCAAACGCCCTACTTCCCCTCCACCTATTTTCATTATCTCTGCTTTGCCGTGATTAAATGTTCGAGTCTCAATATCCTTAGCAGATGAGAATTTCTTATGCTCGTGTTTCGAAGGCATGGCTTTTTCCAGAAAGCGCCATTCGTATAAGAGTTATGATCGACTCGAATCCCAAACTTTCTCAGCAGTGATGTGGTCTACCCTCGTGTTAGGCGACTCAGAAATGGAGCCTAGCGAAATAAGCGACAAATTGAATTCGCTACCCTCCGATTTAATCACGACATACCCTTTCTCGTTGTAAAGACTTTTCTCGTTTGTGAGGCAACCAACGCAAACCACTCTTAATCTTCGAAACGAGGCTAGCGCATGGGAATGACCTAATATTAAATACTCTCCTGACTTATTTTGGTGTTTTATCCGCGCAACGGTTGCAAAAGCAAGAACCGGAAGCTCTCTGTGAATCTTCTTGAGTATAGACCCAAACTTATGCGTGGAACCTTCTGATCCAATTTTGAATTGATCTCCATGCATGAAAGTCAACTTTTCTCCGTTTAGAATCAATTCGAATGAGTCTACACAGGGAATTGCCTCGCCATCGTGATTCCCCCTTATGAACACAACGTCTTTCAGGTCCCTTGTCTTCTTGATAAGATCCAGGAATTTGGGGCCATTTCGATCCTCTCGGACATTGTCGCCCAGAAATATTATTTTGTCCGCATTCTTTTCCTCGCGAAGAATATCGAGCAACACAGCTTCATCAGTATATGGATAGTGAACATCTGAAAGAATGAGGAGTCTCAAGTTATGGTTCACTATGGGCCTAAAGCAAGTGGATTGAAGGAATTGTTATTAGCAATAAATGTAACTTGTTGGTTCAGTGTAGTGCAATGGACTGGGGAATGCAAAACCGCCTTTCGCGAATGATAAAACCTGCGACAGGACACTCGGTGATGCTGGCTTGTGACCATGGTTATTTTATGGGGCCAACGAACAAGCTTGAAAATCCAAGGAAAACGATAGAGCCGCTTTTGCCTTATGCGGATACCCTTGCAGTCACGAGAGGGGTGCTCAGAACTTCGGTAGATCCGAAATGGAGTACTGCGATCCTTTTGAGAGTTTCAGGGGGTTCAAGCATACTCATGGAAGATTTGAGCAATGAGGAAATTACCACCTCCATGAGAGATGCTGTCCGGCTCAACGTCGCGTGTGTCGCCCTTTCGATTTTTGTGGGAACAAGCCACGAAAAGCAAACTCTTGTGAATCTCTCAAAGTTAGTTGATCAAGGACAAGAATTTGCAATGCCAGTCATGGCGATTACCGCTGTTGGAAAAGAATTAGAAAAAAGAGATTCGAGATACTTGTCCCTTGCCTGCAGACTCGCGGCCGAGCTTGGCGTCCAAGTCGTAAAAACCTACTATTGCGAGGATTTCGCAAGGGTGGTAAATGGCTGTCCCGTTCCTCTAGTCGTTGCTGGAGGCCCTAAACTCAATACGGAGGAAGATGTGTTTAACCTCGCCCACAACGCGCTGAACGAAGGGGCCGTTGGAGTCGACATGGGAAGAAATATCTGGCAAAACGAAAACCCAGTTGCGATGATCAAAGCAATTAGGGCAATTGTCCACGAAAGTGCGTCTGTCAGAGAAGCACTCCAAATCTTCAACGAGAACAAGAAAAACCCTTCCCAAAGACTCGAAACGCAAATCCAACCTTAAACAAAAATTCAGATATTCCATGGATCGTATGTGGATATTCTGAACAGAGCTACTCTGGGCTATTTGGATTCGGGTTCGAAAGTGAAAAGCTCGGTAGCAGTCAGGAAATCTAGCATCCAAGGCCTGGGAGTATTTGCACTCAAAGATTTTGAAGCAGAGGAAGCGATCCTAATTATTGACGATTCTGATGTGATTGCCGATCCCTCAAAACTTACAAAGCATGATCATGAATTTGAGCTGGACTATCTTGAGAATGGAAAAATCGTGCGGATGAAGGCTCCTGAGAAGTACATCAACCATTCGTGCGATCCAGACTCGTACGCCAAGACTATTAACGGAGCACGCAAGGTCTTTGCTCTACGGAAGATTACGGCAGGAGAAGAGATAACATACGACTATTCAATGAACGATTACAGCGAAGGGACGTTCAAGTGCCATTGCGGTGCTGAAAATTGCCGGAAAATCTACCAAGGTAATTTCTTCAAACTTCCAAGAGAGATTCAGACGAAATATCTCCCATATTTGGAAGCTTGGTTCAAGAACGAACACAGAGACGAAATCGGTCTTCTGGTCAAATCTGAAAGAATTCCGAGAACAACTTTGCGGTGATGGAACTGTCTCTGAAGAGAAATAATCCCAAAGAAAGACGTCAAGCTTTTGCAGATCTACTCAATCAGAGAGATATTGATCTTGCAATAATTTCCAATCCTAAGCATATCTTCTATTTCACAGGGGTTTCTTCCAACCTTAACATGTACCTTACATTGATGAAGGGCCCTAGATCCACTTCCTTTCTTGCAATTAAGAGAGATGGGCAAGCTTCACTTCTTTTGGGAAAAAGTGAAATGGCTAATCCATGGAGCCATAAGAAATCCAATTTGAATAAGGTCTTTGACGGAGAAATCAGCACCTACACCGATTATGACGCGAATGAAAGAGTGGTCGCTTATGGTGATTTTCTTTCCTCAGAATTTTCGAGATGGCTGGAAGGATTAGCTCACGAAAATAAGCTGATTGGGATTGAAGAATGGAATCTTGCGGATCAATATCGCTCCTCAATTTCCGCTGTCGCAAACGGAGCAAAAATGGTTGGATTGTCACGGACAATTCTCTCCATGCGTGAGGTAAAGGGGAAGGACGAAATTCAGAGTCTCAAAGCTGCAACCAAAATGCTTGATTTTGCGTACAAGTACGCGCGGCTCAACGCGAGGCAGGGAAAAACCGAGGTCGATATTTACAGGGAGATGAATTACCATGCGTTTCAGAAGTACGGACCCTTTGGTTGGATTATCGGAGACCATGTGTCTGGCGAGAGGTCTCTGGAAGTTGGAGGATGGGCTACTGATAGGAGATTGAAGCGAGGCGACACAGTGGTCCTGGATCTCCAAGCTTCGTGCAATAACTACTGGTCTGACCTGTGCAGAACCTTCGTTGTAGGTAAGAAACCAACAAACGAGCAGCGGCGAGTGTTGCTCACCTTGATCAGGTCGCTCGAAAGAGCGAAGGAGGTGATGAGACCAGGAGTGAAGGGGAAAGTGGTTCACTCCGCGGTCAATGATGAGATTACGAAAAATGGATATCCGAAGATTCCTCATCATGTAGGGCATTCCATAGGTCTCGATGACCAGGAACCGCCTTGGTTTATTCCAACGTCCGAAGAAAAGCTCGAGGAAGGTATGGTTTGTGTAGTCGAGCCCGGCATCTATGACAAGTCCGCAGGCGGAATCAGGATCGAAGATGCGTTTGTTATTACTAGGGATGGAAATGAGAACATTTCCCACTACCCACTGGGCTCTTTATAATACTCCCCGATTGTAGGAAATATCCGGTCAGACGCAAGGCGATCCCAACCGAGAAGACCACAAGAAACAGGCTCGGGGGTGTCTTGTATTAATCATGGGAGCTTCCTATCGCTTCATCCTCGTCAAGTAAGTCTGCGACCAGGTCCTCCGATTTCTTCTTGTCAAATGGTCGATTAGTTGCATAAAGAGGCAGTCTTCCTCTCCAGCCACAATCCAAACATTCGTACTTTGGCAACGTCCAGGCCATCTGACCCGACATATCTCCACTCATACTTCCGACTCTTCTCAGTCTCGCACTCTTGCAACGTGGGCATATTGCAATATCAATAAACGTCCCCTTCCTTTTGAGCTCCTCGAGAATAGCCATTAATTCTTCGAGTTCGGAAATTTCTAGTAGGCTATTCTTGCGCTTCTTCTTTTGAGCTTCTGACAACGAGCGGGATGCTTCCTCTTATTCCCAGTTTTGCTGGCTAGCCAAGTAATAGAATTTGACAGCTCTTCCTTTAGCTATCGGTTTCTCTTGGTCGCGCATTCTATGTCTATATCTCCATTGTTATAACTCACGGTACGGCGGAAGTAGTAGTACCGCAAGGTTGAGTTAGAGTGTACGAAGTAGCGGGATAAGCCCGAACTGCCCTACGCAAAATCCGTAGTAGGTTTCTCCGTTGAAAAAGATCAAGCATTGAACGTCCACCGACGAGAGTATAGATCACGGGGTCTCAGCGCAGAGTCCAGCCAGTACCTTGTTTGTTTGCAACGATAATCGCAGTTGAGTTTAAACTACTTTTGTTTGCGAATGTGGCCACCATGGTAATCAAATAGCTTCTATTACTCGCACTTCCTGTCACGGTCCAGTTCCAATCGTTCATCTTTGGTAAGGAAGCCGGAGTAGCTGTAAAGAGGAAAGATGAAGTGCCATTGCTCCAAGTGGTAGATAATCTTAGGCAACACTCCTTTTTGCCGGAGGTGTAGTTATACGAGCCTACAAACGACCCATTTACGAACAAGCTCATACTGGTCAAAGGCGATATGGTCTTTACATTAGTATACGCAGTTAGATTGGATGTAGAAGAAACAACTGATAGAGACTCCACAGAAAATTTGTTTGTCTTGGTTTGTGAGGCTACAACGAAATAAACAGCAACGCCAGATATTGCAATAAGAAGAATGAAGATGGCGGCATAAGCGAAGCGCCGGGCACCAGCACCAGCCTCTTTGTTTTTTTTGCTCAAGTTTTTGGTCAAGCGTGAAGGAAAGATTTGGAGCCAAATAAGAGTGCCGGCATGTACAACTTTGCTTAATAAATCAATGATGACCTTTGTCTGCATTCTTTGTGCCAGAGCGACCTAACAATGCGTCATAAAACGGACGGGTCTTGCTTAAGACTCAGCACGCTAGGCAAATTCCAACAGTTTTCCTCTCGGTCTCCATATACTAAACTTGTACTTGCTCAATGACTTGGCGATGGTTGAAAGGTCTCTTTCATGTATGCACCGCTGATACGCAGTGCGTTCATTACTTCATAGAATAACAACATGGGAGCTGCCAGGCCAACCCGACCTGTAGCAAAGTTGTCTCTTAGGCTCTCCGATAAATTGGAATCCGACTCTACCAGAAACCATTTGCTTACAATAGACACCACACGACTTATGGAAGATTATTACCGATGAGAATGAGCAGGTTACCCGCCAAGAACCCTCTCTTTTTTCCGCAGAAAGTGAGCTTGTTTTTCTAGATTGATGAGAGAAAATGCCAATAACTAGAATAGAACACCTTCAGGAGAACCTGGAAACAGAAGGCTAGCAGAACATGAAAGGCTACCAAATCGCTATCTTAGTATCTGTTGCCGTCTTTGCAGTCGGCATTTTACTTTCACTACTCTTCAACTCCCTATTTCTGTTCTTATTTTTGCCAGTCGGTCTTGGTTGGGGATTCTGGAGAGGAGGCGGGAAAAATACGCAGCAACAGCAGCAATCATCTTCTCAATATTGCACTTACTGTGGCGCGAGATTGCAGGAAGGTAATTTGTTCTGTCCAGCTTGCGGCAAAGCGGTTTCAAACAAAGTTAGCTACCGGGATTTGAGATAGATGTCAAATTCTATCTAGACTAATCCAGAGATTGCAAGCGTGCTTCGCAATGCCGGGGCCCTTTGGAAAAGATATTACATTTCAAGGCCTAAACAAGCCCTCTTGATTAGCCAGCTCATGAAGTATCGTCCCATTCTCCTTTGAATGAAGGAGAATCAAATCGAATAACTCGATTAATTCTTGTGAATCGATCTTTCCTCCTCTTGAAAGAAATAGCTTGTACTTCTCTGCCATGAAGAGAATTTTCTGCTGATGATTGATTAGTTGAGCGAGTTGTTTTTCAAATTTCCCTTTGTCCAAGACAGTACTATTAATGCCATCTCTTTTCGTCTGTTCTTTCTCAACGAACCCTTCACAGTTGCATTGACTGAAACCGAAACTGTACATGCACCTGCCGGGCCCGAAGGTATCGAATACGTCATCAGTTTTCAGCGGGAAGTTGGAAATGTTGCTTATCTCTGTAAAAGCTCTCAGACCAGCGTGCAAAACCCTTTGATGTCCACATCTTCTGCATTTTTCCTTTCTGTATGCCGCATCAACACGTTTCTTGGTCATTCTAAGACCTTCTCTTCATAACGTGTGATTTCATAAAGCCATCATGGGTTTGGGGTATAAATACGTCGTACATTCGGGTTTTAGTTCGGTCTCACGGCTATTCAGGACTCACGGTCACTCTTATCGACAGTCTATAGATCATAGGATTCTGATTGCGCTTTGTCTTTTAAGGGCGTAAGTAGGTTCCTTGTGTTCAAAGCGCTTTTGAGCAAATCCTTCTGATGGGAGTTCTTGTTTGACCATTTCATCGAGCAAAAGCCCTTAGAAATTTCCACCCTCAGGTCTATTGGTGGCTTGGCTTCTGGAATGTCCGTACTGGCTACGACGTGGTTTCAATGCTACCGCTCAAGTCACTTCGGGCGGGACCACGTGTAGCGATTGGCGATTCATATTCTGGGGTCAAAAGTTTCACTCAGGGAAGGCTAGCTGTCGTGATGATTCCACTCGGCCCATCATTGAGATTGAACCTGTGAAAAGATATTTTCGTGCCGATGAGTAACTGCACTTGGCCAGTACTAAACGCCACGACGTATTCGTATCGATTCACCGGGTCATACGCCGCCGCTATGGGATTTCCACTGAAACCGGAGATTTCCCTGAACTTGTTTGTGGAGCTAATGATGTAAATTGCATTGTTTCCAAAAAGTTGACGATCGCAGACGTAGATATTTCCGTTGCCATAATTCAATCCCCAAGGCGAAGCGCTATTATGAAGTGTAATTGTCTTTATCACCTTGTTAGCTAGGCTGATCACGCTGACTGTCGCAGAGCCTTCGTTCCCAACATATGTTTCGTTATTCGTTGGGTTGAAAGCTATGCCAGCCGGACAATAGCCCACCGAAATGACTTTGATTACCTTGTCAGTTGATGCGCTAAGAACGGTAACGTTGTCTCCGCAGTATTGAAAATCTCGCGTGCGCAGGGAGACATAGATTTCCTTGTTCGCAGGGTTGTATGCGAGGAAAGAAGGTTCTTCCTGCCCATCCCCGACAGTGATTGTTTTTGATTCTGCCTTCCAGGTGGTGGCGTTGATCACTGTTAAAGTGTCAGATCCGGAGTTTGTCACGAGTACAACGTTTGTGACCGGATTGTACAGTGCACCCTCGGGAAAGTTGAACGTGCTGCTGTAGACTTGCTTGAAGATCTTGTTCGTAGAAGCATTGATTATCAAAGCAGAACTGTAGCCGGGGACAATCACCATGCCAGTGATGTTGTCCCATCCTTCTTGGCAGCAGGCAGTTAAGTTGGTGTTCTCGACCAGCTTCACTATCTTAGTGCCGCTAATGACGACGACAGCTTCAACTTCGGACACATAAGCGCAGACATTGATTTTACAGTTGACATTGGAGGCAATCGCGGCATTTGAATTTATGATCAAAGAGGAAGAAGACGCGAATAGCAACACGATAATAGCTGTGAGAATTAAATTGAGCGCTCTCTTTCTGCTTTTTAGGTTCATGTTTTATTTTCAACCAAAGTCAGAAGACTTGTCGCCCATAGCCGATACTGTTTCGTATAAGTCTTCCAAGGGCGCACCAGTAAGAGCTGAATTAGTCAGGGGCGTTGAACGATCTCTAATTTTTCCCATCTTGACTTTCGCACATGCCGCACGAATTTCCTTCAAAGCTTATAAGTAACATCAATTTTTGACAAATATGCCATATATTTTATGGATAGAGAAAGTTAGAAGTTGTCTACCATAAGCAAGACCCAAAAAACCGTTGTTACGAATCTCAAACTAGGAAAGCGGCCGCCAAAGTTCGACAGTCGCACTTTACTTCTCGGGAAGTATCTGACTAGCGCACTTGCCCCGCCTCCGCAATCAATTGATTATGCGACAGCTGTCGCAAACTGGCCGATGTTTGGAAATGACCAGTACGGCGACTGTACGATAGCGGCAGCCGGGCACATGATTGAGGAGTGGACGGCAAACACGGGAACAACCGAGATACTACCGGAAAATACGATCGTAAAGACCTATGATTATTTTTCAGGAGGCAATCCTGACGCTGGCGCAAACATGCTCGACGTCCTGAAGTACTGGCGAAAGACCGGGATCGGGAACGATAAGATACTTGCTTTCGCCGGGCTCGAGCGCCAAAACAATCTACAGCTTCAGGATGCAGTCTACCTCTTCGGAAGTTGCTACATGGGCCTCGCTTTGCCTAATTTTGCGGTAGCGCCGGGCACTAACTTTCTGAACACTCCTTGGATAGTACCTCCAAGCGGTCCCACTGGCGATGCTGCTCCAAATCCAAACAATGGCCACTGCGTACCAGCTGTCGCCTACGATCAGAGAAATGTCTACGTCGTGACTTGGGGCGCGCTGAAGTCCATGAGCTGGCAGTTTTACAGTACCTACGCCGATGAGGCTTTCGCCGTTCTCAGCCTCGATTGGATCAGCAAACGTCTCGGTACTTCGCCCCCGGGAGTGAATCTGCAACAGCTTCAGGCAGATCTCTCGCAAGTTACTGGGGCCTAGGATATGCCGTTCCAAATAAGTACGACCATTACCTGCTATCTCTTGCCCGGCGACGGTGCGGTCGCCGAGCAACAATTCCTTCAGCACATCAGCGATCCAGGAGAGACTTTCATCATCGCGTATGGTTTCACACTTGTGCCGATGATCAACGATATAATCGCAGCTCATCAAAAGGGAGTTTTGATTCACATTTACTTGGATCATTCGCAGGCGGTGGATCAAATGGAAGCTCCAGACGTTCAGCGACTGGTGCAGGCGGGCCTCGAGGTGACGATAGGGACTTCACCAGCGGGGAGCCAGTATATTTGCCACACAAAAGGGATCGTATCTAACGATAGTCCTACTTGGTGCTGGGAAGGCTCAGTCAATTTCTCTGAGAGTGGTTGGCACCAGGTCAACACGGCTATGCAATTTTCCTCGCAAGACTGGTACGACAACTTTGTGGCACAGTTCAAAGCAATAAGGCAATTTGCTTGGGACAATGAAAGGTCTCTTCAGGTCATGCATAGTCCACCGGCGGGAGTTGTCGTCACTGCGGTCCCTATACCTGCTGCAAATTAGTTGTCGCGTCGCGAGAGTGAAGGGGAGAGCTCTGCTCTGAGGTCAGTGACGAGTTTATCGAACATTCCATCAAAATTCCTTCTGGATAAGTGCGACGATAAAAGCTACATTCTATTCAATTGTTTGACTTGGAGGCCTTCCACTTTTTGAGAAGGTTCCTCTCTCCAGACGAAAGAGGGACCAAGGTTAGAACAAACGCGCACGCCTTAAGCTAGCCCTACTTCTATAGAGAGAGCTAGTTCCTTTATTTTTATTCATGACGCGACCTCGTATCTTTTTTTGCCTGCATGTTTTTTCTACCCTCGTTGCTTCCAACTGCTCTCATTCCATGCGTAGAGGGGTGCACGCTTCGCCCTCTGTATCATTTGAAAGCTCAACCTCTATCAAGGCCCGCACTGTCAGAAGAATTCAGATATGAACCCAGATCACAACGTTGACGTCCTTGTCATCGGCGGTGGTATCATTGGGCTGGCCATCGGATACTATCTTCGTGAAAGGCACCTTTGTGGCGTGGAGATTATCGAAAAGGAATCAGTTCTAGCTTCGCATGCAAGCGCCCACAATGCTGGCGGAATCTCTTCAGCGCACTTGTCCCAGACGAACGAGATGTCGTTGCTTGCAAAGGAGTCCTCCCGAATGTACCGCGAACTCGCAAAGAAAGATGGGTTCGGTTTTGACTTCAAGATCAATGGAACAATTGTTCTCTTGAAAGACCAGAGATATACGAGCTTGAATGAAGAAGGCATTGCAGAATTTCGCGAGAGGACTCGTACCAAGGTTGAGCTACTCTCCGGCTCTAAAGTCAGAGAAATAGAGCCTAACGTATCAGTTGACGAAGATGACACTGCACTATTCTATTCTGAAGATGCACAGGGAAATTCGAAAAAACTTGCCGAATGTTTCGCGAGATCCTTCGCGCAAAAAGGAATCCGACTGAACAGTCAAACTGAAGTGCTTGGATTTGAAACAAAGGATGATGTCATTCAAGCAGTAAAGACAAACAATGGAATAATTCGATCAAAGACGGTCATACTTGCTGCCGGTCCTTGGTCAGGGCGCATAGCTTCCATGCTTGGAATTAAAGTCCCGATCGAACCGATCAAGGGCCATCTCATAACTAGCCGGAGGCCTAATTCAAAGGTTTTGAATTCCTTCATACTAGGCGAGAATTACTACGTTCTTCAAACCTCTGAAGGAGACCTTGTGGTTGGAGGCGGGGAAGATGCGTCGGGTTTTGATACAAGTGTTATTGAAAGCAGAGCTGCTGAAGCTTGGGAGGAAGGAGTCTCTTATGTGCCCGTTCTTCGCATGCTCGGACAAGAATCTGCAAGCGCATGTCTGCGTCCATACGCTTCTGGAGGCCTGCCCGTGATTGGCGAGTCAACACGCTTTCGGAATCTCATTTTTGCGACTGGACATTTCAGAAGTGGATTTTCTCTGGCGCCTGTGACAGGAAAAATTATAGCTGACCTCGTTGTTGATCAGAAGACAACCATGGATGTCCGGCCCTTTTCCCCAAGGAGATTTGGGGCTTGATCTAATTCGAAACTAAGTGGATCTAGGATGGTTCCTTCTTCTCTGCTCCGCTCTAGCAAGGCCGCCTTTTCGAGCGACCTGTTCCCTTGTTTCATTTGAAGCCCCTTGGAGCCCTCTCGTATCATGAGGAGCTCCACCGCCGCTTCTTGCAACTCGCTCTCTAGTCTCCTTTGAAGCAGAGGCAAGTCCACGTTTACTTAGTTTTTGTTCTTTTGCAGCCAAAGTTTCAACTCCTCCGCACGACCATTGTCATTGCTTAAATTTAGGGCTTGCTACCTCAAATCGAGACTTTCTATGAAGTGTCCAACGGTACGAGTCACCTGTGAGTAAAGAAAAACGCCTTTATGCGTCTGTAGGAGCTTTCAAAAAAGTGGAAGAGCATACAAGTCGGCTGGAAAGAATTTTCCCCATTTCAGCAAATAATTGAAATTCAGATTCGAGTTCTCTTTATCACGTTTCTGAGGAGAAACATTGCAATCAGGATTAACCCTCCGCCCAAGTACTGAAACGGAGATAATAGGACCCCTAGCAAAAGGTAAGATGTCACGGAAGCCATGATTGGTTCGCCGGTCGCTGCGATAGAGGCTTCCGTTCCCGTTAGGCGCTGAAGGCTTCTAACGTACAATCCATAGGCCAGTAGCGTCCCAAAGAAAGCTACAAAGAGCACAAGTGCAAGAATTGTGATACTAAATTTCTCGTGAAGCAAGCTAGCTGTGCCTACGGGAAGAGAAAACACGCCTGCAATTAAAAATCCCCAAGAGGTTACCGTCCAAGAGCTGTACACCTTTGTGAGAGATCTGGACGCAAGCGTGTAGTAAGCGGCTGCGACAGCGCAAAGGGTTCCGAATACAAATCCTAGCAAAGTTATGTGTAGCTCCAAAGTTTGTCCATTGATCACCAGAAAGACTGTTCCAATCATTGCAAGAGCTATTGCGGCAAGATGCCACAGAGTGAATTTGTATACATGAACCAAAATTTCATAGGTTGCCACAATTGGCAGAAACAGTAACTGAAGTAAAGTTGCCACTGCGACATTAGAGTAGTTTATCGCAAGAAAGTAGAAAAGCTGCGAAGGCAAGATTCCAAAGACACCAAAAATGATCATTTGTTTTGAATGAGCTCGCGGCCATTCTGGTTTGAACCACAGGAAAAGCAAAGCACTTGCGATGAAGAGCCGAAGCGTGACCAGGCCTTCTGGCGGAAAGTGATATTTCTGGAAAAGAATCTGTGCGACTGTCCCCGATAGACCCCAGAGGCAAGTCGCGAGGATCGCTGTTCCAAAGGCCCCGATCTTGCTCTCAGACTTCGCAGCTCTCATCTTGGATACCCAGAAAGAGTCACAAGCACCGTGACTGCCCAATCTAGAATTGTGATCGGTTCTTAACAACTACTCTACTTTGTTTCATGGATGACAGGTGTGATAGTCGTAGTAAATTCTTCGGCGTCAGATTGTCGAACCTTTAGCAGAGAGAATTTGAAAAGTAGAGCACGATGAGTTGAAATGTTTCTACAAGTAGCCCGACTAATATCGCATATTAAGCAGTCATTTTCTAAGACAGGATCAGCAAGGAAATCAAATGCCTTCTGATTCACAAACCCTGCTAAAAGAAATCAAACAATACGAAAATGAAATCATAAAGATAAGACGCAAGATTCACTCGAATCCCGAGCTCTCCTACCAAGAGTATGAAACTGCAAAACTGGTCGCTCAGAAACTGCGAGCTCTTGGCGTACAGGTTAAGCCAAAAGTCGGAGGAACTGGCGTAGTGGGCCTCCTGAAAGGCGCCAAGAAGGGAAAAACCGTTGGGCTTCGCGCTGACATGGACGCTCTTCCAGTGCTTGAGAACGTAGAGCTCCCGTTCAAATCTAAAAATGCAGGAGTCATGCACGCCTGTGGTCATGACACTCACGTTGCAATGCTTCTTGGAGCTGCGATGTTACTTGCAAAACACAAAGCTGAGCTTTCTGGCACGGTCAAGTTTCTGTTCCAACCAGCTGAAGAACAGGGTGGACTGGGGGGTGCGCTACCCATGGTCCGAGATGGAGCCATGCAAGGCGTAGATTACGTATTCGGTTTGCACATTGCCGGAGACTGGGCTTCGGGAACCTTTGCCCTAAGAGAAGGTCCGCTTATGGCAGCTCCTGATTCTTTCAAAATCAAAATCGTCGGGCGAGGAGGGCACGGTTCTCACCCGAGCGACACAATAGATCCGATCTATGTTGCGACTCAAGTGATCACGGCGATTCAGGGCGTTACAAGCAGGATGATTGACCAGACCAAACCTTTGGTGATCTCAGTGTGCAGCATTCACTCGGGCACTAAGGACAATATTATTCCTGACGAGGCCATGCTTGAAGGAACCATTCGAACTTTGGACGAAAAAACTCGCAAAGAAGCGAAATCGACTTTTTCAAAGATTGTGAACTCTGTATGCAAGACCTACGGGGCAAGATGCGAGATTGAAATGATGAGGGACGCCTATCCTGTGACAATTAACGACCCTAAGGTCACAAAGCAGGCGTTCAAAATTTTGAAAACAATCAAGGGAACAAAGACAGTTGAATGCGATCCTATTATGGGCGGTGAGGACATGTCCAGATTCTTGCAAAAGGCTCCGGGCACATTCTACTTTTTGGGCACAAAGAACCCGAAAAAGGGATGTGTTGCTCCAAATCATAGCTCGAAATTCAAGGTGGATGAAGACGTCTTAAAGTATGGAGCGGTTTCTCTGGCAAAGCTTGCACTTGAATTTGGAAGCTCTTAGGTTGCATGACACTTACAGTTATTATCACGATGTTAGCGGAGGCTTGTTTCATGTCACATGTGATTGCAGAAGGTCAAAGGATTCATCATAACTTTGTAAAGCCTCGCCAAGCACTAGGGAATGACACCCGCTCTTTGAGCTGGAATATCTCAAAAGAAGGCGACTTGGAATCAGCTTCTAATGGAAACTTTTTCCAAGAACTAGCCGACTTAATTATTAACCTGAGTTTCTCGCGTTGGCTTTGAAGCTGATCGCACGGGGTTGCCAATTGATCAAAGAATTATCCTAATCGTCGGCCTCACTTTAATCGCGATCGTTGTGGTAGTTCTAGTACGCGTCTTGACTGGCAGACCAGCTTCCAACATCTGATTGCTTCACCCGAAGTGAAACGGTCTAGTTTTCACCCGAAGAATTAACAGAATCGGTTTTTCGGTTTTGTTTCTTCTCCAGTTGTTTCATCGAGCCGTTTCATTTTAGTTGGTGGCTTTAGCTTAGGGCTAGACCTGTGAATCGGATCATGTTTACACTCTACCAACCAATAAGAAATTCCGTCATCTAAGCGTAAAGCACCGATAATCTTGTCTCCATTCTTCTGCGATTCAGCTCACGCCTACGACTATATCGGAGTAGGGATGCACGTTAAAGGATGGAATCCTCAAGTTATTCAAAGAGCCATAATCAAAAAGCCTCATGCAAATAACAATAGAATAGAAATATGCAACGGCACACTTCGAGAACGTGTCAAGATATTTGCTGTGAACGAAACAGGAATTACAATTGCAGGAATGCAAGCCTTCCTATTCATCGCCTATGAACCGTTCGAGGATAGAATACTCGTCTCCATAGGTTTTGACACTTCAGAAATGGGTGGATCGATGACGGAGGTTCTCGCCCATGGAACTGCGGTGGTCGTGGAGCCTGACAGCACACCTCCACAGCCGGTCTCGCTCCACTGAGATGTGATTCTATTTTCCATCAAGTGCGAAAAGTATAGTTCGCACTTCCGAGAGGTTTCGACTACCAATTAGGTCCAACAATCGGCGCTCCATCGTCACCCAATCCAGATGTAGCAAAGATGCAAGTTTTCTAGCGTCCTGCACCTTCTCCAAATTTTCAATACATTCCAATATTCTATTTGCATTTTCGCCCTCGCCCATGAGCTGCCTAAATTTTTCCAGGATCTCAGTTTTACTCATGGGCCTTTTTCCAGGGGTACCTATTGGATAATCTATCCACTCTGAATATTTGTTTCCGTCCTTCGTGATAATGTCAACCGTTGCCCCCATACTGAAGGGCTCTTCCTTGTCTAGAGCCTCATCAACTTGAACGACTATCTTTTCCGTCATCTTAAGCACAGCTGGATTTTGAATCCATTCATCCGTAAAGTAGATGGCGCTCAAATTCCCTTCCAAGATCATAATGGCTACTCCGTACGGAAGGTTTGAGAGCGCAGAAGTTATACCCTGAGGTTCGTAGCGCCAGCCTACGTGCTCTTTCCCAATACTCGTAACTTTGACCACAACCCGCCCTATATCTTGGGGTCGCAAACTGTGTCGTCGCATTATCCTTTGGGCTGCTTCCGCAGGGGCGTGGACCCACCTTACCGAGGGATATTTCTTGAGTGCAAGTTTTTCATTTATCATATACTTTGTTCCAATGTCTGAAGTTATCTTCTGTAGATCATAGGAGCTTGACAAAGTTGAAACGTAGCCTCCATAAGGAAGTTCGATCACGTTTCTTATTCCTTTGAAGCCTTTCTGGGCCAAGAGGGAGGCATAGACTCCACTCTGAGCGGCTTTCCCGCAGTTCATTCCTTTTGCATCAGATCCGTACTGCACTGACATTAAGCCAGCCCCTTGAGTGGCACCCAGTCCAATTGCGTTCATCATTTGATCTGCATCCAGACCAAGTAATCTTCCAGCTGCCGTGGTTGAGCCGAATGTTCCATTGAAACCCGCGATATGCCATCCATCACTTAAAGGTGAAAGACCAAACGCGATCCCTGCCCTAATTGCACATTCATAGCCTACGACCAGGCTCGTGAGAAATTCTTTCCCGGTTATTCCTCCCATATGTTCAGCAATTGCGAGTGCAGCGGGGACCACGCAGGCACCAGCATGAACTCCCACCTCCTGGCACTGGTCATCGAAATCGTACGAATGAACGAAAGAGCCATTTAGAAGAGCGGCGTCGGCCGGCGAGGCTTTGAATCCAAAGTGCCAAACGGTAGCCGGGCCTCCGTTCCACCCTCCAATATTCCTCAGTACGTCCGTAAGAATCTTGGAACGGGTATCTCTTGCTCCAAAAACTCCGCAACCGATAGTGTCAAGAAGACAAAGCTTGACTCGATCCACTACCTCCTCCGGGATTATTTCAAAACTTAATCCCGATGCGAACTCGGACATTTCCATAGTCGGAGAAGCTGGCACGTTTCAGGGAGATTATGAACTAGGCTTTATTCTCTCCGATTTTTGCTAATAAACACGTGATTTTGAGTGAATTTATCTGAAAGATTCCAAGCGGCCCGGGGTAATCTTTAGTCCTTGCACAGAGCCTGAATCCGGCGGCAGAGTTCGGGTGTTCTCATTCTCGATTTTGAGAATCGCGCATAGCGATCTCGGAACACTGGATAAGACAACTCGTCTATTACATGCTTTTAACTGCTAATGACAACAACGCTGTTCGCAAAGTAGCAGGAAACATAGACCTCTCTAGAGGAAGGGACATACAGGGGATCTATAGGAAATCCTCCTATATCCAATGTGACAATTATCTTGTTTGTTGCGCCTGATAGTACCGACACGGTCTTCCCGCGAAAGTGCGTGATGTAAATGTCCTTATTGATACTATCGTAAGCCAAAGCGTAGGGGTAGTGACCTGCAGCAACCCCTCGCACGACAGTATTTGACCTCGCGTTTATAATCGAAATCGAATTGTTGTCCTGGCAAGCAACATAGATTTCATCATTTGCCGGATCAAAGAGCATGTATGTTTGATAAAACCCTGTCAGCAGAGTTGTGATCACCTTATTGGTCTCGCTGCTTATTACCGAAATTGTGCTCCCGAATTCGTTCGCAACATAGACGCTTTTGCTTGAAGGATCATATAGCATAGTTTCGGGATTCAATCCGACGGGAATGACAGTTAGGATCTTGTTGGTCTTTGAGCTGATAACGGTGACGTTATCGGTACCGAACCCGCTGAAATACATATCTCCGTTGGCGGGATCAAATTGAAGTCCGGCGTCTCCCTCAGGCACACTTATCGAAGCGAGTATTTTCACGTTCTTTCCGCTACTCAGTACGTCCACTATGCTTGCAGTGTAAACAAGCACATAGACGTCTTTGTTCAAAGGATTGTACTCGATCCCACTCGTCGAATATCCAGTCGTTAATGTTTCAATTACTTTGTTCGTCTTGCCGTTAATTATGCTCACAGTTCCTGAGGCGGCATTGCAAACATAGACATACTGATTTACAGGATCGTAAAGAGGGGTAGCTGGATAGCTGCCTGTTTTTACTGTCGTGACAATTTTGTTAGTTGTAGTATTAATGGCAGTAACGCTGTCAATGCCATAGTCTGTAACATAGATCTCCTTGTTCGCCGGATCGTAGACTTCATACTCTGGGTTCGATGAATTGCCTAGTGTAATGTTTCCAACTACCCGAATAGCATTGTCGCTCAACGAGGAATCGCGAAATGAGTCCTGCCAAGGTGGCTGTGCTCGTTCTGAAAAGGCAGCTGAAACAGCAGAAGAAATTTGGCTGCTGACAAGATTGACATTGCTGGCGGAGAGTCCGAGGCTGGTTGGAGCGGCTGTCGCGATTAAGTCAGCAGAGGCTGATTTCGAGGATGAAACTCCACCCGCGACGGCTGATACTCTCGGATAAGAGATCCACGAGGAGAATGCCAACAGAAGGATCGCGAATATCACTGGTACTACTTCTCTTTTGTTCTTCAATGAGGTTGGCTCTATACGCTACTGAAGTTATCCAGCAACTTAAGTATTCTGAGCGTTCAGAACTGAATCCTCTGCGACTTCCAGACTATGCTAAGTTAGCGGCTGACGTTCGTCTCAGTATTAGTTAGGCTGAGATAAAGTTATCAGATTCGAAGTTGTTCAAAAATAAAAGTGATTTTTCTCGCTTTGTCTACAAAGAGCAG
The DNA here is from genome assembly GCA_030041355.1 of Nitrososphaerales archaeon. Classification (GTDB taxonomy): domain Archaea; phylum Thermoproteota; class Nitrososphaeria; order Nitrososphaerales; family CADDZS01; genus JASHOD01. Next base: position 51,570 of record JASHNZ010000028.1, read on the forward strand.
GAGGAGCGTGACTCGTTCATTTAGGGTTTGATGAACTGTCTAGAAGCAATTGAAAAGGACGCGCAAGCAAGAAACATGAGCGTAAACACTCTCGTGAATCAGCTTCTTCTTCTTTCCTATTCAAACTTTGATCGATATTTTGAACAGCTTCCGAGATGATCAAGATTGCGTCGGAGTCTTTTGGATATGTACTTGATTTGCTTTCTGGCGAAGTGAGCAATGTTGGGAAACGTCCAGCTACAAACATCGTGAAATCTGTAGGACTCTTAAAGCATGGAGGAATGAACCTCAACTGGTGTCCTCGATTACTTTAGAATGATCAGCGATTACGCAAAGATCTATGCCTAAGACGAATCTGAAGCAGACTGAAATAGAACTCTCAAGATTAGCGAAGTCGCCCTTTCTTTGGATTCTTCCCAGCAATCCGCGCTTTGGTTTTTCTAGCGCAGTTTCTATCTATGCCTTGGGAGGTGCCTTCCCAAGGAGGCGTCTCCGTTTGGGACACTGGCGGAGTTATTGGAACGCCCCCCCACTCCGCTCATGTAGGAGCAAGAACAAGCCCACCCAACGTCGGAGATTCATCGTCGGAGTTGGTGCGCCTCTCCAAGTACCATGTTAAAATATATCATATTCCAACTAATCAGAAGTTTAGGAAAGTAGTCGCATGACTGTAAATAAAAAAATCCAAAGAAAAAAACATGTTCGTCCCTCGAATGACCCTTTGACTATTCTCTCGCCTGGATCAAAGGCCCCGAATTTTTCTCTTCACACTACTCCCGATCAAAAAGTCTCCTTGACCGATTTTCGTGGCCGTCCTGTGGTCATTGCATTCTATCCTGCTGACTGGAGCCCAGTGTGCACAGATGAACTTTCCTTGTACAACCAAATTCTTTCAGAATTTCAAAAGTTCAACGCGGAAATAATGGGAATTTCAGTAGATGGGGTGTGGACTCACCTCGCATTCGCAAAAGATCGTAATCTGCATCTACCGCTATTGTCCGACTTTGAGCCCAAGGGTCTAGTTTCCAAATCTTACGGGGCTTATAATCAAAAGACTGGAGAGAGCGAACGCGCTCTATTCGTGATCGATCACAGTGGAATTGTTCGCTGGAGTTATTTGTCACCCGACGGGGTTAATCCGGGGGCTGATGGCATCTTGAATGCCCTAGAAAAGCTCTATCCAGAAAAAAGAGAGGTTACGCAGGTGAACGCAGCATGAGTTCTGAGAACACACCTAAGCTTACCTTACCCGTAAACGAAACAAGGGATCACATTCAAGGATCTCCAACAGCCAAGGTTACGCTTGTGCAGTACGGTGATTATCAATGTCCTTATTGCGGTGAAGCATATTCTATCATCAAGAAAATTCAGAAGAGATTTGGCTCAGATCTACGATTTGTTTTCAGAAACTTTCCAATAACAGAAGCTCATCCATTTGCTGAAACTGGAGCGGAGATCGCAGAAGCCGCAGGAGCTCAAGGCAAATTCTGGGAAATGCATGATTACCTATACGAAAATCAGCAATCTCTTTCGAATGTAGAATTTTTCGCGAGATACGCGAATGAAAAACTAGGGCTTGATGGAAAAAAGCTAAAGAAGGAAGTGTTGGCGCAGGCGTATACTGCCAGGATCAAGGAAGACTTCATGACCGGGATTAGAAGTGGCGTGAATGGAACCCCGACTTTCTTCATCAACGATTATCGACACAATGGAAGTTATGACTACGAAGTTTTGGAAGAAGCAATTGAATTTGCAATGGGCACAAAGAAAATAGAAACAAAGAAGACGCTTGTAAGCCGTCCTGAGAGACAAACTCGCCGCTAAGTATCATTCACGAACAACGCCCTAAGAGTCTCTATGGAAAGAGCGCTACCGCTTGCCCGTTCAAACGGGGGTAGTGCACGACAACGCCAACGCATTGACCCTTCGCGAAATCGAAAGCTACGACTTCGTCTTGGGCAACGCAGTAGAGATTACCATGGGAACTAAAGCGCAAACCGCGGGGTCTGCGGAACTCTGCGGATTGTCCTGCTGAGAAGACTCGGATTAGTCGGCCGTCTGTTGCGTCATACTCCCTAACGCTGGTTAGAGCATCGGTCGAGCCGAACGGGTGTTCGCTAGATACAACGATGTTGCCGTTAGGTGCCACCGCTAGGTCGAGTGGACTGAGCTCCGGATCGGAAACCAGCCGCATCGGTTTGAGACTCTCACCCCAAGGAAACTTGAGAATGGCGTTCTCGCCTTCACCACTGGGGCCTATGCCCGAAGAAAGGAAGAGTGTGCCATCGTCGTTGAATGCAAACCCGCGAGGAAACGACACGATCCCAGGCGGCAGAACGTTCTCTCGAGCACCGTCTAGTGTAACAGGGAGAGCCAAGATCGTGCGGGCGCTGCGCAATCCAATGTAATAACGGCCGTCGGGCCCAAAGGTGCCTCCTCCAGGTTTCAATTGCGGAATTACTCCGGTGTCCCGTACAACTTTGCCATTCCGATCGAGCGCGAGGACTCGATTGTTGCCACTGTTTAGAAAGAGCAGTTCTTTCTTTGGATCGACGGCTAGCCCTCGAGGGTCTGCAATACGATTGTCGTCGCTGAAAGTGCCGAGAGGCTTGCCATCGCGATCGAAAGAAAGAAGCAAGCCATATCCGTCACCATTGACACCAGCTGCGCTTGTAACTAGAAGAGGCATGGTATTGTTACTCTCGAGAGATTCTCAGAGAAATGGAACTTCTTAATGGTATGCTCTAAAATGAAACGAGAGCCTGGGGCCCTATAATCCACATACGCCCGTTCCAAATAGCCTTTGCCTGATTTTAAAAATCACGATCCGCCCTAGCTGGTCGCTCCAAAGGGTCTTTAATGTAGCTTGTCCAGCTCTTCATTAAGCCGCATCAGGTTCTTGTATAGTTCGGCCTTGATTTTTGTAAAATCCGGTTGCGACAGCTGAGAAGCTTCATTTTCTTGTACCGTATATAATCCCCCTATCGGGTCGTTCTACATACGCAGGTTAGAAAATTGCTATTGTTAGTAATATGCCCTAATGCTCTTAGCCTTAAATGGGCTCATTAAGGTACCCTCCCCCTCCTTTCTACACAGGCTTAATCCAAATAGCCATTGTTTGTTTCTTGAAAGCAATTGTTAGCTACTTTGGTTTTGCCATTCTTCAATGATTTGCCAAAAAATTGGCAAGATACGCATCTCGTTACCTAGGTAGGTTAGCCCCACGCTTCGAACATAGCTGGTAGCTTTTCGTGAACGAATTAAATACTTCAAAATGCCTGGGATCAGGCGATGGCAAGAATTACTACGCGTCAAACTCTCATCGTTTCTGTAGTTATAATTGCCATAATTCTTGGCGGACTATCAATACAAGTCTTTTCATCGCCCACGGAAACAGGACAAACAACTACGACATCTAGAAGCACCAACACTTCGGTCTCGGTGTCGATTCCTTCAAACACTCTCACAACAACTTATTACTCCACCGAGAGTCAGAGCAGCTCAACATCGTCTTCCTCCACGGAAAAACTATTGAATGTGACTGACACTATTCCCTATCCATTTGCTCCAGAAGATTCTGTGGGAGGTGAAGCCTATTTTCCAGGAACGAATGAAATCTGGATCTACGACTATCAGAGCAGCTCGTTATATTTCCTAAATGCTACCACTAACGAGTTCCTCTCTCAAAATCTTTCTCTCAGTTCGTGCAACGCACCCATTCAGATGGGGTATGATAATGCTAGTCATGATATGCTGGTGGAAGCAGGTTGCCCTCTTAGAATTGTTGCGTTTAACGCATATGGAAACAATGTCTCCACGATAGTGTTGAGCCATTCTATTTTTTCTGAAGTATTTCTCCAATATGACCCCTCCAACAACGAAATGTATGTTTCATTCTTGGGCGCAAATTATTTCCTTGGATTGAATTCAACAAATCAGATTGTTTCAAATGTGACTCTCAGCGAATCAGGCGGTGAACTGGGTGACATGGCGTACAATCCTTCCAATCAATACCTGTATGTGACCGACACCAACTCAAGCAGTGTTTACGTCTATGCTTCAAACAATAGCTTGATTGCGAGTTTGAATCATGTCGCGTTGGGTCCGTTCGATCTCATATACGATCCCGCAAATTCCTTAGTTTACTTTGATTCTGTTGGCGGAGGATTGTGGGTAATCAACGGAACACAAGTGATTGCTTTTCTTAATATCAACGTATACCTTGGCAAAGGTCTGGCTTTTGACGCTGCGAATTCTGATCTCTATGTAGAATCATCCAATAACACCGGGGTCGCGGTGATCAGCAGTCAGAATGTTATCGAAACTATCGTCCCCATTCCTGTTGAATTAAATGGAGTCAATGACCCAGCCCATGCTTGGATGATGTATCAATTCGAGGGGAATATTACTTTGATTGGAAGCAATAATCAGGTCTATGGCACGATCGTTATAGGATCATTCTTACCGGGCTTTGGCACTTATGATCCCACTAATGGTCTCATGTACTTCTTATCTGATAGCGATGTAATCGTTGTCTAACTCTCAGCTTTGTACAACACTTGCGAGTTCCTTTTCCTTCGCATCGGACTTGAGTTGAGCTTTGAAAAATTCTGTGATCTTCTTGTAGCAAATCACCCGATTCCTGAACTTGATTACGTCGTGGCCTTCGTCTTCAAAGACGAGATACTCAACTGGCAAGCCTCTGGAGCGCAGGCGTTCGACTACGTCAAAGGTCTCTTTCTCAACCACTCTGGGGTCATTCCTTCCCTGAATCATCATCATCGAGCACTTTACATTGTCAATATAGGTTGCAGGCGATCTCTCGGTAAGAAACTCTTTGTCCTTATCGGGATTTCCCACTGTGAGATAGAAATACGTCCTCCAGGTCTCCGGGAGCCTTTCCATGAAGGTGAAAAGGTTGTAGGGCCCAAACATATCCACAGCCGCCTTCCAAAGATCGGGATGTCTTCCTGCTAGAGTCAGAGTCATGTATCCGCCGTAGGATCTTCCGATCACGCCGCGATTTTTAGAGTCGACTCTCGGCTCTTTGGCTTCAAGCACCTTGAGGCCCTCGACAAGATCTAGGCGATCTTTGCCACCCCAGTCGTGGTCAACCATTTTCATGAAGGTTTGTCCATAACCAGTGCTTCCTCTGACATTTGGTACAAAAACTGCGAAGCCATTGAGAGTAAGATATTGGATGAGCGGCATCGAAAACCAAGTAAAATCTGGTCTCTCCTGGCCCTGCGGACCCCCGTGAACATAGAGAACCAAGGGATAGGGGGCCTTGAGATGTAGAGCGTCAGAGGGGAAGTATATTCGAGCGCTGATTCGCAACCCGTCAAAGGTGGTGTAACTGGCATCTTCTCCTGATGAAAGATATTCTCCAGGTATGCCAAGAACTTTTTCATTGGATAACATTGTGTACTTTGGTTTCTGTTTCACAGCGCAAAGGTAAATTTGCGAGGGAACAGTAGCGCTTGTGAAAGAAAATGCATAGCCTCGCCGCTTCTTCGTAGTCCAAGGTTCTAGTCCGAGAACCATCCCACTTGACACAGGCTCTTTTCCCACGATGGTATGCTCAACAATGAATTTGTGAGCTTTCTTTTTGGTAGGATTTCGGACGAAGCTTCCTTCGTAGACAAAACTGCATCCGTCAATGTTGTAAATTAGAAGATATCGATCTTCTTCGACTTTCCGCACATCTTCGAGTTCTCCTTTTCCTTTGTGCTTTATTCCCGAGAGCTGAACGCGTTCGAGCTCCGAGGGATTGTCAAACGAAAGATATGCGAGAGTGCCTGCATCATCAAATAGCGTAGTTTTGACAAGTAACCCTTTTTCGTCTTCCGTAAAGCTGCACGTTGTGATTCCTGAAAGCGCGTATTCCTTTCCAGTTTCCCTTTTTTCTATGGGAGTGCCAAACAAGAGTTCGCGTTTTTGGGTTTTCTCGGTCCAGAGGTACAGGACGTTATCCAAAGCAGTGTACCCGTCAATAATAACAAGTTTCGAATTTTTCTTATTTGCCCCCGCAACGTAATTGCCATAAATGCTAGTTCCAAGCGAGGTCTCTTTCATGGTTTTCAAATTTAGTCTAATGGCTTCCATGTTCGGGGTCTTGCGATCATCTCGGTGAAAATACACCGTCGAGCTTTTGACGTCTTTATTCACGCAGCCTAGCTGCTGCCCAAGATACTTTTCTCCAAAAATATTCTCGGGAATCCCGCCCTCAAGTGGAATCGTACAGGCCTGATAATTCTCATTTCCATTATTGTCGATCATCACGAGAATTTTCTTCAAAGCTGGCAAGACGATGAAGGATTCGCCGAGCATCAGATGCGGATTTTGCAGCGCAATGTCAGGAGGCAAGAGTGGTTCAGGCATCCCGCCTTCCCTTTTCATTCTGTATAGGCTGATCAGCCCACTCATGTTGCTCAGAAAGTAGACATAATCATCTACTAGAACTGGCGCTAGGAGGTGTCTAGCCGAGAGAAGTGATTCTAGAGGAAAAGTCTTCTCCAAGTGAAGTCATTCATGAAGGGATTGCAGTGAGACTAATATGCAAATCCCACTGACTTGCTTCATGAAGCATCTCTTCGTGAAACAAGAGATCAAAAAACACACTCTGGTATTTCTTCAAAAATCTTGAAAAGTTTATTCCCTCTAGTACTCTTCGAGCCTTCCACTCTTTCTTGCAAGGCGTTCAAAGCCTTTCATTAAGAAATATCCTACGAATAAAACAGTGATCCCATCAATTAACTCCTTTAGAAGGATCGTGCCCAAGCTCAGTACGGAAGCTCCCATAATCGCACCTCTAGCTGCAAGCACTCCATAGGTCATGGGGATCGCCCAACCCACAGGTTGTAACCACAAAGGCAGGGCCTGAACTGGAAAGTTTACACCGCTCACGAGCATCGTCAGAAAGAGGAAGATATTTGCAACAATCATCGCAGTTCTCATGAATAATCCTATGCTGCTTATCAAAAGTCCGAAGCTGATCATCATTACGCTCGTCAAAACGATTGCAATTCCTAACGCAAGATAGTTAGCATGGGCGAAATTGATCCCGAAAACGAAATCTGCGTAGATGAACGCTGCGGCAGTAATTAGGGCAGACATGAAGATCTGAAACATGGCTCGGCCTATGAAGAGCGCCATCCGGTTAGCTGGAGTGACAATCAAAGTTTGAAGGGTGCCCTGCCACTTGTCTTGCGAGGTGATATTTGCAACCGCAAAAACAGCTGCAAAAGACATGGATTGCACAGCATTTCCGATTACTGTGAACTGCGCCTGCGTAAGATCATGATAGACTGCTATCGCAAGCAAAAAGAAGAAAGCCATCTCTGCCGGCGGAGTTATGAAGATCTGCATGATCCACATTTCCCAAGAGTCCCAGAGTATGGTTCCTTTTCTCCCAAATAGTACGGATCCAGAAAAGACTCTGTAGAATAGAGCTACCTTCTTTGCGAGAGTCTCTTTTTCAGCTAAAGTTTTCTCTGGTTGTTTCTCTTCTTCGGTTGCAACCGTCATAGCTCTAGTACTCCTCTATGGTGCCGTTTTTCTTCGCTATGGTTTCGACTCTTTGGAATAAGATGAAACTCAAGGCAAAGTAAGCTAAAGTTGCAACGAGCATGAAGGCAATGTCAGTCCAGTATCCAGTGGGAAGTAATGGTCCGTAAGCGTACGCCGTCCCCACAGCTGCTCTTTTGATCGCTTCAATTCCCCAGGTGGGCCCGATGATGAAAGAGATTGGCAGCGCATAGAACGGAAGTAGAGCCACGGCAAACGAGGTTCCTGTCGCAATGTACACCGGGATCTCCATCGAGTTCTCTATGAAACCTCCTTTCCTGCTCAGGACATAGACGGTGGAGAGCATGAGACCAAATGAGGACATGGAGACATAGGTCAGTATGGTTGCGAGTACGAATAGACCGGGATTTAGAAGGCCCACGCCCACTCTGAACCAAGTCATGCCTATTCCGAGGACTATGAACCCGTTGATCACGCCAATGAAAGTATTCCAAAGCACTCTACCCAACACGATCCAGATGAGAGGAGAGGGAGCTGCTAGGGTAGCTTCCATCGTTCCGTTCCATCGATCAAATCCTATAGAATTTGCAGAGCCGTAGACTGTCGTTCCCCAGACTCCCATCAGGCCTCCTCCAAGGACAGCGGCAAGCAAAGCCGAAGCTCCCACGTTGTTAGAGCTGGAGCTCACTATGAAAAACAATGAAACCATGGTGAAGATGAAAGGAGCTATAATGCATGGAATGACGAACTGTGGATCTGCAACGAAATTTTTTGCAGAGAGTACCATGGAGGCCTTGACCACTTGTCTTCTAGAAACGTGGTATGATCCAGTTTTTTGCAAAAAGTTCACTCTTCAACCAGTCTCAAGTACGCGTCCTCAAGCGTGGGCTCTTTGATACTCTTGTCGATAATCTTCACTCCGTCAGCTACTTGCGTAACTTTGGTTAGGACGTCAGCTGCGTTGGGAGTTTGTATTTTGACAAACTGTCTTTCTGAATCCAGATCTGCGACTACTCTGATTACGTCGTTTAGGGACTTTAGTTTTTCCACAAAGCTCTCCGTCGCCCCGTAGGTTTGCAGCTCCACGACTGAAATGTCCTTAACTAATTTCTTCAGCCCTGACGGCGTATCGAGTGCGACGATCTTCCCTTTGGAAATGACCGCAATTCTCCTGCACAATTCGTCAGCCTCGAACATATAGTGCGTTGTCAGGAGTATGGTCTTGCCCCATTTCTCCATCTCTCGGATCATTTCTCGGATATCCCTGGCGCCGGCGGGATCCAATCCAATCGTAGGCTCGTCGAGAAATACGAGCTCTGGATCATTCACAAGAGCCTTTGCGATGTGCAGTCTTTGCTTCATACCTCTCGAGTATTTTTCGACCTTGTCGTTTTCACGACCTTCGAGACCCACGAGATGTATGAGCTCTGGAATTCTTTTCCGGCTGATGCCGGGATCGACGCCGTAAAGGTCTGAAAAGTACTTCATGTTTTCGACTGCGGTAACTCTGTTGTACAGCCCTCGCTCTCCGCCAAAGACAATTCCAATTCTTTTTCGGATTTCGTAGATCTGCCGGTTCACATCCAAGCCCATTACGAAGGCTCTTCCAGAAGTTGGGGTGAGCAATGTAGTTAAGATCTTGATCGTGGTGGTCTTGCCAGCTCCGTTGGGACCGATCAAACCGAAGAGCTCGCCTTTTTTCACGTCGAAGGTCACGCCTGCTAGTGCTTCCGTCACCTTGCTGGATTTCCCAAAGAAAGAGCGAGTGACGTACTCTCGTCTCAAGTCCCGCACCTCTATCGCGAATTCTTCGCGAGACTTTGCGCTTTCAGGCTCTTCGACCACTTGCATTTTCTACCACAATTCGTTCTATACTTGCTTTGGAGGAAGATTTAGTTAGACTTTGAGTGGTTTATTTTAGTTTCCGTCTGACATAGAACTTTCCTCGGGTACAGGTATTTTTCAAACCAAGTCGCGGAGTTAGTGCGAGGATTACCCGCAAAAGAAGAAAAAGTAAACGATTTTCTTGAAGCGATCAAACAAGAAATCATTCGGAAAAAGTTCTAAATTTGTTCTCGAGCTAAGATCTTTGCATTCTTCACTCAATTATGGCCGTAGACTTCATCTAGCAAAGCTTCCGACTTTGCTTTGAGGGCACTGGAATCCTGCTCGGAAGAACCAGTAGTAACTCCGACCCTTACTTTACGCCAGCTGTCGTCATTTCCAAAGTCATTATCTCTTTCAGACACTACCACTGTAAAGTTGTTGATCACAACGTCCACGGGAATCCCGCTCGCCAAGAAATAGGTTTTGGAATCAGCTCGATAGAGCAATTTTGTGAGAAAGAAAGCTGCTTTTCTTCGATCCTCGGTGCTCGTGTTTCTCATGATGGCTAGCACGTGTAAATCTGGTGAAGCGATGTAAGAGAAGATCCGAGAGACATACTCTCTGGGTAAAAGGGCACTCCCACCAAGGTCTGCATCCTGACTTTCTGGATCCCAGCTGATCGTGAGAGGAGGGATCTCGCCACTTTGCACCCCGTTCTTGGACTCATAGTCTCTCATGGTTTCATAGATTGTAGTGAAGGATAAACCGCGCGAAATCGCATCAGCAGGTATTGCAACAATGTGAGATACGAGGCCCGGTCTTCCTACTTCATCAAGTAAGGGCCTCCAAAGGCAGCGCGCGAGAAAGATCTTGTCCAGAAGTTTCCTAACGGTGACAAAATCGATGGTCTGATCTTGCTTGAACATAGCTTGGAAGAAAGGCGTGTAGTGACGCTCGACTGCCGCGTCAAATTCTGCGTCGACGATTCCAGGAGACCATGCCCTAGTCAGATATCCATCCTTTCTCGGAGAGCCCGGTCGAATGGGATATAATTTGTCGTCGAGCCCTTTGCGGGGAGCGTGGATAATGTGCTCAGCTTCTAGCTCTTCCAAGAGATAAGCTCCACTTCTATAGTCCTGGTTGCGCTTTTGCGATCTCTCCCAGGTACTTTATGAAAGCCACGTACTCATCTTCCGAGTAAGACAGGCTGAAGATCTTTCCGCTGGCATCTGGGGAAATGTCCGGGATCCTCGTTCCATCGTCGTCGATCTTGGTTGCGAGCGAGCTGAAGAAAAACTGCAGCTTGTCGTACTTTACACCTTCGCCGATTTTGGCACCTGCAAGAGAGCTGCCTCTCAAATGACCCATGGAGTTTGGAAAGAACTTTTCCATGATCGCTTCTCCAAATATTCTGCGCTGCTCGCGTTCTTTGTTTTTGAATATACCAGTTAGCTTGGTTCTGATTTCGACATCCGAGAAATTCGTAGGTAATCCGATGGCCTTCAGCACGTCAGTCTCGATTTTGTCAAACTTGGTCAAGAATACGATGGGGTACATCCTCATTCCTTTCTCTATTACTGCCGCCTTGTACCACTCGGTCAAACTGATGATCTGAGCCATGTCCCGATCGTAGTTTAGCATTTTTTCATACTGCTCGGGCCTGTCTCTACCGTGGGTCTCGATCATACCTGAATCCACGAGAAAGACGAGCACATTAGAGTCAAGGATTTTCCTCATGCTGGGAGCTAGGGCGTCAATGAATTTCTTTCGATCTTCCTTTGGTAGCCTGGCGGTCATTCTCGCTGCTTCGCTCACGTCTTCTCCTCCAATGTCAAAAATGGTGAAATCGAGATAGACCTTTCCGCCTAATCCGCCTAAGCGTCCTGGGTATCCGAAGCGAAGATCGTACTCGGAGGGCTGACCTAAAGGCGTGGCTCCTGGCCACTTGCCGGTTAGAAGATCGATTCTTCCCTGATCTAGATCGGGGATTATTGCGGGATGGAAGTTAAACTCGAAATCCTTTTCCACTGTTTGGCGGTATTGGATTGCTGCATTTTCTAAAAGGCTGATGAAAACGGTCTTGCCTGTTTCCCTCGGGCCCAGGATTCCTACTGTCACTTTGCTTTCAGTCCTCTTGGAATGTTTTTGCGAGTATATAATTTAACTTCATGATTCGGCTGGGGGTTTGTCTGCCAAACGAAAGGCTATGTTGATCGCCCCTTGAGTAGGCGATACTTGAGCCTCTCTTAGCAAGGTTACCTCTTCTCCCAAGGAGTTTGTGAAAGATAGTTTTCTCAATAACACGCGAGTGCCGTCGTCGGATTTGGTTTCTGATGAGTCTCCCGGGACCAGGAGTTTCTCAAGTATGATCTTGATCGTGGAATACGTTGAACCATTAGGATCGTACTCCACTTTTTGCTTTTGTTTAATTCTTCTCAAGAATGCAAGGACGAACTGGGTATACTGGTCGTTCTTGATCCTTTCTTCAAGCTCGTAATCCTCGTGCTTTGAATCGTACATCGCGATCAGCAAATTGAGGTACCCCTGCTGAGCGTGATTATTTTTGTCTAGGCCGAGGACTCCTAGGTCGATGATTTGATCAGAGTCGTCTAAAATGGAAAGCCACTTCTTTGGCGGATAGTTTGTCCCAAACGAATCCTTGGTCTGCAACATGAATTTCAGAGTTGATTTTTCTGGAACTGTCGGCGGAGCCTCTGGAGCTTGGGCTGGAGGAGAAGCAGGAGGCATCGGCACTGCTGTTGTTGGGGGAATGGGTGGACTTGTCACTGCAACTGCTACTGGAATTGGGATGGGAATCTGTTGATTTGTAACCGGGACGGAATCTGTCTGAATCGTTTGAGGTATCGGAACGGGAATATTTTCCATAGCAGTCTGAGCTTCAGGAGCTATGAGGTCGCTTGCGCTGAGCTCTACTTTGTGTGATACATCTTCCTCATCGAGAAATGTCAGCTCAATTTTTTCGATGGGGTAGACCGGTGGAGCTTTAGTATCGATTTGAAAATCAAACTGACCTGTCTCTGTCTGCCCTTGCTTCAGTTCAATTATTCTTCTGCTCAAAGCTCCTCGAACCAGAAATGCGCTTTGAACTGGAAAAGCTCTCATCAGAATATTCTTCGAGGTGCCCACACCGGAATTGCTCAAAGTGTATTCTACACGAACTTCATCCTCGAATCCGGTGGTTTTGGGACTGGAGAACTTGACTTTGAGCTCAGGCTGTAAAGTAATTATCTTCGTAGCAAAGCTTGGAATGGGCTTTGAGCCCGTCCTTCCTTCTGCATCAGAATATGAAAGTGCGAGTCCTTCCACGCTGAGATCTCCGCTTATGATCGGAACGAAGACAACTTGGAGTTCAATTGATGTGCCTCCGGGGATCACGGTCTCGCTTGGAGTGTCTTGCACGATCTTGAGAGATGTGAGAAATTTCTCAATGCCTTCGATGTGAATGTTTCTTGCTTCGCCCTCACCGTTATTTGCAACTTGGAGTGCGAATGGGAATTCCTTTCCAAAGTAAATAATCTGTGGAGGTAGAGAAGACACGGAAAGAGAAAGGTCTGGAATTTTTGGATGCACGAGGATTTGTGCTTGAACGGATCTTCGTACGAGTGTTCCGCTGTCCTCGCCAACTAAATTGACCGTCATTATCTGCTTACCATGTGCTGAACCTTTTACTCGCAGTAACTCTGCATATCCGTCCTCTGACTGTGGTAGTATGGGAAGAGAACTAGGCTTCTCTGCAATTTCCAATCCACTTGTGAGACTCACATTAAACTGCACATTCTTCAAATCGCGATCTGAATATACGCGAAGCGGGAGGTTCAATAGCTTCCCAACATCAGTTTCTTTGGCTCCCGGGGCAAGTTCGATCCTCACATCAGCATGGTCTGTAATTACGAGAGCGTCGATAGTTTCCCTTGGAACTTCTGGATGAAGTGATCCATATTGATTGACTAGTTCTGCTGCGACGTTTATGTCTACGCCTAGATCTTTCGCGAGATCTGCTAGAGTCTTTTTGCTTGAAATTGCATTCTTTACTGCGTCATAGTCGGAGGTTTGGAATTTGACAAGAAAGTGGTCGTCAACCACCCGGTCGGCTTTTCCCTCGTTTACTATCTCACTAGCTACGTCAAGGAGAAATTTGACTGGTATCTTTTGTTCTGAGCCTAATGCCGTAATGTCTAGTACATCTGTCATCCAAAAATTCTTCCCTTAAGGCCTATGCAACCTATTACTTGCTGGAATTCATCGACGCCGTTACCTGCTTGTGAGAAAGTAAAATGGATTTCGGGCTTATGCGAACTTGATTTCCCTGCCTTGGTTTACGGGCAGCTATATAGAGAAGCTCGGGTGATTTTCGAACACTTGTAAAGGTTATGCAGTGGATAGGAGCAACGAAAGAAAGCGGCAGAACTCTTGAAAGCGACACCGCAGCTTTTCTTCTCTTTGTGGCGGGTTTGCTCTTTTTTCTTGAGGGAATCATACACTATGACGACTTTTTTGTTAGTTCACAGGTCTCTGCCACTGCTACGACGTGGGCCCTAGTCTTGGGCAACCTAGTGGTGGGTTTGTTGTATTTTGCCCTAGCTTATTCATGCCTGCAAGCTCCCAAGAGCGAAGATCTTTTTGGATTTTCTTTATTTTTCTCTGGAACTCTCTCTGGGTCTTACATCGCGGTTGAAATTGTCGAATCTGTAGGTCCGAAGTTTTACTTTGCTGAACCGTTCAACTATATTCACTTCGTAATCGGCTATGGGTCTGTGACGATTTTTGTGGAGTTACTGGTTGCGTTCTTCTGCTATAGAGTTTTTAGGACGCTTGCAGCATAGAAAAAACTGCGTTCAAAAGCTTAGAACCATCAGGACTTCCATAACCTGTGCAGGCATTCCAACCGGTTCCTGCGCTGTAGGCTCCATTGTTTCCTCTCGTGATGTCGTGAAGGTCGGAAGAAAGCTTGTCCTCGTAGAGTATGGGATTGAAATATCCCAAAGAGTGTCCTAGTTTTTCATTGATCAAAACGACTAGCCCTGCCCACAGCGGAGCAACGGCGCTCGTTCCTCCAAGAATGATCTTACTTCCGTCCACATGAATTGAGTAACCAGTGCTGGGATCCGCGTCTCCTGCTACGTCGGGGACACCTCTCCCGATATGAGCGCCCGGATTTGCTGAAAGTGGCACGTTTGCGTTGCTCTGCCAAGAGGGAAGTGGAAATACGTCGCTCACGCCCCCTCCAGTTGCACCGTCCTGCGGTTGATCATTCCACACTACTTCGCTGGAAATCGAAGGAAGGCTTGTGCCTCCACAACCCAAGACGTAAGGAGAAGAAGCTGGAAAGTCGACGTGAGCCAGGCCGTCAGTCTCACCGTCAGAGGATCCGCCATCGCCGGAGGCAACACATGTTGTCACACCCATTGAGGCGGCGTCTTCCAGCCCATTGTTTAGTGCGGTGATTGCTTGTGTAGTCCAAGTGTTTTCTGCACTGCCCCAACTAATCGAAATGACGGAAGGTTTGTTTTGACTATCATTGATAGCAGTGGTTACTGCATCCACGAATCCCATGTCAGTGTTAGGCGCAAAGTACAAAGCGATCGTGGCACCGTTTGCAATGCTACCTGCAACTTCGATATCCAGCATTACTTCTCCGTCAGGACCAGAAGGATCTCCTGTGGGAGTGTTTGTCCCGCCGTCCACAGAAATGCTGACTATTCTAGGAGGCACAAGTCCCAAACTTTGAAAGTATGCATTCAGATCGGATTGGCTCGTACCTCCTCCAAGCTCGATTATTCCAAGGCATTCTCCTTGGCCGTATAGTTCTGCTGGATAATCGTAGAGTTTCGCAACTTGAGGTGGGTTATAGGAGACGGTTGAGATCTGCTCTGGCAAGAGCTGACGAAAGCGAGGATTAGCCTGTGGTCTGTTGTCCAATCCAAGTACGGCCTGTATTATCCCTGAAAGTGATTCAGGAATGTAGACAGGACCTGATCTCCCTCTGAAAGTTTTGCCTTTCATCGTGGGATGCTCGTAGTTTTGGAGCTCCACTCCGAAAGCCTCTGAAAATTGTTTTGCATTTCCAGATAAAGTGACACTGCGTCTGGGCACACTTGAATCTTTCACAACCAGTCCGTATTCTCTTGCAAATTCGGAGATCTTTTTGAGATCCTCTTGTGAAGCACCTTGGGTTCTCGCAAACTCCTCTCGCGATAGATGCGTTCTATTCTTTGGAGGCACGCGTCCCAATTCCTCTGCGGATCTTTGAGCTGAAGATGGATTTCGCCTGACTATTATCGTGACATCGAGTTTCTCCGCTGAATCAACGCCTCCAATTCCTTTTGCCCGGAGAATTGGTTTCCTCTCGCTGCCGTCTAGGGTCACCTTTCGACCATGCTTTTTCTCCTCTGATTTCAAATCACAGATTCAACTTCTTCAAGCATAGGTTTTGTCGAAGATCTTTCTGACAGTTGAGCTATCATAGCCGTGTTCTATTAGCCCCTGCTCAATAATTCGTCTGTAAGCCTCAGGAGGCTTGCGTTCTTGCTCGCTCGTACTCCAAAGGAAGGTCTTGGCATTCTTTATTTCACTTTCATCCTCTAATTCGACAGAGATCTCGACTGGTGATGTTCTTTCAAAACTTTGCAGCTTGCCAAGCTGCGTATCCGTGATGTGGTAGACGACGCCGAGCACTTTGTCTTCGTAATGTCCAGTCTCTTGGATGTTTGCAGTGTATCCCTGCCAAGTCTTCGAATAAACGTTGAAAACGAGTTTGTAGTTTCGCAAAATCGATCTTTTCGATAGTTTGAACTCGCCAATCCTTTCCTTCAGTTGAGCGAGCTTCACGTTAGATCCATATGCAAAATACCAGACGTTCATGCTTAGGAAAACTTTCCCTACTAAGAAGCTGGATAGACACGCCCTAAAGAATTCTGTGTTGTTTTAATAAGAAACTGCCTATAGTTAGAGCATCCTGAAGGGACTACGAACCAAAACGCATACAATCGTCCCAAAGCACTACGAGAGATAGGCAATCAGATGTTTGCCTCTTCTCCCGTCACAGCTCCTAATCAAAGCGCACTAAGTCATTGGCTTACCATAAAGATATTCGGGCTCGGCTGAAAGAATACCACGTTGACCTTTTGCTTTCACATAGCAATCATAAGCCAATAATATGGCTACAACGAGTTCCAATAGCCCAAAAGTGAAAATTCCCAACGCAATGTAAACTATGAAAGCGATTATGACAAAGAGAACCGTAGGGATGCTTAGAATTTTCTTGCTACCTAGGTAGAGGTATCCTACCCCGAAGAAGAGACCCAAGAGAGCTGCTATTATTGGATTCTTTCTTTGAACGGACATCTGGTTGTAACTAGGCGGCGAAGAGGGCATTGGCCCTTGAGATGGTGAACCGGCTGGTTGGTTAAGAGAAGCGCCGCAAGCAGAGCAAAAGGTCGCACCGTCGTCATTTGAAGCACCGCATTTTTGGCAAAACATTCTAGATCTTAGGTTCTCGGCAAGATCTCACTTTATTATACCTTCGTGAATCCATAAATTCGTAAGGGCCTTTCTTTCGCCAGTTTCAGAGAGCGCTTGCCTAACTAACTTTGAATTTGCTCTTTTGCGATTTAGATTCTGGTGCAAAAATTTCACTCAGGGAGGTTAGAAGAGGTCATGGTGATTCCACCAGTTACAAGCCCTGATTTTCAGTGAAATTCCCATAATAAATTTCGAAATAAACCGGCGTAGCTTTCAGATTCAAAATGTACGATGACTAACTCTAGGCAGAAATAAAAAAGGAAAAGTAGCTTTTTGAAAAGCTACTTAGATTTTTGGCGAAGGTCTTCGGAGCTTGACGTACCCGAACAGCGCTGCGAGAGGAGCAATTACAGCTAGGATCATTCCTGCTGGGAACTCTGGTGTCACAGTGAACAGGCTCGTTTTAAACGAGTGGACCATCTCTTGACCATTGAAGTCCGCAGTGAAATTGTATGAACCAGGTGTGAGAGGCGTAAGACCTGCTGTGTAAGTGAAAAGCACTTTGTCGTGTCCGCAACCCCCGTACTTGTGATCGGGGCACGTGAACAGTCCATAAGCCACTATTACATTACTCGAGTTTGTGATGGCCCAAGCACCTTTACCACCGCAGTCCGCAGTTATACTAGCGGTGACGCTTTCACCTGGAGTATAGGTTCCGTTTGGGGCGTTCCAAGTAACCGGACAATAACCCGCCTTTAGAGGGTTATTAGTCGAGGCAAGTCCAGAAGCTAAATTTACGGGAAATAATCCTACGACAAGCAACATTGCGAGTGCGCTGATTCCTATTACGGCTGTTGTGCGTGCGTTCATTTTATAGAGTCTGAATAGGGAGTAGGAATCTATCCCAATAATAAGCTTTCCGAAAATCATCACTCCAAGGCTTTAACGCCTGCGCATATATATCGGAACTCGACATATTTTTACATACACCGGCCTGACTTCTGCGAAACCCCTCTTCAGATTAATTCGTTTTCCAGCTATATTCAATAAACTTCAGAATTGGCTATTTCCCTTTCTCGCTATTCTCAATACTTCTACTCGACCCCTAACTTTGGAGATCTATGCCGGAACTTTTCTCGATCTTGGCTCCTCGCAGAGTGCAAACTCAGGATCCTCCAGCCCTTCAGAAAAATGTTTACGCTTTCTCTGATGGTGATTAGAACGCTGAAGCCTTCAGATGTGCCCTAACTTCTTCTGGTTCTCGGAATGCGGTGATTTAAGGAAAAATTTGGATGGAGATGCCTTCTTCGCTTGAAGCGCCTAGCGAAAACCGATATTGAAAAATGCCATAAATATCAGTTCAGCTCTCCTCTCGTTTCTTCCGCGAGTTAAACTCCAATATTTGAAATCCAAATTAGTGCTGTTACTAGTTTTAATTCTATGAGTTGTTTTTGAATCTCATACTGTTGATGTAACTTGGCGAATAGCTGGTTCAGGGGAAGACCAACAAGGATAGCGTATTTTTCGGCGATTATTCCAGTAGCCCTGTTTTCGTTTATTGCTCTTCTAGCCTTAGGATCTTCAGCTTCGTGGGTAGGGCAAGGTCAGCGTGCTTCCAGCACTACAACCAGTTTGACAACAAGTAGCTGCAACATTCTCGCCCCTTGCTCCTCCACAACGAGTACCGGCACTCACACCACAACAACGAGTACAGGCCGTAACACCACGACATCGATAACTTCCAGCTCTATCACCACAATCAATGGTTCTAGTTCGCAAAGCTCCGCTTCTCAAAATTCAAATTCTACTACTTCAGCTTCATCAACATCCCAGCATTCGGCCAAGCTTTCGGGAGGAGGAGTTCCACTATTGTTTGGATTAGTTGGTTATGAGGCAGTGCTTGTGGGCGGCTTGCCTTTAATAATTGATTACTCTCACAGGAAATCCAATAGTGGCGAACTAAAAAGCAGATGGAAATGGTAGTCTATTGCAATTCTGAAATTCGCAAGGCATTTCCCTCACGCAGTAACAAAATACAACTAGTATGTCCAGCCCTTAGGGTGCTGAAGAAACCAGCTTGAAGGAATACTATTGCAGAGACTGTGATTTTACTTCTAAGTCAAAATTAAGAGGGACATTGCATACTCTTTCAAAAAATTGGTACAAGGTTCTTTGGCCGGTCTACACGAATTCGCATCGTGTAGAAGCTTTCGATAATCAGGACAATTAAGACGTCTAATTTCTGGTTAGAGCTCCAGTTCGAGGTATAGAGCACCTTCAACTGGGTTGTACCTGTACGGATCTGTGGCTTTGAAGCCCATTTTAAGATATATTGAGATGGCTTCCTTCATCGATGGAAGTGTATCGAGACGAACGCGTTTGTAACCGGATTTCTTAGCCCTTTCTATAATTGATTCTGCTAACAGTCTTCCGATGCCCTTTCCTCTGTAGTTAGGGCGCACATAAAGCCGCTTCATCTCGCATATGTCTTTTGAGAGTTTTCTCATTGCTACGCATCCAACACTCTCACCGTGATCCTCTGCGATCAGCAAAGCTCCTCCTGGCGGCGAATACTCTCCCGGCAAAGAACCCATTTCTTCCTCAAAGTTTTGAAAGCAAAGATCTACTCCCAGAGAGCTCGCGTACTCTTGGATTAGACTGCGCACTTCATCTATTCTGCTTGGCGAAGGATCGAGATCCACAAGCTGGATTTTCTGGTTTACCCCGGACAAAAAATGATTTTCTCTCAAACGATGAGGGACACTACCAAGAGTGTAGCAAGGCCGAGGAGAATAGGAACGGGCAGACCAGGGGAGACCTCCCGCTTTCTGAATAATGTGAACGAGATTACGATCCCTGCATCCACCGCGGCCATGACCACGAAGAACGCGATTATGCTGTAATGCGCAACCAGTAGAGCGGCGATCGTAGGTACCATGGTGTAGAAGGCGATATCCGCCATCCCAATCTCAATGTCGCTGAGTCTCACGGAAAGCAGCCCAAAGTCCGGCCACTTCGAGAGCCTCGGCGCGTTTTGGCCTGAAGGTTTCGATGCGACCCCATCAGTCGAGCCTAGTGGAGTTGGGCTACTGGTGACAGTTTCCTTTGGTGAATTGGATTTCTCCTCATTCCTGCCAACTTCGCGCACTAGCTTGCCCAGCCGCCCATAGTATACAGCATAGATGTCAAACACTGCGTACACGGCAGGTATGATCCAATTCAGGGGAGCCTGCAGCAAAACAGGAAAAGAGCTCCCGAGCTCAAGGGCAACAATGAGAGCTAGCGCATTGGTCACGATCAGGTTTCCCCGAAAGGCCGCGAAGACGGTTACCCCCAAGACCACGAGCGACGCGATAATCGGAAACCAAGAGGATAGACCGCTGATAAAAGTGAAATAAAGTTCTGTCACAATGAATACCAAAAATAAACTGATTAAAAGAGAGAACCATTTCATTTTCTTTCTCCGATAGAGAAATGCAAGAAATCCAATAACGACAACATTAGCGGCTACAAAAACGAGAGCAAGTATGAAAGAGGCGCTTATGCTACCTCCTGCAGGTGCAACGAATTGAGGAGTAGAGATGGGAATTGTCACACTTGAAGTGATGTTTGGCGGAATCGCCAAGGCACTAGTCGTGGAATTCGAAGGCGGAGTAAAAGCCGCGATCCCCGTCGCCACGCGAAGCAATGTGAATAAAGAAACGATTTGAAACGCAATAGAAATCGAGAGGAGCTCAATCTCGCTACGTCCGAAGAAACGCGCCAAGGCCTGATACTCGAGTCAATACTTTAAAGCACATTAAAAACAGAGTGTCGAGAAAATACTGAACGAAGATAAATTAATGCAAGAAGCGAACGTGGTCTAAAAGTTCACTACTTTGAAAGTACCGTGACTACCCCCCTCATGAAGGGATGGATCGTGCACTCGTAATTATAAGTTCCGGCGGTAGAAAAGATGAAAGTAAAAGTTTGACCCACGTTTAGATCACCTGAATTCCAGCTCTCCGCCTGCCCAGGAAGACTGGTAGAAGTATGCGTAGTTCCGCCATTATTTGACCATTGGACTGTATTGTTAACGCCGATTACGACAGTTATGTTGACAGGGGAAAAGCCGTATGGCGGGCCCGACGTTTCAGTCATCATACAAACATACACGGTCGTTCCTTTCTGTGGTGCTCCACAAGGCACTGCGGGAGCCATTTTCGCAGAGACCGGGATAGTGAGAACAATGGTCATGGTAAGACCAACTATGACGACTAGTAACACTCCGAGAAAGATCTTCGCGCCCGGCCCAGGTATCGGAAGCCCATCCTTGAACAAACCTATAGGCAGAAAGATAAATCCGAACATCATAATGAGCCCAGAGACATTTTGAATTTCTTGAAGAGAGGCCACAGTGGCAGAGGGACTGCATGAAGCCCCCAAAAGCTGGGGCTGCTCGCCTGTTCCGGGACAAGGAACCTTGGCGAGGAAATACCATACGAGCTGGGCGCTGATCCCTACGGCAAGCAAAAATACGCTGATATAAAAAATGTCTTTGTCCAATTTAGATCACTGGGAGTCTCTTAAACTGCTTTCAGCCTGATTAGTGAAGGAATTTACATCTCCATGATCTGTGTACAAGGTTCCAGAGAGGTTTATGTTTTCCGCAGCTTGATTACTGGTCATTGATGCGTGTGAAAATGCAGGTGTGAGTTCCCTTGTTATCGGCGTAGGTAAAGGAGTGGGCACAGTCGTTTCTAATTCTGGAAGCATGTTGCTTTTGGTCGTAGTCGGGCTCTGCATAGTCTTCAGAAGATTCCAGATGAAGGGAAGCTGAGCTACAGCAGTAAACAGGGCAAAGAATAGTGCGGCTATCAGTGGATCGTAATAGATCTGAGTGAACGGAAGAGCAGCTTGTATCGGTGCATACTCTCGTCGCGGTACGCCCATGAATCCCAATATCGCAAAAGTTCCAGCTAGACCAAACCCGCCGATCGCTGTTCCCCACAAGTGAATTTCGCCCAGAGTTTTACTGTACCATTGCTTGCCTGAGATCTCGGGAAGGATCCAGTAAAGAACTCCAAAGGCGGCGAGAATGATTCCATCGAGGCCCATAAAGTGGAAGTGTGACACAACCGCGTACGTGTTGTGCTCATAGACGTCTGTCGGAATGTTTCCCTGCTCTACTCCGATCACTCCGCCAACTATCCAGCCAAGGATGCTAGCTGCAAGAAACTTTGCAGTGAGAGTCCATTTGTAGTGAGATCTCCAAATCAATGCGAATAAAGTGAAGACCGAGATTCCAGATGCAAACGAAACCAGCATTGTCATGCTTTCTGACATGATCTGTAGGGAGAAGGGCTGAGAGGTGTCCATGAAGAGGTGGTGACTGTATACGCCCACCCCACTGATTAGAAGCATCGGCCAGGGAACCTTTGCCCATCTAGAGCTTGCAAATTTCCTGTTGGCAAAAATTGGGATCAGAGTATAGTACATTCCGATGAGTGGAAAGAAAGCAAAGTAAACTATCGGGTGATAGTTGATCCAGAGAAAGTTCTTTGCGACCAAGTTATTGAGAAAGGCAGGATTCCCTGCTGAAACCCAAGCGCCGTCAGCAAGGAGAACTAGAAACGGCGGCGCAGAAATTACCATGTCCAGAGTTGTCACTACGGCGGCAATTGCAGCGATGGGATAACCCTGAATTCTATCCCTGACGGCACTTGGCATGTAAGCGTCAAAACCAATCGCAGCTGCAAATCTTGCCGACATGGTACTGAGCATTCCAGGACTGGAGTTGTACTTGTCCTTGTAGCTCGAAGAAAAAGCTGTTTTGAACAAAACATATGCGAAAACGATCAGCGATGCATTTGTAATCATCATTCCGCCAAAGAAGATCAACGCGTCAGTAGCGGTCCAAGTTGCACCAGCGCTCCAGGCTGCAGGGTTCCATAGCGGAGTGAGGAAGTACCATCCGGGCCCGAATCCCATGAAAGCAGAGAGCCAAACCAAATAAAATCCAATTGCGAACAAGAAGAAGACTACGGGAATAAGTTTCTCCGCGTAGATTTTTCGGCCCATGTATTTTGGAAAGGCATACAAGGTCAGTGCATACGCGAAGGGAAATTGCCAACCGATGAACATTCCTAGACCGTGCGCGAGTAGGAGCTGACCGAAAACTGCTGGCGTTCCAAGTGGCCCGATAATATTTGGGTTGCCTGCCTGATCCGTTCTCAAGAAAAGAGCAAGAGTTCCGGCAATGATGAAATTAAGGAAAGAAAGGTAAAGTAACCTTCTAATCCATTTCTTTGCGAATGGAGTTAGGGCACCGCTTGGTTCGTTAGGGTTTTGAATTGGTTCACCTGGTATCACGTTACCAGGTACCTCTTCCACAGTTGCCATTATCTCACCTAGGTCGAGGTAACAGTAACATTAAGTTGAGTGAACATCGTGTAGTGGCCGTAGCCGCAAAACTCCAAGCACCTGATATAATAAGTTCCAGCCGTCTTGAAAGTGACCAAAATAGAATTGTAAAACCCAGGCATGACTTGCACTTGGTCCAAGATAGCTGCCGTAGTACAGCCTACATCAGTGCACTGGTATATGCCAAAACCATGAGTCACGTCATGGCTTGTCACGTTGAACAATACCGTGTCTCCCACAGGTATCGGAATGTACGTAACATTACTATTCGGAAAACAAGAGGGGTTTGTTAAACTCGTGCTGGCATTCGCCCAATATGGAGCATCGCACAGGGTCCATGCGAATTGTTGTCCGGTGACATCGATCGTCAAGTTAGGATGAACGTTTGCGTGTGCATAAGGATATGGAAGAAAGGAGATCGTGGAAAGAGCGAAGATCACAAAGATAGCGAGAATAATCACTACCCAATGCTTCTCGTATTTTGCAAGTGCGTGGGAATCGCCTTCTTCTGGATGCTTTGTTGACCATATGAGCAAGCCAGCGGCTACAATCGTGATGATGACTGCTGCGCCGAACACGACCGCTAAGAAAGCGGCATTTAACCCAAGGTCCCCAAGAAGTATCGCGTCTGGGCTCAAGTCAGTTCGCTAAAAAATTTCCAAACTATAAAGCTTTTGAAAAAGGCGTGGATAGCATTTTTGGGGATCCCCGAATGCATAAAGACTAGATAATTGTTCTAATCTTTAACCAACGAAAGCTACCATCTACTCTTGGAATCCCTGCTCGAGTTTTCCTTTCCATAGCTTCCGTGACGAGACCACTGTAGAGAACCTGCACTAATAATCGGTTTAAATAAAGAACGACTCTGTCCAGCAGTCGTTTCCAAAGTAATGTTTTGCGAGTCCTCACATTCTTCTGATCTGGGTAAATCAGCTCTGGCGGATGGGGACTGACACTCAAATATCGTTTATTATTATGCGACTGCCGCTTTGAGGAGCATGGCGAAGAAAGTTGCAGATGTTTTGGTCGACTCTCTTGTAGCGAACGGAGTTAAGAGAGTTTATGGCGTCGTGGGTGATTCTTTGAATGGGATTGCGAATTCCATTCGCACAAAAACAGGTCAAATTGAGTGGGTAGGCGTTCGCCATGAAGAAGTAGCAGCGTTTGCTGCCGGGGCGGAAGCCCATCTGACTGGAGAGCTCTGCGTATGCGCAGGGAGCTGCGGTCCAGGAAATACTCACTTAATCAACGGGCTCTACGAATGCAACCGCAGTCGCCTCCCGGTGCTTGCAATCGCAGCACATATTCCCAGTCAGGAAATCGGGAGCTCGTATTTTCAAGAAACCCATCCTGAAATAATTTTCAAAGAGTGCTCTCAATACTGCGAGTTGATTTCCCATTCTCAACAAATGCCGCGAATTTTGGAGATCGCGATGCATACCGCAGTTTCAGAGCGAGCAGTGTCCGTTATAGTACTTCCTGGTGACATAGCTCTGCAAGATTCAACCTCTCCGCGCGTCTTCATCCCTTTTGATCGGCCGAGGCCGATGATCTGCCCTTCAGCCGAGGAAATCCAAAAAACTGCAGATCTGCTAAACTCTGCTTCCAAAGTCACGATCCTAGGAGGAGCTGGTTGTGAAGGAGCTCATGCCGAACTAATTGATGTCGCGGGCTTGCTCCAAGCTCCGATAGTCCACGCGATGAGAGGCAAAGAATTCGTCGAGTACGACAACCCCTACGACGTTGGAATGACCGGCTTACTCGGTTTTTCTTCCGGATATTATGCAATGATGGATTGCGATGTTCTCCTAATGTTGGGCACCGATTTCCCCTACCAGCAATTTTTTCCAAGTAAAGCAAAGATCATTCAAGTGGATCTCCGAGGTTCCCAAATAGGAAGAAGAACCAAGATCGACGTCGGGCTTGTAGGAGATGTCAAGCAGACGCTTAATGCCCTAAGACCATTCTTAACTCAGAAAGATGACAACAAAGGACACTTGAAGACCTCCACTGATCATTACAAGAAAACGCGAGCAGATCTCGACTCCCAAGCGGTTGGAAGTCCTGGTAAGACTCCGATTCATCCTCAATATGTCATAAAGGTAGTTAACGAGCTCGCGTCCGAAGATGCCATTTTCACCTGCGATGTGGGTACTCCTACTCTTTGGGCTGCACGCTATCTAAAGATGAATGGGAAGAGAAGGCTGATCGGATCATTTTCACACGGCTCAATGGCAGGAGCGCTGCCTCAAGCAATTGGAGCTCAAGAAGCATTTCCAAATAGGCAGGTAATTTCGCTGTCGGGCGATGGTGGATTTACTATGCTGATGGGAGATTTTCTCTCCTTACGTCAGCACAACCTTCCGGTCAAGGTTGTTGTCTTTAGCAATTCGGCTCTTGACTTTGTGGAACTAGAAATGAAGGCCGCGGGATTCGTGGAATTTGGAACAGAGTTATTGAATCCCAATTTCGCAAAAATAGCAGAAGCTGTAGGAATTCTTGGACTGCGTGTTGAAAAACCCGAGGAATTAGAACCAGCGCTCAAGCAGGCCTTCCAGCATAATGGCCCAGCTCTCGTGGATGTCCTTGTGAACCGTCAAGAACTCTTGATTCCGCCAACCATAAACTTCGATGAGCTCAGAGGATTTAGCCTCTACATGGTTAGAGCAGTGCTCAATGGAAAGGGGGACGAAATAATCGATCTAGCACGAACAAACTTGTTTAGATGAAAATATTGGCCGCGTATAGTTCCTTGTTTTGACATACAGTGCTCAACTCCCAATTGCTGAGACAGTAGAAGATCCAGAATTGCCGACGTACATTTCCGAATTGGAAGAACTGAATGCTAGGACGCGGGGACCTGAACCGACTGTTATCGTGGCGACTAGGCTGTTTGTGCTGTTGATTACAGAAACTGTGCCAGAGGCAGAATTGGCCACGAACATTGAGTTGTCAGCAGGGTCGTATGTTACGCCTATGGGAAAAGATTGCACGCCTATCGTTGCGACTACTGTTGTGCCACTTATCGCGCTGACCGAGTTCGCGCCGTAATCGGTGAAATATACCAAACCGTTTGCCGGATTGTACGCTCCCCACAAGGGATTCATTCCGACCGTGATTGTGGAAGCAACCGTATTTGTCGTCGTGTTTATTGCAGACACCGTGTTTGAACCAAAATCGCCGACGTACACGAGCTCGTTTGTGGGATCATAAGCCATCCCGCCGAACGGTGAAGATCCAACACTGATTGTTGCTACTACCTCGTTCGTCGAAGTGTTGATAGCCGAGACGAAATCAGACCCGTAGTTTTCCACGTAAATTTCATTGTTTGATGGTGAAAACACACTAAATACTGGATCGTCTCCGATGCCAGTCGTGATCGTTGTAATCACCGTGTTTGTTGAATCGTTGATGACATCCACGGCTCCGGGGGAGCTTTCACATAGAGCGTACACTTGGTCATGAACCGGGTCGAAGGAGATTTGCTCGGGATAGGAACAAGTGGGAATCGTCGCTATCACTTTGTTCGATACTCCACTTATTACTGACACATTAAATTCGGAAACGCCTCCTTGGTTTGCGACGTATATTTCGTTATTGTGCGGGTCAAAGAGCTCTCGAATGGGATTCGAGCCAACCTGTATCGTCGCGACTACCTTGTTTGTCGAGGTTTTGATCACTGAAACCATATCGGCGCCGGTGTCGGTAACATACAGCTCCTTGTTCGTCGAGTCGTACACGGGAGGTGCACCACGTGGGAACAGACCGATGTGTATCGTAGCAACAGGCACATAGCTTTCCGCCCCGAGAAGCGAGAGATAGGCTCCGACAGCAGGATGACTCACATAGATTTCATTGTTTGTCGGATCAAATGCCAACCCGTAGGGCTGATTGCCCCCAGATATGCTAGATATGATCTTGTTTTTGCTGCTAATCACGAAAATCGAATTTGTTTCAGGGTAGTCACACGCGACGTACATATTTTTGTCAACCGTGTCGAAAATAATGCCCCGAGGGTTATACGGAAGTGCTATGGCAGCTATCACTTTGTTAGTCGCACTGCTGATCTCAAAGACTGCGGAATCCGCGTGGTCTGTGACGTACATGTTGTGATTGATGGGGTTGTAGATTTCTCCCCCGCCGGGGCCATAGCCCACGTGGATTGTGGTGATGACAGTGTTGGTTGCACTGCTGATTATTGAGACCGTGCCGACGCCCGAGTTTGCTACATAGACGTCGTTGTTCTCAGAATCGAAAGCCACGGCCCTTGGCTCGTATCCAACGTTAATGGTTGTGATTACAGTATTGGTACTGCCGTTGATTACAGAAGTGGTGTTCGATCCTTCATTCGTCACATACACTTCCTTGTTGGCTGAGTCGAAGGCTAACAGAAAAGGTTCACTTCCAACAGAAATTGTCGCGGTGACTGAGTTAGTAGTGCTGTTTATTGCTGAGACAGTGTCACTCCCAAGGTTAGATACGTACATTTCTTCGTTCAGAGGGTCGTAGGCCGCGGCGAACGGATTGGATCCGACCGTTACGTTTGTGACGACTTGGTTCGCACTATTCAGCACGGTAACGTTGTTTGAACCTTCATCTGGCACGTACAAATAGCTGTTCGCAGGGTCGTACGCCGGATAGTAGGCTGGGGTTGGAATTGGGATGCTGTTTGATGATGAGGAAGATGTTATTGAAGCGGAGGCGCTTACGGAGAAAGCCGTTGAAAGAAGTGAGACTGCTACAAGAATGAATACAAAAGAAACTATGGTAAAGAAGAGAATTGTCTTAGGAATGGTTGACTCTCGTATCGTTCTTCTTTTCTCTGAAATTACCCGATTTGCCTGAATTTTTTTATCGCGATCGAAAATCATACTTGATGCCACTTTCACTCTGTAAAGGAATTTGTTTTGGGGCAAATAGACTGCAGCGTTCTTTTTCTTCGGATCATGAGAACGACAGCTCCGGCAGTTCCAAGCGCGGGCAACGCCAAAAATAGTGCAATGTTCACAGCCTCTGGTGCAATAGCAAGCTTGCTCGCGATAGAGGAGAGAGCACCACCAACAGTCGGGTTGAGCATTCCTGCAGCAACCATCGAAGGTGAGCCTTTAGCGGGATCATCTCCAGTTACGGTTAGAGTGAAAAACCCAGAGCTCGGTGCATGATATTGATCTCCGGGATAAGTTCCATTGATGATCTGCTTGCCTACCTGTGATGGAGTGTAGGTAACCGTACATTTTGTTCCAGTGCTATCTTCCTTGCAGGTAACCGCGCTGAAAGTACCTTCTCCTGAGCTCGAGAATTCGACTTTTCCGGGCAGTTTCGATCCGTCTGCCGATTTTGCTATAGCCGTGCAAGTCGTCGGAGATCCTTCCTTCACGGTAGATGGCTTGCATGTCACCTTCGTACTGGTGGGGACGAGCTGTGTTGACGTAGTAGTAGTTGTGGAAGTGATCGTTGTTGTAGTTGGAGAGGTCGTAGTCGTCGTACTAACCGAGGTCGTGGTTGATGTCACAGTGGTTGTTGTTGGTGATGTAGTTGTGCTGGTCAAGGTTGTGGTACTGATGCTCGTGACGGTCGTTGTCACTGTCGTCGTAGTGGGTGAGGTTTGAGTCGTGGTCACGGTTGTTGTAGTGGGAGATGTCGTGGTACTGGTTGACGTAACCGTCGTTGTCTGAGTTTGCGTCGTGGTCGTAGGTGATGTGGTTGTAACGGTTGAAGTTGTGGTGCTCGTCAGAGTCGATGTAGAAGTAACCGTGCTAGTAAGAGTCGAAGTGATCGTCGTAGATGATGTTGTAGTCACGGTTGAGGTAAGAGTTGTGCTCGAAGTCGTCGTGGTTCCTGATGAGCTTATGGCCGCGTAGTAGACGGCGTTAGTGTAGCCTGATGTGCTGTCCCCTGCAACGCAGTAGATGTAGCCAGAGTACGTGGCGCATGATTGAACTTCGATGTCGATTGGATAGCTTGTAGTAGATCCCCAATTGCCAACTCCAGAAGAGGAGATCGGAGTATAGTACACGGCGTTAGTAAAGCTCGAACTCGTATTGTATCCTCCAACGCAATAGATGTAGCCGGCGTAAGCTGTGCATGATTGATCATATATGTCCGTAGGATAGCTGGTCGTGGATGACCATGCGCCTACGCCTGAAGAAGAAATGGCAGCGTAGTAGACATTATCTATGAGCACATGTGAGTCTCCTTCTCCTGCGATGCAATAGATGTAGCCCGATCCAGTCACGCAAGATTCATACGCAATATCCTTGGGATAATTAGAACTATATGACCAAGTGCCTACTCCTGAAGAAGAAACTGAAGCGTAAGCAACACCATAAGTAACGTCACCATTAGAAAATTCTCCTCCAACGCAGTAGATGTAGCCGGAGTAAGTGGCACATGATTGACCGAAAACGTCGGCAGGATAGCTTGCAGTAGATGTCCACGAACCAACGCCTGAAGAAGAGATCGTAGCATAGTACACGGTGTCAGTAACGGCGGAGCCGGTATATCCTGCCACGCAGTAGATATAACCGGAGTACGCAGCGCATGATTGAGCCTCAATGTCCGTAGGATAGCTGGTCGTGGATGACCATGCGCCTACGCCTGAAGAAGAGATCGGAGCGTAGTAGACGGCACTAGAATAGCCAGAGCCAGTTAATCCTCCGACACAGTAGATGTAACCAGAATACACTGCACATGATGGACCAAATACGTTCGTAGGATAGCTTGTGGTCGCACCCCAAGGGCTAAGAGATCCGGCTAGGTTGACTTCGGCATAATATACGTAGTCTATCAGGCCATAGTCGGTGTTCCCTCCGATGCAGTAGATGTAACCTGCGGAAATCGCGCATGATTCCTCCTCTATACCGAACGTAGGATAGCCCGCGGTAGTTGTCCACGTGCCGACTCCCGAGGGAGAGATCGGAGCATAGTAAACGCCGACAGTTAGCCCGTCGTTGGTCTCTCCTCCTACGCAGTATATGTACCCAAAGTAAGCTGCGCATGGTTGATCAGCAATTTCTGAAGGATAGCTGGTGGTGGATGACCATGTGCCCACTCCAGAAGAGGAGATCGTAGCATAGTAGACGGCACTAGAATAGCCATAGGCGTTCTCTCCCCCTACGCAGTAGATGTAGCCCGAGTATGTTGTACATGATAGAGTAAACTCGGAATTAGGGTAGCTCGCAGTAGATGACCATGTGCCCACTCCAGAAGAGGAGATCGTAGCATAGTAGACGGCACTAGAATAGCCCGAGCCATTTAATCCTCCGACACAGTAGATGTAGTCCGAGTACGCTGCACATGATTGACCACCAATTTCTGAAGGATAGCTGGTGGTGGATGACCATGTGCCCACTCCAGAAGAGGAGATCGTAGCATAGTAGACGGCACTAGAATAGCCCGAGCCATTTAATCCTCCGACACAGTAGATGTAGCCCGAGTTAGTTACGCATGATATATAGCCTAAATTCACCGGAAAGCTTGTAGTGGATGACCACGTCCCCACACCCGAAGAAGAGATGGGAGCATAGTAAACGGCGTTAGTATAGCCTGAGCCTGTATCTCCTCCGACACAGTAAACGTAGCCCGAGTACGCTGCGCACGATTGAACATCAGTGTCGGAAGGATAGCTTGTTCCCTCTGACCAACCGGCGATGCTCTCGGCGCTACTCGTCCTGTGACCTAACGGTATTAGGGCAAGGAAACTGATCGCAATTACGAGAGAGATTATGATGATTCCGGAGTTACGTACCACCGCGCTTCTAGATCGTTTTTTCCACATCTTCCATTTTCTCAAGGAACCGTCAGACAGACTTCGCCCTAACTAGCTACGTTTATTTGCTGACGCATCATGTGAGTGCGCAGTAATAGTAGCAAGTTCCAAGCGTCAGACAGAATAGCTCTTGAGCTCCGTCCTAGCTGCATTACGCCAGCTAGAACTCGCCTTACTCCAGAACCACTCGCATTCGATGCGAAGAGTCGTTTCAAGTTCCAAGGCTCCTATAATGTGAAAATTACTTCTTGATTTTTCCGTCGCCTGAAGGGATAATTTGAGCTCCTTTTCAGTGCTAGAACGTAGAATCGAGTCGACTCACCGATTCTCATTATAAAGTGAACGTCAGGCTCAAAATAGTATGATTTTCAACTCTCCTAAAGAAAAGGGGCGAGGAATCAAGACGGCCTTTATTTTAAACTCGGAAGCATCCCTCAAAATGTCTCAATGAGCAATATCTGAGCCTCTCTATCCTTAAGTACCGCGCTTATCTGGCCACAGACCTTGTACTTGGTTATCAGGAAGAAAATGGCCGAGCGCTGATGCATCCATCCGAAGAACCGGTCGTTCAATTCAAGTCGGATACGACACGTAGAATATTTGATTCTCTAGTTGACTCTTTCATAGAAGATTACATGGTGAGAAAGTATGTTGCGGAAAAATCAGGATGGAGAACAATAGTCGATATAGCGGATAAAGCTCACATCTCAACCTCTGTTCTTTACGGAAAACATTCGACGACTGGCCCGCACTTTGATGAGTTAGTTCGCAGGGGTCTAATCGAGAGGAGAGTTTTCCCTGGCGAACGAGGACGGGGGGGCGAG
The DNA here is from genome assembly GCA_030041355.1 of Nitrososphaerales archaeon. Lineage (GTDB taxonomy): Archaea > Thermoproteota > Nitrososphaeria > Nitrososphaerales > CADDZS01 > JASHOD01. The sequence goes on from JASHNZ010000028.1 coordinate 83,400, forward strand.
GTTATTCGCTTTCGTATCGCGTACGACAAAGAGCCCCTGAGAGAATTTGTAAACAACAAAGTCATGCAAGGACGCAACAAGATAACAGAAAGTACCCCGCAACTGGATAAATTTCGAGTTGCGGTTCTTCCATTTTTGAATTTGAGTCCAGATTCAGGAGACGAATATTTTGCGGACGGTTTGACAGAAGAGCTCATTTCCACAATGTCAAAAGTGAGTGGATTGAAAGTAATCGCTAGAACTTCGATAATGGCTTACAAGAGCGAGCCAAAAAAGAAAGTTGATGAGATCGCGAGAGAACTAAGAGTGGGCACCCTTGTCGAAGGAAGCGCGCGAAAGATCGGTGAAAAGTTACGCATCACAGTGCAAGTTGTAGACTGCAGCACAAGCGAGCATATCTTTTCGGAATCATATGACAGAGAACTAAAGGATGTCTTTGAAATCCAATCCGACATTTCAAAAGCTGTCGCGGAGAAGCTTCGAGTCAAGCTTCTACCCACAGAGACAACAAGGATCGCAAAGAACCTTACACTCAATTCTGAAGCCCACTTGCTTTACCTTAAAGGACTGCAATTCCACCAGAGTTGGAAGCAACTGGGTCGTGTAAGAGCAATTGATTGTTTCGAGCAAGCAATAAAGCTCGATCCGAAATTTGCCGCAGCATATGCTGCTTTGAGCTACTGCTACACACTTGGTAACTGGAATTATTTAGGCATGAGCTTTGACGAGACAATTTCCAAAGCAAAACAGCTGATAACAAAAGCTCTAGAATTTGATCCTGATCTCTCGGAGGCTCACCAACATCTAGGCGATATAGAATGGTACCTGCACGGACTGAGCCGAGAGGGCTGGCTTGCGGAAGAAAGAGAATACAGGCGGGCAATAGAGCTCAATCCTGGCTCGCCTCAAGCTCGACTTGGGTACGCACTTCATCTCCTCCAGGAAGGCAAGTTCCAGGAAGCTAAAATCGAAATAGAGAAAATGCTCGAAATTGATCCCATGTTCTTGGGCGCTCAATACTTCAGGGGTGAAATCCTGTTTTACGCTAGAGAGTACGAGGAGGCTGAAAAACAGCTCGAACAATTTAGTGTAATGGCCCCGCAGGCTATCGATGAGAGTAACATGGGTCTGGGAAGGATTCATCTCCTGCAAGGGCGCTTTGATGAAGCCATTTCAGAACTAACAAAGGCGGTGGAACTCTCTGAACCTGAGATGAAACAACTCCGCTTGTCCTATCTCGCAATAGCCTACGCAAAATACGGGAAAAGCGATGAAGCCCACAAGCTCCTTGAGCAAGTAAAATCATACTCCAAATTTACCAATGGTCCTAAACCCTCCTTGCTTGCTCGAATCTCTTTGGCTCTTGATGAGAAGCGCAAAGCCATGCAATTTCTCGAACGAGCCTACGAAGAAAAGGAAATGTGGCCGTTTGTGTTCGTAAAGGTGGACCCCTTCTTAGATGAGCTTCATTCCGATCCGAGCTTTGCAGCCCTCTTGGAGAAAATAGGTCTAAACCCACCAGGGGAAAGTTGGAGAAGCTCTTAACGGTCCTCGAAGCTCCTCCGGAGTCTTTGGATTGCTTCGTCCGTTTGCTTTGCTTTCTTGATCCCTCTTCAATCAGTAACTCTCTTAATTCACCTCCAAAGTTTTGTTGACAAAACTCTCCAAGGGTTCTTGGCGGCGACTCATGAAGCTTCCTTTTCTGCTCCGAATTTACTTTAGTTTCTTGGTGCCTCCTCGGATATAAGCTACCACGCAGGTTTAGCTGAGTGATTTGCTGTACTAGTACTAGAAGACTACAAGTCTTTTGTTTCATTTTCCGATATAGCTTCTACTATACTTTGCACTAACAATGGCTATTTCTCAACATAGACATGTACGCACCGAATTTTTTTTACGACCATGAAACAAGAGTGAAATGAAGCAATGGCTTTATCTGAAATTGTAGATAGTATGCCGCTGTTTTTTTAACTATACAAAGAAACAAGAATTAGGGCATAAAGAGAATATACAACAATGGCTATTTGGTTTAGGATGTGTAGAATGATGGTGGGAGGGTGTCTATGTTCCGTTCCATACATTAGACTTCTAGAATAGTCTGCAATTGCTTAACTTCATTCCGAGTCGCTAGAAGGAATAGATATCGTCGGTCTTCGGACATTCTTGTTGTGCAAATGTATTCATTTTGGATATAGGCGCCCTAAGGAGGGAGTCCCACTTTCTTGCAGAACTCCGAGAAACGCGGGTCCTTCCGCAACACTTCGAAAAGCGGGTCGAATTTGATAGTAAAATACCAAGAATGAATTTCTGCCTGCCTCATGAGCGCCTCGAAAGCTCTGTCGAGGTCCCCGACCGCCATCCCGATCCAAAACTGAGCATTGAGGCGATGCGAATCAGCTTCATCCTTCATTAGGTCCCGCAGCTCGTCCATCGCCTCCTCTCTCCTCCCCAACAGGGCGTATGCCACGCCACGAATTACCTTGAGCCAATGATCGTCGGGATCGAATCTCTGACCGATGTCAAGTGCGTCAAGAGCCTTGGCAAAGTCCTTCTTCTGGAGGTAACACAGCGCAGTCTGGTTGTAGACCCGCGGACTCTTTCGATGAAGATCCTTGAGCCCTTCCGCTATGTCGAGCGCTTCGTCCACTTTTCCTGCTACCCTTAGAACCGGTATGAAATTAGTCACAGAATATGGATCAAGTGGATCCAGGGAACGCGCCTTCTGGCAATATGCGATGGCCTCTTCGAATCTGCCGAAAGTAGCGCTAATCTGGCCAAGGAGATTGTTTGCTTCGGCCAGATTCGGGTTGATTCTGATCGCCTTTTCTAGCTTGAAGCGCGCTTCATCAAATCTGTCCACGGCATAGTGGACTTGAGCCATGGCTAGGTGAGCTTCAGCAGATTCTGGCCCCAGCTCGAGAGCCTTTTTGGCAGCAGGTTCTGCCATGTTGATACAGGAGGTAAAGTCTGCCCAATAAACTCCCCACCAACTTGTCATTCCTATCCAAACATTGGCTAGTCCCGCATAAGCGCGGGAGAACATGGGATCCTCGGATATGGCGCGCCTGAAGAGGGCGATGGCTTCTTCGCACTTTAAAATCTGACTATATCTGAGAAATTTGGCCCCGCACAGAAATTAGGCGAAGAATAGGTTGCTCTTGCCGAGCATTGCAAAAAAGGTTCAATGCATGGAGTTAAGATTAGAAATTCGATCTCTAATCATAGTGCCTTACCCCGGGCCAGAGTGCTGTTATTGAAGTAAAATTCGGATTCATACAAAGATACACCGGAAGAATTTGTTCGTAGCTTATGCAGTACTGGCAGGTGAGCGTTGTGAGTGTAGTTACGTTCTTGTAAGCCTGCTGAACGGTGGAAAGTGACACTCCTATCGTGATTAGGACCCGACCTGTACATGAATCCGGTCCCCAGATGTAGTAGTTATTGTGACCGCTAATTGCTTTCGGAAGCCCTAGACTTTTTCCAAGAAAGTTTACTGCGCTCGCCTCTCCATAATTTGAAGTGAATACACATGCTTGGCTCTTTACACTAGCTGGTAGAGCCACCTACTCCGCGGATCAATAATCGTAGTACTGAATCTAAAGACTATTCACTAGCTTTCTTTCCAGAACTGTAATCTTTCTCCAAACGTTCAGCATATTTTCCCCAAAGGGAATTCGTCCCTTCTTCAAAATCTTTGACTGAAGGTCCCTTACCTTGCTTCCATTTGTTATCAAATCTCATTTCCAAGCGCGTCTTCGCCCTTCCGAGACTTACTAGCTTGTATTCGCCGGTCTCACTGTCTTCTTCCGAATAATAATCCAAGTGCCAGGAACAAGTAGAGGGGGACAACGCAACTATCCCCACGGCAAGTTTCGGCTTGCCATCGGATCCATCTTGGTAATACGCGTAGACGACTTTAGTCTTCGTTTTGAATAGAATTATTCTTGGATGTTTGCCGCCCCAAATGAGATAGTCCTCCCCGGTGAAATCCGTAGCCCAATCATAGACATACTTTATCGGTGCTTTGAACACCTTGGAAGCTCGATAAATTACCAAGACAGACACTGAATTTTACGGAAACCAGATGGACTTATCAGTTTTAGGCGTTCGTTTCAGTACCTATGGAGATTCTAGCGATGTACGACAAACAAGGAAAACCGTTCGAGAGATTGCGGAATCTCTTCCCCTCCTTCCTTCGTTCTCTTGGCCTTGAGCTCTTGCCTCATCTCGTAATATGCCCTCCTCTGTACGAGAAATCATCATTCAGCTATTTCGTGCAGGTAATCGACGGTTACCGAAAGTCTTTTGGTGAGTGTCTTTCATGGCTATTTCGCCCGTTTCATTCACATGCCCCTGACCTCAAAACCCCTCGCCCCGGATACATGGCCTGCGTTCGCCCACCTAGTGGAGAAGCACAACGGGATCTTCGGGGGGTGTTGGTGCATCTCCTTTCATCTAGAGCCCGGGGAGAAAAGGCACGGGGCTGCGGCATACAGAGCGATGAAGAAAGAGCTCGTACGTCAAGGGCGGGCACACGCGGCGCTCGTGTTCGACGGCCCCAACGCCGTGGGATGGTGCCAGTTCGGGCCCACTGCGGAGCTTCCCAACATCCGGAGCAAGAAAGCCTACGAAGAGGCTCTGGGAGAGCTTCCTGACTGGCGCATCACTTGCTTCTTCGTCGACCGAGAACGACGGAGGGAAGGGATCGCGAACTACGCCCTCCGAGAGGCACTGCGGGAGATAGCGCGACTTGGAGGGGGAACAGTCGAGGCATATCCCGAGGATTACACCGGTCAGAAGATCTCAAGTTCTTTCTTATGCAGCGGAACGCTAGGCATGTTTGAGAACGCGGGGTTTAAGAAGGCACGCAAGATCGCGATGCACCGCTGGGTCGTGGTCAAGCGACTTCCCTCTAAGCAGACAAGCAGGACAGCGAACTGAACGCAGTCTGTGAAATCCTAAGTTTATCCTTACAAAGACACAAGACTCTGGGAACTCGAAGCTTTAAGGTTAGGACAACTGAAAATTCACTTTCTTAGGATCTCAAAACTCATCCATTGGAAATTCAGAAAGAGAGACTACAGCATATCTCTTAGCTGTGCTCCATATCACGATAGAGCTTGAGAGCTTCAGTCAGCCTCCGCAGCGATTCAGCGGTGTAGGGCTCACATTGGAACATAATGTGTTGCACGCCTAGTTCTGCATAGCCGCGCATAGCCTCGGCCAACTCGTGCTCCGTTCCTGTCAGGGGATTGTCAAAGAAACTCGGTTTCTTTTCCTGAAGGTCTGGGTACCACAGGCCGATAAGCGCCGTAATCCCGATTGTCGCGGGGTCGCGCCCGATCTCGCGGCAGGAGGCTTCAATCTTGGTGAAACGGTCGGCCATTCGTGCAACCATCGTTTCCGGCTTGCCCATGTACCCAGTGTTCCAGAGGTCGGCGTATTTGGCTGTCAGTTGGAGCATTCGCGTGCCTTCGCTCCCCACCATCAGTGGAGGCCCTTCTGGACGCGGGCCGCGCGGCACGTCGTCGCAGTTCCGCGCTTGATAGTACTTTCCCTCGAAATCGACGCGTCCTGTGCGAAGCAGTGGCTTGATGATCTGCATGGCCTCCTCGAAGCGGTCGACGCGGTGATCGAAAGGCAACCCGAATGCCTGATACTCCGGCTCGTTCCATCCCGCGCCGATACCGAGGATTATGCGTCCGTGGCTCACCTCGTCGGCGGTCGTCGCCATTTTCGCGAGGATCGCTGGGTTGCGGAACGAATTGCAAGTAACCAGCGTACCGATCTCCACATGGCTCGTCGCTTCAGCCAGCGCTGGTAGCAAGGTCCAGGTTTCCCAGATCCCCCGAGTCGGCTCGCCAGGGTTGCGGTATAGGAGATGGTCGGCTAGCCAGATGCTGTCGAAGCCATCCATTTCTACCTGTTGGGCGACTGCACGAATCTCGTCATAGGGTCGCTTCCGGTTGCCTTCGCGGCTGTTCGCCGTGAAGACCAGCACTCCGATTTTCACAGCTTACCGTGAACTTCGCCAATATTTGTAACTTCCCAGTAATCTCTTCAAGAGTGCAGTCTTTGAATCTCTTGATAATGCCTAAACCATCCTATTGGAGTTTCTTCACGCGATACCAATAACGATACATCTCTGCGAATCCCAAACTTCGATAAGTTGCAGCGTTCAACGAAGAAAGAATTAGGGATGATTGATGGCAGGTAAGAGCTCTTCAGAAAATAGAGATATTCTCGGGATGCATCATGTAACCGCAATCGCGAGAAATCCGCAGACGAACATCGACTTTTACACCAGAGTCCTAGGTTTGAGGTTAGTCAAGTTAACGGTGAATTTCGATGATCCCCAAACATACCATCTCTATTACGGAGACAAAATCGGGCATCCCGGATCTGTTCTCACTTTCTTCCCGTGGCCTGATGCGCCGAGGGGGGTGCGAGGCACTGGTCAGGCAACAGTCACTTCATTTTCTATTCCAGAGGGCTCGATGGATTACTGGAAGGCTCGGTTAGAGCAGAAGGCTGTGAAATTTGAAGAGGTTGCGAAGAGATTCAATCGCAAAGAAGAATATCTGACGTTTTACGACAGCGACGACTTGAAACTAGAGCTCGTCGCAACGGACCAAGCGAAGAAGCTAAGAAAAGGCTTCACTCCTTGGGAAAAATCTCCCGTGCCCCAAGAAAGGGCAATTCTAGGTTTTCACAGCGTGACTCTTACCGAAGAGGGATACGAGAAGACCGCGTCGTTACTCAAAGATACCATGGGATTTCGCCTCGTCGAAGAGGAACGTGAACGTTTTAGATACGAAACTGGCGCCGGAGGTCCGAGTACTTATGTCGATTTGATCTGTCAGCCGGCTTTGCGCCGGGGCATGGTTCTGGCAGGAACGGTGCACCATATCGCCTTTCGAACTTCAAACGATGATCAGCAAAAGGCCTGGAGGCAGGATATTATTAGAGCAGGATTGAATCCCACGCCGGTGATCGATAGGCAGTACTTCCATTCTATCTATTTTAGAGAACCTGGCGGAGTCCTCTTTGAAATCGCGACAGATCCTCCGGGATTTACGCTTGACGAACCCGAGGAGGAATTGGGCACCTCTCTTAAACTGCCTCCGTGGCTAGAAGCTTCGAGGAAACACATCGAAAAGTCACTGCCGAAAGTGGAACTCTCCAAGTCCCTCGTCCAAAACCAAGCAATTGCATAATTAAAAGTTCGCGGTGTCACGGGCGTAATGCAGGAGGGTAAAGGCAATTCTGGCTCCAGAATGCTTCGCGGCTTCACTCATCGTTTCGTCCCCTCTCCAAATGGAAATCCCAGAGACTCGACGACGCTGCTTCTCCTGCATGGCACCGGTGGAAACGAGGAGGATTTGATGCCTCTCGGAAGGGAAGTGGGACGCAACTTTTCTCTCCTCAGCCCGCGTGGAAAAGTCCTTGAAGGGAATATGCCTCGCTTCTTTAGAAGGCTTGCCGAGGGAGTGTTTGATCTGGATGATCTGAAATTCAGGACTAACGAGCTTGCCGATTTTGTCAGGATGGCATCCCAGGAGTACTATTTCGATGCGAGAAAGGTCGTAGCATTAGGATACTCTAACGGGGCAAACATCGCAGCAAGCATCCTGCTACTTCGGCCCGAGGTTCTTCTCGGGGCCGTACTCTTTCGTGCGATGCTTCCTCTCGTCCCAGCTAGATTGCCCGAGCTTTCGAATAAGCACGTGCTTCTTTCAGCAGGCAAATATGATCAGATCGTGCCGACCGAACAGGTGCGTGAACTGGAGCAACTGCTCCGGAAATCAGGAGCTAAGGTGAGCTTGAACTGGGCTCAGTCAGATCACTCTCTAACTCAGGATGAAGTTAACAAAGCAAAACAATTCCTTGAAACCCATTACTCGTGATGTTTGGGACTCTGCTTCACGCAACTTCAAATGGTTTGAAGAACCGTAAAAATTACTACTCTTGTGCGCGGTGCGCGGAAACCGCTTAATAAAGGAAGGGAGCTCGAAAGCCATGGCTAGCAACCACGAGAGTATTAGGGCTAAGAAGCCAAAAGAAGAAGAGCTGATCCAAGAGTTTTCTCTCGGGCAAGATAAGGCCGAGAGGGATGTTTACACCAGTTTGACGTGGAAATCTCAGACATTCGCAAGAAGGCTCCCTTTCGAAGAGTTTAGTTAGATTCCACGGGGATCGGGGGTCTCATTCTTTCGCACTTCAGAAATCTCGGACTTCCACTCAACGACATGATCATGCACCCAAGAAGCAAAGAGGAAATTTTTCAGATGAGATTACGATCAAGAAGCTTGATTATCAAGTTGCGTTTGACAGGATATACCAGTTGGCAGAACCATCTGAAATCAGAGTCAAGCTGTTGTACGCCTTGCTCAAGCTATCCGAGGATTTGCCTTCGATCTTGTCAGATCCGGCTGCTGCCACAGTGACTTTGTTAGTGGAGCTATCCACT
>JASHNZ010000029.1 GCA_030041355.1 Nitrososphaerales archaeon
TGGCCTCTACTTTCGGTTTAGGGACTATCCTCGTGGACCTTGCAAAGGAGTACACTTCGCCAAGTTGGCAGGAACTATCTTCGAAATTAAAAACAATGTTGGATCCTGAAGGAATTCTAAGCCCGGGCAAGAAAGGGTAATGTTAGAGTCCAAGGGTTTTGTGAGCATTCTCGTAGAAAATCATGTTCAACTGTCGATCACTCAGCTCAGCTGACGAGATGCGATCAATCTCTACGGCAGGCTCGTGAAACGGGCTATCGGAACCATACATCACGCGATCCTCTCCCACACGCTCCATTGCTTGCTTTATCTTGGTATGCATAGGCATCCCAGAAGTTTCTAGCCAAATGTTGTCATAACGAAGTGCGGTATTTATCGCGGCTTGAATGTAGACGCCGTGCCCGTGGCCCATGTGCAGCATTACTATCGTCATATCTTTGAAATTCTCAGCTAATTCTCCAATGCTCCAAGGAAGAGAAAATGGCGGATGACCAGAGTGAATTGCAACTGGGACTTTGGCTTTACGTGCTTCTTCCATGATCGGATAAACTATTTTTTCGTCATTTGGGAGAAAGGAATGCACGAGTGGATGAAGTTTCACACCTTTGAATTTCCAATCTCGTAAAGCTGTCCTGACCAGTTGAACAGCCTTGTCTCCCTCGTTGGGGTTTGGCCAGACGTAACCTACGAGCTCGTTGGGAAACTTCAACACGGCCTGATGAACTAGCTCGTTGTCCGTATAGAAGAGGGCGGATTTTCTAACATTGTAAAGGCGCATTTGCTCGACTAACTCGTCTGGGGTCGATTCCAGCCCAGCCCAACTCCCAAACTTTCCAATGTGAGTGTGCGCGTCGATTATAGGACCTTCGTATCTTTTCGGAACCCAGACTTTCATGTTGAATACGTCGTATCATATTCAGTATTTCTCACTTTAGTCTCCACACTGATCAAGACTAGGCACACTAACGAAAGAAAAGGGGGAGATGAGCTTCGTACGCAGTCTTATTTCTATTCAGGGGGAAGCTCGTTGAATATGGCGTTAATGTTAAGATTCTTGCTTCTGTTGTAGAAGTAAGTAGCAAGGTAGATGATTATAGCCCCAGCAAGCACGGCACTGAGTAGTATCCGAGCCCCAAGCGCAAAGGGTCCAACAGCGGGATTTACGATGGAATAGTAGGCTAGATACCCAAACACGACAATACCGATCACTCCTAGAATCGAAATACCCGGTATTCGGCTCCTTGGGCCAGCAGCTGTGCTCTGATACAAGCTCTTCTTACGAAATGGCAAGACGATGGCCGCTATAGAAGTGAGCATCCACATAACAGCCAGAAGAAAGATTGAATTGACTTGCGTCGTGATAAAACTCGTATAAAACTCAAGATACAACGGAACTACCGTGAAGCAGCTAATCAATATAACTGCATACGTCGGTGTCCTAAATCTTTCACTAACATGAGCAAATTTAGTAGATATCACACCATCAAACGACATTGACAGGATTAACCTGCTCAGAAAAGTAAAGCCTAACCAGCTCCATCCCATATTCGAAACAAAAAGTCCTCCGACAATAAACCACGCAAGCAAAGCATTGGGTGCAATTACGCTTGCAAAAACCGTTGGGACAGCGGCAAAACCGGCTCCCGCGGATGGAGCAACAGTATACGCGTTGATGAATGAAATGCTCACTACGTGATCGAGCATGTATGTTAATCCAAACCAAACCGCGATTGATACAAGCTCCGCGCCTACTAGACCATATAGTAAACTGCGCCTGGGATTTTTTATCTCTCCTCCTACCATTTGCATGACAGGATATGGACCTATACTAACGAATAGCACTGGAATTACAACTGCTATGGCACCAAAAGTATATCCGTGCGCCGCTCCCTGAGCAATTATATTTGAGGTCGTGTTTGTAAACGAAGCCGCATGTGCGTTATAATCACTAAGAAAACCGGCGTGGTTAGTTGAAAGAAAGATACCTGCAACGACGAGAAGTGTAAGAAAGGCATATCCGAAAAAACCATAGATTATGTATCTGAGCAATCTGCCGCCGAATAATGTCACGATTCCTCCTATTGCGAGCAAGACTACGCCAATTGCAAAAATCAGATTCGTATCTGCCCCCGGACCAGGCGTGTATGTACTCCCTAAAGATGCCATGAAACTATTATGCAAGACCTGCCCAGCGAAGCCTAGCTGACTAAATGCTTCTGTAAAAGCCCAGTACGGACCAGAGCCAGCGGAAATAATAATGGCGACAAAGAAGAAAACAGCAGCTATGACGCCTAGGAGTGGATTCAATGTCCTTGAAACAAACACATAGTCTCCCCCAGATCTCGGCATTCGTATGGTCATTTGCCAATATAGAACAACGATGACGATTGCGATAATTGCCCAGACGCCGAGGCTCTCGTAATAGTTTACATTTTGATAAGAATCAGGGGTGACCCAGAATATGCCGGCCCAGCTACTTAGCCAAGGAAAATAAACAATAGACCAGGCGAATACCGCAAAGGCTGAAAGCTCTCTTACTAATCCAGTGGCGTTTCTACTGAATACGGCGGGTTTTAGTGCAGGCTTGCTGTCCACGGATTGCCCGTCATGGGTTTCTCATATTTATATCTTAAATGGCAAGATCCGCCAATCGATCAATTCACGAAGAAATCTCTCTCTCGGGATTAGCGAATTAAGGTTTT
>JASHNZ010000030.1 GCA_030041355.1 Nitrososphaerales archaeon
GCATGAATTATTTATAGTACTCGTTTTCGAACTTTTATTTCAATAGTCATTTTAGATGAATCCAGTCAAAATCAAATGAGGAATAAAAAGCAAATCAAAAATATGTGTTCAACACAAATACTTGGAACGTGATTCAGAATCTTACTAGCCCTAATGCGCAATCTTATGGAGGATTTGGCTTGTCGGTCGCGATCAGCGGCAAGCTCGCTATTGTGGGAGGCCTTATGAGACTGCGCATGGAGTCAGCTCCGCAGGCCACGCCTATGCGTACGACGCAAACTCCGGAAAACTGATTCAGACACTGATCAGTCCCAACGCTCAAGTCAATGGATACTTTGGTAGTGCAGTTGCCATCAGTGGCAAGCTCGTGGTAGTTGGCGCCTGGGGTGAAACTGCCCATGGGTACAGTGACGCGGGCCACGCGTACTTGTTCAAGGAATAACTCCAAGAAGCTCTCCCTCTGATTTGTGTGTTTGTATATCACATCACAAAGACACCTGTCTGTAGGGACTACTTCCTAGGGCGTGAGCGCAGATAGCTAATCAAAAATACCCTTTTGGAATGAATTGCGATGACGATTAACGGGCCCCCTATTCGTCATTCGGGCAATCTTGCAAGGAATTGGAAACTGACAAGGCCAGTTTCTCCGAACTTGCACGTTGCACACCTGAGCTTAGAAACGAAAAGAGCCTAATCAAGTCTCTGTTTTCAAGATGATTATGTCTGGTTCTTTCTTTCCATTTGCACCAACGATGGTTTTTACAATTCCAGATGAAACGGTAGCCTTATGTCCCACCAAATTAATTTCAGATGGTGGGAAGAGGATATATGTCCATAATTGAGCGCGTTATCGATAGAAAGCGCAGAATTACACTCCCCTCAGATGCAAACTTGGAAGAAGGAAGTAAGGTTGCAGTCGTTTCTTCTCGCAATACTGTTCTTATCACAAAAGATGTGAAACTGGCAAAGAAACTGGAGACATTGATTCCACAGATTAAGATTCAAAGGAAAATGGAAGCTCTACAACAATGGGATCGCCTGCTTAGAGAGGCCGGACTACTTGGACTCTCCTCCAATGACATCGAGCGAAAAGTTGGGAGGGCTATTGTTGCCGAGACACAGACCAAGAAATCGTCTCGTACTCGGGAGGACTGATGACGTCGAAGGTTATAGTAATCGATACTTCAGCGTTTTTTGCCGCTACCGAGAACCTCAAAGGTGTCATCGCACGACAAGAAGGGCGTGAGGTATCCCTAGTCACTCTCGATCTTATGATATTTGAGTTTCTGAAAGTCATCGAGCAAGAAATTGATGGAGCCAAAGGTAAAGGAAATCTAAGGCGAGTGAAAATCTTGCAAATTTTGAGCGAGCGCTTCCCAAAGCTTCTTGATGAGTTTGCCATCGAAATAAAGACCGGCACTGATTTGACCCTCGAAGATATCACTGAAACTTATTCTCTAATCTCAAGAGGACACGAGTCTGGAGACTCAATCATATGGATATAGATGCAAAAGCTAGGTTTCGAAACCATACTAACAGATGACTTGGGCCATTGGAGGAGTTTAGGTGCAGATGTACTGTCGGTTACTCCCACACCAAGGAAGCAATGATGGTTGGTTATCTTTATGATCCAGCTTCTTCCCCCTGAAGACAATTCGCTCGCTTGCTTTTCGGCAAGATTTCATCTAAGGGATGGCTTAATTGAGCTTGGCTCAGCTACATTACCACTCGACTTGACAAAATCTCCGATTCTTTTGTCCGTGCAAGACAAGGAAGTACTGTTTAGAGCGTTAGAGCAGATAGGTATCAAAATTACCCTTTGGAATGAATTGCGATGACAGTTAAAAGCCCCCTATTCGTCATTCGAGCAATTTTGCAAAGAGCCGAGAACGGGGGACGACATTCTCACTTTGGAGTCCATTCAATAAATAGTCGAATGCGCCGCTGGAGGGTGTCATATTACAGGCTTCCCGGGTCAGGAAGGCAATTTCTCTCCTTGTTTCCCGAAGATCTGTCCTTCACAAAATCGCACTCATCACTCCTGTCAGCTACAAGAACGTTGTCGGCAAGCCAGTCTACTCTGGCGCAGAATCAGAAAATGGATGCGCCTCGGTGAGCGGTGCCCAGTTAACAGTCCCAGAACTCTCGCCATGACAGAAAAAGAGACAGCTCTCATCACTAAAGTGTTACTCTAACTGTGTTTCAAAGCCATCGCAAGGGATATAGAGAAACTTGATCACAGAAGCAAGAGTGCCCTAAAGATTCGTTAAAGAAGGCGCCAAGATTTCTTTCGTTCTCTAGAAGTGTGGAGGGCACTTTTTTCTTTCCGGTACTGTCTTGTAAATTCGTAAGTATTTCGCGCGCAGTAAGGCCTAAATCTTGGAAAAAGCGTTTGAATTCAACAAACTCCTCGACGAAATTCGAACAACGATGAACCAAATGCAATTGCCTTCTCAAGCGACGCTTGGATCATAGTCTAATTGCTCGCTAACAATTCTTATATAATTCTCCCGCGTCTGACGCAGTGAGGTTTCTTCTTCAAAAATGAACAAACAGAAAGCAAGGTACTATCTTCTCTCGGCACTTGTCGCATTCGCTATCCTTGGAATCGGATCACTGTCCACGGTTGCCTCAGCATCCTCCTCCAATTCAGTCCAGCGGGCTACTTCGCATTCTTCCCTGATGACGACTGTCTCTGGAAGTGGAGTTGTGTCAACGGGCGCTGTTAATTCTAGAACTGGCTCTCCTGATGGCATGCTCAAGGTGCTAGCCAGCGGGCAATCAGACGCGCAGCCAATGGTTCTCTCCGGTGGATACGTCTACTGGTATAACTATGGCAACGGACAGCTTAATCGAGTCAAAGAGACGGGCGGAGCAGTGGACACCATAACTACGTTCAGCACCTCAGATGGAATTTCCTTTGGGATTGCTGTTCAAGGTGCCTATGTGTACACTTCGTTCGACAACTATACTTACGGTTTAACTGCCATACTCAAGACCAAGATCTCAAACGGAGCAACCAGTACAA
>JASHNZ010000031.1 GCA_030041355.1 Nitrososphaerales archaeon
AGATCAGGATCCTACAGGTATTGCAAGAACAAGATTCTCTCTCCCACAGCAAGGACAAGTGGGCCAGCGAAGAGCAACGACTCGCCGCAATAATGTTCACAGACCTCTGCGGGTACACAGAACTTACCCAGAGGAATGAAGCTCTTGCTTTGGAGCTGGTTCAGGAGCATAGAAGGCTGGTCCGCCCCATAATCCTATCTCACGACGGCATCGAAATCAAAACTATGGGAGACAGCTTCATGGTGGAGTTTCGAAGCGTTCTGCACGCGGTCTCCTCCGCAATAGAGATTCAGAGGACGATTTCCAAGAGAAATGTAAGCGCCCTAAATCTAGAGCCGGAGATCCAGCTTCGGATCGGAATACATATTGGTGATGTCATTCACGAAGGCGGAGACATTTACGGAGATGCAGTGAACATCGCCTCACGCATTGAATCGCAAGCAAGACCCGGAGCCATTTGGCTCTCAAGGCCCGTCGCCGACCAAGTCAGAGGAAAGATCGATGCCGAGCTGGAGAGCCTAGGAATGTTTGCCCTCAAGGGAGTATCGGAGAAGATGGAGCTCTACTCCGTAAAATCTTCCCTTAAAGTAGAATCAGCTCCTTTGATTAAGGAAGAGCTTCCCAGAATTTCAAATCGTCTCGCCGTTCTACCCTTGGACAACATGACTGGGGATTCCTCGGAGGAATACTTTGTGGACGGCCTCACAGAGGATATTATAGGTAGGCTCTCGAGTATCAGGAGCCTTCGAATCATCGCACGTTCTTCAATCATGCGCTATAAGGAAACTAAAAAAGGAGCAGCTGAAATCGGGGGAGAGCTTGGAGTTAGGACGCTGCTTGGAGGCAGTGTTCGCAAATCTGGAAACAGAGTTCGCGTAAGCGTGGAGCTTACCGATGTCGGGACGGAGGAGCGCATATGGTCTCACACCTACGACAAGGAGCTCGAGGACGTTTTCGCAATTCAGACGCAGATAGCAAAGAGCGTTGCAGAGTCGTTGAAAATGAGGCTCGCGAAACCAGAAACTGAGCGCGTGGAGAGAACGTGGACCGTGAGCCAAAAGGCGCACAACCTCTACTTAAGGGGCCGCCATTTGTTGAACAAGAGAACCCGCGAAGATTTGCAAAGAGCAATTACCCTGTTCGAGGAAGCAACCAAGGAGGATCCCAGTTTTGCGCTTGCATACACTGGTCTGTCAGACAGTTACTGTCTCCTAGGGATCTACGGAAGCATCCCGCCAGATCAGGCACTGGAACCCGCTAGAAAGTATTCAATGAAAGGAATCGAACTGGATAATAATCTAGCCGAAGCCCATGCCTCTCTCGGTCACATCGTCTACCACTACGAATGGGACTGGGATACAGCAGAGAGGGAATTCAAACAGGCTCTAGGTTTGAATCCAAATTACGCGTCCGCCCACCACTGGTACTCAGAGTACCTTGGCTCTATGGGGCGGATGGACGAGGCACTTTCGGAGATTCGCAAAGCTCAGGAGCTCGATCCGCTCTCTTTGATAATCAATACGCACCTTGGTTTCGTTCTTTATGCATCAGGAGATTACCAAGGCGCGATCAAACAGCTTCAGAAAGTCTTGGAAATGAATCCCAAATTTCCTCCGGCGCGTGAAATACTCGGAGTAGTAAAAGCAGAGCAGCACAATATCTCCGAGGCAGAAGCTGAAATTAAAAAGGCAATTGAGTTCTCTGGCGGAAGTCAAGGACTCAAGGCGTCGCTAGCATACGCGTACGCGATCTGTGACAAGCAAGAGGAAGCCATTAAGATTCTGGGTGAAATCAAGAACCTCTCGGATCAATACATTTCTCCGGATTCAATAGCCCAAGTTCTTTCAGGCCTCAAAGAAAGGGATGACGCTTTTGATTGGCTAGAAAAAGCGTACGCCACTCGCTCCAGCCATATGGTGAACATCAAAATAGAGCCGGCCTATTACAATCTGCACGCGGATCCAAGATTTTCTGATCTCTTGAAAAGGATGAAACTATCGCAAAGCGTGTAGTGATAATGCCACTTATTGCAAAGTACGGATGGATAAAGGACGAGCCTGACAGGAGGGATCATCCTTACATCCCTCCAGCGGAAATTGCTAGAAACCTTCCACCACTTGTCGACCTACGTCGCAAATTCCCCAGGGTGTACAATCAGGGAAACATGAACAGCTGCCATGATGATCAGACCGAGGTCTTGACTGATTCTGGCTTCAAGCTCTTTTCGCAGCTGACGGGGACAGAGCTCCTCGCAACTGTTGATCCGGCAACCTCAGTTCTCTCGTTCGAAAAGCCTTCGAGACTAATTGTAACGAAGTACAAGGGACCTATGATCTGCGCCAATAATTACAGCTTGAACTTTAAGGTCACTCCAGAACACAAGATGCTTGTCAAGAAATGGGACGAGTCAAGACGCACGCTCTCAAATGAGTATACCTTGGTTGATGCGCGAGGAATCGGTTGGTATTGCGGTCTCATGAATCGAGTTGCTTGGGCAGGGGATGTGGCCGCATCGGAAACATTCACTCTACCAGGCGTAGACCATAAGCATTTGCCCCAAAGAAAACCTCTGGTTGTGCGAATGAGCGAATGGCTCAGGTTTTTGGGAATATATCTAGCCGAAGGTACAATTTTAGAAGAAAAAGGACGTTATAAAATTCAGATTGCCGCAAGCAAGCCCAAGACGAAGATGTTCGTTAGACGCGTTTTATCAGATATTGCGCAAAACTATTTGGAACTTGAGGATCGATTTACATTCGAGAATCGCCGACTATACGAAACCTTGGAAGGTCTTGGCCTTAGAGGCATACATGCTCCGCAGAAATTCGTTCCGGAATTCGTCTTTCACCAGAGCGCGGAAAATATCAAACAGTTTTTGCTTGGACACTGGATGGGAGACGGAAGCGAGTGTTGGGGAGTGAAAGCTCACCATACAAGTTCAATAAGACTCGCGAGCGATTTGCAACAAGCGATATTTCTTTCAGGTGATGAATCGTCATGGACATCGAACGCACCAAACATGTCGACGACCAGCAGTGGTACGCTAATAGTTGGCCATTATGAAATGCACCGTGTTTCTGTCAAAGCGCGAAAGAACCTTTCGATCGACAAAAAAGAACAAATATTCTTAGACGATTATGATGGTTTTGTCTATTGTGCCGAAGTCCCTAAGTACCATACGCTTGTAACACGGCGGCAAGGAAAGATCCTGATCTCAGGGAACTGCACGGCGAATGCGATCGCGGCCGCAATGGAGTTTGATGAAATAAGGCAAAAAGTGGCAAAGCCTTTCGTACCTTCAAGGCTCTTCATCTACTACAACGAAAGGGCGATGGAGGGCACTGTCAACAGCGACTCTGGCGCGCAGATTAGAAATGGAATAAAGTCAGTTGCGAAGCTCGGAAGCTGTCACGAGCGCGAGTGGCCCTACCTCGAGCACAAGCTGAAGGTCAAACCAACGAAGAATTGCTTCCTGCGCGCCCTAAAATACAAGGCCCTGGAGTACCAGAGACTGAAGCACGACTTGATCCAGATGAAGTCATGCCTTGCGTCAGGCTTTCCATTTGTATTTGGGATAAAAGTCTACTCCAGTTTTGAAGACGCGAATGTGAGAAAGAGCGGGCATTTGCACTTGCCGAAGCCTTCCGAGAAGTTCGTTGGCAAGCACGCTGTCATCGCGGCAGGCTATGATGATTCAAGGAAGTGGTTCATAGCGAGAAACTCGTGGGGCGAAAGTTGGGGCATAAAGGGATACTTTACAATCCCGTACACATATCTCCTCGAAAGACGTCTTTCCGCAGATTTCTGGACCATCAGAGTAATTAGATAGTTTGTTTTTGAGGTATCCTGAACTTACTCGCAAGGCTTACTGATAGGTCAGCCACGGGACGAAAACCGAGGGATACCTAGAATGTACATCTAGCTACTACTCTGCTACCCAGCTAGGCGATCGATTATCATAGTCTTAATTTTGCATGATTTCCAACTTTGAGAAACGTGTGTTGTTGTTATAAAGAAGCATCTAACCTGATCAGCATTAGTGGGAGTTTAATTGACTGTGAAGTTGGAGATTATTTCTCCTCGTGGCGATCCAAATCCTTCGCAGGGCTACAAAACTTACAATCAAGGCGATCAGATCGTCTGTACAGTTTCAAGTTCTGTGACTGAGAATTCAAAAGTTTGGACTTGTAAGGGTTGGACTGGCACGGGCTCTGTTCCATCTAACGGCCAAGGTACGAGTGTGACATTTCCTCTGACCCAAGATTCAACTATAACTTGGAATTGGGAAGGCCCCACAAATCTGAGTTGGTACAAAACAGCGGTTGCTGCTCAGGTCGCCACCGCGATAGCTTTTGCATTGATCTCTGGTGTTGGCGCTGTTGCCTATCTATTGAAGGATGTGGCTATATCCGCAATTCTCGCTGGAGCTGTGGGAGGGCTCCTCCATGAAATAGTTCAAAGCGGAGGGAAATACGTGTTGCCAAACACAGATGATAAAGGCAACTTCTGCCTCGGTGGCCTAATTGGCATGGTCACTGGCGGTTTGGCTGGACTAATTTACTATGCAGGATTGAGTGCGACAGCTGGAATGAGTGCACAGCTAGTTATCCAAGCTTTTCTGGCAGGTCTTGCGGTCAAAGGAGTAGCGGATGCTGTTAACCCGCCTTCGTCAAGTAGCTCTAAGCAACCATCATCGAGTTAGCCTTGATTCACAACGTGCACGTTGAACTGCTAAACGCTCATTCTCATTATTGAAAATCGTCGCTTTTCAAGTATCCTAGCATGAGGTAGAATTGTCAACGAAAAAGCTCGCATTGTAACTCATTCCTTCGAAACCAAAGTTCTCAAGGCTCTAGGAAAGCGTCCAGCAGTCACTTAACAAAGATCCCGGTTTCAAAACAAGAGCATGCCACAGAATGTCTTATTGGTCAGACATATATCTGATATAGTAGACACATGAAATTTCACCTTTACGCAGAGGCTCTCTTTCGAAGCCAAGTCTCGATCAGCTTGATTCGAGTTCTACTGAAATTCAAAGGCAGGATCTTTACCGTGAGAAGTCTCGCAAAGGCCTCCAAAGTTTCTCCAGCCGAAGCAGCTCTTGTAGCCAAGCGCCTGCAAGAGCTTGGAGTAATACGGCTCGAACCTGTTGGAAAATCCTATCAGGTCTTGCTCAATGAAAGAAGTTACGTCTTGAACAGAATAATGAAACAGATCTTCATTGCAGAAGAGAAGACCTTTGGCGAACTGCTTTCCGTCTTGAAGAAAAACTTGGATGATCCAAAAGTAATCTCTGCCTGTGTTTTCGGAAGCGTATCTAAGAGCGAAGAAAAGGAAGATAGCGACGTGGATCTTCTTGTAATTTCAGAGGATTTCGAGGAAGCAAGCGCATTAATAGGTCGTGCCTATGAAGACGTGTTTTCAATCTTTGGCAACCGCCTTTCTTCGATCATTATGAGTGAAAAAGAGTTCAAAAGCAGGGCAAGAAACAAAAATAGACTTGCAATGTCAATTTTGGAAAGCCACATTACTTTCCAGGGAAAAGACATTGGAGACTCGATTAGTTGACGCGGCTCAGAAACCAAGACCGAATTACTTCATGTGCGAAGGAAATACGGTTTTGCAGTCAAATGAGTTCAATCTATAGTATCTATCGAGCTGAGGTTCTCTAGGAAAATGACGCGTCAACCAGCAGATGAAGTGCGATTACACGAATCTCTGGATCTGATGATCAATGAGCTGCCCGCCTCTGACCCGAAGGTGGAATGGATCAGAGATATGGAAAAGGTTCTCGCAGAGAATGTATATGCAGGTGAACAAGTGCAAAAAGACCGGATTCCAAGAAAATACATCCGCAGTTACGGAATAAACAACCTCTACCGATATCATCATCCGAAAGGTTTCCGTTCGACCTATACCGTGCTTACCCCAACAAAGGGCGTTTATTACGTGATAATTTTGGATTTGTTGTCACATAAAGAATACGAGGATTTGTTTGGATATTAGTTACGACGATCTTCTCACGCTTGACTTTAAGAGCTGCGCAAGTTTCTTGTTGTTTATTCCTGTGTAAATTATTGTGCGGTCGTTGTACGAGATCTTTCCTGAGGCCTCCAAGTATTGTAGAACCCGGAGAAATGTCTGGTATTGAACCTGTTTTGGCAAGCTCCTCCACAGCTCCATTTTGGTTGGATATGTCTTTGACTTTAGAATTGCATTTTCAATCATCATTACGGTGCCGAGGTTCGGCTCGTGCAATACAATTTTTTGCAGGTTAGCCATTTCCAGATTCACTTTTGTCTTACCAATGGAAGCGAAGTAATATTATATAAGTATATACTATTGTATGATATAATACAAATCCATTAGCTCATGAAAAGCATGAATCGAGCGCCACTATGGGCTTTATCAGAGAACATAAACGCAACACTTGAAAAAGAAGATTTTGAAATACCCCCCAACTGGGCGCATTCAGATCACGAGCGAAGCTGAAAATCCTATTGAATCAGACTTCAGAAGTATTTCCACTGATTCCTAATTGCTTCAAGGTACCATAAGGAACGGCAGATTTTGCATAGGGAATCTTCCTGAATCGGCCCAGCCGGTCGTTGGCGATAGAAACTATCTCATGCAATTTGCGCTTTGAAGGATCATGTAACGAAGTATACAAGTGGACTGGACTAGCTTTCAGGAAAAAATTGAGCATGGCCCATCAGGGGATAATCTAGGAAAAGACTTCAATCTCGTGCTGAACTTTCCTCAGTGCTGAAAATTCTTCTTTTAGGGTCGTCGCCTGAACATGTGTATTGTCGATGTAGTGGTAGCCATCATAACCCAATTTTCTAGGCTTGCCGTAGATAATTCTGTGATACTTGACCCCATGATCTTTAAGCCATTTTTCAGTTATGACTGCCAAGTCTTGTGTCCTTGCCGTAAAGAGACAAATGTAATTTCCTTCATCATGCCTTGAATTTATCCAGTCTTTTGCACCGGTGATTTCTTTCGCATCGACCATGTCTTTTGAGCGCTCATTAGGTATGTCCTCGCAGACAGTTCCGTCTATGTCGATAACAAAAATCTTTGCCACTTTTTCGATTCCCTCGCCCGACAAGATTAACAGATGTTTATAACATCACCGATAAAAGTACAAATGGCAATTTGTTAGGTGCCGATAATATTGTAGTCGGCATATCCAACAACGAGGTCAACGTTTGTACACACTACTTCTGGACTCGAGAGCCAATAGTATTATCTCTTTCTTACTTTCATTTATGGAATAGATGATTCTATGATCGCCAAACCTCGCACTACGAATCTCTTTGAATTTGCCAGCCAATTCCTTGAAAGAATACGGATCCACAACAAGCTCGTTTATTCCCTGTTTTTGTAAATTCATATCTAAACGCTTATTCGGCGTTTGTATCTAAGATATTGTCAATTGATCTCGGAATACCTCGTTGTCAGAGTACTGCGGCACAGTTTACGATAGAGAGTGACCAAAATGGCGACAGATCCTGTTTGTGGAATGTTCGTGGAAGAGTCGCCAGAGGTCCTGCAGGCAACGGTTAGAGGCACGACTTATTATTTTTGCAGCGAGTCATGTCTTCATGAATTTACAAGGCCCGAGATAGAACTACGCAACATCAAGATCAGCGTAGTTGTTAGCCTTGTGCTTGGAATTCCCATTCTCGTTCTTTCGTACATCCATGTTTCCACTCCGATCCCGTTAGGATGGCTCATGCTAATACTTGCAACTCCAGTTCAGTTTGGTGCCGGGTGGAGGTTTTACCGTGGAACTTACAACGCAATCAAGATGCGTTCCTCAAATATGGATGTGCTGATTGCCGTTGGAACCTCAGCCGCATACTTTTACAGTTTAATCTACGTTCTCTTTCCAAAGCAGTTTCCTTTCGGCGGGTTATACTTTGATAGCTCAGCCATAATCATTGCGCTGATTCTTATTGGTAGATTGCTTGAACACTCCATGAGAGGAAATGCTACTGATGCGATAAGGAAACTTGTGGAATTGCAACCGAGAACTGCAACGCTTGTGCAAGTCGATGGCGGCGAAAGGGAAGTTCCGGTGGAGCAAGTCGCAGTCGGAGACATTTTCTTGGTTCGTCCCGGAGAGAGACTTGCGACGGACGGAGTAGTGGTGGATGGTCACTCTTTCGTGGATGAGAAGATGGTAACTGGAGAAAGTATGCCAGTTGAGAAAACGCAAGACAGTGAAGTTATCGGCGGAACGATCAACGGACAGGGTGCTCTCAAGATCAGGGCTACAAAAGTTGGAGCTGACACGACGCTTTCCAAAATTGTCCAAGTGGTGCAGCAAGCTCAGAGCTCCAAAGGTCCAGTCGAGAGACTCGTGGATACGGTTTCAAAGTTTTTTGTACCGATCGTGATTGCAATTGCCCTCTTTTCTTTCGGTGTTTGGACCCTTGTTGCTCATGAGCCGATCAGTTTCGGATTCACAACGGCAGTCGCAGTGCTGATCATTGCCTGTCCCTGTGCTCTCGGGTTGGCAACTCCTGCAGCGATTGTAGTTGGAGCAGGAAAAGGCGCAGAGAATGGAATTCTGATCAAGGGAGGAGAGTACCTTGAGAGAACTGAGAAGATCGACACAGTAGTCTTTGATAAGACTGGGACGCTCACCAAAGGGGAACCATCTGTCACTAATTTTGTGAACTTTGAACCGAGACAGGTCAAAGATACTGAGATCTTGAAATTTGCAGCTATCGCCGAAAAGCAATCGGAGCATCCTTTGGCTACCGCGATCATGAAAAGAGCGCAGGACGATTTTCCAAATGAACCAATTCTGAACCCGGATTCGTTCGAATCAATTTCGGGGAAAGGCGTTCATGGGACATATTCAGGAAGGGACATTATCTTCGGCAATCCCAAAATCATTGATTTCTTTGGTTTGCAGCTAGATGCGGAAGAGAAGGAGAAACTATCAGAACTGCAAGCGCAGGGCAAGACGGTGATGATCCTTGCTATTGATAAGCACGTTACAGGACTCGTAGCTGTCGCAGACACGTTGAAGGAACATGCCCAAGAAGCAGTAAGAAGCTTGCAAAAGATGGGGATCGAGGTAGTCATGCTAACAGGCGACAACAAAACCACCGCGGAAGCGATTGCAAAACAATTAGGCATAGACAAATACTTTGCTGAGGTTCTTCCCGACGAGAAATACGAAATAATAAAAAAACTGCAGAACGAGGAAAACCGTGTGGTAGCAATGGTAGGCGACGGAATAAATGATGCCCCTGCCCTAGCTCAAGCAGATGTGGGCATCGCGATAGGCTCTGGCTCTGACGTCGCAATCGAAACAGGAGGGTTGATCTTGATGAAAGACGACCTGCGAGATGTTGTGGCGGGGATCCAGCTTTCCAGAAAGACTATGAGTAAGATAAAGCAGAATCTTTTCTGGGCGTTCATTTACAATATAGGGCTTATACCGATAGCTGCGGGTCTGCTATACATAATAATAGGAGTGCTGTTAAATCCCATATTTTCTGGAGTCGCGATGGCGATGTCCTCTGTCACTGTGGTAAGTAACTCGCTAACTCTTAGAAGATTCAAACCCAAATTCTAAGGGGGTGAACAAAGAAAAATGATGAAAGACCCAATCTGCGGAATGATGGTGGACGAGAAAAAGACTAGTCTCAAATCAGAGCATGAGGGGCAGACTTTCTATTTCTGCTCGGCATCATGCAAGAGAAAATTTGATTCCGATCCTCATAGGTATGGACATTTAAGAGCGTAAGAGTACTCAGATTAAGTCGAAGACGCTAACGTTCTGGCTCTAGACTCTTAGGGCGTTCTCCGACTCGTGGAGCCACTAATAAGACCACCATTGCGGCGTACCAGAGGTCGAACCTGACAGAGGTACCCACGGCAAACGGTATCGGTATCCAGAAAGAAGGCAATGCTGATGCCGTGAATATCGCACCAGCGGCGATCTGCCCAAACATTACTCGCCTGAATCTCCTTAACTGAGCAGAATGCAACTTGTGTACTTTGCTTTTCCTTTCTTCGCCCAAAAGCAGGAAGATCTGTGAAGCCAAGATGAATAACATGGCCCCTACATCCAAAGCGTAGACAGATGATGCAAAGGGCACATAAACAAGCCGGATCTGAGTCTCAACATAGAACAGGTAGGGCTCAATAGCCACGCAGAAGAGTAGCATAATGTTCAGGAGAAAGGTACCTCGGATCTCATAAGGAAGGGCAGACATGGTCGAGGTGTAGCCTGACCAAACCCAGACAACGATCAGGAAACTAAAGCCGAAGAGCGCGATGCCGGTGAGAAGTTCCATTGGCGTTTGCGGCAGCTTTGAAATTAGGACAATGGACCCAATCGAGAGGGCTAGCCCGAATACGAGATCCGAGAGATTCTCTATTCTCAGTTTGACTCGAGGGGTGAGAGCAGCTTCCGACAATTTTTCGTTAGCTCAGCTTGAAGGGCTAACAGAGCCGACTATTTATTTGCAACATTCGGTGAAGGGCGCTAACTGCGTAACTGAACCTTTCATCCGCCGACCAAATTAACCCCTTGGAGCGAGTTGGAATTTGATTCAAAAAGCTAATTGCCGGGACTTCTGAAATAGACTAGCTAAAGATGTTCTTCTTTGTCAAAGTTAAGTAGTAGTTTTTCAGACTATTGTTCCATTGCCTGAATCCGTTACTCAATATTAAAACAATTGGTGCGATACATGGAACTGAATTTAACAGCTAAACTCTCGACAAGCGACATAATCGGGCTGATGCAAGATGTCGTTAAGCAAGTTTCTCCGCTGGTAGAATATGCTGACTCTCTTTACACTAACATGCAAATGACAGACATTCTCAAAGATTCTACGGAAGAAACACTCACAGAGCCTTTTTCAACTTCTGGCGTAGTATTTCGAATGCTCAAAAGAGGTGAATGGAGAGAAGCGGCATTTGGAGATCTGCGTGACAAGAAAAGAATTATTGAAGAGACCAAGAAAGCAGCTAGCTTCACTCCTATTTCGAGTCATTCTATCCAAAATATATCCAGGGGCAAGCCGTGGAAAACAGACATCGCGTTAGGGGGTAAGAAGGATCCTCAAGATATCGAGGCCAAAGAGAAATTAGAAACCGTAAGGAAATACTTTCAGATCGCAAAGGGCTATGATACCCGAATTATCAACGTGAATTCTCACTATCGAGAAATTATCGACGAGCGAGCCTTTGCAAACTCTGAGGGTAGCGAGCTTCACGAACTGCTTTCAAGGGTATATTTTAGCGTGGTCTCTATAGCCAAAGAAAATGACCGCTTGGAATACGACTACTGTACAGGTGGAAAAACCGGCGGCTTTGAGGTAATTGACGAACTATACAGCGAGGAGAACATCAAAGATACCGCCAAAGGAGCAATAGAACTTTTGGCGTCCCACCAAGTGCCAACCGGCACATTTAATGTAGTGCTGGACCCAGGATTGACAGGAACCTTTGCGCACGAATCATTCGGACATGGTTGCGAAGCTGATCAGGTACTTCGAGGAAGATCGTATCTTGTCAATTATTTGAACAAGAAATTGGGTCCAGAGAATTTCAACCTCTACGATGATGGGACGCTTGCGTCAGGGACTGGATCGCTTGTCTTCGATGACGAAGGAAATCGACCACATAAAACACCGGTCGTTGAAAATGGAGTGCTAACTCATTTCCTGCAGGACAGAATGTCAGCACAGGAAATGAAAGCGAGTCCAACAGGCAATGCGAGGCGCGAGAGTTACAAAAGGATGATCTACGTGAGAATGACGAACACCTACATTGACCCAGGAGACTACACCTTTGATGAATTGCTCAAGGAAACAAAAGATGGAATCTATCTCGAACATTGGAATTCTGGCATTGAAGATCCCATCGGTGGAAATATGCAGCTCAAATCCAAGAAAAGCTGGAGAATTAAAAATGGTGAGCTCGGCGAGCCTTTCTCAACTACGGTCTTGAGCGGCAAAGTGCTAGAATTTATGGCAAATATCAAAGGCATAACCAAGGCATCCGATTTTTCTGTCAGCGCTGGTTATTGCGGGAAGGGTCACGAAGATATGATTACAGATGGAACCGGCGGCACTTTCCTCGCTTCAAGAGCTACGATAGGGCAGGGATAAGAGAGATGTCACAACTAATCTCAGGGACGATCCACAGCGAGGACAAATCGCTTCAGTGGGATCTCTATTCGCAAATTGCTAGCGACACGGAGGTTCACCTGCGTGACAACAAAATCGAAAGTATCAGATCACCTATATTGTCTCAGGGTTACGCCATCAGGATAATCCGAGATAGAGGGAAGGGACCGGATGGTGATCCAATCTCGGGTGTCGGGATTGCTCCCGGGAATTTTCTTCAAGACGAAAATGATATCGGACAAACTTTGAAATTCGCGCTAGAAGCTTCCAAGATCACTAGCGCACCCTCGTATCAACTGCCCTCTGAGAAAAAAGCTCTCCCCGCTGTCAGAATATCAGACACAGGAATCGCTTCCGATCACTACGCCGCCGCGAAAGATCTTGCCGAGAAAGTTATCGCCCTTTTAGACAAGGAGACAGATATTCGTGCCACGTTTTGCAAGATCCGTCTTACGAATATCGCTACCAGCCTTGAGAACTGCTTCGGATTGAGTTTGCAAAAAGGCGAAACATACGCCTATTTTGAGGCAGGTCTATCTCCAAAGTCAAAAGGTGCTGGACTGGCAGAGTACTGGCCGCACAATATCGCAAGGCGGATCGAAGACCTGGAGCTCGAAAAAAATATCCCAAAGTGGGCGAGCTTTGCAAGAGATTCTGCAAAAGCCAGAACTCCCGACACTGGAAAATACGCTGTGATTTTTCCACCCTATGTTCTTTCCGAAACGGCTCCCCCGGTCGTTTCCTTCCATGCAGCTGCAAGCTCTCTGAAGAAAGGTATGGCGAGATGGCGAAACAAAGGAGAGAAGGTGTGGAGCGACAAAGTGACCATACGCGACAACGGACTACTCGATTACGGCATCGCGACTTCCCCCTTTGATGACGAAGGGACTCCTCAACAAATAACCGGCATTATTAGAAAAGGAGAATTTCAAAATTACATTACAAACAACATGTACGCAAGATTTGTTTCTTCTCAAAGCACAGGAAATGGCTTGAAGACATCCAAGTTCCATGGAGTTCCCTGCTACCAGGATGATATCGATCTAAATCGCACAAATCTGGTCATGGAAGGAGGGGACTCTAGCATGGAGGAAATGATCAAGGAGACTAAAAGAGGTCTTTTGATCGAACAGTTCTCATGGATGCGCCCGGATGCCATCACCGGCTCTTTTGGATCGGAGATCAGACACGCCTACCTTATTGAAAATGGCAAAGTCGGGAACGCGATTAAGGGAGGAGTGCTCAACGGTTCTTTCTTCGATACTCAAGGTTCCGACGAGACGCAGGAAAAGGGGGCATTTAATTCGCTTGATCTAATTTCGAAAGAAACATACTTTGGATGGGCCTCAGTTTTGCCCTATATTCGCTTTCCAGAGATAAGAATCTCTGGGCGCTAGGATAAGCCCGAATGACCTAACTCTAATCCATTCCTGCTTTCTCTCTGAGCTTGGAAACAAGGGCCATAACAAAGATGCCTTTCTTCACCAGATAAGTGTCGGCTCAGCTTTCCGAGATCTCCAGCAACTGTTTGCCGAAGTTCGCTCCTGTGAACACGCGCTGGAGCGCGAGAGGCGCGTTCTCCAGACCCACCACCGTGTCTAGCACCGGTTTGAGCCGCCCTGACTTGATCCATCCGGCAAGGGCTGCCTGCGCCTCGGGAAACCGGTCAAAGTACTCCCTCGCAAGCAGGCCCTCCATCCGTCCACGCTTCATTATTAGGGCGGTATAATTCACGTACTCATTTGGGCGCTCCTTCGATAGATAATACGGCGTTGCGCCGCAGAGGACGACCCGTCCCAGGTGCCTCAGCCTCTTTAGCACCGCGTTGATTACAGACGGGAGAGAGTTGGTGTCGAAGAAGATGTCGACGCCCTCTGGACACAGCGCATCCAGCTTGGAGCCTACGTCCTCCGAATTCCTGTCGATGGCGCCGTCGAACTGCAGCTCCTCGATGAGTCTGTCGCGCTTCTCCTTCCCGCCCGTCACCCCTATGACTCGGAGCCCGTGAATCTTCGCTATCTGCCCGGCGACAGACCCGACTCCGCCGGAGGCGCTCGAAACAACAAAGGTCTCACCCGACTTGGCTCTCGCAATATCAACCGTCCCAAAATATGCGGCCATCCCAGTTACTCCGAGGGTTCCGATGGCAACTTCTGGCGAGACGTAGGTGGGCAGCTTGAGCAGGGGGAGATCGTCAGGCATGGGGCTCGGTCCCGCGCCCGTGATACTGTAGTCTTCCCAGCCGAAAAATCCCTGGACCAAGTCCCCGGGGGCGAAGCCTGATACCTTCGACTCTACGATCCTCCCTGCCGCCAAAGAGCGCATGACACCTCCTATTGGGATCGCGAATTGTTCCATGGACTCGGAGGTGAACAGAATCTGAGTGGGGTCGAGCGAAAGCCAAAGGTTTCTGACCAGTGCCTGTCCTTCACCAGGCGAAGGAATCGAGGATTCGGTCCATTGAAAGCTGTCCACGCTGACGCTCCCTACGGGCCTGTTCGCGAGTAGCCATCTGCGGTTGGTGCCCGGTGAGGTCATCGCCGTCGTAGCACTTTCTCATCACCAGTTTGGTCTTCCCCAGGCTGCACGCAGAGACAAAACCTCTACTCGTCAAATGAATAAGCAAGGTTCAGTCGAGGAAGCGAGAAGCCGAATGAATTTATTCGTAGGTAGCTCACGAAGTTGCCTCCGAGGGATGCATCATTTCGTCGAGGACTTCCAAATGATCCTCTGAAATTTCATCACGCGGGAGCTTATTCATGGGATAGAAGGTAGCTTCAATATACGGCTCCTTTGCGACTACATCTTTAGCTCCATCCTTCATTAGCATCCCATACAAGAATACAAGATCCCAGTGAGCGCCGTAATAAGACTGCATGCCCAGAAATTGAGGATCCTGAAACGAATCAGGATTCTCCAATTGTTGAGTCAAGGCTCTTTTAACCGCTTCCCGCGGCTTTTCTCCATAGTTTAGCATCGTCGAGGGAAGGACGAGTTGCCCGCGCCGGAAACTCAGTGGATGTTTGTTCCCGGCTCTCAGAAACAGAATTGAATAATCCCCCTCACCACTTCCTTTTTTCTTTGCGATTATGAAGGCAGAGATATGCAAATTGCTAGGTGAAATTTGTTTCCTCCGGGAATGGTTAGTGGACAAATTCGTCTTACCTAGGTTTTGAACAATAGAGAATCCATTTTATTCCTTTGCTTTAAAGATCGCCTAAGTAGCAGCTTTTTATTCCGCTGCGACTGGATTTTTAGGAAACACGATAGTCTCTGGTGGCGAGCGGATTTTGGGATACTTTGGCGGCCACTTGATCGGGTTCTTTCGGTCAGTTTCTTTGAGCACTTTTTCAATTTCGTTGCGCTCAGGTTCCTCCCAAGGAGGTAAAATCAGGCTCGATCCTAGTTTTTCGAGCGGTTCATCACGCGTGTATCCTGGACCTTTGGTTGCGACCTCGAGGAGATTTCCATCGGGATCTCTAAAGTACAAAGAGTGAAACCAGAATCGGTCAATCACGCCGGAATTATGAATGCGCAGATCGTTCAATCTCGTCTCGATCTTCCGTTGCTCTTCGTCAGTCTCGACGGCCATTGCAATATGATGCACGTTCCCTTTTCCAACGAATCCCCTTGAGGCTTGGTCTGATACTATGTAGCGCAGAAAGTCAGGCTGGTCGTCATTTCCTATTGCAGCAATTGCGGTATCTGCCTGATCTGGATTTGGTTTTGTGAACGAATTCTTGAGTGCGAGAAGCTTGTCGAAAAATAAGGCAGTTTGATGCAAATCATAAGAAATTGGCGTTGCGTGATTGAACTTCACAAGGCGCATATCATTTGTAATCACAATGATAGTGGGAGCGTTCTTGTCTTGCTCGTTCAAATAATCCTGAGAAACTTCATCTGTATTTGGATACGTGATTTCGATATTCACTCCGTCGGGATCGCGCAAGTAAAGCGATACTCTTCCATCTCTTATGAAGGGCCCGGTCACTGAAACTCCTTGAGAAGTGAGCCAAGCCCTCCACTTTGGAATCGCGTCAATGTTTGAAACAGAATATGCAAGGTGATGCGGAGAGCCTAAACCAATAGATCCTTTTGGAAGCTCTGGCCACTCGAAGAAAGTTATGGCGCTGCCGGTTGTTCCTTTTTCATCAGCGTAAAATAAATGGCGATGAAATACATCGTCTTGATTAACTGTGTACTTTACTCTTCGTAAACCCAGTATTTCGGTGTAGAATCTTCTATTCACTTCTTGATTTCCGGTGACTAATGTAATATGGTGTAAGCCTATCACTGGTGATATGATATGTGATGCAGATTCGTGCATAACGGCTGAAATCGCAGATCCCTCCAAGGTAGTTTAACATGCCTAGGCAAAAAGGTAATCTGTACAGCCTCGCCCTACAAGAACAATGAACACGCGTGATCCCAGATCAGCTTGGCCTGATGCGTGGTCGCATCAATCTAATGGCGACATTTCTTTCATTGTCAAGAGTTCGAGAATTACTTTCGAAAAGTTCGGGAATCCATCGGATAGAACTCATCCTTAACGTGAACTCCGGCTTTAACTGCTGGATCATTTGCAATCAGTGAACGGATCTCCGCTTCATCTTTGATCTCCACGATCGCAATTCCGAATACTTCTTTTGGATCGAGAACAGGTCCGAAAACCAATACTTTTCCTTCGTCGAGCCTAGCCTTCCAGTAAGCGACATGCTCCATCATGACTTGTCGCTCGCCTGGCGTCATATCTGAAGCAAATGTCGGGCGAGGTCCGGGTGCTTTTAGAAAGAAGAGGGTGATCTTCGGTCAACCCCTCATAAGAGTTGAGAGAATTCGCCCATCATGGTCTGACGCACATCAATGATCTGCGCCATTTCTCCCCATAGCGGCCCTGCCGCTTCGTCTTGGCCTATTGAGGCTAGGATTCTCTGGTATTCGTCTTTGCTCGGGTAGAACCCGGTCTCAATCCATACCTCTTCGTCAGCGGGAACACCTAAGGCCTGGTCAAAAGCGGCGAACCCAGTGAAGCCCTCGGTGTTTGTTTTTCCGAGCTGATAGATCTTCGAATCGAGCATCCCATGTTTCTTGTAGATTTTGGCCAATTTCTCTTCGACATTTTTGAATGCGTTGTGCTGTTTCTTTGGAATACGGTACAGGAATACGAGCGCGTATGCGCTCTCAGACATCTGATCGGTCGAGGTCATGGCAGTTGAGAGAAACCTAACCCTTAATAAAATGACAAGAGAGCAAACGGTTACCTTGGAAGCAGGCCAGTTCGGAACGCCGAACGAGAATCAAGGCACTCCCATTCTGCCCAATTATACTTTCAGTAATTGCCCTATTCAGACGAGCCTTGGAGTGCTCGGCAAGAAGTGGACATTATTGATCTTGAGAGATATCGGACTCTTGAAAATTGATCGATTCAACAGAATTCTCGAAACCCTGCCAGGACTTCCGAGAAAGGTACTTGCCACGAGGTTAAAGGAATTAGAGCGGGAAGGGTTCATACAATGTTCTGAGAGGAAAAAGTCACCAATGGTTGTCCGTTGGACTATGACCCAGAAAGGAAAGGATACTTTGCCAATCTTGATGCGCTTCATAGCTTTTGGATCGAGATGGTATCCTGACACCGTTTTTCCTGATAAGACTCCAAGGCGACTGACCGAGCTCTTTTCAACTCCTGAAGCAAAAGAACTCATCAGTGGGTACGTCTAGGAAATACTTACCCATCTTTGAGCAATCAAAGCTCGAACATTCCAAAAGTGGCTGTTGAGCATTTACACTTGTGAGAGTGATAACCTGCCCAAATTATCTGAACTAGCATCTCTCATCGATTCCGTAGAGGATGAGGGAAGGACAAGTGAATCGTTCTACGATGCCATCGTACGCATAATCAGTAGAGACTTGCTAATGCGGATGTCGTATTGGCTAATTAAATGTGGAACATTTCGAATCAGCTCATCAGAGTATGAAAGGCTGAACGCTTAAGTTACCGAACAAGGACTGAAACCGTCGTATTCAATTTGAAAAACTACGATCTGATAATAATAGGCACCGGCTCCGCAACTAATCTCTTGGACGTCCTAATACAGCGCAATCCCAAAATCAAAATTGCGATAATTGACAAGGACGAAACGGGAGGAATCTGCCTCACCAGGGGATGCATCCCCTCGAAAATCCTTCTTTATCCTGCCGAGCTTGTCAGAAATATTGAGGAGGCCAAGGAGCTAGGCATAGAGTCGGAAATTAAGAAGATTGATTTTCTGAAAATCATGAACAGGATGCGTTCCCTGATCGGTAAGGACATCGAATCCATAAGAGAAGGGCTCTCCTCATCAGAAAATATCGATTACTATCAATCCATCGCGGAATTTGTCTCGCCGTACACAATGAAGGTAGCAGGCGAAACAATAACTTCCAAGATGATTTTTCTCTGCCTAGGATCAAAGACTATAATTCCCCCAATCAAAGGAATCGAAGACGTCGGTTACATCACAAGCGACACCATTCTAAAACTTACTACGCTGCCAAAGAGCGTAGTCGTAGTGGGAGGCGGCTATATTGCGGCTGAATATGGCTTCTTTCTGTCAAACATGGGTTCCAAGGTTACGATCGTCGGAAGAAACCCCCGATTTCTTCCCGAGGAAGAACCGGAGGTCTCGGACCTTGCAAAGAAAGATCTAGGCAAACACCTCGAAATAGTCACAAATTGCGAAGTAAAGGAGGCTAAAAAAACTTCAGACGGTTTGAAGCATGTAATCGCTCAGGATAGGACCACCGGAAAGACTAGAGAGTTTGAAGCAGAAGAGATCATGCTCGCCGCGGGCAGAGGTCCGCTGACAGAGCTCTTGCATCCCGAAAAAGCTGGAATAAAGACCACTAAAGATGGTTGGATAGAGGTGAACGAGTACCTAGAGACTTCGCAGCCGAACATTTGGGCATTCGGAGATGCCAAAGGAAAGTACATGTTCAGACACGTTGCAAACTACGAATCTGAGATAGTTTACTACAACGCCATTCTCAAGCAAAAAGTCAAGGCAGACTATCACGCCATCCCGCACGCAGTCTTCACCTACCCTGAGGTTGCTGCTGTAGGAATGAGCGAGAATGACGCAGTGGAGAAAATCGGGCGAGAGAAAGTCCTGATCGGATTTTACAAGTACGAAAATACGGCAAAGGGAGAAGCGATGAATGTCAAAGATTACTTTGTGAAGGTGATTGTTGATAGTTCCAACTCGGAAATTTTAGGCGCTCACATTATCGGGCCCCATGCCTCGGTTCTGATCCAGGAAATAATCAACGTGATGTATGCGCCCACAAGGAGCGTGCAAATAATTGAGGAAGCGATCCACATTCACCCTGCTCTTAGCGAAGTCGTACAAAGAGCCTTTGGAGCAATGATGCCGCTCGAGCATTATCACGAACACATGCTAGGTCAGTAAAACTAGGCATAATGAGGGAAGAGTTTCATACTTTAAGTATAAATATATCTAACCCTTATCCTACTAAGTAGGACTATGGTAAAACTGAAGCTAAAGGTTGGCGAGAAGGGTCAGGTATTGATTCCAAAACTCTTTCGAGACAAGTATGGAATCCGAGAGGGGGAGGAAATAGCCATGGAACCACGCGATGAGGGCATTTTATTGAAGAGTAGACCGTCAAAAGAAGAAGCGTTACTCTCGCTCCGAGAACACACTTCGAAAATCAAATCGTTGCGTCTCAGAGGCTCCAAACTTGGCGAACTCAAGTACACCTTTCAAGAGATGGAATACGAGGCTTGAAGATATTCTTGGATGCAAACCTGCTTATTTACCTGAATACAATCGGAGAGAAGCAAAACCCCGCCCTCGAAAAATTCTACAGTGATCTTTTGGAAGAAGATCTGTACACAGATGTTCTAATTTTAGACGAGACACTTTACATATCAATGTCCAAGTATCACGTTCCTTACCAACTCAGCTTCGAGTTTCTAAAAATGAACGTCCTCCCTTACTCGACAGTGATACCTATCGACGAGTCGGATGTTTCATCGATGGAAAAATATCTCTCCAGATACAAAATCAAACCTTCCAATGCTATTCATCTTTCTGCAATGGAAAGGGAAGGCGTCGCAAACATCGCATCAGAAGATGCAGAATTAGATGATGTTAAAGAGGTAAAACGGATCTGGTTTTCCAAATCAGAAGCTTCTACCAAGCAAATTGACAGAAAGAAGAATCCCAAAGAGCATTTGGAGCAATGATGCTAGTTGAGCACTATCACGAGCATGTACTTGGCCATTCAAGCTAGCAACCAAGATTTCATTATTGAGACAGCGGTGCCTAAAAGGATTCTTTAATAGAATGTCATTCGCTTTGGAGAAAATCGAACTAGGTAAATTATTCGCATTGTCAGGTATATTCTTCCTCCATGTAATGCGATAATCTAGAAATAACGATGTGCTAAGAAATGATGTGCGAGAGGTGCAAGGCGGGGCAGATGGAGCAGTTCGGGAAAAAGGTTGGCCCCAAAGGGCATGAAACTATTCTGATCGGAAGAAAATGCTCTAACTGCGGTTATATTCAGCTAGATTTTGATGATGCCGTTTGGTCTGCGGTGGGCTTGTACACCAGACCTAGAATAAAGCACCGATGAAATATTCAATTAAAAAAGAACAATGATTGCTTTTAGTAAGTTGACAATAATTGTAATAGCTAACTATTTAAGAGTGAGTATTAATTTCTCCGCAAGATGTAACACGCAGACGGCAACTACTTTTTTGAGGCATTCAACAAGCCCACTTACCGCAAGCACAATATTGGAGCCTCGGATGAGGCACCTTTCTCCAAGCAAGTACATTAAAACGGCAAAGTATGCCCTACGAGATTATGTGGCTGGAGATTACCGCTATCCTTTCTACTGCTCATTCAAAATCATTCAAAGATGCGATTCTAGCTGCGAGTTCTGTAACGTCTGGCTGAAACCTGCTCCTGACATGCCGACCTCCAAGATCTTGAAGATCATCGATAACGTGGCCGACTCTAGCGTGCTCGTGCTCAGCCTTGAAGGAGGAGAACCACTAATGAGGAAAGATATTGGAGAGATTCTCCAGTACATAAGAACAAAACCCCTCTACGTCCTTTTCACTTCCAGCGGTAAACTCTTCGAGAAAAGACCGATGAAGGATTATTGCCGCTACATCGACTTTCTTCACCCAAGCATAGACGAAGGTCACGATAACCTGGATCTCTACGAGTCTCTCCCTGAATTCGTTTCTTGGGGTTCAATTGTCTGCGTTCAGATTGTAGTTATGAAGGAGTATCTCCCAGACCTAGAACAAAAAATCAGAAAGTGCTACAACGCTGGGGCTAAGGCGCTAGTGATGCCGGCATGCCTACTACCAGGAACACCTGATTTCTTGCCAGAAGTAACCGCTTTTAGAAATGAAGTTATGCGACTCAAGCGCAAATATCCTCGAACAATTACTACAACAGACAAGTATCTGCGCGCGTTGACATGGTTGCATGGATGCACTTCTGCTTCAATTATAATAGATTACGACGGTCGACTTTTCTATCCGTGCCGAACGCTCATGGGAAAGACCATCGATCTCAGTGAACAATCTTTAATGGGGTTTTTAGATTCGAAAGAAGCAGATCAATGTAGAGAAAGGATGAGAAAATGCGAAATAAACTGCCATTGGTATCAGTATTTCGCTACAGATTCTTACGTTTCTCTAGGGAACACCGTCTCTTCTCTTACGCCTTATCTCACTGATTTTTTTTGAATACCTTTGACCGGAGAAATCCGTGGAAAAAGCAATTGAACTGATAACGCAGACCGCAAAATTTGAAAGTGTTCAAACGATATCAGTGGGGTAGGCGTCGAACGCGAGAAACAGATAAAGCGCCTAAACCAAGCCGATCGCAGCTTGTCTGTGACGTTGACAACTCTCAATCTATGGCATGATGGTGAAAATAAAAATGTAATAGCCCTCACCATTCGAATGAGGGCGACTCCTTTCTCTGCATTCGAGCTTAGGCCGTTTTGTTGTCTCCTATGGTGAAGGCGAGCGTGTTTGTCTTGTACGAACCGAGTCCTGTTGCCGGGCTCCATCCCTTGCCTGCGCAGAATTGGGGACCTAAAGGAGTATTGCAGCCCTTTGTGACATCGTGCATGTCAGCCTTGTAATACGGCGAGGATCCTTTCACTCCATACACTGTAAGGTAGAGGAAAGGCGTCACGAATCCCGCAGGTGCGTAACCATTGGATGCCCTAATCTGGTTCACGTCGGCAAAGAAGCCCGCCCACGTGGGAGTAGGAAGACTAGTTCCGCCCCAGCAGCAGCTCCAGCCACCCTCATCTGGTGTATCGTAGATCCAAACGCCAGTGGAGGGATTTGCGTCAGCCGACACATCTGGCTTGCCAAGGACCTTTAAAGGATCATAGATCTTGACATGGCTCTGGTAATAGGGCTCTTTTGTCCCATTTGCGTACCCTCCGCCGCCTCCGGTCCATGCAGATTCGCTGATGTATTTTCCTGTACTGCTAATGTCTAATGAGGTTCCCCCAACGCCAATGGCACCGACACAGTTAGCTGGCATATAGCCTGGGCCGGAAGGCCATCCGCCGCTATCCCCATTCGCAGCAAGGACTGTTACATTGTTTAATTCAGCAGTCTTTAGGAGGGCTTGAACCGGGGGTCTACATGCAACCGCCTTCGAGGAAGCCCAGCTGTTGGAAATTACATTTCCGAGCTTGTTGTCAAATATGTACTTCCACGCGCCGTACATATCCGTAAAGTTGGGCGTCTGTGCGATCACGAGATTGATTGTGGCCGCTGGTGCCATGACATGTGACCACTCGACATCCATTGAAATCTCAGGGCCCCATCCATAGTTTTCTGTGCAAGATCCCTGCGGGTAATAGATGTTCAAAGTTGGATTGGGTAATCCAAATTGGGCGTCAAAGGTTTTCAGATCGCTTGCAATGTCAGTTTGTTCACAAGCGTCCACGATCGCGATGCTTTGACCGGTTCCGTTAACTCCTTTCCCCTGCAGGAGGTTTACCCCATAGGCCGTTTGCATCAAGCTAGGGCAAAGCTCGGTAGGTGAACATGTGACTGTTGGACCGTTGCTTACATCAACATGGGCGATTGCCGGAGTCGCTACTTCGGCGGAAATACTTGACTGGGAAGATCCTGTCGCTGCGTATCCGGAAACAACGATTGGTGAAATTGCAAGTACTGCTAACACGAGAAACGTTGCGATTATGATTGAGGCTTTTTTCATTTCAGAATCTGTAGCCAGCATCGGGGCACCTGTTGTATTTACGTCTTCCAAAAATTCCTACCCTTAGGTGAAAATAAACCGAGGCACCACTTGTCTTTTTGATATGGACATTTTCGTTGCTGTTCTCGTGGAGTTGCTCACAGAGGCGCACTTTGAACTAGAGCGATTCAGAGAGAGACAGTCCTGCCTTCTTGGTGAGCTCGGTGTTCCAAGTTGGTAGCTTGTACTCTTCGGCTCTGTACGTTGACTGATAGGGCTTGACATCAAGGATCGGCGTCCCATCAAAATAATCCAAGTCTGAAACGATGAGCTTTCTTCCTTCCTCTATTCGCAGAAGACGAGCGAGACTCAACCCTATGGGATTTGGCCGCGTAGGAGAGTCCAAGGTAAAGACGCCAACAAAGGGCAAATCTTCGAGCTTCAGACCGTATTTGACTAACCTCTTCGGTCTGACTTTGAGTGGACCTATTTGTTCGGGCCTTAACTTGTGGAAATAAGCGAGGACAAAGATATGCGAGAAACCTTCTAGTCCATCTAGCGCATCCTTGTACTGGGGGTAGATTTCTACCTCTGACTCTACTCCTGAGAAATTGCCTTTAATTTCGTCGTCGGATTCCTTTCTACGGACTATCCCAATTGGAGTGAATCTCACTTCTTCACATTCCATTTCCTAGCTCTCCCAAAATATTTGGAACGTCTTAATCGTTTTTCATTCTTTGGGTAGCAGGTCTGCATTTGCTTTTCAAATTTGGCTTAGGCCCCTCGTGAAAGACGTAAGTATCTTTGAACGTCTGAGACTTACCGCAATTGACTCTGGCCTCTAGACTTTTTGCAGGATGGGGTCACCTTCCACGGGCTAAAACGCGCGATATTGTTGTGGAAAGAGCTCTTCGTGTGAAGATGCCAGATGGCGTTGAACTATTGGCGGATCATTACTACGCCAGAGAAGGAGGCGAGAAGGACCCGATAATTTTAGCGAGATCGCCCTATGGACGGAACTCACTTTGGGGACTGACTTCTAGGATGCTCGCAGAACGCAGGTATCAGGCTGTCGTTCAAAGCGTGAGGGGTACGTTCGGCTCAGGGGGCGAGTTCAACCCCGAAATAAATGAAGCGCGAGATGGAATCGCAACGATGAACTGGCTTAAGGAGCAGAAGTGGTTTTCGGGCAAGGTGGCGATGATTGGCCCCAGTTACCTGGGATACGCCCAGTGGGCAATAGCTACAAATTCTCCTCCAGAATATTTGAAGGCTGTTGTACCTTTCATCACGGCCTCACAGTTTCGAGGTGTGACTTTCCCCGGCGATTCTCTCGCCCTAGACACGTTCCTGAGCTGGATTTACCTGGTGCACAGGCAGGAAAAGATAGGGAGAATCCAAGGCTTCCTTTCTCAATACAGAACGCGCAGTGCTCTAAAACCGGCGTTTGAACACGTTCCGTTAAATGAGGCTGACGAGTTGGTGCTGGGAGAGAAAGACAGAATCTACCAAGAGACTATATCAAACGAAACGAGGGGAACAAAGTTCTGGGAGGATCGCGACCACAGCGCCCAAGTGAAAAATGTAGGAGTCCCAGTTCACTTGATCGGCGGATGGTATGATATCTTCCTCCCTTACCAGATCGACGATTACTTGTCCCTCAAAGCTTCGGGCAGGATCACGCCCTTTCTCACTATTGGGCCCTGGTTTCATGTCAGCATCGGGGGCTTCTTTGAGAGTTTCAAGGAATCCCTGGCGTGGTACGATAACTACCTACGCGAAGATGGCTCGAAACTTCGAAAGGACCCCGTCAGGGTTTTTGTCATGGGACAAAAACAGTGGCTCACTTTTCCGGAATGGCCACCGCCCCAAATGAAGATTGTCAACTGGTACCTTCGCGCGAAGAAAGTACTTGACCCAAAAATTCCTTCGCCTGATGAGGACACTTCTCCGGAGACGTACGACTATGATCCTAAAGACCCGACTCCGAGCATCGGAGGAGCAGTCCTGGGTTACCACGCGGGGCCTAAAGACAATAGGCAAGTCGAAAGGCGCGCAGACGTGCTTTCGTACACGAACGTTCCTTTTCGGGAGGATTACACGATAATAGGTCCGCTTTCCGTTGATCTCTTTGTGGAGTCTAGCTTAAAGAACACTGATTTCTGTGCTCGGCTGTGTGATGTAGCACCCGGTGGCAGATCGATAAACATCTCTGATGGATTACTTCGGCTCACTCCAATTGGGTTTCAAAAATACATTGGATCAGATGGAATCTCCCGCATCGCCTTCAACTTGTGGCCGACAGCTCACACTTTTCTGAAAGACCACCGTATGCGGCTTCAAGTATCCAGCGGAGCTCATCCGAGATTTGCGAGAAACCTGGGCAGCGGAGAGCCGCTTGCCACTGGAAAGAATTTCGTAACCGCCCACCAGAAGGTCTATCATGATGCTCGTCATCCGTCATCAGTCTTGGTTCCATCGTTCATACGATGAATATGTCTTTCTTACTTGCTTTAGACATTGCAGTACCGTGTAACGTGATTAAATCCGCGCACTTCACTTCAGAGTTAAAGAGTCAGAATGAATTTTAGGTTCTTTCTGTAACGACGGGAAAAACGGATGACACCATAAGATAGTACTGCAAGAATTGTTGCGATTAACATACCAATGTTCCCAAGAGGAAAGTCGGGAACAGGTGGTGGACTGATAGGTCCCTGATAGCCCAAAACCCTGTTGTTGCCTGAATCTAAGAGCCAGAGGTTGCCTTGAGAGTCGAAGGTCATTCCAGACGGGTCGCAAAGGCTGCTCGCGGACAGTCCGTTCTGATTGCAACTGCCCACCGAAAAGCTTGTCTGCCCAATTACTTTTGACGCGCTCTCTCCCGTGCTGAATGGAGTTGTGAACTCTAGCAATCTGTTGTTGCCGTAATCAGAGACCCAAAGATTCCCGGAAGAATCGAACGCCACAAAAGTGGGTCCGCAGAGACTGCTTGCGGATAATCCTCCAGCATTGCAGGAATCGCCCGAGAAGCTGGTCTGACCCAGGACAAGCGAGGCACTCTCCCCGGTGCTAAGAGGAGCTTTGAATTCGAGCACTCTGTTGTTGAGGTAATCACCGACCCAGAGGTTGCCATTAGAGTCAAAAGCGATTCCAGAACCATCACCATCCAGGCATAGGGTGGCGGCCGAGATTCCACCTTGATTGCAACCGCTATTTGCAAAGTTAGTTTGTCCTATTACTGTGGATTCGGTCTCGTTAGTGGTCAAGGGACTGTTAAATGCGACTATTCTGTTATTGTCAGAATCAGCGACCCACAGATTTTGCGAGGAATCAAAGGCTAGACCCTGAGGATCGCAAAGGCTATTTGAAGAAGTGGAAGGGCAGGTTCCGCCATAGCCAGAGAAACTTGCACGCCCTAAAACCACTGACGCGGCTTCTCCATTGCTGAAGGGAGAGGAGAACTCTAGCACCCTGTTGTACTCCCAGTCTGCCGCCCACAGGTTTCCTTGCGCATCGAAGGCCAATCCCGTAGGATAGCATATGACCGTAGCTGAAGCTGAGCCGCAGCTGCCTTGGGTAAAGTTGGGTTGGCCAATCACTACACTTGCGGCTTCCCCGTTGGCAAGGGGGGTGGAAAACATCAGAATTCTGTTATTATAATTGTCAGAGACCCACAGATTCCCACTTCCATCGAACGCCAGCATTGCTGAGTGACCTATAGTTTCGAGATAACTAGCCGAAACTCCTCCGGGGTTTTCTACGTCGCTCGTGAAAGCGGTCTGACCTTCAATAAGTGAAGCGGCTTCGTCACTCGAAAATACAGGAGAGTATCTTAGCATTCGATTGTAACCCGAGTCTGCGACCCACAGATTCCCGGATAAATCAAAGGCTACGTCTGTGGGATCGCAAAGGCTCGTAGGGGAAACTGGATTATTGCAGGAACTGCCGTAGCCAGAAAAGCCCGCTTGACCCAGAACCAGTGAGGCGGATTCGTTATCGATAAATCCTGATCCCTTTTGGTATTCGAGAACTCGATTGTACTTCCAGTCGGAGGCCCAGAGGTTGCCTAGAGAATCAAAAGCTAGGCCTTCCGGATCACAGATCACGAAAGCGGATGCAGAACCGCAGTTGTTTTGAATAAAATCAGCCTGGCCTATGACCACGGTGGCGTTTTCATCAGTGCTCAATGGAACCGGAAATTCCAATATTCGGTTGTTTGAATAGTCCGAGATCCAGAGGTTTCCAGAACCATCCAAGGAGATGCCTCCGTTGTTTTCTGTGCAAAGCGAAGATGCCGATAGTCCTCCCTCATTGCAGCTGTTGGTCCCAAATCCGGGCTGCCCAATGACCTTGGACGCAGCTTCACCTGTAGTGAATGGATAAGTAAACTCTAGGGCCCTGTTGTTACCGGAATCGAGAACCCACAGATTCCCAGAAGAGTCAAATGCCATGTAAGTGGGTCCGCACAGAGTGCTTGCGGATAATCCTCCAGCATTGCAGGAATCGCCTGAGAAGCTGGTCTGACCCAGGACGAGCGAGGCGCTCTCTCCAGTGCTAAATGGCTCTTTGAATTCCATCACTCTATCGTTGGAATAGTCAGCGATCCACAAGTTGCCGGATGAATCCAAGGCAACCCCGTCGGGATGGCATAGGGTGCTTGCAGACACGCCTCCGGCATTGCAGCCATTGTTATTCAAACTAGTCTGGCCGATAGCTATTGTAGCGGGTTCAGAACTAGCCAAAGTTGAAAATTCTAATACTCTGTTGTTACCATAATCCGCAACCCAGAGACCGCCAGAAGAATTTAGGGCAATTTCTCCCGGATTGTCGAGATAACTAGCCGAAACTCCTCCGGGGTTTGTTACGTCGCTCGTGAAAGCAGTCTGACCCTCGATGCTCACCGCGCTTTGACCGGAAGAAAATGCCGTAGAAAGAAAAGCTGTTGGTGAGAAAAGAAACAAGAACACTAGGGCTAGCGAAATGAAAATGATGGAGATGCGTTTGGTCGCCATATTCACTTCAGGATGGTTCATTCAGGAGCGACAACTATCATGGCCTTCGTGGAAGAATCCTTTTGCTGGTACGAGAGGCCTCCATTATTTAAGTCTACGAAAGCCCAATTTTTGACCCAAGTTGGCGGGGAGCCGCTATGTCGAGCTGCTCGAGAAGGGACGCGGGCATGAAATTAGACATAGTGAACTGGATATATCATAATTCGATACATCCCAGTCAGAGAGCATCGACAGAGTTTTCGAATTATTTACAAAATGTTTTCAAAATTGCAGAAAAATCTTATACAAATTATGTAGGGCAAAGCCGATATTCTCGCAATTGCGTCGTACGGATTTATCC
Source organism: Nitrososphaerales archaeon (assembly GCA_030041355.1). Taxonomy (GTDB): domain Archaea; phylum Thermoproteota; class Nitrososphaeria; order Nitrososphaerales; family CADDZS01; genus JASHOD01. Next base: position 28,766 of record JASHNZ010000031.1, read on the forward strand.
GCTAAGCTACGAATAAGAGAGTTCGTAGCTCTAGAACACCTGAGAATTTAACCTCCACGACGGGAGGCCCCTTCTAGGATACTTTGAGAAAACGTGTTAGCTTCTGAAAATCCAAGCAAAGCTTGCGGGAGCAACTTTTTTTCTCTGCTATGAAGTCCTTCCGTGCATACATGGAAAGCTTGAAATGTAATACATGTTATACTTTTCATTTATGAAAAAGCAAATCCTAACAGTCAGGGATGTCGACGAAGAAACATGGAGAAGATTCAGAGCAAGGACTGCGGAAGAAGGATTGAAAGCGGGTGATGCCTTGAGTCAAGCCATGAGAACTTGGGTGAGAGAGAGAGAGAAAGAATCACGCGAAGGAAAAACAACCGCAAAGCTCCTTCTTAAGATCAAACCTGTTAGGATAGGAAGAGGGAAAGTCAGATGGAGTGAAGAAATAGACGAAACGCTCTATGGATCAAGGGATCAGAAACGACCATAATTCTTGATTCAAGCCTTCTGATAGCATTCAAAATAAAGAACGACTTTCACCATGAAAAGGCACTCTCTCTCATGAAGGATATTGCTGCCGAGAAGTATGGAAGAGCTTTGATTACCGATTACATATTTGACGAGACGGTCACGGGCATATTTGTTCGCAGCAAAAATCTAAAGCTAGCCGTCGGATATGGCAACGAGCTTCTTGCGTCAGTTGAACTTCTGTATGTTGATGAGCACACGTTTCACCAAGCTTGGAAAATCTTTTCCGAGCAAATGAACAAGGAACTAAGCTTCACAGACTCGATTACATTGGCCACAATGAAAACTCATGGTATACCCAGAATCGGAACTTTTGACGAGGATTTTCAAGATCTAAAAGACATAGAGGCAATTACTTAGCTCCGTAATTGGAATAACGAAAGGGCTTCTTTGCCAGTCTTTGGCTCAAAAGTTTGTGCAGTAACTTCGCCGACTTCAGCTCTCATTCTTTCTTGGAACAACAGAGAGGACACACTGACCGCTCTGGTCCGGGGAGCAGAAGTCATCAAATTCTTTCAAAGTCGGAAGCGAGAATTAGAAATTATTTAATCTAGTCAGCTTGAGTCAGCACTTCCTGACCCTTAAAGCGAAGGGAACGACCCGCTCTTTTTGTGTATTGATTTCTTTCAGGAAAATCCAAGCAAAGCTTGCCTTGGGCCTTGGGTTGATGGGTTGCGCTCCCGTCCTTTATCTCGTTTATTACTTTACGCGTTCGAAGCTTAGTGGAATCGAGGTGGAAAACGCTTGCAGCGATATCCTAGCTTCCACAGTTTTTTAATTGCGTAGGGGATCGTCCTAATAGATCTTGGAAGCAAAATGTCAAGAACGAAGCTTTTGATTTTGGTTGCACCGGGGCCTGCCATGATCTACGGGGTAAACATTTTGAGGGATATTCGCGCTGTCAGGGACTTTTCATTTAGGCGGTGCAAGCAATATATCAATAATCGCTACATCGGAGTCGAATTAAAGGGCCACTCTTGGATCTAGACTGCAGCCGGTGAAGATTCTGACAAGGAGCTTTCAAATTATTGGGAAAGTCATCTCAAAACTGAAGAAGAATTTCAATAAATAGTCGAAGTCGAGCTCCGCAAAGGTCTCTCTGTTAATGCTTAAAGCAGAGTGGAAATTGGCACTCGTTATGTCATCTCTTTTTTTCGGAATACTAAGAGGGAGGCATGTTTTTGCTGTCTTTCAAAAGGATAAACGAAGCAGAGCTGCTCTTCTTCCGATCGCGTTGTGCATCTTGTTTGCTCTTTGTTTTGTGATGATTTTTGCACTGGGTGCGACTCCAAGAGTGTATGCCCCCAGCTACACCCCCCATTCCTCAGCGCTTCGTACGCAACCCCTAATATACGACACTCCCTACACTCTCAATTCTGGCACTTGCGTTTCCCCAATGGGAGGAACATGGGATCCGAGCAACTCCACCTGCACGCTGACGAAAACTTACACGATTAGTTCAGGGGACAGTTGGGAAATTCCCTCCGGAACGACACTTACTATATCTAATGGGTATCTCGCCAACAACGGCGCCCTAACCGTTGACACCGGCGGCGCCATCACGATTGAAGAGTCCGGCATGGGCACCGGCATCGAGAACGATGGCACCATCAACGACTCAGGCACGATCACAATTGAAGACTCCGGCAGCAGCTACGGCATTATCAACGGTGGCACCGTCACTAACTCCGGCACCATCACAGTCGAAAACTCCGGCAGCAGCATCGGCATTTACAGCGATGGCACTATCACCAACTCCGGCACCCTCATAGTCGAAAACTCCGGTAGTGGCAGCACCGGCATCGTCAACGATGGCACCTTCACCAACTCCAACTCCGGCGTCATCACAGTAACCAACAGCGCCGGAACTGGCATCGATAACTATTACACAATCGACGACTACGGCAACATCGACAACTACGGCACCATCACCAACGAGTCCGGGGGCACCATCACAGTCGAAAACTCCGGCATCGACAGCACCGGCATCTACAACGAGGTCGAAGGCACCATCACCAACGAGTCCGGGGGCACCATCACAGTCGAAAACTCCGGTAGTGGCAGCACCGGCATCAGCAACGACGGTGGCACCATCACCAACTCCAATTCAGGCACCATCACGGTAGCCAATACGGCTGGAACTGGGATCGACAACTACGGCGCAATCGACGACTATGGCACCATCACCATCGACTCGGGAGGCACCATGACGAACGAGTCCGGCGGCACGATCACGGTTGAAAACTCCGGTATTACTCAAGGCATCGTGAACGATGGCACCATCACCAACTCAGGCACCATCACAGTCGAAAACACCGGCGCCGAAGGCATCGATAATTACTACGGCACCATCACCAACTCCAATTCAGGCACCATCACAGTAGCCAATACGGCTGGAACTGGGATCGTCAATGATATCGACGGCATTTTCATGAACTCAGGTACCATCACCATCGAAAACTCCGGCACTTACGGTATTTATAACGAAGGTGGTGGGTCCATCACCATCACCAGCTCCGGCGTCATCGCAGTCAAAAACTCCGCTGGAACCGGCCTCGATAACTATGGCACAATCGACGATTATGGCACTATCATCGTTGATTCAGGTGGCACCATCACCAACGAGTCCGGGGGCACCATCACGGTTGAAAACTCCACCTTCGATGGCATCTACAACGAGATCGACAGCACCATCACCAACTCTGGCACGATCACAATCGAGAACTCCGGTAGTGGCAGCACCGGCATCTTCAACGATGGCACTATCACTAACTCCAACTCAGGCATCATCACGGTGGCCAATACGGCTGGAACTGGGATCGACGACTATGGCACCATCGACAACTATGGCACCATCACCAGCTCAGGCACCATCACAGTCGAAAACTCCGGCGGCGACGGCATCTACAACGAAGCCAGTGGATCCATCACTAACTCCAACTCCGGCACCATCACGGTAGCCAATACGGCTGGAACTGGGATCGACAACTACGGCACCCTCGACAACTACGGCACAATCAACGACTCCGGCACCATCGACAACACCGGCACCATCACCAATGAGTCCGGCGGCACCATCGACAACACCGGCACCATCACCAATGAATCCGGCGGCACCATCACAATTGAAAACTCCATTAGTTACAGCTTTGGCATTATCAACGATGGCACCATCACTAACTACGGCACCATCACAGTCGAAAACTCCGGCATGTCAACCGAAGGCTTGCAGAACGAAGGCACCACCATCAACGAGTCCGGCGGCACCATCACAGTCGAAAACTCCGGCTTCACCGACGGGATGTACAACTTCAACACCCTCACCAACTCTGGCACGATCACAATCGAAAACTCCGGCAGCAGCGAGGGCATCGTCAATCAACCTAGCACCACCCTCACCAACTCCGGCACGATCAACGTCGCCAATACCGCTGGAACTGGGATGGACAACTACGGCACAATCAACGACTCCGGCACCATCGACAACACCGGCACCATCACCAATGAGTCCGGCGGCACCATCACCATCACCAGCTACAACGCCATCGGCATCTACAACGAGTCCGACGGCACTATCACCAACTCTGGCACGATCACAATCGAAAACTCTGGTCCGTCAATTTTAGGCGTCCAAAACTTCGGCACCCTCACCAATTCCGGCACCATCACAATCGATACCTCCGGCACCAGCAGCTACGGCATCTACAACACTTTAGGTACTCTTAGCAATTCTGGCACCATCACAATCGAAAGCTCCGGCGGCTACGGCATCTGGAGCGATGGCGCCATCACCAACTCCAACTCCGGCACGATCAACGTCGCCAATACGGCTGGAACTGGGATCGACAACTACGGCACCATCGTCGACTATGGCACCATCGACATCAGTTCAGGAGGCACCATTACCAACGAGTCCGGCGGTGCCATCACAATTGCAAACTCCGGCAGCGACGGCATCTACAACTACTCCGGCACCATCACCAACTCTGGTACCATCACAATCGAAAACTCCGGCACCTACGGTATCTACAACGAGTCCGGCGGCACTATCACCAACTCCAACTCAGGCACCATCACAGTAGCCAATACGGCTGGAACTGGGATCGACAACTACGGGGCAATCGACGACTATGGCGCCCTCATCATCAACTCGGGAGGCACCTTTACCAACGAGTCCGGCGGCGCCATCACGGTTGAAAACTCGAATCCGGGCAGCATCGGAATCACCAATTCCGGCACCATCACTAACTACGGCACAGTCACAATTGAAAACTCCGGCGACGACACCGGCATCCTCAACTTTGGAGGCACCATCACTAACTCCAACTCCGGCACCATCACAATCGAAAACTCCGGCAGCTATGGCATTGACAACGAGGAGGCCGGCACTATTACCAACTCAGGCACGATCACAATCGAAAGCTCGGGCGAATACGGCATTGTCAACTACGCCACCTTCACCAACTCTGGCACTATCACAATCGAAAATACCGGCGACGAAGGCATCTACAACTCCGCCACCATCTCCAACTCCGGCACCATCACAATCGATAATTCCGGCGACTATGGCATCGAGAACTACGGCGCCATCACCAACGACTCCGGCGGCACGATCACAATCGAAAACTCCGCCTTGGACAGTGAAGGCATCTACAGCAGATCCGGCGCCACCATCACCAACTCCGGCACGATCACAATCGATAATTCCAACAGAGAGGGCATCGGTCTCTACAACACTGGGAGCACCATCTACAACGAGTCCGGTGGCACCATCACCATCGAAAACTCCGCCTTGGACAGTGAAGGCATCTACAACTCCGGCCCCTTCATCAACTCCGGGACCATTACAATTCAAAACTCCGGCACGTCAAGTGACGGCATCTATAACGATGGCTCCATCACCAACTCCGGCACCATCACGGTAGCCAATACGGCTGGAACTGGAGCTGGGATCGACAACTACGGCACCATCAACGACTCTGGCACAATCTACATCAGTTCAGGAGGCACCATCATCAACGAGTTCGGCGGTAATATCACAATCGAAAACTCCGCCGACTATGGCATTGTCAACGAAGGCACCATCACCAACTCAGGCACGATCACGATCGAAGACACCGGTTCCGGCAGCATCGGCATTTACAACGAGTCAGGCGGCACGATCACCGACTCTTACACGATCACAATCGATAATTCCGGCGGTAACAGCTACGGCATCTACAACTCCGGCACCTTCACCAACTCCGGCGCCATCACAATCGAAAACTCTGGCAGTAGCTTTGGCATCTACAATGCTGGCGGAACATTGACAAGCTCCGGCACCATCACAATCGAAGACTCCAACAGTGGCAGCTCCGGCATCTTCAACTCTGGCACCATCACTATCACCGGCACCGTTACAATTGAAAACTCCGGCAGCTATGGCATTGTCAACAACGAGGCCGGCACCATTACCAACTCAGGCACGATCACAGTCGAAAACTCCGGTACGTCAAGTGAAGGTATCTTCAACGCAGGCACCCTTACCAACTTCAACTCCGGCACCATCACAGTCGAAAATACCGCTGGAACTGGGATCGTCAATTACGGCGCCATCGACGACTCCGCCACCATCACCATCCAGTCTAGCGGCACCATCATCAACGAGTCCACCGGCACCATCACAATCACAAACTCCGGCACGTTAAGTGAAGGCATCCACAACGATGGTGGCAACATAACCAACGAGTCCGGTGGCAACATCACAATCGAAAACTCCGGCAATAGCATCGGCATCTACAACGATGGCGGAACATTGGCCAACTCTGGTACCATCACGGTTGAAAACTCCGGCAGCAACATTGGCATCGAGAACGAAGGCACTATCACGAACTCAGGCACCCTCACGATCGAAAACTCCGGCACCGAAGGCATCTATAATGACGCCACCTTCACCAACTCTGGCACCATCATAATCGAAAACTCCGGCACCGAAGGCATCTATAACGACGCCACCTTCACCAGCTCAGGCACCATCACGGTCGATAATTCCGGCGACAACCTTGGCATCAGCAATGATATCAACGGCAATTTCATGAACTCAGGTACTATGACAATCGAAAACTCCGGCAACAGCGGCATCGGCATCCAAAACTACGGCAACTTCACTAACTCCAACACCGGCACCATCACAGTTGAAAACTCCGGTCTCCCAAGCCTGTACAGCGCAGGCATCTACAACGCATCGGGCGGTACCATCACCAACTCAGGCATGATCACAATCGAAAACTCCGGCAGCGACAGCTACGGCATCGATAGTGAATCCGGCACCATCGCCAACTCCGGCACGATCACGGTCGAAAACTCCGGCGGCTACGGGATCTGGAACTACCTTACCACCTGCACCAACTCCGGCACCATCACAATTGAAAACACTGGCGGCACTGGCATCATCAACCAAAACTCCGCCACCCTCACCAACTCCGGCACCGGCACAATCAACGTCGCCAACACCGCTGGAACTGGCATCAACAACTACGGCACCCTCAACAACTACGGCACTATCACCGTAGAGTCGGGCGCTACCATGACGAACGAGTCCGGCGCCACCATCGTTAACGAGTCCACCGGCACGATCATCATCGACTGCGGAGGCACTTTCAACCAAGAATCAGGTTCCACTTTCACCCAAGACCCGGGATCTACTTATACCGTGAATTCCTGCACTCCCGTCCCAGACTTGCCACCACAATTTGGTAACTATGGCATAATCATCGCAGCTATTCTCGCACTCGCGTCCTACGGATTCGTCCGCTATGCAACGAGCAGAAGAACTCAGAGGTCCAAGACGCTCTAAGAAAGGATTTATCCTCTACAATGCGAGGTTGGGTTTCCATTCAGGATCTTTGAGGAAACTTGCTAGAGCTAAAAGCAGTCAGACCCAAACTTCTCCTAGGCTTGAGCCTGATGGCTTTGGCTCCGGTGCTTTATCTCGTTTATCACTTTACAGGAAACAATTTTTCGCCGCTTTGGTGGTTCCCTCCTTTAGGCGTTGCCCTTTTTCTCGGAGGATTCTATGTCTGCAAGAGTACGAGCCTCAAACTATTCGCGAAATTGGAACTCCCGGCAAAACTCCTCGCGGCGGGAACGATCCTCATCTGGCTGTTTTACTTTGAAGCCCCTCTAGCCAACGCTACAGTGAACACTGTCTTTGCAAATGTTCTGGCAAACGTCGCGGCTATTGTGAGCACCAACTTTTTGAACTTGATGGGAGTGGGAGCTCATCTTTTGGGACAGACGATCGTGTTTCCTTCGGGTTCGAAGCTAGGAGGAATCGAAGTGGAAAACGCCTGCAGCGGGATTCAAGCTTCTACAGCCTTCTTGGTTGCATACGCGATCGTCCTAATAGATCTGGGAAGCAAAATCTCAAGAACAAAACTTTTGATTTTGGTTGCACTGGGGCCCGCCATGATCTACGGGGTAAACATTTTGAGAATTTTCGCATTGGCCCTCATAGGTTACCTTTACGGATATTCTCCGCTCAGCATCGCGCACGACTATCTTGATTTTATCGTGTTCATTGTAGAAGTCTCGCTCTTTTGGTGGCTGTCTCTACGGTGGGCTAGAAAATCGCCACTGAACCAAAACAAATCCATCTCTGCGTTGTAATTATATCAATCGGACAAGTTCTCTCTTGTGAGAACAGCTAGTTCAATGATATAGCTCGATCGCTTCCTTGATGTTAACGAGGGTTTCCTCTTTGCTATCGCCCTCGCTTATGCACCCTGGAAGGGAAGGCACGTAAACAGTGTAACCGCCTTCTTCCTGCGGCTCCATCACTACTTTTAGTTTCACAATTAGGAACAGGTGGCTTCTCCTGAATATGAAGCTTCTTGTTCTTGAGTCGAGCCTGTCAAGTTATTCTTTGAAAATGCAAATCGAATAGAGTATCGCAAATGATGATATGCGAAGCTATAGACAGGGGATCTTGGGAACTTACAATGGCAATTTCTGAGAGTAGCTATCTACACACCGAATTTTTTTTTACGACCATGTAAGAGGCGGAAAACTAAAGCCATTGCAAACGTCAAGAAGTCGAATGTA
>JASHNZ010000032.1 GCA_030041355.1 Nitrososphaerales archaeon
AGATCAGGTGGCATTTTATCATGCCGACTCTTATCCATTGAAATTAGAATCGTCGAGGGATTTAATTTGCTAATTCCTTCGAACCATTCTCCAAGATATCTTGTGTTCCCTACAGTTGTACCAACAAACAAATCATGCAATGTGAGAATTTCTAAAGACCAATTGACTACCTTTAATGATTTGGCTCAAAATCAAAGTCAGCCTCCCGTCTAAGATAATACAAGAAAGGATTAGTCTAGTGGTAATGACTTTCGCTTAAGTGGTATAATTTTAATCGTGAAACTCCCTGTCCGACTTTTGAAAAGTGTTTATTATGAGTCAATATGAGGTTGTTTTCAATAATTGGAAGCAACTAGAATCGCTTATTATAGATGATCTCTGTAGAACTCTATCTTTTTGCGAAGCGCTTGACAAATATCCGCTTGGTAGTATTTGGAAATATAACCCATAACACACTACGTACGACAATATTCACTTGGCCAATGAATCTACTTCGAAACGAGTATCTGAAAAAAGTTATTGCATCTGAGATAACTCTCCTTCTGTTTGATGAAGGATCAACCATATTCAAATTCACCTTGCGGAGATAGAGGTCATACCCTATCATCTTTCTTACTACTTTGAGGCTTTTCTCTTGTTCCATGTTTTCTCTTCCTGTTGCTATTTCCATGATTGCATCCAAGCTCTTTTTTTCACGCAATAAAAATTCGAAGATCTTCTTCTCAAGTTCAGTTTGGTTATCAATTGCGTAAGAGAATTGAGATACATTCGCTGGATGAAGCCGGTATTTTGTTAGTTTCTTCGAATCCACTGCGATAATTCTACATTCTGTAGATAGCAATGCGCAATAGAAAAAGAAAATATCTTGGACGCTCGCTATAGAAGTCTTAAGCTGTGTTAAAAGTGGTACAACGACCGACTTTTTGACAGCAATCGAACTCATATAACCATACGCCCCTGCATTGAAAAGCATGTTAGCGTATTTTTCCGTCACAGGTTTTTCAACTATAAAATGTCCGGTCTTTTGAATAAAATCAGTTTCAAATCTTCGGAAGCTTGTTAGTATTTCATTTCCAGAAGCATCGATGATGATTCTGTCGTTGTGGTAGTAGCCTATTTCCGGACTTGATGAAAATACCTCGTATATTGTCTGAAGCTTATCTTTCATAAATTCGTCGTCATCGTCAAGAAAGACTATGATATCTCCACTGCTTCTTTCAATACCAGCGAAAAGATAAGATCCTATAATTTCGGTGCCTAACCTGAGAGAAACTCCATTCATGCCCTTTATGATGCCATCGATTTTCTCGTCTTGGAAATTCTTGAGAACAATGATTTCGTATTTCGACTTGTCTAGTGTTTGATTTAGCACGGAATAAATTGCACTCAGGAGAAATTCCTTCCTATTGAATGCGGTAACTATCACTGAAATGAAAAGGGTGCGATCCAACGAACTTTTCCCTTGGAAATGATGTATTGATTGTGATTTAAATACCTAAATTGAATGTGAATTAAGGATTGGATTCGTGAAAGCTTTATCAAAACACAATGGGAATAATCTAGTCTTCATCGTAGTATGCCAGAGAAGCGGTGCTACGTATTCGCAGCGCCTTCTAATACCGCATCCTAAAAAACAAGCCGAGAATCTTTTATTTTTGAATGTTATCTAATGCGCCGATCTTAGGAAATTGGAAGCTAAAAGAGAATAGATCTTTTAGCAGCTGGGCGGGGTGGGCGTTGGACTAAAATCATATTTTACTAACGAACAGTATCGCGATCTCTTGCTAGGCTTTCTTACACGTATGATTGGGGAGTTTGAAAGAGGACGAAACCTGGAGCTTGGAGAGAAGATCTTTCCTTGCCAGAAAAAGCTCAAATATGGTTGTTCGCTCGACAGACCTAGACTTTGTTAGCGTACCCATACAAAACGATTAAGAATTACGAACCAACAGTCAGGTAGACTGTCTTGTTGCAGATTTGTTCGGAGCTGGCTACCCAATCACAAATAGCACGACGTGGTCCCAAGAAGTAAGGGCAGATGGAGTGGGTAATTATTGTAACGTGGTAGAACTACACGAGTACGGTACTCCGTTCCTTACGAATCAAACTAACACGCAAGTTTCGCCGCACGAATCAGAAACAGCTCTGGTTAATGGCAGACTAAATCAAGTCCCAAGGTTCCCTAAACACTGAATGATGCAACTTAGTCGAATACTCGCCACAGACGCAGACTTTGAAAAAGTCTGATGTGAAGCTGAGAGTATCACTTTTAACAGAAATTCTCTTCTGTTATATGCTGTGATTATTATTGAAAAGCTAAGCTGACTTGAATTTATTGCGTCGGAACTAGCAGTACTATATTGCTCCTCCAATGATCAATCGCTACTTGTTTCGATTGACAGTACCCAAATATCCCGATCTATGAGACGAGTTGAAGCAGGGCTCCTAAAAAGAGTCGTTCTATTACTTTCAAATGTGGTAATAGCCTTATCTGCATTTGAGTTATAAAATATGCTGATCGTCATGTTCAACAATGATGAAATAGAGATTGCAGGGATGGGTTAGGACAAAACATGTCCAATGAAACATTATCTCAACAAATCACATTAATATTGTGAAAGGAAATCGGCTACATACTTCTGGAGCAGTTCAAAACTGTGAATTTGCTTGGTCTACTA
>JASHNZ010000033.1 GCA_030041355.1 Nitrososphaerales archaeon
ATGGCAAATCATTGATAGGTCCTTATCCGCATAGCCCTCTTGTTTATCCCACGATCCAAACAGAGTGCCCTTTGAGTCCAGCTCGCGCATCAAGTGGTGGGATTCGCAAGCCTCGCTCGGACGTAAGCCACTTACAGCAATGTAGACCATGGGAACTCGGTATTGTGCTGGCAATCTGACAAGCGCTACTCCCCTAAGCCAGTTGTATGCTTCGTCAGCTTCACCGGAAAGCAAATTTCTGATTATAGAGTCCGAAGCAGGTTTCTCCCAAGTCAATCCTACTTGCTTTTGCTTTGCCTTCCAGTCCTCGTAGATTCCCATAAACTTTGATAGTGCGGCTAAGGCCTGCATGACATGACGACGCCTATCCATAGGGAGCGTAAGTAATTGGGTAGTAGCTCTTTCGTCAGATAATGCGTCTCTGAATTTTAGAGCATATCTGTAAACATCCTTCTTATGTTCAAGAGAGTAGCTTTGGGCTTGTAGCCAGGCTTTGAACTCTGCGGGATCGAATTCTTTGCGACTGGTTGGGGATTCGGCTTTCTCCTGAAAGTTTACTAGTTCGGAAGGATGCGTAGCAAAGAAGGACGTCCAATGCGGCTTTGTGGGATCGGGAGCGATACCGTTACGAATATCGCGTTCCCGTAATTCCTGGTCCGACAACGGCCATATATGCCAGTCTACAGGTGTTGCCTGAGGTTCCGCTTCCGACTTCAATGTGCGCGAAACTATAATGTTGTAATTGCTTCGAATTAAGGATATTGTATCACTTCGGGTGAGGTCGGGTAGGTTACCGGCTTCGAAGTATACAAGGCCGGGATTTTTAACAGGTTCTACTAGCATTTTACTAGTAAAAGTTGGTAGCCCCGTCCTGATTCGAACAGGAGTCACCGGCTCCAAAGGCCAGTACTCAAGGCGCTCGTTGAATTCGAAATTCAACTCTTGAAAGAGCTTGCTTGACCGCTTTGCGCTCGACCAGTTTCGTACCGGTTGGGAGCCCTACACCACGGGGCTGATTGGACGGGAGCTAAAGGTTTTTGGCCCCTCCTTAAATCAATTTTTAACGTAAAATCACTTGATCGAACAAAGTATTTCAAAGCACAGAAAAGAGCGAATGATAGACGAGTGAACGCTTGTCGCAGCCCTCTGATTCTGTCACGGTTTATGGATTGAGCACCGAAGGTTATCAAATTGGAGCTAAACTTGCTTCCAAAGGTTATGAGGTGTTCATTGTAGATGAGAACCTGGGCACCGGAATGATTCTCAGGCCCCAACTCGCAGCTGACTATTCTGAGCTAAGAGAACTTCTGTCAGATGAGCCCCTCCTCGACATCAAATCCGGGAGAGACTGCATCAGCAAATCTAAAGTCCTCTTTTTCGCACCTAAGTTAAGGCGGAATGAGGAAGATGTTCTCTCGGAAGTAAAATCCAGACTTAATGACCTTGCGAAGAATATCACTTCAGGATCCGTGATTTTGTTTTGCCTTCCCCTTGGAATTTTTGGTTCTAAGGAAATTATAGAGAGGATCGAGCATGCCTCCGGCCTTTCTAGCCAGAAGGATTTTGCATTTGTATACGCCCCTCTCGAAGGTGGCAAGCCTACGGTCTTTGGTACGGATAGGAAAATAGATGATCATTTGCAAACGATAGAGGCCGCAGGATTTTCGATGGAGATTTCAACTATCCTCAAAGCTGAAGTCATGCACGCCCAGAAACTTCTGACAAGATATTCAGTTCTGGCATCAACTTTCGAAGCAGCAAAAAGACTGACCATGCTGGGGTTTGAGAGCCCCAGAGAATACAAACAAATTTTCGCAGATGATCTGGGCTCCCTGCTTTTCGATTTGAAACTTCTAGTTGAATCAGTGGAAACAGGAGATCCCATTCTCTACCTTGGCTCGGGCTCTTTGAAGAGCGTTGAAGGGTATTCAAGGTTCCTCGTTGAGAGGATAAGAGATCTCGTAAAGTCGCGAGACCTGAAAGCCAGCCGATTGAAGATAATGCTCTTTACGGACAGTGACGCCCTAGAAATGCGCGGAGACAAAATCCTGATGGCTCGTGGAGTGCAGGAAAGGCTGCGGGATTTTTTTTCCGACATCGAATATCTCAACATTATGAGAGAAGGTTTTTCTTTTCCCACCGGGATTGAAAAGATCAACCTTATGGTATTTCTATCTGGAAGTGCCGAGCAGAAACTGACCCAACTGTACGAAGATCAAATCAGCATGACGAAGTCGCAGGTAATTAGAGCAAATCTTCCCGTAGAGTTCGTAGGATAACATGTTCACAAAAATGGCAAGAGATCTTAACGTGGGTGTAATCGGTACAGGAGGATGGGGGAAAAACCACCTCCGTGTATTCAACGAATTCGGTGTGCTTCAGTGTCTCTGCGATATTGATCCGGAACGTGCTTCTCAATGGTCAATGAAATATGGCTGCAGGGCCTACACTGACTACAACAAGATGCTAGAAGAGGAAAAGCTCGACGCCGTGACGGTTTGCGTTCCTACTTCGCTACATTTCGAAGTGGCTTCCAGAGTTATTGCAAAGAAGGTGAATGTCTTTGTCGAAAAACCGATGACTGCGACCGGTACAGAAGGACATAGATTAGTGGAGCAAGCGAAGGAAGCTGGAGTTTACCTCACGGTGGGTTTCATCGAGAGGTTCAATCCCGCCGTGGTGGATGCGAAAAATGCGATAAAGGATCGAGTCTTGGGAGAACCCTTGCTCCTCGAATTTCACAGAGAAAACAAATGGGCGGGCAGAATTACTGACGTGGGAATAGTCGCAGACACGAGCGTGCATGATATTGATACAGCGAGATGGCTTTTTGACGAAGAACCAAATCTAGTTTTTGCTCGGCTGGGAAATGTAATGACTCAGACAAAGGAGGATTTTGCAGCCATCACACTTGGATTCGGAAAGGAAAAATCTGCTTTCATAGTATCAAACTGGGTCACCCCTAAAAGACTCAGGCAGCTAACCGTAGTTTGCACTCAGGGTGTGATTTCGCTCGACTTTGTCTCCCAGGAGATCAAATTTGACGATCCCAAAGGAACGCAGTCACCGCGGCGAGAGTTCAAAGAACCATTGATGGCCGAAATGGAGATGTTTCTGGATGCCTTGAGGAGTGGCCGGCAGCCTCTCGTCAAGCCGATAGATGGTCTGAACAATACGATAATCGCAGAAGCTGCACTGGCGAGCGGTCATTCAGGGACGCCAATCTATCTCAATTTGCAAAAAGCTAGCTGAGAGATCTTGTAGTGATTTTTGCAGATTGGAAACACGGACCCGGCATTTTCTAATGTCGGCTGAAAGTATATATCTGCGCTTACACTATCTTGCCAAGATCTAAAAACAATGGAACCACTGGATCTTGGCGCGACCAAGGATCTCTTCCTTATCCAACAGGAAGAAACAATGGAAGTCCCCAGTGGAAACGATCTCGTTGTCCTCGAAGCTCTTGATGGATCTTTCGAAGATGCAGGTTCGATCTCCTTCCAAGGAATCAAGCGAAAGCTGGGCCTTCACCAAGAAACTCTTTCCCGGTCTTTGCGAAGACTGGAACGAGACGGATTGATCGACAAGTCCGATCATGACTATAGAATAAGCAAGAGAGGAACGGAAATCCTGAGCAGAAATAAAACAAAGACTGCGCATTCAGTTAGGGACGCGATATTGCCGATTCCGATCTTGAGAACGATTCTTCCTCCGGATGCAACCGAATTGGAATTGGAACGAGCACTCAGTCACAAATGGTTCGGCACGTTGCGATGGTACGGTTCCTCTCACAATGAAGACGGAACGGTTCTCGCTTGGACTACGGACGACGGTAAGCTCAGACTTTCGGCGCGAATATCTGACGGTTATCTCGCGGTGGAAAGTCAGGCCACAACTAAAGAGTCCATGGATACTGCGATACGCGCCGCATACGAAATTTTCGATCACATATCTAAAGCCTTCAAGCATAGAGGCATGGTTCCCGCACCAGAGAGCGACAGCTCCCTTTACCGAGCGGCCTAAAGCTCTCTGCGTTTTTTTCTGTGACTAGATCCCTCTGGAGGCTAGTCATTAACTTCCCTCTGTTTCTATACTTGTTACGGAGAAATAATACGAAATCTTCGAAAAGGTAGGATTGAGAAAAATGACAACAATAGTAGGAATCTTGTGCAAGGATGGAGTCGTGCTATCATCCGACAGGAGAGCTAGCAAGGGGTTCTTCATAGGATCAAAGATCACTCAGAAGATCCTGAGAATCGATGATAGCCTGGCTGTTGCGATCGCCGGTCAGGTGTCAGATGCAGAATATCTCGTCAACGCAGTTAGGGCAGAAAGAGCTCTCGTGACGCTTCAGCGAGGATATCCCCTAACAGTCAAAGAAACCACGAAGCTAATTTCGAACGTGGCTTATCAAGGGATGAAAAGCTACCAGCCTTACTTTGCTGAATTCATCGTGGCCGGAGTTGATGCCACTAGTCCTCATGTGTATGTCACAGACATGAGCGGATCTGTTTCGGCGGAGAACTTTGTATCAAGCGGCTCCGGTAGCCCTATAGCTTATGGAGTTCTCGAAAGCAATTACAAGGAGAACATGACAATCGAGCAGGCAAGAATTCTCGGAACCAATGCAGTCCAGGCAGCCATGGAAAGAGATCCCGGTTCAGGTGATGGAATTGATGTAGTGGCCATAGCGTCGGCCCTTCTAATAAAGGAAGTAAAGGTAGCTTAGAGGCGATGAAATAAGATGGAATCTCAACAATTAGGACGAATGCCCTATTTTTATGGACCTGAGGGTGCTCTAGTTCAGGTAGACTTTGCACTCGAAGCGGTTAATCGAGGGTCTACGACAATTGGTATCAGGACTGACGAATACGCAATCCTTGCGAGCCAATTGAAACCCACAAGAGCCTTGGTTGATCCCGCTGAAAAAATCTATCAAATTGACGAACACTTGGGAGCAACAGGAGCCGGATACATAGGAGACGTGATGAAACTGATTCAGGAACTCCGACTGCAGGCGCAAAAACACAGATTGACGTTCGATTCTCCCGTTGACGTGAAGACAGCCTCTGAAGAATTGAGCTCTTATTTGCATCAGTACACACTTTACGCGGTACGACCCCTTGGCGCGTCTATAATAATTGCAGGGCGCGATCCATTGGGACTGCAGATGTATCAAGTGGACCCTAGTGGAACCTATTTCAGAGGCTCTGGATTCGCGATCGGTTCTGGCTCTGAGAGATCTCTTGAAGTCATCCAACGGGGATACAAACCAAATATGCCTCTCGAAGAATTAGTCAATTTGGGAACTACTGCCATCAAGACGGTGACCCAAGACGAAAGCCAAATCGAATTCGGCTTAGTATCAAACACCACATCAAGGTTCGAGAAGCTTACTTCCCCCATCCCAACAGTTCGCTAATCCAAGATAGCACTCGAAAGAAGCGAGGAGAACTTATGTTCTCCTCCGCATTTTCTTTTTCTTATTAGCAATACTTTTCTCTTTGCGAAACTAGATCCAAAGCGAGCACAAGTGCCTCGACCAAGAAATGTGGAAGAATTAAGGCAACATTTGCTGTACAATAATACGCTTGATGTTTGGACAGCCCTTTGTTCTGAAAGGGGAAAGGACTGGAAAAGCATCGAAGAATATTACAAATTTCTTGATCATCTAAAAGGCCAAGGCGTCAAACTGGACGTCTCCGTTGTTTGTCCACCTATCAAAGGGTTCTCAGAAAAACCACCAAAGGCTTTCAATATCAAACTGGACGAACAGACAATTCAGAAGATTAGGCAATTTGTTTAGCGACAGATTAAATACCCTCCAAGTAGATGACTGGACAAACTCCAAATTGGTTGGAGGGTACGCAAGATGAGAAGAAAACTACTAGATATCCTGGCATGCCCCATTGACAAGCACTACCCTCTAGAGCTATTCGAGGTCAAATCCGAGGGGGATCTTATCGTTGACGGTGCTCTGGTATGTACGCAATGCAACCGCTATTATCCGATCATCGAAGAGATCCCGGTAATGCTCCCGGACGAGCTTCGCAACAAGAACGAAGACCTCGATTTTCTAACAAAGTACGGGGATAAATTGCCTGAGAAGATTGTGAAACAAGGAAAGCCATTCCATCTAGACTGATTTTTCTTCAAAGGTTAGTCAGGTTTGGCGAAAGGGAAGACTGCCGGCAAACACGAATCCGCTGGAAATTCGGCCCACCGGAATAAGAAAGTGGAGATTCCGCATCTCATTTCACCTAGCGCCAAGATTGGAAAAAACGTGAAGATCTGGAACTTCGCGTACGTAGGCGCCGATACAAAGATAGGCGACAATACGAAGATTGGTTCTCTAGCGCACGTCGACTATAATGTTGTAATCGGAAATGAGTGCAAAATAGAAGGTCTTGCCTACATCGCACCCTTGTCTAGAATTGGAAACAACGTTTTCATCGGGCCATCGGCCTGTTTAACCAATGATCCATATCCTCCCTCCGACAAAATGGTCGGCGTCACTGTAAAGGATGGAGCGGTAATTTGCGCGAGCTCGGTCATCAAAGCCGGTGTGACCGTAGGCGAGAACAGCGTTGTAGGCATGGGATCAGTAGTTACGAAAGACGTTCCTCGCGATTCTGTCGTTTTCGGGGTCCCGGCAAGAGTGGTTTATTCTAGAGACGACTATGATAGCAGAAAAGACAAATGGAATAACTCGGGCCTTTAGGGAAAGGCCTGATAGCCTAAGGGCGCCTTTATGGTGCGCATTAATCGCTGAGAACTCTCTCTTTCTTTGTTAGAATGTTTCTTCTGACGAAAACATCGCGCATCAAATTTAGAGCGTAAAGCCATGCTATACCAAGTATCGTGGCAAACACTCCTTTGGCAGCGCTGTCATAAATGCCGCCCCAATAATGAAACGGAACTATAAAATCGAAAATGAGAACCGTGCCAACGAGGACAAGAACCCACGCTATCGTGAATATGGCAAACAGTTCGAGCATGGGTTTTTGTTTTTCCAAATCAGATTACCCAAGTTAGAATGGCAGTTACACCCGCAAGCAGTGCACAATAAAGCGCGAGTTTTAGAATGTCCTTGGACGCTTCGTCCTCGCTCAGGGCGCTTTTTGACACAAGCATTCTCACCAAAGTAACAGGAGCCTTTGGGTCATCCGTTGCGATAAGACTGCCATCTGGAAGAGCTATCGTCGGTTGATTCTTAATTTCTCTATGCTCGACCAACCTCTTCATTGTAGAAAGGAACAAGTATGAATTGAGTATTGCTGGAAGGATCGCAATGACTGCTACGACTTCGGCTCCTCCGATGATCGCCATCGTTCCGTAAGCTGCTCCCAGCGCGATCGAACCGGAGTCGCCGGGAAAGATCCTGGATGGGTATCTATGAAATACGAAAAAGGCCCCAGAACCTGCAAGAATTGGAAGCATCGCGAGAAGAACTACCGGTTCGGTTTTGTTCGCGAGCACGCGCAGGAAAATATCGAAAGTTACCGGAATGCAAGCTATGAGAATGAAACCACTTACGACACCGTTCAAAACATCAATAGTGTTAACGGTGTTCGTCACTACAGGTAAGGCGACTAAGACTAGCAAAGGATAGATTATCGGGGTGTGCGTAGCGCGGTGGATCAGTGGCAGGTAAATGGCGGGTGTGTACACATTTGCATTAGGAACAAAATATTCTATTGCTACTAAAGGAATCCCTGCGACCAAGAGAAGGGCAGGTTTGGCGATGCCTCCGAGAGTCTTAAGATCGTCCACTATCCCGATGAGTCCGGCTATCAGCGTGGTTAAGATGAGCCCCAGAATCGCGTAGCTACCGGACACCACGAAAAGGATCGCTTCTCCAATAATAATCGCTACAAGTATAGCCGGCCCTCCGGGGCGGGGAATGCTAGGCCGATCTGCTTTATGGTAATCGAGGACTGTCATCTTCTTTGTAGTTAGAAATTGGATAAGCCATTTGGTCAAAGAGAAACAAACAAAAAAGGAAGCGAGCGCGCTAACCGCGGCAAAAATAAGAAGCGAATCTATATTCAAGTCTAATTGAAGATATTGCGTCCAAAGTTTGCCTTTTAAAAAATAGGGCCAACGCCATACCCGTGATTATCAGTTTAAATATCGAATAGAAACCCCTCCATTTGGAATCGCAAATTGAAAATAGCGGATCTTAAGGGCGAACAGAGCAGAGTCGACGTCGAGGGCGAAATCGTAGAAAAAGGTGAAACACGTTCTGTCAATCTACGTGCGGGAGGCTCGTCAAATGTTGCGGATGCTACAATTCGAGATGACTCTGGTTCTATCAAGCTCAGCCTCTGGGGCGAGCAGATCAATACGGTCGACGTAGGGGATCGCGTAAGGATCGAGAACGGATACACGAGGGCTTTTCGAGGCGAGGTCCAGCTAAACATCGGTAGGTACGGAAAGCTTGTGAAACTCTAGAACAGAGACAAAAAGTATCGTTTCTCCGACGAATGAAGTAGAAAACTTCATCTCGTTCACTCTCTATTCTCAAGTGTGATTCTCACAAAATTCTAAAATAGCATTGAGGTTACGTTTCTCTCATGAAGAAATACACTCTTCCTGAACTTCCATACAAATACGATGCGCTGGAACCATACATCTCCAAGGATATTATGACTCTTCACCACGACAAACATCATCTCGCATACGTGAATGGGGCAAATGCCGCGCTGGAAAAACTGGATGCCGGCCGAAAGAACAATTGGCAAGGAGTAGATATCAAAGGAATCGAGCGGGATCTTAGCTTTAATCTTGCGGGGCACGTGTTGCACTCGATTTTCTGGCCAAATATGAAGCAGGGCGGTGGTGGCAAGCCTGGAGGTGCGCTAGCGGACAAGATCAATGAAGATTTTGGCTCATTTGATTCATTCAAGGCTCAGCTCGGCGCAGCTGCAAAAGCTGTCGAAGGCTCAGGCTGGGGTATGTTGGTGTGGGATCCGATCAGCGATCAGCTTCTAACTCTCCAAGCGGAAAAGCACAACCTCCTTTCCGGCCAGAATTCAGTCCCATTGCTAGTCTGCGACGTCTGGGAGCATGCGTACTATCTCCAGTACAAGAATGATAGAGGTGCGTACGTAGATGCATTCTGGAACGTCGTTAATTGGGACAACGTAGCCGAACTTTTCTCCAAAGCAATGTAATCTCGGAAAAAAGTGCGAGAATTAACTCGCATTTCTTTTTTCTCTGGTCTTCTGCTCTTAATTTTCAGACGTCATTTGTAAAGGATCGGCGCGTTCGTCATATCAGTGAGTAATCGCCACAGCTCAAAAGAATTCCTATAGGAATATTTGGAGCAGTCCAGCATTAATATCAAGGATGTCCAGCGTTTAGTCTGAGCCCTTATGCCAATTACGGTTCAATGCGCTCTAGCGGGAATTCACTCCCGATCGGAGAATTTAGTTAAAGTGACTCGGGATTATGATAGAGGGAGAACTGATGAAGCTGCCCTGAAGAACGCGTTCGAAAGGGATGCTGTAGCTCTTATTGAATTACAAAAAAGTTCGGGCTTTGATATCTTTTCGGAGGGGCAGTTGCAATGGCAAGATTTCATTAGGCCGTTTTCCGAATCCATTTCTGGATTGGAGCTCCGAGCCGATCTTTCCCGATGGTTTGACACCAATACGTTCTATCGAAAACCCACGGTCACAAAAAAGTTGAGTGACGACGGCACTTTTAACGAAAAGAAATACTCGGCGGACGCGGCTATGCGTCGTACTTCACGTTCTCTTGCGGTTCCAGGACCCTACACACTTGCGTCTCTCGTGGACGATCAATACTATGGCTCAAAAGAAGAACTAGTCCATGAATTCGCAAAGATCCTGAGAAAAATCCTTAGTGATCCGTCGTGGATTCCTTATTCCGAGATTCTGATCAACGAGCCTTCTCTTGTCTACAGATATGGAGACTCTGTGCTGGATAACCCAAAAAATCTGCAAGCGTTCTTGACAGCATACGAAGAGGAACTGTCGAATTTGAAACCGAATGTAACGCTGCACACATACTTTGGCGATTGTTCTGGAATCCTGAAACAGCTATTGAGTCTCAAGGGCGTCCATACGCTTGGAATAGACTTCTCACAAACACCGATTGAGAGCCTCTGCTCCTTCAAGTTTGACGGCAAGGCTCTAGGGGCGGGTTGCGTAGACGCTAGATCCTCTTTTATCGAATCTGCAGAGTGGATTTCAGAATTTTGCGTTCATGCAGTTAGAAAGCTAGAACCATCCGGACTTCTCATTCTACCCAGCTCAGACCTAAAGTATCTGCCGAGGACTTATGCAGATCGGAAAGTAAGCGCGATCGGATCGGCTCGAAAGTTGATCGGCAAAAGGCTCTCTGAGTGACGAACAAAGAAAAGTGTGGAGAAATTGAGTTCTGATAGCCAGCTCTTTCCGACGCAGGAAATAGGCAGCATTGCCAAGCCTGGCTGGAGAGTTAAAGGAGTCTCTGACGAGGGGCGAATTACGCCTAACGAGATCTTAGAAGCAGAACAGTGGGGAAAGAAGCTTTCAGTTCCAAAGTTCGACGAGCTTGTTGAACTTCTCAAGAGACGAGAAAAATCTTCGGACGGGCCAAGCGAACAAGAGAAGGAGTCAATTCGCGATTGGTCCGTTCGCTATGTTCTGTCGCTTTTCGAGAGCGCGGACCTCGATCGCGTTTACTCAGGAGAGCAATGGCGTGTCGAGATGTACGAGCATCTAGTTAGGAACATTCAGGGCTTCAAGCTTTTGGGGTCGGTGCACTCATTTGACTACAAGTATTTCACGAAAGGCGCGCTGGTCAGCGAACCCAAGTACATGCATCCAATTCATCTTGACGAATACGAGTTTGTAAGATCCTCGACCGATCGCAGGATAAAAGTTCCCATCACTGGGCCTTACACAATTGTGGATTGGTCTTTCAACGAATACTACGAGTCCAAAATTCGTCAGAAGAACACGGCCTTTGACCAGCTGGATCTTAAGAAAATCAATTTTGAAGCTAGACGCGAGTTTATGCTCGCACTTGTGCAAAATGCTCTGAGGCCCGAAGTCGAAAGCTTGATTCGGCATGGAGTCCAATGGATTCAGATCGACGAACCTGCCATTACTACAAGGCCTGACGAGACCGAGATGGAACTTTTCGCAGAAGCGATAAACGAACTTACTCAAGGCTTTTCGAACTGTATATTCAGCGTGCACAATTGCTTCAGTGATTACAAGCTATTAGCCCGCTACGCTCCTGATCTCAAGGATATCACTCAGCTTGCCCTGGAATTCGCGAACAGAGACGGCTCCAATCTCGGCCTAGTTCCAGGGGAAAGAAAGGGATATTCGGATCTTCAATTCTTCGAGGACGAAGGCTACACTGGGGGTTTTGGACTAGGCGTTGTACATGTCCATGACTATTCCGGCGTACCTGGAAATGGAGCCCGTAAAGAGGGCCGCAACATTATCGAAAGTCCGGAACTGGTGCGCGATAGGATTTTGGCCGCAGCCAAGATCTTGAAAGATCCCTCACGCATTTCCGTTAATCCGGATTGCGGCCTCAGAACCAGAAGTTGGGCAGTCACCTATGAAAAACTAAAGGCCTTGGAAGCAGGGACCAAATTAGCTAGAGCGGAGGTAAAGTGACATCGTGGCAAAGAAAGAAAACTTTCCTTCCACGACGGTTATCGGAAGCTATCCGGTATTTGTTCCCCAGGCTGTATTGAACCAGCACGCAGCTTTTGCTGATGAGGTGGAGGACCCTGTCGAATCAAGTATACAACTGAGCGTCAGGGATTTTTTGAGCGCAGGAATCGAGTACCCATCGACCGGTCAAACCCGAGACACTTTCGTTAGGATCTTCCTTGATCCCGATTACGTAAGCGGAATATCAAAGCACGGGTCTGAAATCGTTGTAACGGAAAAAATCGCCAGACGCAAGCCTATCAGACTTGCAGATGTTCAGACGGCAAAAGAAGTGATTCCTGCCTATTACGGGTTGAAAGAACCTGTCACCGATCCTTATACTCTGGCAAGGAATTGCCGAATTGAGGGCTCGACTTATGACAATCTCAAGGAACTCAGCTATGCGATTGCTAAGGAAATTATTCGCCCAGAACTCGAGTCCATTCAAACCTACGTGGACTACTTGCAGATTGACGCGCCCTATTTTTCATTAGAGCCATTCAGGGATTACATTGTCGATCTCTATGAAGAGCTCCTGTCAGGACTAAAAGTGCCAGTCGTGCTCCATGTGTGTGGGGACACTTTCAGCGTTTTTAGCCAGCTGATAAAATTAAAGAAAGTTGATGTGATCAGCTTAGACTTTACTTCAAGCGACCGGTTGACGGATGAAATCTCTCTACGCAATTTTGATCAGAAAATAGGTCTTGGTTGCGTAAGCACCAGTAGCCCGGTCGTTGAACCTGTAAAGAGCATTGCAAACGTAATAAAACGAGTTAGTTCGAAAGTCGGAGAAGACAGGATTCGGTTTATTCATCCAGCTTGCGGTGAACGAGGCCTTTCACTCGATGCGGCGTACCAGAAAAATGTCAATTTGACCCTTGCAAGGAACGAGGTTTATCTCGGCGAACCGCAAACTGCGCACAGCGTCTCTCTTGAGGAAAGCGAGTACGATCCGAATGGTTACTTTTTAGTTCAAGTTGATAATCAAGAACAACGAATCGTAGTTTCGTTCAATTCGTATAATCATCTACCCCTAGTCAGACTGCAATCAGCAAGCGGTGAGAAGTTAATCTCGGCTATTATTGATAACAAGATAATCAGCAATACAGAATATGGAAAGCGACATCTCGGGTATGTCGGTTACGAGATAGGAAAGGCAGAGACGGCACTTCGGAACAAGCTCCCGTACCGACAGGATCGACCTTTGAGTCTTCCGGGGATCTATTAGGCTACACATCGACCTTATACCAACAGAGACTACCGTTCATGCGACTCTCGGAATTGGCCGGGTCCGGCCACTTTATCAGAATCATAGAGGTTTTCCCTCCCGCGATGCCCTCTCCTGAAAGTCTCGAGTCGGTTCAAAAATTCGATCTCGGTCTACGCTTTGATCGACTGATACAGGGACTCATTAGAACAGAGGCTCTGGCAGACGCGTTCTCTTTGCCCGAACTCAAAGATGGGAATCGAGTGCATCTAAACTCCATCGGAGTTGCGACTGAAATCAAAAGGCGAACCGGGAGCGAAGTCATTCCGACAATTACTCTTCGCGATGCGAACAGGCACAATCTCTTGGGCATGCTGACCTATGCGCTGTTTGCGGGAATCGAGAACCTCCTCATCGTGCGAGGAGACCCTTACGAGGGCGACAGATTGAAAGATCCAAAGAATGTTTATGATATAGGCAAGGTTTCCAGCCTAATTTCAACAACAAGAAAATTGGAGAGTCATATTACGTCCGATCATGCTCTTTGCGTCCTCTCTCCGATTAACCTACGAAAGTCATGTGATGAGGCCTACCTGAAAACGGTAAAGGAAAGGGAGCTGAGCGGTGTTGACTTGTTCATAGGCGACCAGATGTTCGAAGATCTGGAAACATACCTGGCTAGGATCGAGGCAATAAGGAAATACGGAATACACAAACCTATTGTCCACAGTATCTTTCCCTTGAAGGACGACGAAGACGCTGCCAGCCTTGTGCAGAAATTTGGTTGGGGAATCAATGATTTTGAGCTAGCAAATCTGAAGAAAGGTGGAGCTCGATACGGTCTCGAAACGGCTCGGGAAAGATACCGATCTCTTCTTTCGCGCAAGGACTTAATTCAGGGAGTCTCTGTTTCAACTCGGGGAAATCCTGAAGTAGCTCGCTATATTTTCCGTTAGGGCGCTCTCTTTTCCGGTTTGTTTCAGACATATTCATACCCCCTCCCCATCTAGTCTACATAGAGCCTGCCAAATAGCCTCTGTTAGCAGTATGCCCAAAGTGATCTCTTTTTTACGTTCCTTTATTGAGCAAGTGTGTACGCGCTCCGCCACCATGCGCATTTTTTGGGATGAACAACGCGCTGTGCAATGAACGAGCGATGGCTTTGTGCCCTAAACTTGCTTTTAATTCATTCCTTAAGAACCTTCGCGCATCTCAATTGTGCACATGCTTATTCCAGATTGCCATTGCTTAGCTGCCCATGCCCTAATGAAGTTCTGGATAAAGAATCTTCGAATTGGATTACCAGAGTTGCACTTGGTTGTCGGTCCCATGAGAGGCCTTACCTACGTGCGTGATCCTTGAAGAAGACATTCTCACTCCAGTAACTGTTTCTCCAGTATCGCAGTCAGACCACGCATGAGGAACTGAGACCCAGTTTCCCCTTGCTTTCTCATAGTCAAGCTGCAGACTCGCGTTAATCGCTTTCACCTGTCCCGTGTAACCGCAGCACCAGCCTGCAATCGCGATCTGGAGAGCGTTGTAAGTATAGGGGTTAAAGCCGCCGATCAAATAGTAGGGTGCTTTCGAAGCTTTGAAGTCTGAGGCAAAACACACCTTGTCCCACTGACCTGATCCCAATTCCTTACTCCCATGCCAGACCTGATAGAGAAAGCCGATGCAAGAGCTCTCGGAATTATTCGATCCTAAACTTGCATTGTCTCCAAGGACTACTTTGAATGGGAGCTTTACCTCAAAGGAAGGTCCGCTACAACCGTAGTATACTTCATTGCTGAAACTGCCTCCGCAACCATATACGGTCCCGTTCATGCAACATGCATGTGAATTCGAAAAGTTCCAAATGTTGTTGAAGACGTCGACCACGTAAGAACTGCCGCTTTGCACAATGTCGACTACATCCTGAACCCAGTACTCACCATAATTTGAATTCTCCAATACATTCCAAGCCACCGAGTTTTGCTGGAGGCTTATCGCGTACCTCTCGCCATTTCCGGTTCCGAGCGAGAGCTTGGCAATCGTGGTGGATGAATTTACGGCAGGTGCCTTGTAAGAGTAAGTTTTTCCATTCGATAGTATACCATGGTCAGTTAGCCCCTCAGAGCACGTTGTCGCGTTGAGACAATAGCCGGGAGCCGCGCTCGAGTCTTGACTTGAATGCAGAGGAGGAAGTAACCGATTGTCAGAGGAGCTAGACGGAGATATCCCGGCGGAACTCCCCTGCTGCAGAGAAACGAATGCCAGCATCAGCAATAGAAATGCAAACATCAAAACAGCTGCGAGAAACCACTTGTGAGGACTTTTACCAAGCTTTTGCATGATCGGTTGATTGCTCAGTACCTGTTCTATAAAGCTTCAAGGGTATCGAATGCCGCTACATTGGAAACCTTTGCAGTTCAAATGAAGTAGATGTGTGCCCCGGCTCTGACACGCGACAATCATCGGATCAAGGCAGTTAATGCCCATCCTAATATCGGCTCTTCAACCGGGGCAGCCAAGAAGCGTCTCGGATCATGCAATCTGTTTCACATCTGGGTAAACCTCGTTCCTCATTTAGCTCAGACAAGGCCGTCGATGCGAATTGATTTTTCGATTGCAGATTCCTTATCGTCTGTCTTCTTGGTGACAGTTCCTAGATAATAACGGCTGTTTATTCATTTAGCAGAGGATCTAGATTAAGCTCGAATGCGGCCACGGGAACCTCCAGGCCTAGCTGATGAAGAACTTGCGGCGACACTTCGCCAATTTTTCCAATCTGAGCCCTGGTCTTTCCTTTTGCTATCGAGATACTCGCGGTTCTGCCATCGGCCAAAATTCCCTCGGAATCGAAGGCCGGGGAAACCACAACCTCATCGTTTGTACCCAATGCAAGTCTCAAGAAAGCGTCAAGTGCGGATCTGGCTTGAGTGTAATTCGCCATGCTATCGGCGATAGCCACTGCGACATGCTCTTCCTCTAAGACTTGTGTTTCAACCGATGCAGATTTCCTAAAAATGGGAAGTTGCTCAAAAATGCGTTGAGGATACTCTTCGTGCGTACTTTGCCCAAGAACACCCAGCAGAGAAGGCAAGACTTGGTTTCTAAGGAACTCGTAACTCTGCGATTTGGGATCCTCCACTCTGAGGCCTTCTTCCTGATCTAGTGCAAGTTCTCTACGCGAAGTCAGGGAAAGGCTCTCGATCTGAGTCAAGCTCAGGCCTACCAATACATCAATGAGATTCCTCAGGCGTTTTGTTTTTTCAGTTAGAGATCCTGTAAGATGGCTCTTAGTTTGCAATGGTTTGAGCTTTGATACGCCATACCCAAGCTCGACTTCTTCTACAAGATCGATCGGATGCATGATGTCCGACCTGAATTTGGGGATTCTCGCTTGATCTTGCGACATCAATTCCAATCTGCTGTTCTCTAACGCGAACTTGGCTTCCCCGTACCCCAGCTCCAGCCCTAAAATTTCGTTAGTCAGATTCAAATCAAATCGCATTGTTTCGGGCATCATGTCTGGTGTGATTCTTATTGAGCCATCCTCGTTCTTGACTGAAACGGATTCAACTTTTGCGCCAATGTCAGAGAGCATGGAGGCGATAATCGCAATCGTCGTTTCCCCGGCTCTTTTTTCGGTTGCTGTCACGTCGATGAAAATCGCGCGAACGCCTGGTTTGAGCCTGGTAAGCTCTCCATTGATTACAGGAGGCATCGAAAGAGTATTGCCTGAAGAGTCAATGAGAAGGGGAAACAGACCTCCTGATAAAAATCCTCCATACTTCTTTCCCTGCTCGGTATTTTCGAGGATCTGTTCAATGGTCATTTTTTCGCTAGAGCCGAGCGGGACAAATGAGTACGAACGGTCATTAGTTGCAAGATACTTGATTGGTGGCTTGACCATCTCTGCATTGTGGATCCCTATCGCTACCTTGGCTCTATGTCTGCCCAAGCCGTTGTGAAGGTCCTCCTGCATTACGATTACTTGCTTTATCACTTCATCAGAGACTTGAAGCGAGGCGTGGAGCGAAAACACATAGGGGCGTACGGATCTGATCTCAGGTCCTTTCACATCAATCCTAATGGGGCCTTGTAGGAATTCGTACTTGGGAAGGCCGGTTTCAATCCCCAGCTGCCCTACTAGAGACCTTGCTATACCGGCCTCACTACAGAAGTCAGGTCTGTTGGGACTGTATTCCACGCTGACGGAATCTTCTTTTCGATCTTCGATGTCCAAGCCAACATATGGAAGAGCCTCGAAAATCTCCTCTTCCGAAACTTTGCTCCTCGTCCTGGCCTTCAGCCTCGACAGGGATAATTCAATAACCGGCGTGTTCTAGATCACACTCGCCGTTCTGAGCCACCCCAAGTTTGCCCCAAACAAATCACGTATGTCGTTCAAATCGTAACGCATCATGACCAATCTGTCTAAGCCCAGTCCCCAAGCAAGAACAGGGTTTTTCACTCCCAACGGTATCGTAACTTCTGGACGGAATACTCCCATTCCTCCAAGCTCGATCCACCTCTTCTTTTTTTCGTAGTAGGCCATCGTTTGAAGGGAAGGTTCCGTATAGGGAAAGTAAGTCGGCCAGAATTTGATTTTCTCGAAGCCCAATTTGGAATAAAACCTAGTTATGATATAGATCAGATTCCTTACGTTCAGCCCTGGCCCTACAGTCACTCCTTCGATCTGATGGAATTCTGGATTGTTCTTGTAATTTGGTTTTTCATTGCGGAAGACTTTACCGACACAGAAAACTCTGGCTTCCGTCGGTTTGTTGTCCGATAGATACTTGATCGTAACAGCCGTCGTATGAGTGCGCAGGACTGTTCTTCTTGCTTCTTCTTTAGACCATTTGTATTGCCACCCCAGAGAGCCTGTTCCTGCGCCGTTCTCGTGGGAGGCTTTGACAGAATTAATTTCTTTGTCATAAACAGAAAGATCTGCCCTTACATTAGAGAGATAGAATGTATCCTGCATTTCTCGTGTCGAGTGCTGCTGAGGAATGTAGAGCGCATCAAAATTCCACAGTGCGCTTTGGACCATCGGGCCCTCAACCTCCTCGAACCCTAAAGAAACGAAGACTTCCTTCACTTCATCAATGAACATTCGGATGGGATGTTTTCTTCCTCCAAAGTATGCAGGAGCAGCTGACGTAACGTCAAGAGCGCGCAGGGGTTGGTTGCGCCAAGAACCATTGAGAATTACTTCGGGCGTGATTTCATCTATTTCGTCCTTGTTGACTGATTTGGAGGCTTCGAGGCCTTGAGAACTAATTTTGAGTCTAACGTTCTTTTCGATTATCTCATTAACGAGACCTCTATGACGGCTGATTAGGCGAGAAAGAACTTCCTTCTCACGCTGAGAAATCTCAGGAGAGGCGAGTTTTTCTTTTTCATTTAATTTTTCCAGCAACAGCTCCTCTTCTTCTTTCTCTCTAATTTTCGAGCGATTTAGTTGGGCATCGCGTCCATAAAGCTCGATCCAGCCATTTTTCTTAGCCGTGCCGAAAGCGATAGAAAATTCCGAACCCATCTTCTCTGAAAGAGCTCCGAGAGTCAGGCTTCCTCCAGAAGCCTCAAGTAACTTGACTAATTTTCGTTCAGGCAGGCCCTCCACAGCGGCGGTCTTGCCCTCAAGACCTAGGGTGTAAAACACAGCATCTTCCTCTTGCAGCTCGATGAGTTCTTTCGATTTCATCCATTGTACGGCCCTCCTGACTTGATCAACAGAGAGTCGTGACCCCGCTACTACAGAATTTAGGTCCGCCCACTTCCCTTTCGTCTCGACATTGGACAGGTAAAGAAGCAGAGTCCTTTCGATGGGATGGAGCGGGACGGAAGGCAGACCCTTATTGCTGGTCAAATTGCAACCCTCAAGACAGTCCTGATCGTTTCTTTAGTCCGCCACGGATGTCCGCCACGATAAAGTCCTCAATCAACTCTTTTGCCTTTTCACGTTTCTCTTGATGCTTCGCGACATATTCTTGGACTCGCTCAGCCAGCATCGCCTTGCAATCACCGCAGAGAAGAGTCCCTGACGTGCAATCGTTGTAGATCCTGGCAAGCTCTGTGTCATTTTCCTCGAAGAGATAATAGTAGTAATGATAAATTGGGCAAATGTCAGCTTGCGCGCCAAGCCTACGTTGCTCCTCGACCGTTGCTCTTCCTCCAGTAAAAGAGGAAAGGACTTTCCTTTTCACAACATCTGGGGGATCAGTTGTGAAAATTGCTGTCTCTGGTTGACTAGCACTCATTTTCCCTCCTTGCCCCAGACCTGGCATAAATTTCCCATGAATCTGGGCAGGTTTGTAATATCCTAGTTTCGGAGCCACTTCTCTTGCAATTCCTCTCCAGTACGGATCTTGGTCAATTCCAGCGGGTATCAAACAAGGAACGTTTTTTCCGTGCAATACCGAAGGTAGAAAACAGGTCGCGGCTTCCAATGCGGGAAAGAAAATCATTCCTACGTTCGTGCTGTTCTCGAATCCAAATACTGACCGTGCGGTGCTGAATGTGATGTGCTTTGCGATCTTTGCCGCTATGGGATACATTGTTTCCATATAATCGGTATCTATGAAGATGAACGTCTTCTTTGGATCAAATCCGAGTGCAATCAAATCCAACATATTACTATAAGCGATCCTCTTTGCGCTTTCGAGATCTGAAGTGCTACCCAACAGAAACTTTTCATCATCCGTGAACTCGAAGTAGAGCTCCGCGTCGAATTTATCCTGAAGATACTTTGTGAATATCCACGGAACCAGATGACCGAGATGAACATTTTCCGACGGCCCCCTCCCTGTGTAGAGACAGAACTTTTCTCCTGCCTCGTAGCGATCAAGAATCCAGTCAAGGTCTCTGTGGGAGTAGAAGATTCTGCGTCTGAGAAACGGGTGGATCTCTCCAGTCAATTTCTTTATTCTTGAGATCAACTCATCAGTGATTCGCGAGGTCCCAAACTGGTCGATTAGTTTGTCATAATCTACATTGCCCTTTACGACCCATGGCGTTACTACAAAGCCTTGGTCTTTCTCACTTTGATTGGAAATAACGGCGTCAGCCACAACTTCCACTTTTCCCATTAGCTAGAGTAGGATAGGTCAGAACATTAAAACTGCCACAAGAAGGCAGTTTCGTCTTCGTATGTTTTTGATCCTTGTCGTTGTGGCTCCAAGGCAAAGTTCGGAAAATTCATCCCAAGGAAGCTAGAAAAGAATATCGATTTAGTCAACCGGTTGCGAACGCCAAGCCCGACTGCGAAACAAAAGATATTGCGATCTACATCAGCACACGAGATCTTGCATTTACAACGTAGCTATCCGGACTTTTCCTTCTACTTCTTTCGTCCGTACGCTTTCAGTCTATTCTTAATGATCTCGGCATAACTTAGGCCTGCATATCTTTCTTGGTTCCACGGATCCGCAGTGTTCGAATAACCTCTAATTTCCCAAAAGCCCGGTTCATCAAACTCGGATAATTTGATGCCCCTCAGCCATTTCGCAGATTTGTAGAAGTATCGCATGGGAACCAGCATGCGCACTGGCCCTCCGTGTTCTTGTTCAAGCGGACGACCTCCCACTTTGAAAGCGATCAAGACATTATCATCCATAACAACTTCGATAGGGAGGTTCGTCGTGAAACCCTGTTCAGCTTCAAAAACAACAAAATTGGCTTTTACGGTCGGCTCCGCAATTTTCATCAAGTCTTTGAATCTTATCCCTTCCCAAGCAACGTTGAGTTTCGACCAACTGGTGACGCAATGGATGTCATTCGTTTGTGTTGTATGATCTAGTTTCAGTAGTTCGGAGTAGCTGAGAATGAGCTCATTCTTGACCTCCCCATGAACCCTAAGATTCCACGCCTCTAATGAGACATTTGGCACAGATCCGGCATGAAGAACCGGCCATCCTTGAGTAACTACCTGTCCTGGGGGAACCCGCTTTCTGTTAGAGTCCTGGGTTCCGTTTTGTTCCTGCATTTGTAATCTTGAACTTGTTTTTCCTTTTATTAAGAATTCATTTGGTCTCAACCAATGGATCTTTTATTCCGGCATCTCGAAAAGCACTAGCTCTGAGCTTGCAAGAATGACAAACACCGCATGGCCGTTGTGAAGATCTGTAACAGCTCCACGTCAGTTGGAATGGAACTCCTAATTTCCGTCCCAGTGTGACCACTTGCTTTTTCGAGAGTCGACCAAGCGGCAAAATAACTCGCCCTGTCCGTGCCCCGCTGATTAATCCAATTTTTGTCGTCGCGTTGAAAGAATCAAAAAAGGGAATTGACGAATCTGGAAAATTCCTAACATCGTCTCTGTTGTGCCCCGCAACTATATACTTAGCATTTGAGAGCTCTGCAAAAGAACTGGCAATGCCATAAAAAATGATGTTCCTCGAGGAAATATATGCACTGTCTGTGCCCTTTAGAAAAGGATTGTTAATTTTTGAATCCTCTAGCTCCTTTAGAAAATCTAGTCTGATTTTGCGATTCTCAAGATCATTTAATCGGGCAATCTTATCTGCAGCTTGGACTTCCCTCCTGCTCCGAAGATAGTAGCAAAAAGTTAGACCTTGAATCTTCCACCCTTGCGCTTTTGCCCAGTAAAGAGCAACAGCCGAATCAAGGCCGCCGGACAGAAGAACTATTGCGAGGACATTCTTATTCTTCTTCAATGCCAGAAGGCCGACCGATGCAGGACGATGTAGCACTTTCTCTGCCATTATTTTATTATCGTAAACTCATTTTAGCACTAGCAAAAAACAGAGCAACGAATAGTGGGTATAGAGGGAGAGAGATTTTGCTTGACTAGGGATCTTCCTATTGCCAACGATGCATATCTTGTAATGTTCGATCGCAATTACCAAATTGCAGATATATACTATCCGCATGTCGGTATGGAAAATCACGTGTTGGGGCATATTTTCAGATTCGGAGCGTTCGTTGACGGAAAATTTTCTTGGACCTCCAGTTGGCCCAAACACATGAAGTACATTCATGACGCGTTAGTCACAGACGTTGAGTTGGAAAGTACAGATCTCCAAATCAAATTGCATTGCAATGACTGTGTGGATATGGTCAGTCCAATATTTCTGAAATCAATTGAGGTAACAAATCCTGAGTCGACAAATCGTGAAGTGAGACTCTTCTTTGCTCATGACTTTAACTTGAAGGGTTCTAGCATCGGTGACACCGCTTACTACGATCCCAACCGAACGAAAGCAATCATTCATTACAAGACGGACACCTACTTTTTGATGAATGTTCAAACACAATCAGGGAGCGGAATATTTCAGTACGCTTGCGGAGTAAAGGAGCTTAATGGAGCATTAGGCACTTGGAAAGATGCCGAAGACGGTTTCCTCTCAGGTAATCCAATCGCACAAGGTTCTGTTGATTCTGTTTTCTCGGTTCAACTGACAATCCCAGCCTCGTCCTCGAGCTCTGTCTACTATTGGATGATTGCAGGAAAGAGTTATGATGAGGTCGAAAGGCGCGATTCCTTCGTCAAGACTCGGACACCTCAAACTATGATCAAGAGAACCACCGATTTTTGGCGGCTATGGTCCGGAAAACAGCGCATGAAGCTAGGGGATCTTGATCAAAAGTTGTTTGAACTTTACAAGAGGAGCCTTCTGACGATCAGATCGCAAACGGACGGAAACGGAGCAATAATCGCCGCAAACGATTCCGATACTTTGCAGCAAACCAGAGACACTTATTCATATATGTGGCCTCGCGACGCTTCTTTCATCACAATCGCAAACGACGAGGCCGGTTATAGAACCATCGCAAATCGATTTTTCAATTTTTGCTCAAAGATTATTTTTCCCCAAGGATGGTATTTTCACAAGTATCAGCCTGATGGAAGTCCGGGCAGCTCTTGGCACCCCTGGATCGTGGGAAATCAACCGCAGATTCCGATACAGGAGGACGAGACGGCACTGGTCGTCATTGCCCTTTGGCACCATTTCGCTCTGAACAACGACGTAGATTTCATCAGGACTTTCTATCGTCCGGTTGTGAAAAACGCTGGCAATTTTATGCTGCAATATCGCGACAGTTCGACAGGTCTTCCCATGGAGTCATACGACCTTTGGGAAGAGCGCCGGGGTGTTTTCACCTATACTGCTTCTGCAGTGTACGCCGGACTGTTGGCTTGCTCTAACTTTGCTCTTTCATTTGGAGAAACGGACCTTTCGAAATCCTATTCTGAAGCAGCGGAAGAGACCAAGGCAGCGATAATCAAAAATCTCTATGATCCAGCTATTGGGAGATTTCTCAGGAGTTGCGAACTCGCGGATGGGAAGGCTGTGAATCATGATTCGACAATCGATTCGTCACTGGCTGGAGTGTTCATTTTCAATCTCCTCCCCGCCGACGACGTTCGTGTTGTAGAAACTATGAAACAGATAGAAGAAAAACTCACCATCAAAACCAGCGTAGGAGGAATCGCGCGCTATGACCAAGACAAGTATCACGCTGAAGGAGGCTTCGATCCGAATATTCCGGGAAACCCCTGGTTCATTTGCACACTCTGGCTCGCTGATTGGTACATAGAGACTGCAAAAGAGAGAGCAGATCTTGCAAAAGCTCGCGAAATAATGAATTGGGTTGCGTCACACGCCTTCGAATCCGGGATAATGGCAGAGCAACTCGATCCTAGAACGGGCGACCCTCTTTCGGTAAGTCCGCTAACTTGGAGTCATGGAGCGTTTGTTCACTGTGTAAATCGTTACACTCGAAAATTCGAGTCACTTGGCTCGGATCCCAGTTAACCTTCCTCATTTAGTTTAGGATCAATCTCTTGCCAGTCATTTCCTCTAGGAACCGAAAATCAGTCACTTCATTTGGCAACGAAAAGGAAAGAGAACTCATAATCGAGGGGCTTGAGGCTGCGATAAGCAGTGTTTCTCCTGATACTCTCATTGAAAACGAACTTCACATTGATTCAGACCATATTGTTGTACCGCGAATTCGATTACGGTACGATTTGAAAGAGTTTGACAAAATTATAGTGATTGGAGGTGGAAAAGCTAGCGGCTTTTTGGCGCAGGGTCTAGAGCAAAAACTGGGCAAATACATCAGCTCGGGATATGTGAACATTCTTCAAGGAACGAAAAAGCTCTTTCACACAAAAAGAATAGTGTTGAATGAAGCGTCTCATCCGGTGCCAGACCAAGCCGGGGTTCGAGGAGCCAGAGAGATGGTAAAGCTTCTGCGTGGACTAGACCGCCACGGCTTCGCGATATGTCTAATCTCTGGCGGGGGGTCATCTCTTATGCCGCTTCCAGCAAAAGGAATCGCTCTTGCAGATCAGATTCTCACGACCGACTTTCTCTTGCGCAGCGGAGCCAACATTGACCAAATGAATTGCGTTCGAAAACACATTTCCGCAATCTCCGGGGGTCAATTGGTGAGAGAAGGAAATGGCGCCAGATTTCTTTCTCTAATCATCTCTGACGTAGTCGGGGATCATTTGGAGTCGATTGCCTCAGGTCCAACGGCTCCTGATCCAACCACTTTTGCTGACGCAAAACGGATCCTGTCGAACCTAAAGCTATTCAATCAAGTGTCTCGAAGAGTCAGAAGAAGAATCGGAGCCGGTTGCCGAGGCCTTATCAAGGACACTCCGAAACCGGGTGATCCCGTCTTTTCTTCTGTCGCAAACGCAATAATTGGATCGAATACACTGGCTTGTGAAGGCGCAAAACGTCAATTGGTGAGAAGGATGCGCCATCCAATTTCGGTGAAGTATCTCGGTTCAGCGATTGTGGGAGAAGCTTCGTTAGTTGCTAGAAATCTTGTTGCGGATGCTCAAAAATTCGGAAAGAGATCCAGAAGACGCTACTCCGTACTGGTTTGGGGCGGCGAAACCACCGTTACTGTGAAAGGTCAAGGGACTGGAGGCAGAAATCAAGAGCAGGCGCTTTCCGCTCTTCAAGCCATTGGTGAAACCAGTGACAAAGCAGTCACGATTGGATTCTTTGGAACAGATGGAATCGATGGAAAGACAGAGGCCGCAGGAGCCCTGGTAGATTTCAGCACGTACCGAAAGGCAATTCGGCTCGGCCTCGACGCGAATAAATACTTGAAGGAAAATGACTCTAATTCTTTCTTTCGCAAGGTGGGAAAGTCTCTTGTGATAACGGGTCCTACTGGAACAAATGTCAACGACATTGGAATCGCCGTCATTGCAAGAAAAAGAAAATTGTTCGGCAAGAGAGGGGTGCATCAGTAAACCGCTGAATATAAGAGCAATCGAAGTATGCCTTTAGGTTGACAAGAAGGCAGGAGCGAAATCATCGAATGAGCAAAAGGAAGTTCCTCACCAAATCCAACATTAATGGAATCATAGTCCCAATGGTGACTCCGTTCAAGGGTGAAGAGGCATCGAAAATAGATCTTGCGGCTGTTGCGAAGCTAACAGATTATTTGATTGACGGGGGAATTCACGGACTGATGCCTCTTGGAACTTCAGGTGAATTCGCCTTGTTGGACCGCACTGAGCGACGAGATGTAATATCAACTGTTGTCGAAGTTGCAAATCACAGGGTTCCTGTGATTGCGGGAGTTTCTTCACCTGGCACAAGAGACGCGGTCAACTTGGCCAAAGACGCCAACAATGCCGGCGCGGACGCCATAATCGCGACCGGCCCTTATTATTTCAAGACTTCAAACGAAGGCCTGCTGAGTCATTTCGAGACGCTTGAAAGAGAGTCGGATGTCCCGATAATGATTTACAACATTCCCGGCTATGCGGGCTACAATATTCCGGCCGTCGTGGTCAAGAAACTGGCAAGCGCACATCCAGAACGAGTGATCGGAGTCAAATTTACGACTAGCGACTTGGCTGAATTTCTTGGATATTTGCGCCTCCTTGAAAATGATATGTCGATCATGATAGGGGCGGATGCACTCATCCTACCGGCTTTAGTCCTCGGAGCTGCAGGAGCCGTAGTTGGTTCCGCAAACGTGCTGCCTGAAATTACAAGTCAAATCTTTGAAAGCTATAGACAAGGCAAACTAGAGAAAGCGAAAAACCTGCAAAGGAAGCTTGACCCATTTTCACAAGCGATGAATTTGGGAACGTATCCTGCCGGACTGAAGACCGCGTTGAAACTGATCGGAATTAACTGTGGGCCGGTTAGGCCTCCACTGATGGCTCTAGATAGAAAAGCTGCTAGTGAGGTTGAAAAGTCAATTTCATGGAAAGTAAAGAACCGAAAGAGCTAGGTTCGCTTCTTTCCGGGATTCTTCCAAGTATTCTTCACTACCCATACCGGCTCAGCAGGATTGAAATACTCTTGACCTTCTGCCTTGTGGCGATCCAGCGCTCTTTCATTTACTTCAACTCCCAGGCCTGGCCTCGAAGGAACTTCAGAGTGGCCCTTCTTTACCGGCGTTTGGTTATAGATTAGTTCCTTTTTCCATTCAGGAAAACAATCGTAAAAGGACTCTTGAATCAAAAAGTTCGGTATGACCGCGTCGAGCTGAATTGTGACCGCATTCTGGATCGGGCCAAAAGCGTTGTGAAATGCCATTTCGACTCCATAGGCCTCTGCAATGGCAGACACCTTGATTGCTTGTGTAACTCCTCCTATGTTAGTAATGTCTGCCTGGAGAAAATCGGTCAAGTCCTTGGACAGCACATAGTTCACTTGTTCTTTTGTTAGAAGCCTCTCTCCAAGTGCAACTCTTGTATTGCACTGCCGCCGGTACTTTACCAGACCTTCAAGATTGTCTGGATGAATAGGCTCTTCCATGAATAGCGGATTAAGGCCTTCAAGACGTTTTGAAATCATGATAGCAGAAACCGGATTAAATCTGCCATGATGCTCGATCAAAAGATCCACTTCGCCGCGAGTCTGGTCCTTGACAGCCTTCACTCTTCCATATGCGAGATCTAACCCCTCTTCATCTATCCAGTCATAATAGCTTCCAAAAGGATCGAATTTCAATGCCGAGTATCCCATTTTATGAAATCGTCTAGCTTTTCTCCCAAAATCAGCAGGCGTAACGCAATTGTCATACCATCCGTTCGCGTACATCCTGATCGACGAACGCGTCAGGCCCCCTAGAAGCTGGTGGATAGGAGCTCCGAAGTGCTTGCCAATAATGTCCCAACAAGCAATATCAAACGCGCTTACGGCGGTAGTTGATTCAAAAGAAACTGGCATGTAGAAGTCCTGCCTGTGCCACTCGTGCATGTTTTCAACCACGTTCAGCGGGTCTTTTCCAGAATACACTCGAGCAACTTCTCTAAGAGACTGTATCACCGGTTGAACTCTTAGGGTTGGAACAGCTTCACCATACCCTACAATCCCTTTCGACGTGGTCAGTTTCAAAATTATTGAATTGCTGGCCCACGTTGCTCCGCCGCCAGATTTCTCTCCAAGTTGATAGATTTCAATATCAGTAATTTTCATAATCCAAGACCGATTACCAAGGATAGTTTCGCTAGTTTAAAGTCTGACGTTTCGCCAAAAAATACGCATAATAAACAGTGCGAAAGAAGAGTCCTTTGCATAATCGCCTTGCCGCAGAAAGCTGTCGTAATTATGGGATCGAACAGCGACCTTGTTTTTTCCCAAAAAATCAAGGAAGCCTTGTCGCAATTTTCCATTTCATGCGATCTGAGAATTGCCTCCGCGCATAGGACACCAGAATATCTTCTAAAGATCATGAGGGAATACGCCTCTAGTGGAGACGAAGTGATCGCGATCACCGTTGCGGGATTGTCGGACGCGCTCTCAGGAGTTGTAGCCGCCCAAAGACTTTTCCCAGTTATTGCTTGCCCGCCTGATATGGACAAGTATAATTTTCCGAAAGTTTTCTCTAGTGCATTTACTCCCTCGGACGTCCCTGTTGCTTTTGTGAGTGATCCAGTTAAGGCTGCAAATTTTGCGGCCCAAATCTTTGCTTTGAGCGATCGAAAACTGAAAGCCCTGATTGCATCAAGACTTGAGGAGAAGAAAACGCAGATAGAAGGGCTCGATAAAGAGATAGGGCCTCGCATTGAAGGCAAATGAGAATTGCTATCTTGAACGTAGTGGAGTGATAAGATTCGTTGTCCGTGATACTGGAGTCTAAATTGGAAGGCAGAGTTCCTTTACACAAGGGCAAAGTACGTGACATATACGAAGAAGATACAAATGAGCTTCTTATCGTTGCAACAGATAGAATTTCTGCATTTGACAGAGTAATGCCAAGGGGCATACCAAACAAAGGAGTCGCTCTTACCGAACTTTCGGAGTTTTGGTTCCGCAAAACCCGGCACATCTTAAGCAACCACTTCATCTCAAAGTTCAACGATCGAACCATTAGAGCAAGGAGAGCAAAACGAATTGACATTGAATGGATATCCAGGGCGTACTTGTACGGATCTGCCTGGCGGGCATATTCAAAAGGGGCTAGAAAAATTTCAGGAGTGGATCTGCCTAGCGGGCTCCAGCTTGCTGAAGAGCTTCCAAACATAATTCTTACTCCAACGACAAAGAGCGAAATTGGACATGATGAAGAGCTTTCGAAGTCAGAAGCCATTAGTCGAAAGCTCGTCACTGAGGATGATTGGTCTGAACTTGAAGAAGCGACGTTTCGTTTGTTTGAATATTACAAGAGGGAGGCTTCGCTAAAGGGAATAATCATTCCTGATTTTAAACTGGAGTTCGGCCGAATTGGAGATGAGCTCCTTCAGATTGATGAGCCTCCTACGCATGACTCCGCGAGGTTCTGGTCTAAGGAAAAATACCGAATAGGCGAAAGGCAAGAAAAATATTGTTTGGATAAAGAATTCTTGCGTGACTTTCTGTTAAGAAAGGGATTTTCTGGAGACGGCCAGATTCCAGAATTGCCCGATCTGGTAATAGATCAGATTTCCAAGAGATGTACAGGTGCATATGAAGTCCTCTCGGGAATGAAGGAGATCGCTGCATTGAACCTCCTGAGTGTGGACGAAGTTCTTGGTCAACTCGGCGGGAACTGAAGAGTGACTAGAAAAAGATCTCCACGCCAAAGACCCATCGACTATGATCTTTTTTCTCCCACCGATTTTAGGTACATGGTCCCGGAGCTAATTCCCTTTCTCAGTGAAGAGGCATACGTGACGTATAAGGCAAAAATCGAAGCAGCCCTCGCAAATCAGCTAGCTAACGTCGGGATATGCTCGCGTGCAGTTGCCTCCGAGATAAACTTAGCATGCGAGAAAGTCACCGCGCGCGAAGTCTATGAGGAAGAAGCGAGAATTAAACACGATATTAGAGCCCTCGTCAATGTCATCCGGAACAAGGTATCCGAGAAAGCAAGGCCCTTTGTTCATCTAGGAGCCACGTCCTATGACATAGTTGATACAGCAAACGCCCTAAGATTCAAAGACGCAATGGAGAACGTCGTGATCCCTGATCTAAAAAAGCTCGAAAAAGCCCTGATTGAGATTTCGAAAATATATTCAAGTACGGTGCAGGTCGGAAGGACCCATGGTCAGCATGCTGAACCTGTTACCTTTGGCTACTATCTCTCGTTTCATGTTAGCAGAATTGGAAAGAGGATACTAGCCATAGCAAGCGCGACTGAGAATCTGACAGGCAAGTTCGCAGGTGCAGTTGGAGTTTACGGCCCCTTATCTCTTCTTGTCAAAGATCCTGAGAAATTTGAGAAGCAGCTCTTAGACTCTTTAGGGCTCAAAGTGAGCCAAGTTTCCACTCAAGTCATCCAACCTGAACCAATGACTGATTTGACGCACTTTATAGTATCAACTTTCAGCGTCCTCGCAAATTTTTCGAGGGATATGCGAAATCTTCAGCGAACCGAGATCTCCGAGATCTCCGAAGAGTTCCTCTCAAAACAGGTCGGGTCTTCGACTATGCCGCAGAAGCGAAACCCGATAAATTTCGAAAACGTGGAAAGTATGTGGAAGAAATTCATGCCACAGATGATAACAGTCTACATGGACCAAATCTCCGAACATCAGAGAGATTTGACGAATTCGAGCTCTGAAAGGTACCTCCCAGAACTAGTGGTTGCATTCGACTATGCAGTGAAGAGATTGACGAGAACAATTTGGAACGAGAAAGAAAACAGACCCAAGCTCACCGTCGATATCTCTAGTATGAAACGAAATATAGAATTAAGCAAGGAACAAATGGCCGCGGAGCCCTTATACATTCTTGTTGCCGCATCAGGGCATCCCGACGCACACGAGCGCGTTCGCGAATCTGTCCAGCGCTCAATTACGGAAGGAAAATCCTTCCTTGGCGAACTGAAAAAGGATCCTGAATTAAGAAAATACTTTGAAATGCTTCCCAAAGAGAAACGGAGATTTGTCGAAAATCCCGAGTTGTATACTGGGATAGCAGCAGAGAAAACTCTTGAAATTGCAAAAACTTGGGAATCCTTGCTCTCCCTCGACTAAACTGTTTTCCGATTATGGTCGAGTTGCGCGGGTGTAATGCAAATGAATCGGAGCAAAAACGCAGCTTCTCCCAGATCCTTAACTTACAGCTCGGTTGGGGTTGATAGATCATCGCGCGAAAGGCTTCGTAATACTATTGGAAGAAATCTAGAAAGGGAGTCAACAAAGTACCAGACTGGGAATCCGATAAGGCTTCCTTTCGGTCTTGTCTTTTCTTCTTCTCCCAAGTCAGAGATTTTTTTGGATTTTCAAATCGAGGGAGTAGGAACAAAGACTTTGCTTGCAGAGCTGGAGCCATCCGGTTATTCAACAATAGGCATCGATGGAGTGGCCATGGTTGCCAACGATCTCGTTCGATCAGGCGCAAAACCGCTTTTCGTGAGCGATGCCATACACATAGCAAAGTCAAGAAGTGAACTCGTTGTCAAAATTGTCTCGGGCATACTCAAGGGGGCAAGCATGTGTGGAGCTGTCCTTTCTGCTGGCGAAACGGGTGACGTACCCGAGATACTCCATGAGAAGTCAGGTTCCAAACCCGACTCCGAGCCTTTTGATCTCTTCGTTTCGTGTTGCGGGTTTGGCGACAGACGTCGCCTTATAATGGGCGGGATAAATGAGGGTGATGAAATAATAGGAATTGAAAGCTCTGGAATTCACTCAAATGGGATCTCCTTGGCGAGAAGAGTTCTATTGCGCGACTGGGGGGGCAAATACCACTCTGATGAACAGCCGGATGGAATTGATAGACCTTTGATCAGGGAGCTGCTGGAGCCAACTAGAATCTACGCAAATGCGATAAACGAGATTTCAGGACGTATAGAAATCAAGGCAGCCGTCCACATCACTGGTGATGGCTTTGGCAAGTTTCATCGTCTTTCAGAGTTTAATGAGACAATACCGAACAACCCTTGGAAGCACAAAAAAGTAGGCTTTGAATTCGAGGATTTAGGCGAGCTGAAACCCATTTTCAAGTTGATCTATGAAACAACGCGGCAGAGCTCTAGTCGCATAGCTCTTGAGGAGATGTACCAAACCTTCAACATGGGCTATGGTTTTGCCATAATAGTTAGTCCGGTAGAGCTCGAAAAAAGTCTTGATTTGTTTAATAAATACTACCCATCAAGAAGGATTGGTCGGGTCACATCTAAAGGGAAGATCGAAATCAAAGGGGTAAGCGAATCCGGAAGACCGGTAATCCTGTGAAGTACAATAGTATTAGTTGAAGAAAAAGGTCGAGTTTGGGAACTTGAAATTCAAGGCGAGAATCGAGGTAATGCTTCGAGGGAGCACGATTGATCCCGCAGCTGAGACGATCAAGAAGTCGCTCATTGACTTGAATTTTCCAGTCACGGGCACCAAGCTTGCCCAAGTGTACGACCTGACACTTGAAGCAAAGACAAAGAAGGATGCGGAAGAGCTTGTTCAATTGATGTGCACCCGTTTGCTTGCGAATCCTGTTAAAGACGAATACAGCTTCGAGGTGGAAGAGGATGGAAATTCAGTATCAAGCAAGTCAAACTCTTAATTTCAT
Source organism: Nitrososphaerales archaeon (assembly GCA_030041355.1). GTDB lineage: Archaea > Thermoproteota > Nitrososphaeria > Nitrososphaerales > CADDZS01 > JASHOD01. The sequence continues at coordinate 31,824 of JASHNZ010000033.1, forward strand.
GAACTTGGACGATAAAGAAGCATTTGCTCTTTGTAAAGAACTCGGAACGCGTCTGAGCCTAACTGAGGCTAAGGCAATCCAAACCTATTACAAGAAAATCGGACGCGAGCCGACTGATATAGAATTACAGACTTTCGCACAGACCTGGTCCGAGCATTGTTTTCATAAGATCTTCAAATCGGAAATCCAGTTTGGAAAAACTGTCATTGAAGGAATATTCAAGTCCTTTATTCTAAAGGCCACGCAGGAAATCGATACTAACTGGCTCGTTTCCACTTTTCAAGACAATGCAGGAATAATAAAATTCGATGAAACTTACTCGATTGCCGCCAAAGTAGAAACTCACAATCATCCGAGTGCGATAGATCCTTTCGGCGGAGCTGCAACAGGAGTTGGTGGCGTCATACGCGATGTGCTTGGAGTGTGGGCAGAGCCCATTTCCAACACTGACGTTTTGTGCTTTGGAAGTTTAGATTTTCCATACGAAAAATTACCCCCGGGGATCCGCCATCCGAAGTACTTGATGAAAGGGGTGGTTTCCGGTATAGGAGATTACGGAAACAAGATTGGGATTCCAACGCTGAATGGGGCTCTGTACTTTGATCCCAGTTTCACAGGGTATTCTCTTGTCTTTTGCGGCTGTGTTGGATTACTGAAGAATAGAAATTACGCACGCTCAGCAAAAGCTGGAGATGTCTTGGTTATTGCAGGGGCGAGAACCGGGAGAGATGGTATCCACGGGGCCAATTTTGCTTCGGAGGCCATAGGATCAAATCCAGATGCCCTGCGGCCGGCAGTCCAGATTCCCGATCCTATTGCTGAAGAGAAGTTGAAACGAGCAGTTCTTGAAATTGCCGACAGGCGTCTGGCTTCAGGGATTACGGACCTCGGCGGCGGGGGATTGTCATCCGGAGTTTGCGAGGCTGCTCGGAATTTTGACTGCGGGGCCGAGGTAGACATTGCGAGCCTTCCAGTCAAATATTATGATCTTGAACCGTGGGAAATTTGGATCTCTGAAACGCAGGAGAGGATGCTGCTTATAGTTCCAGAGGCCACATTGGCGAAGGTTCTTTCGGCGTTTGAGCGTGAGGAAACAGAAGCAAGCGCCTTTGGAAGATTGACAGCAGATAGAAAAATTATTCTCAAAAACAGAGAGGTAAACTTGGGAACATTGGACCTAAGTGTTTTGTTTGATCCCCCGCTTTCCAGATTAATTGCAAGACCACCCCAGTCAGAAAAAATCCCTGCTGACATCGCAAAACAGTCAGCGGACAATTTGGCTTTAGTTCAGAGTCAGTCCAATTATTCTCAGGATCTTCTTGCACTCTTGAAGTCTCCAAACATAGCGAGCAAGGAGAAGATAGTTAGGACGTACGATCAAGAGGTAAAAGGTAACACCATTCTAAAGCCCTTTCAATATCCTTTCTCGGGACCGAACGATGCGGCTGTGCTAAAGCCTGTTCCGAATTCTGAACGAGGCCTAGTAATTTCTTGTGGACTAAATCCAAGATATGGACTAATCGATCCCTACTGGATGGCAGCTTCTGTGATTGATGAGGCGATAAGAAATAACGTTGCGGTTGGCGGAAGACGCATTGCGCTGCTTGATAATTTCGCGTGGGGCAACCCTGAAAGACCAGAAGTTTTGGGCTCCCTTATCAGGGCAGCCGAAGCCTGCTATGTAATGGCGAAAGGTTTTGAAACGCCCTTTATTTCGGGTAAGGACAGCCTCTATAACGAAACTCCACTTGGCCAGATCGCACCCACGCTTCTCATAACGGCTTTGGGAATTGTTCCGGAAATCTCAAGATGCGTTTCTTCTGACTTCAAAGAGCCGGGAAATTCTATCTATCTTGTAGGCTCAATGAACGCAGAACTTGGTGGTTCTGAATATTTCTCGCTAAAGAAAATCACGGGGACCGGAAACGTTCCACATGTGGAACCGGTTTCAGCTTCGGCATTGTATAGAACGCTGAGCAGAGTTATTGATCAATCTTTTACAAGAGCTTGCCACGATTGCTCTGACGGAGGTCTAGCGGTTGCGTTAGCGGAAATGGCTTTCGGAGGGGGATATGGCGCTGACGTTAATCTTCCCGCCTTCGTGACTAAAAGCGGGAAACCGCTTGCCACTTTCGAAACGCTCTTCTCTGAAACAAATTCCAGATTCGTCATTGAAATTCAAAAAGGTACGGAAGATAAGTTCGAAAAAATGATGAAGGGCTTCCCGTTTAGGAGAATAGGTTCCGTTTTTTCGGGCAGGCTTGTCGTAAGGGACTCTGCAAAGCGCAGAGTCATCGATCTTCCGGTCGTGGACTGCTACAAATCGTGGCGAAGCACATTTGCTTAACAGAAGATGAGATCATGCAACGAGAACGAATACGAATCTGTATCATGCGGGTCGGTGGAACAAATAGAGATACAGACGCTGCACGCGCGTTTGAGAACTTGGGAGTGAACGTTGAGGTTCTTCACCTGAATGATATTCTCCGGCGTAGAAACCTGTTCACATATCAGGGTCTGGTATTCCCGGGCGGTTTCGCCTATGGTGACTATGTGCGCGCAGGAGCCATATGGGGAAAGAGAATGCTGGCGTTCATCAAGGAGGACCTGAGGAAATTTGCAGAGTCTAAGAAACCAATTTTGGGAATCTGCAATGGATTCCAAGTTCTTGTCGAAGCAGGTCTGCTTCCTGGTTTTGAATTATTACAAGAAACACAGCAAGTGGCATTAGCTGGCAATGCGTCATCGAAATTCGAATGCAGATGGGTCTATTTGAAGAAGAATCCTCAGTCGAAATGCATCTTCACAAAGGAAATGCTTGATATCGTCAGATTTCCGGTAGCTCACGCGGAAGGACGATTTATCACAGAGAACCCCGAGGTCTTGCAAAGACTTGTTGAGGGAGAGCAGGTTGCAATTCAATACGCCACGAAAAATGGTACTCTCTCGAACGGAAGCTATCCATCTAACCCAAATGGGTCTGCTCTTGACGTAGCGGGAATATGTAATCCAGAGGGGACTATCCTGGGCTTAATGCCTCATCCTGAAGATGCTTTTTTTGGGTATCAAGTTCCTGAATGGACTAGGGAACGGAAGATCGAGACTTATGGGGACGGTTTTGGTTTATTCAAGTCGATGGTTGATCACATTGAGATGGCGTTTTAGAGCTGCGACTGCAGCTTTGCAGCTATGACTGTATTCTGCACTAGAACAGCCCTGGTCATTGCTCCAACTCCGCCGGTGTTGGGAGTCAAGAAGGAACATATGCCGTTCATTGATTTTGTGTCGACGTCGAAGAGCATCTTATTAGCCTGCGTATCCCTTCTCACTCCGACCCCTACAACAACGCATCCTTGCTTTACCATTTCACCCGTCAGTCTAAATCCTGAACTTCCGTACAACTCCGGAGGCCTGCCGGAAGCAGCGACAACGATATCTGCTTCTTTGATCTTTGAAGACAAGTTCTTTGAATGCGTATGATAACAGGTCGCTGTTCCATCCGCATCTTGCATGAGCTTTCGTAAAGGTTCGCTTACGAGAATACTTCGACCGATTATTGCGACGTCCGCGCCACTCAATTCGACTTTATAGTATTTCAGCAACAACATTATCCCCTTGGGAGTACAGGGCAAAATCGAATCCTCGAGTAAGTATTCCTTTCTGATCAGCTTACCTAATCGAAAAGCTGTGAGACCATCGACATCCTTCATCGGACTCAAAGCCGAAAATACTTGCTCCTCGCTGACCTTTTGATCAAAGGGCATTTGTGGAATAACAGCATTCACAGACGGATCTTCGTTCAGTTTTGAAATTCTTTCCAGCACTTTTCCAGCGGCATCTTCTCTTGGTAAAGAGCTCAAGTCGGCAACCTCTGAAAGAATTCCGACATCTTCACAATCCTTTGTTTTCAAGTCCACATAAGTACGCGAAACTGGATCATTTCCAATCAAGAGGGCCACTAATTTAGGAGAGATTTTTCTCTCTCCCTTCAGACGAACAACATCTTGGGAAATTTTATTCTTCATTGAAGAGACGAGCGGTTCAGCTCGCATCAAGATTGTCTCAGTCATTCGAAAACAAGTCTCTTTGGTTCAATGTCAATTATGATTTTTTCACATAATCGATGTAGAGTTGCTGTCTTCTAGACCACTCGATATCCCAATCGTCGCTGTATCGATCCACAAAACACCTTCTGCCAGAATCCGAAATAATTACTCTGCCATCAACGAGCAACTGCAAGGCCTCGGGGTAAGCTAGATGTTCCTGCCCGAGGATTCTCGATTCCAAGCTGCTAGGGTTGTCTTCCGATAGTATCTCGACTCTCTTTTTCATGATGACAGGCCCTTGGTCGAGAGCAGGCGTAACCAAATGAACAGAGCAGCCTGAATACTTGGACTTTTGTGCGAGCACAGTTTCATGTACTTTTGCTCCCACCATATTCTTTCCTCCAAATAGCTTCAAGTCGTATGCTGGGTGGATGTTGAGCACTTTGTAGGGAAAGTTATCAATGAAACTCTTTGTTAGGATCTGGTCAAACCCAGCCAGAATAATATAATCCGTGTTGAGTGTTTTGCTTATCGAGATACACGCGTCATCAAAAGCCAATCTTGCCAGGTCCCTTTTCTCACCGGATTCGAACTTTTTCCCAGCCACTCCTTCGATTTCAAAGACTGCGATATTCGCCGCTTTGGCTTTTTGTATCACGGGTGCACCTATATGATTGCAAACTAATCCATCTATTGTAATATCTTTCAACACACCCAATCGTTGATGATCAACAAACGATTGAAAGTTACTGCCTCGTCCCGAAGCAAGAAAAACAATGTGTTTGCTGTCCCCCAATCAAATTGGCACCGCTCTTCCAATATCGCTCCTGTGATTTTCTCCCTCCCAAGAAATCAAGCTTACGGCCTTGTAGGCAGAATTGGACGCATCTGCTAAGCTTGCGCCGTAACCTGTTAAACAAAGTACTCGTCCGCCACTTGTAAGGAAGCGGCCCTTATCCTTCTTTGTGCCCGCATGAAAAATCAGCACATTAGGAATTTTCTCAGCTTCTTCTAAGCCAGTAATTAGTGATCCAGACCTGACTCTAGATGGGTACCCGGGAGAGCACATTGAGACGCAACATGAGTGGTTCGGGCTCCACTCTATTCCCTCAGCGCTTGAACTTTCAGTACCTTTCTCGCAAATCTCGATTAGCATTTGAAGTAGATCCGAGTTTAGTCTGGGAAGCAGCGCTTGAGTCTCGGGATCGCCTAGTCTGGCATTGAATTCGAGCACGCGTGGACCTCTTTCTGTTAGCATCAAGCCTGCGTAAAGAAAACCTCTGAACCCAGTTTTTAGAACTGTAGGCCGTACGATTGTTTCCATGACATAGCCTCTTTCCTTTTCGTCAAAGCCTCTCGCGGGAGAGTACGCACCCATTCCGCCGGTATTGGGACCTCTGTCGCCATTAAGCAATCTCTTATGGTCAGTTGCTGCTCCAAATGGCAACGCGTTCTTACCATCACAGACCGCAATAAACGATGCTTCAATCCCGAGAAGTTTCTCTTCTATTACAACGCAATTGCCAGAATCGCCGAACAATCGCTCCGCAAAAATCTCTTTTAGAGCGTCAAGAGTTTCCTGTAAATCAGAGCAAACAAAAACCCCCTTGCCAGCGGCAAGCCCGTCAACTTTGATAACTACGTTTCCTTCCTTTCGCTGACAATAATCAATAGCAGATTTGTAATCTTTGAATATTTCAAACTCTGCTGTTGGGATCTTGTTCGATTTCATGAATTCCTTTGCAAATGCTTTGCTTGTCTCCAAGCGTGCTTGCGCACGGGTAGGACCGAAACAACTTAGTCCTTCGCTCTGCAAGCTATCGACTAGGCCCAATGCTAGTGGACTCTCTGGTCCTATGACCGTGAAACACTTATTCTCCTTGGCAAATCTGGTCAGAGCTCCTACGTCTGTTGCGCCAATTGCGACGTTGTATTCTTCTGTTCCTCCGTTTCCAGGAGCGACGTACAACCTATCAAGTAGAGGGCTTTGAAGCAATTTCCAAGCGATAGCGTGTTCCCGTCCGCCTGATCCTACCAATAGGACATTGACCTTGAGCCGCTGCATTAGAAGTCTCGCTCGTAAACTCTTTTCTCACACGCAGCTGATTTCAACTCTGAAGAGTATTGATTGCGAATCCTGTCCGCCATTTCTTGGGCCATTCTTGATGGATATTTGCCAGTGACGCAGGCGAGGCAGAGCCGATCCTGTTTGATTCCGATCGACTCTACCAGGCCCTCTATCGTTTGGAAGTTTACAGAGTCAGCTCCGATCCACTTTGCAATTTGTTCTGGCTCCATTCTCGCACCGATCAGCTCATCGTAAGTCGCCATATCTACGCCGTAAAGACAGGGGTTTGTGATTCTGGGGAAAGTGACAAACAAATCCACCGATTTAGCTCCAGCAGAGTTCAATTTCGCAATGTTAGCTTTTGAAGTGTCGCCCCTGACTATGCTATCTTCAATGACCGCGAGTCTCTTGCCTCTCACTAAACGAGACACGATGTTCACTTTCTTGTCAATAACATCATCGCGTTCCTTTTTTCCTGAAATGAAGGCTCTTCGCGTAACATAACGATTTTTTCGAACAGCTCTTTCCCAAGGTATTCCTGTTTCCTCATGCAGTCCATACGCTGAATCATCTGCCGTTTCTGGCATAGAAAGAATGAGGTCAATTGCTTTCATTTTTTTCTTGTAAGTCCTTGAAAGAGCTCTTGCAAACTCTTCTCTAATTTTGTACACGGGTTTTCTTGATTCGTTAAGGATCGAGTCCGGTCTCGAAAAATACGCAAACTCAAAGGCGCACATCGCAGGTCTTGATTTCCGTATCTGGGCTCTTGATATTCTTCCCTTGGAATCGACGCGTACTAGTTCGCCCGGAGAAACATAGTCGTAGTCGGTAATCCCGTTGATGTCAAGAGCAGGAGTTTCTGAGGCGAAAGCGTACAAATCGTTTTTTCGCCCAAAACAATAGGGCCTTATCCCTCTTACATCTCGAAAGGCATAGAAACTCTCGTCTTGTAAGTCCAGAAGCATCGCAGAATATGCACCTTCGACAAGGTCGAAAACTTCTGCAATTGCTCTCTTGTAATCTCCCGAATTTTGTTCGAGAGAAAGCAGGATTTGTTTCGCCAAGACTTCAGTGTCCGCATCCGTTTTGAATCTTCCAAGCTTTTTCCGAAGCGTCGTGCGGAGTTTATGCGCGTTTACTATGTTTCCATTATAACTAAGTGCAATTTTTCTGCCACTCGAGGACACTACGAGAGGTTGCTTTCCTCCCTGCAAATGTCTTGACCCAGTTCCGCCGGAGGTCGCATATCTTGCGTTCGAGATTCCCATTCTGCCTCTGAGAGAAGAAGCCAATTTCTGGACCTCTCTTGGGTCAGTGGGGATGAGGTTCAAGTCCTCTCTCTTGTTAAAGTGTCTGTTCTGTAGAGTAAGAAAACCATAGGACTGTTGGCCCCTGTGGTTCAGTGAAAGTAGTCCCCAGTACATTTGATGGAAAATGTCTCGTTTTGTCGTGGATATTGCCCCGAAGATTCCACAAGCCTCAGAAAGATCTTCGCTCAAAAATCCAGCCCCAAATTTCAGAAAATGCTAGCACGAACTGCGACGAAGTGTCAATGAAGATTCAGTCCATATGTCCCATTTATGAGATTATGCAAAATGAAAAACTCCAAAGAGATAAATCTGTTCCAATCAACTTAAGCAATTGGCAAAATAAGTTTGGCAAAAAATCGAGGTAATTTTCCCGGGCCCTTGCATGGAATTAGAATTCTCGATTTTACAGAGGTGCTTTCAGGGCCTTATTGCACGCAGCTCTTGGCTGACTTGGGAGCTGAGTTACTCAAGGTAGAACCACCTTGGGGAGACGAGACGAGAAAATGGGGACCGCCCTTTATCTCGAAAGAGAGCGCATATTATCTCTCGCTAAATCGAA
>JASHNZ010000034.1 GCA_030041355.1 Nitrososphaerales archaeon
TAGTGCTCCGGATCGATGTGTTGCAAGACATAGGACAAGATGACACTGTCATAATCATTGTCGAATGAGTCTGATGTTTTATTTCGATGGTGTTCGCCTTCAATTTGCACAAATCCTCTTTCTACAAATCCAAGATCGTGTACGAAGAAGCTCAATTCATGCCGCTTTGAGCACTAGGAGCGCGAAAACGCCCTAACTCCAGAGAGGTTTTTCACCAGTAGCGCATCACACACTAACAATGGCTATTTCTCCGGTTAGCTATGTACTCAACCAAATTTTTTTTACAACCATGAAACGAGCATAAACAAGCAATGGCAATATCTGAGTATGTAGCTAAGCATATCGCCGTTTTTTTCTATCATATAAATTAATGAACAATTAGGGCGGGACAATAATATACAATGGCAATTTTCTGACCTGCGTATGTAGAACGACCCGATAGGGGGATTATATACGGTACAAGAAAAGGTTTTGTTTCATCTTTAGTTGTTTTGTTCGGTTGTTTCATTTTGGTTGGTACGAAGGTTCTTCTCCAAATATTTAACTCTGGCATAAGAAAAAGTCAAACCTACTAATCCTATAATCATGACCAGAAGCCAAAACGTGAATCCTGAATCGAACAGTAGAGTATTAGTGGGAATACATCCAAATCCACAATACTTCAGTACAGGAGTTCGAGCCACAATCCAAAAGAAAGTAAAAAAGCCCCCTACAAAAGCCACTATCGAGAAGGTAGTGAACAGCACAAACTTAGAGTACTGCATTTACAAGTGTACGGTGAAACACTAATTTACGCATTATTCTTCAAAGCCTGTTCAAGTAATTCACTCCATCCTTTTGTTTGGATTCCAGCTCTCTGAGCCGGAGTCATTCCCTCTAAACTCATGTGTGGCTTTACAAAATTATAATGTGGCCTTTGACCTTCAGCTAATGGAGTTTCCATACTTTTCCATCCTCTTTGGACTTTGACACGTTCTCTCAAAGTACCGTTTAGCCTTTCGATTCTATTGTTGTTCGCATGAGGTTTTGTGATCCCCGATTTCGCGATCACCTGAGGATTCCATCCTTTCACGTTCGTGCCTATGCCAATATTCTTGTAAGCTCCGGCTGAATCGACAAAGATTTTCTCAGGAAATTGACCGTGAGAATTTGCCCTTGCTTCTTTGAACGCTTGGAAAGCTCCATACTTGTCTCTAAACCGGGAAAGCCTAGAAGCTAAAAGGAATCTTGTTTTCCTATCCATCACGTTCCATAAGAAAGCAATATGCTCGAAGCTTCTCGAATCGGTCTTGTGATCTACTCCTTTCTTCATCTTGACAAAGAGTTCGTCTCCGTGCCAAGTGTCCGAAAGCTGAGGGTTCAATTTGTTAGCGTATTCAGAAATCAGAGGAACGAATCTCTGAATCCATCTGTAAATCGAAGCTGAACCCAATTTCAAATCGTAATGATCATTCAAAGTTCTTGCGACCTTTCTTAACGAAAGACCCGAAAAGTAAAGGTCAAGCGTCAGAGAAATCGTCTCGGGTGAATACTTTGTTTTCTTGATTAGGCTAGGTGGCTAACAATATCCCATCAGGGGACTATTTTATACCGGCTAGATCTTTCTTTTTCAAAAGCTCTTGGTATCTGGGATCTTTTCTGGCATTAGCGAGAAGAGGTGAAAAGCGGAGCAATGTATCCGGCAGAGAGTGATTTTCAAGTGAGAGATTCATGCATTTGAAGAACCTCTCCATGTCGTCGAGTGCATAGCAAATCAAACCGATTGCATTGACGGCAGTTGAACCGTTCTCTGAGATATGTTCGATTCTTGCAATATATTCCAGCGCTTTGTTTGTGTCTCCTTGGAAACCTGCGAGCATCCCTTCTGAACACAAGATCCACATGGAATCATTTCCCTCGAAGACTTTCAGCTTTTCCAGAGTTTCTCTTGCCTCGGAGTACTTTTGATGGATCATATAGTACTCAAGCATGCCTCCGTATGAAGTTCGGGGAAAGAGCTGTTCCGTGCGCCTCCAGATTTTCAGGGCTTCTTCTTCTCTTTCAGAATAAAGATAGGCGAGACCCAATGACCGGATATTATTTTCTTTCAATGGATCGCGCTTTTGCGAAGTCTCGAATAGCTTGATTGCTTCTTCGATTTCTCCGTGAATCATCGCAATATTCCCCAATCCATTATAAGAATCCCCGTCATTTGGGTTCAGCTCCACAGCTTTTCTCGCTTCTTTCTCAGCTTCATCAAAATCATCTAACATGTAATATACGCGCGAGAGTATGGAGTGAGCTTCGAATAGGTCGGGGTCGATTCTCAGAGCCTCTCTAGCTTCAGCTTCTGCTCTTCTTGCTCCTTCGACGAAGGGAAGTACGGCGGAATCGGCTAGAAAGTGATAGCACTGTGCTCTTCCGACGTAGGCCTTCGCAAACCTGCGATCTCTTTCGATGACTCTGCTGAAGAACTCTAGTGCTTGCTTGACTGAATCTTGATTTTCGCTGTCCAAAAGGCGGCGCGCCTGCAAAAAGTATGTGTGGACTGGGTTCGAGTATCCGTGATTAACCGGCATTGATTTACCGAGGTAAATGGATAGATAGGGCCCGACAGAATTGATCACTTTGCTTTCAGCTTTGCGCACATGCTCCTCATATGTTGTCCTCGGAATCTTGACAGCTCTTGATATGTCTTCAAATCTAGATTTTCTGGGGACTTGGTAGTATCCGTGGTCAATAGCAACAAGGAGAGATTCTGCCTGTTTGGGTGTGAGATGGGAAACAATCGCATTCATCGGAATCATGAAATTTTCTCGCAAGAGGTCGAGATTCATCTTTGTTTGGCTATCTATTTTCAGATCGCTCAATTTTCTAAGCTGCGAGAACATTTGAGGTAGCCGAGAATCGTCAAGGGCGATGGCATTGATCACAAGCCATCCCCGATGGAAAACATACGGGTATATTGGAAGGCAGCTGAACCTGTACAATAGCCCGATGGAAGAGCCATGTCTCAAATGTTTGTGCCTCATCACCAAGATGGACGTATCTGCCCCGAGGTCCATTCTCTTCTGAAGCGTGAAACCGAGCTTCCTCCTTCCCTTGAGGAAATTATTGACTAGAGGTCTGAAGCCCTCGGTTTTGCTGGTGAGAAGATCATAAAATTCAAAATTGAAATTACTCCAGTTAAGAATAGATAAGGATGAATTCTCCTCCGTGAATCTTACAAGCTCCTCGGAGGGGTTGATCCGAAATGTGACCTGCATCATGGAGAGATCTCTAACTGCCTAGATGGCGACCGCGAAGTGCAACCAAGTCCGAATGACAAAAGCGATTAAGTTTTGCAAAAAAGGGTGGAATCATAAAATGCTTTGTTACCATTGAAGTAAGAATTCGAAGTTTTCGTCCCAAATTTGTAAGCTTTAGCCGCCAAATGACGGCTCCCAGTGGAATGATTCAACTTCGACCAAAGTCATTTGACAGGAAATTGGTAACAACCTCTTTTAAAATTGCAACAAACTCGCAGCTCCATGAATTCAAAACCGATCTTGTTGACAGGACTCCTACTATTCTTGTTTCTTTTTTCCATCCCGTCGATTTATGCGGCTTCAGCGTCGAGCGGACCAGCGGAGACACAGGCTGCCCCGGCTAGAATATCCTACGACGCCCGTCCACAGCTTACAATGTTCAATTGCACAGATTGCTATGCTGGCTACGGCGATTTTGGTGCGAACTATAGCGTAACTACGGTTTCGGCGCTGGTAACAGTCCCTTGGGTGAGCTGCTCGAGAAAGGCAATCGGATACTCGTTTTGGGGGATCCAAGTAAACGGTGCTAACGCTAGCGACTTTGCGGGCGCTTCGGTCACAGCCGGGTGCTCCTCAGGCATTGTCCATTACTATGCGGCGTGGTTCGATGCAAATGTCTACACCGGGTGTACTCTCTGCCAAATCAACGCGACTTGGACTCCGTCAGCGGGCGACAATGTTTTCCTCGCCATCGGTTACAACAACCGTACTAGCAGATTCACCTTCATATTGAACGACCTGACAAGCCACCAGTATTACATGAGGAGCAGTTTCCTAGAGGGCGTCTCCCTGGAGTTCGGAGTGTGCGCTTCCGACATGTACTTGAACTCATCACTCATTGTCCAGCCGAGCGTGGAGTTCTCTCCAGTTTCCTTTACTCACTGTCTCGTTGACGGCGAGCCAGTTGGCTCGGCTCCGAACGGTACTACTGTGTTCGAGTTTTTCTGTACCAACGCTGAGGGCAACGGATATCTCGCCAAGCCGTCAGACTTGTGGAGAGGGCAAGACTTCACAGTCAGGTTCGTGGCGACAGGACCTTGAAAGTGAGAGAGGGAAAAACTTGACCCTCTCTTTTTTCCAGATCAGCTAAAGAGAAATGCTTGGCCAGCGCCCACATAGCCGTCTGCCGTCATATTGACAGCTCCGACAACATCGATTTGCACGCTCGCAGAAACCGAAAGCCCAAAGTAGCCATACGCTTGGACATCCGGGCTGGCAAACGTACTCTCCAACTTGCCTGTAATAGCATTGAAAGTGTACGCGTGACCAGCTTGAACACTTCCGTTAATTGTTTCAAAGGGAGCACCGACAACGGCGGTGTTTCCGCCCATGGCTACAGACCATCCAAACCCTCTGGGACTATTAGGGTCAGTGATAGTACTAATTAGAGCACCAGTGCTAGAATTGAAAGTATAGACTTTGTCTTCACCGGCAATGCCTGATGCACTTATAATCATGAGAGACCCGCTGATACCAACTGAATAACCGAAAGCTCCATACTCTTTAGAATGTGGACTAGTTAGCGTCTTGATCAGCTTACCACTATGTGCGTTGAACGTGTATGCATGTCCTGCTTCATACTCTCCTTTACCTGTCTCGTAAGGTGCACCGATTACAACAATTTTGCCGGAGATAGCAACGGATGTACCGAACGATCCACCGAACTGAGCATTTGGACTGGTGAAAGTGCTAATCAAAGAACCGGTCTTCGCATCGAATGCATAAGCGTGACCCGCAAAGGCGTTTCCATCAACCCCCTCACCGTAAGCGCCGACTATTGCCACATTGCCGCTGACTGCAACCGACCAGCCAAAATATCCATCAATCTGTGCGTTCGGGCTAGAAAGAACACTGAGCAGCTTTCCCGAGCTGGCACTGTATACATAAGCCTGTCCGGTATTGCTCCCCTGTGGATCGCCCCATAAGGGGGCGCCTACAACGGCAATGTCTCCGCTGACAGCTACTGCTTCACCATAGTCATCGGCTGCCTGAGGATAGGGATTTAGCAGAGTAGTAATTCGTTTGCCGGTGGTGGCGTTGAATGCGTAGGCTCGACCGGCATCTTGAACACCGCTCGAATTCTCTCCGTGAGCACCTACCACAACAATATCGCCGCTTACTGCAACTGTCCCAAAGTATCCGTATTGCTGCGCATTGGGACTCGTAAGCGTAACTTCTCCGATACTTGCGCTGACCTGCCCACTTGTGTTCTGGTTCGATGAATGCGCCGTATTGCCGAGAACTGAAAAACCAGAAGCTATCGGAGAAAAAAGAGTGGGAAGGAAAGCAGAAAAAAGAATCAAAATAATAACTGGAAGCTTAAGCGATCGGAAAGAAAAGCGTGTTAATCCCACAATTTATTTTCCTCGCAACTCCAGTGGAAGTTAGGCTAATCTTAAAAGGATTACTAGTGTAATAGTAGTTACTCAACCAAGCCTCTTTCTATCACATAATTCAAAATTGGGGCAATCGGATCTCCATGAGAAACAATGTTTCTCGTCGTTTGAGTTGTCATGCTACACTTTCGGTATCTTCCATGTTAATTACTCGTATCTGAGTAAATACTAGCCAGCCTTCGTTTGGAAATGAGTTGAACTTCGGCCATGGAAGCCGCGATCAAAACTATTCCGCTTTTGCCTCTGGTCAGTCTAAAACTGAGTTCTTCGGTGTTGATTTCTAACGTAATGTGGAGAGTATTATAGAGAGCTTAGGGGAAAGTAAGACTCCCACCCAGAGGCCCATCTGCTACGAGTGTGAATCCCGCTTCTAACAGTCGCAGAAAAATGAAATTCGAAGAAGATCAAAGAGCTATATTTTTCCTTGTCAATAGCTCTTTCCATTTCGGATCGTTTACTATCGCTCTGCTTATCGGTTCAAAGCGTGCATAGAGTTTCATATTTCTCACGATTCCAGGCGAGAGCTCAATGTAGCTCTCCAGCAGTGAAAGACAGGTGTCCATGTCGCCTAAAGCAGCATAAGCATAAGCAAGACCGGCATTCCGCCAATGGAGAACTTCCGGAAGCTCCTTTAGTTTGATGATTATTTCTTTAATTTGGTCCTCTTCTTTGGTCACTGCGTAATAATTCATCCAATATTCGAGGGCTCTTTCTTTTCCTATTATTTGCTCTAAGTTCATGATTTGCTCTCGAGCCTTTTCGAGATCCGGCTTGACGTACAAATAATATTCCAGCGCATCGCGCAAGTAAAGGAAACCATTAGGCGCAAGCGTTCCGAGCTTGTCTAATTTGGCCTTGCCTTCTTGGACCCTTCCCATCACCATAAGACCTAGCTGGACGTTGTCGAGCACAATATCCGAAAGGGGGTCGGCTTCTTCTGCCAGAACAAATTGCTGGTACATTTCCTCAAACCTTTCGCAGACTGCGAGCAAATTTCCGTAAAACTGGTAGGTGCTAGAGTAACTGGGATTGAGTTTTATCGCCAGCTTGTACTCCTGCTCTGCTTCCGCGGTATAGTTTTCGTGCTGAAGAATTACTCCGAGAGAGGCGTGTGCTTCCGCTAGGTTGGGATCGAGTTCGAGCGCTCTTTGTGCCAGCGATTTTGCTCTTTTTGTCGATTCCCCGATCGAGTCGTACATGTAGCCGCCCAGGAGATAAAGAGCGTCGGCTAGACCCGAATAAGCCCTCGCAAATTTGTGGTCCAAGGAAAGAGCGAGCTCGAATTGTTCTTTCGCAGCCCTGAGAGCTTTCTCGTCGCGGCTGTGAAGCAGAGCTCGGCCCTTAAGGTACGCGAGATATGCGTCGTTATTTTCAGTCTCTTTCTTTTCAATACGCGCTTGCTGTGCGCCAAGGATTTTCACCTTGAGATTTTCAGCAACATGTTTTGCAATATCGCTTTGAATTTGGAAAATATCATCAAGACCTCTGTCGTAATTTTGAGACCACTCATGTTCTTGACTCTGAGCGTCAATCAGCTGCACGGTGGCTCTGACTTCGTTCCCAGCTTTTCGAACGCTTCCCTCAAGAATAGTTCCCACATTAAGCTCTTGTGCAATTTGGGAGAGCGCCTTGTCGGTTTTCTTGTAATGATTCACTGATGTTCTTGCTATTACACGCAATTCCTGGATCTGTGATAGGACATTGATCAGTTCCTCGGTCATGCCGTCTGCGAAATATTCGTCGTTCGGATCCGGACTGATGTTAGCAAATGGGAGGATTGCGATTCTCTTCTTATCAAAGATCATTTGTGTGGTTTGCGTTCGTTGGAATTTTTCTTCCGGGAGCATGAGCCCGATTCTCTCCAGCAATCCCAGATACCTTGGATCGGAGCGGATGTTGTCGAAAGCAAAGTCAGTCTTGATTCCGCGCAGGATGCCTAAGCGCTCATTGCATGCCTTCCCAAGCCAATCATACGCCTTGTCAATCTCTCCAAGATTTGAATACACGCTTGCTATAGCGTATCCCGACGTAGGATTTTCTCGTTCCATCTCCAGAAGCTCGGATAGAACCCTTTTTGCCCTGTCAACCATCCCTGCCTTTGCGTATGCATATGCAAGGTCATTTCTCTGGAGTGGATCGTTGCCCCCGGACATTCGATTTGCTTCTTCGATTAACGTGATTCCTATTTCAAAACGGCCAGTTTGGACATAGGCGAGACCCAGGTTGTCTTTAGCTAAAGTAACATTGCTGTCTATCTTCAACGCTCTTGAAAGGATCTCTATCGCGTCATCGTACCGTCCTGTATAGAGAAAAAGTCTGCCTACACGCGTGAGGTTGTTAGCGGAAAGCGGATCAAGCTCGAGGGCTCGCCTAGCTTCAGCGGTTACTTCTTCAATATTTCTTAGTTGGTACAACAGCGCGAAGGCTATGGAAGTGTGAGCTAACGCCAAACTCGGGTTTAGTTCGATCGCTCTCCTGTACTCGGCTTCTGCACCAGTAAAGTTCCAGTCGTAGAAATAGAGTACGCTCCCAAGCGAAATGTGAGCCTCCGGAAGGAGCTCGTCAATCTCCAATGCTTTCTGTGCGAACTCCCTTGCTTTGGGATAGGCTTTGGAGGAAGGAGACAGCCCAAAGAAGCTGAGGAACGAGTAAGCTCTGGCCATCCAAGAATAAGCCAGGGCAAATTGCGGGTCTTTCCTTGTTGCCTGCTCAAAGTATTGTAGGGCATCCGTGTAGCCCTCCTTTGTTGTTTTGTTGTATTGGAAAAGTCCTTGCATGTAAAGAGTGTAAGCTTCCAGATCTGTGGTGGGAGGTTTTTGAATTCTTTCTTTTTCCTGCTTAAGGAGTCTGATCCTGAGTGCGTCCGCGACTGTCTGGGATATCTCACTTTGTATTGCGAAGACGTCTTCGAGACTTCTATCGTAGTTCTCCGCCCAGAGGTGTTTGTCACTTTGAACGTCTATCAGCTGGGCTGAAATGCGTACTCTATTTGCGACCTTCCGCACGCTTCCTTCAAGAATTGTTCCAACTTTGAGCTCCCGACCGATATCTATCATTTTCTTGCCGTGTGCTTTTTTGAAGCTCGTCACAGAAGTACGAGAAATTACGCTCAATTCCCTGACTAGCGAGATCTTCGATATTAGTTCCTCTGTTATGCCATCCGCAAAATATTCGTCGCTGGGATCTGGACTCATGCTCGAGAAAGGCAGAACAGCTATTCTCAGAGGATCCAGATCAGTGACCAGATTGACCCTTTCTGTGATTTGATCACTTGATCGCTTTTCTTGCCGCTCCCAGGGCATCACCATCTTGTAAACCTCGACGGGACTCTGCACGTTCTTTAGGCTCTTCATTCCCAAGCTTTCTAGAGGCAGCTCGAATTTGTTTTGCACATGATCATAGACTTGGCGAGTGATGCAGACGCCGCCGTGTTCTGCAAGAGGCTCTATTCTTGAAGCGACATTCACGGCATCTCCGGATATGTCACCACTCTTGGATTCCACTACGTCGCCGACATGAACGCCGACCCGGAGGGTGAGCCTCTTGTCTTCTGATAAAGAGATATTGAATTCTCTGATCGCCCTTTGAATATCATAGGCACATCTCGTTGCATCCAGGGCGCTTTGAAATTCTACCAAGAATGCGTCTCCAATGGTCTTGATCTCTCGTCCGCGGTGGCGTTTGAAAATGGGTCTTAGTAATCTTCTTTGTTCGTTGACTAGAGCAAGGGATAGAGATTCGTTCTTCTGTCCTAGCGCCGTGTACCCCACCATATCCGTGAACATTATGGCTGCTAGCTTTCGCTTGGCACCTGATTGTCGAACAGCTAGGCTCTTTTTCTTGTTAGCCACTTTTTACTGAAATCTCTCTGTGTACGCACTCTTCCTCCATTGCGGAAAGAGAGTTAAAGTTTTGCAAAATTCCTAACTCCAGTCGCACTTCCGGAGTTAACTATTGGTACTCCTGCCTCGCGTATCAGAACTTGCTACCAGATAGTAAGTTTGCGAGGAGTCTCTCCAGTCTTATCTGCATCCGTCGTTGGTGGGAATGCTTGGTCAAAT
>JASHNZ010000035.1 GCA_030041355.1 Nitrososphaerales archaeon
TACGTTTCGACAAGTAAGGACGTTCTGGTCACAAACACACACGGTGGAGTTCCTGGAAACGCCACGCTCGTCAGTTCTTCGAACATAGTCGTCACGACCATAGCCTTGGGAACGACTTCATCTGGGCCATACGGATGTGCCGAAAGTTAGAGGACTTTGATAAACGAGCCAGCATGACAAAAGCCTCTTTGGACTGCGATCCTAAAGAGGCCCCCTCACCTTTTTCTTTCTTAAAAGATTAAAAAATTACTACGAGATCTCTTGATCTTATTGCGTTACTAATCTGATATTTGGGACGGAGATTGGATCGGTTTTTCGTCTCTGATCCTTAGTAAGTCAGGCCAGCGATTATTCCATGAGGAGAGTTGTAGAAGAGATCAATCTAGCACTTCTCTAGTCCTTTCCTCAAATTCCCTGAAACTCACTTTACAGAATTTCCTTTGCTGCAACGCCTAATTGCCTTGTATTTGCGACGCCAAGGCGCTCGCGGAAGACTTCCTTGGACCCAATTCTGTCCTGTCTTGGAATAGTCTCAGGAAATCATTGCACATAAAGAACATGCCAGATCTCTTTGGTTGACTGCGTTACAGTTGTCATCGGGACTCCCTCACGCCCCCCTCCTTGACCTTAGTATAATCATAAGGACAGACAAGGCAACAATAACTGCAATGGCTCCGATTATCGAGAGCACTAAGTAGTTGTAACTAAATGCAGCAGTCAAGATCACTGGTGAATTGATCACGATTGATTGAGCCTCGATGCTTTTAGACATGCCTAGCCCTCCTTCCCATCCGGTGAATGAATAGAGGAAGGAAGAAGGATTACTCGAAAGAGAGACCGATGTTCCGGTTGGTACGTATATTGTATTTGTAGTTCCTGCCGTAACAGTCCCGGAAACAGATCCGAACTTGTACGATACTGATCCTCCGCTCTCCGCACTAATTGTGAGGCCCGGATAGTATATTGCAGTTTCACTCAGAGGAGAGCTCACATTTACTGTGGCAGAACTGCTACTGCCTGAATAAGATCCTTCGCCGGATCCTGACCAGCCTTCAGGTTGCCATCCAGTATAGTTCTTTTCCGAAATAGAAATTGAAGCAGAAGAGTTGTACCAGCCAGAAAGAGGCGAGACTAAACTTGAATTGTTTAAGGATGATGAACCAGTGGAGATCGTAATGTAGTATTGATGAAAATACGTAGCTGTTATGTTTCCTCCGGCAGTGACATTGCCGCTGGGGAAATTTGCAAGCCATCTTTCGTATGAAGAATTCGTGGAACCAGCAAGATCACTCTCAAATGAGTAAGGGCTTTCGGAGTCTGCCCACACGGCTTTTCCTGAACCAGCTGTGGTATTTGATTCCAAGCCTTCGAAGCTGTATTGTACCCAGGGGCTGGAATATCCTGTACCTCCTAGTAGGACGTTGAAATCGAAAGTTACGTTGTAGACATGATAGTAAAGAGCACTTATTGTCTGGTTTGATATTGCGATTCCACTAGTGTCATTTGTAAACCATGCTTGGTTCGCGGAAACTGAACCTGTTAGGCTCCAAGCGCTGTCATAATCCATTTCATAGGACTCTGGAGTATTCGTCAGATTCGCAAACTGTGGTATTCCGGCGGACAAATAACTTAGTAAAGGAGGAACGGTTGGAATGGAATCATCCTGGGTGGAATAATCGAATGTGAGAAAGACTATTGGTTTCGTCCCGGTCAGAAATTCATACGCATTTGACGCTGCATTTGCGCCCTCAAGGGAATAATGATGCAGTCGATTGGGATTACTACCATAATTAACTGGACTAGGAGTGCTACCTCCAAAAACCAGTTGTCTGCTTGTTGCATTAAATTCATCTATCCACATCCAGGCCGACGAGACAGGCGTGGCGGGATCAGAATACAAGACTCTCTCCTCCCCGCCATAGTAATCATTTGCTTGGTATTGTTCTGTCATTAGTCCTGAGAAGTAACCGTTTGAATTGGCAAATTCGTTTGTCAAACCTGCAAAAAGAGTCGCCCCTTCTGCGCTGTAGCTCTCACTCGCTGATGCGCTAGTGTTCCAGTCATAAGCAGAAAATGTCACGTTTCCACTTGAAAAATACAGATTGAGCAAAACCGTATCGCCGTTGTTTATCGAACCTGTGAAATTCGCTATGCCTCCGCCACCGTTCGACGGAAATATGGAACTCCCACTTGGGTTGAACGCCTCGTAGTTTAGAGCAAAGCCATTCACGTACCCACCATTCTCATATGGCCAATGCCAAGAAATGCCTACTTGATACCAGTAGCCTTCATTCGATAACCCATTGAGCAGATACGCTGGCCCGTAGTCCGCGCTGTCATTTTGTTCGATTGCAGTTACATTGTATGCTAAGCTATTGAAATTTTGAGTAAATGTCAGGCCTATCTGTTCGTCAATTGAGGGTGAGGATACAGAATTATGGATATGGAATGCATTTGCGGCTTTCAAAAATTGTGCGATGTGGGGAAAATGAGAGGCAGAAGATGAACTCCCCCCGGCCGAAGCTGTGCTGTCGTCAGAAGCTAGAATCTCAGAGCGGTGATGAGACGCTGGAAAGCCCGCAAGGTTCACGCCACTCTCGTATGAGAAAAGCCCTGACGACCGCTGCTGAGTGTTTGAGATTTCACTGGTAAGAGAAATGACTAGCAGCGCAGCAACTACGAGTGTTGCTACTCGAAAGAGCTTGTTGTCCTTGGTAGACATGCAAAGCTTTCGCATACCAAAATCAGAAATATTTCTAGGCCGTAGCGGAGTCGTCTGGTACATATCATTTATTGCTTGAAGAGTTTGTTTTTGGCATTGTTTGCCGGCGTTTGCATGACTGCGAGCGCGAACGTTTGTATAAAACTAAGAAAAATGGAGAGATGACTGATTGTGTAACCTTTTTCACTCAGTGCGAAGTCATCTTAATCGACAGCAGCTGGACACACATACCAACCGCTTCCTGACAGTTCGGACGCATGGACTTGGTCAATTCTATCTTCACCAAAGCCAAAGCGCAGCAAAAACAAGAGAATCCTGCTCCATCCTTCTCTTTCTCGGTTTTTTTCAAACGAGCATATATAACGAAAGCAGATATATCGATCAAATGTTTCAGGTGTCACCGCGAATTTGGTGATGATTTTCCCACGCATTACGACGAATATAGTAACCCGAGGAAGGCATAAATAGCGAGAACCCGTGCCCGCTTGCTAGGTTCAATTCTATGAGAGATAGAACTCGATATACTATTCTCGGAACTCTCGTAATGTTAGCACTACTCGCTCTCTCCCCAATGACGACAGCGATCGCTTTTGGGGCAAGCGGGACAAATGTAGTTCAAGCCGTACCAGCGGCTGTTCACACATCATCTCTAGTTAGCTCAACACCCACATGTGAAACTACGGAAATTTGTCCGTATCAGATGGACAACGCGTACGGTTTCACAATACTGCATAACAACGGAATCAACGGCACGGGTCAAAGCATAGCCATAGTCGATTCTTGCGAAGAAACCGATATTGCATCAGATTTGAAAGCCTTTGATTCATACTTCGGTCTTCCAAATCCCACCCTCAACATTTACTTCCCGCAGGGATCCTGCACTTCAAACTACGGTTGGGGCCCTGAAATTGCAATAGACGTCGAATGGTCACACGCAATGGCACCTGGAGCCACGATCAACTTGGTCGTCGCAGCAGAGCCTACCTTTACAGACCTCTTTGGCGCATGGAAGTACATCTTGGCGAACCATCTCGGCGCTGAGATCTCAAACAGCTGGGGCGGTGCAGGAGATGCATGTGGATCGTCTACAGACAAACTCCTTACAACGCTAGCAGACAATAACATCACAGTAACTGCTTCAACTGGAGACAGCGGCGCATGGCCACCAGGTTATGGGTCGAATCCGGCTAACTGTCTTGGTGTCCTAGGAATCGGAGGAACTTCGCTGGACATCAATTCGACAGGCGGGTACATCTCAGAGTCAGCCTGGTCAGGCGGCGGAGGCGGTTATGTCACGAGTACGAAAGAGCCTTCCTTCCAGAGCAAAGTAAAGATCGACGATCCATCAAAGCTTCTTGGCAAGCCAGATGTCTCGGCTGATGCAAATCCATACACCGGCGTTTGGATGTATGATACACCAGATGAAGGAGGATGGAGCTGCTGCTGGGGTGGAACTAGCGTCTCGAACGTTCTCTGGGCAGGATTCATCGGCGACGTAAACCAGATCAGAGTATCCAACGGATATAGCACACTAGGCTACGTCAATCCCTACATGTACCTTAGCATATATGGAATAAAGGGATCTTCAGCATTGTACAAGGCCGACATGCACGATGTCAAAACAGGATGCAATGCTCCTCTAGGTCCAGAATTCTGTGCAGCCAAGGGATGGGACGCAGCGACAGGTCTCGGCTCTTACAAAGCAAACGCTCTCGGCCCGCAGCTTGGAGATACATCTTCAGCCTAGCACAGACATAATCAATTGACACTAACCAAGAGAATTGGTTAGTGTTTCCCTCTCTTTTTTATTTTCTTAGGTTCTATAATCTGAAAGCAATCTGCTAGGGTAGGCATCCTGCAATATTGCCGTCCGTGGCAGATAAATGTGGTCGTCCTCATCTCAAAATCATTTTCAAAATAATATGTTGAAAGCCTTGCCGTTTCTTTTGTCTCGAGCTCTTTCGTTTTTTAATTGATCGAGTTCTGGTGTTGCTAAAGTGCGGAGAAAGAATGGCGAGGGCTTTCCGTAATTTCTATTCTTCAAAAATTCCCGCGGTATCGTTGCGACAAAGGAGCGTTAGCTCCAAATTCAATGAGAGTGGAGCGTAAGACTCTCTTTTGGTCAGGTGATTCAAGCAACTTCTCGTTCGGTCATGCGGTTACCATAGGTTGATTTCTTGAGTCATATTCTCGCAAACAATTCTCAAACACCTCCGCTTTTGCAATCTTGTCATAGACGAGGTTCGAATTTCGCCATATCGAGGCTACGTATGATCTACAGCTGTTTTCGCCCTCATCTGGGTCGTTGTACTCTCAAAGTTGAAATAGCAAATTTGAGCACCTTCACCACTACTCAACACATAAAAAGTTTCGATACAGGTTGCAGGTCAGAGCAACTCCTTCCGGAAGGAAAGTACTTTCCTACAAGAAGACTTGAAACAATATGATTCTTTCATATGCCGACCTTCTTATCCCGGTCACGATTCTCATTCTGGGTGTTATTACAGGAGGACTATCTAATGCGACAAGCGGCGGTGCGGGAGTCCTCACTATCTACGTCCTGACGGCATACGCGAGTCTTTCTTTCAAGAGTGCTGATGCAACAGTGCTTGCGTCTTCGACTATTTTCGTACTTGTCGGCGCAATCTCGTTTTACAGAAAAAAACAGGTTCATACGCAGCTTGCGTTAACAGTCGGCCTCTCTGGGGTTGTTGGGGCTTACATCGGTGCGACCGTGGCCATCAAGTCCAATACTGCTGACCTTGAAAAAGGCTTCGGAGTTTTTACACTGGCGCTTGCGTTTTACACGATCTACATGTTCTACTCAGAGTGGAGAAAGAAAAAGAAATTGAGCAAAGACGCATCCATGCTACCTCAAATCACCGGGGGTTCTGACGGGCCGGTCCCGTCGGGAACGAGCGTTCAAGGAGGCACGAAAAACTTGGCTGGAAGATTCGGAGGTAAGGATCCTGCCTCCCTCGCAGTGCAAATTGCAAAGGGGATCCTGATTGGACTAGTCACAGGAATTTTCGGAGTGTCCCTCGCTAGCCTGAGCGTCGTGCTCTTCATAATTTTATTCAGATTGGATATGAAACTCGTCCTTGGAACAAGCCTTTTTGCATCCTTCCTTAGGTATGCGGGGGGAACAGTTGCTTTTCTGAATACAGGAGATATAAACATGCTCTATTTCGTACTGCTCACTATCGGAGGCATTGCGGGGAGCATCGTGGGAGCAAAGGTGATTCTCTCCGACAAGAAAGGTTCATTGGAGGCCTACATAAAACTGATAATAATTCTAATGCTTTTGTTCATAAGCTACGAATTTTTGCTAAAGTTCTACCTACCGCTCCCGCACTTTTGAAGCTAACGCCCTAACACTTGGTCCTTATTTTGGGTGAGTAATCGTAGCCTAGATCGCCTAGTTTTGCAAAAAGCCGTATTGGGTATAGTGCCCTAGCTATTGCGCCGATTGAATAGTTCACTTAAATATGGGCCTTCTATACACGGAATATTTTTCGCGCTATCATCCATAATTTCGAATAAAGACATTCCTTCTTGCGGCTTGGTTTTCTTAGAATAGTTGTGCGATGAAGTCCAGCCCTTCATTGCTTGTTGGGCGTTTCTTGTATGAACTGGCTATGAGCTCCTTGAATAGTTGTGCGATGAAGTCCAGCCCTTCATTGCTTGTTGGGCGTTTCTTGTATGAACTGGCTATGAGCTCCTTGAGAATTGTTTGAAAAGTCATCATTTCTTACAATCTATGTATCTTATTTGAAGGCCCACGTTTCTATTTCCACACAGGCGCAGGATAAGCCATTGCACGAGCTTTTGACTTTCTCTTGAATCAAATTCGGAACTCGTAGAGACTTTGTTATGGCGGCTCTAAGAAAGAGAAATTAAGGCTGGACTTTGGGAAAGCGAGCCGTTTGTTTTTTCAGAATTCTGCCTTATTGCTCGCACTTTTACGAAATGGTCGCCACGAGCGAGTCTGAAGGCGCATAAATCACAGAGATAGTGTTCGAGCCGTAGTTAGCCACGTACAAATACTTACTCGTAGGATCGAAAGCCATACCAGCCGGATTAGCTCCTACAGTAATAGTAGCTACTACGCTACTCATGTCTATAACTGTCACGTAGCCGCTAGTTTCAGAGTTTGTCACGTAGACATATCCATTATAAGATTCAAATGTTATCTGCGTCGGATCTGACAATTCGTTCTGAATGCTAGCGACCTCTTTATTTGTGGCGCCATTGATCACATAGACCGACCCTGCACTAGGATCAGAAGGATTTTCCATGGTCACATAGAGGTAGTGGTTAGAAGGGTCAAAAGCAATTTCCGAGGGCTCTTCTAAGAGCGGTAGAGTCTGTACCACTGTATCGTTAGACCCAGCGATTACAGAAATTGTACCAGAATTGTTCGGATAGTTGCTATTTGCCACATAGATGTAACCGTTTGACGGATCATATGCAATGCCAAGTGGAGAATTGTTTCCCACGCCGATTGTGCTAACGATTTCGTTTGTCGTACCATTGATTACTGAGACATTATCCGAATCGTAATTTGCAACGTACACACAATTGTTTTGAGAATCCAAAGCTAATCCCCAGGGATATTGCCCCACATCTATTATTGCCACTACTTTGTTTGTGGCACCACTGATTACGTAAACCCAGCCGGAAGATATAGGATTTGTGAAATTTTGCAATGTCGCGTAGATGTCTCCGTTACTTGGATCAAAGATCATCCCTCCAGGAGAGTATGGCGTGACTGATATGTTTGCAATAACCTTGTAGCTTGCTCCGCTTAACACGGAGAGTATGCTCGAATTTGTGTAGGTGACGTAAATGTCTCCATTCGACGAATCATAGGCGAGATAGTCCGGACTGTTTTCAAGTGAAAGGTTCACGATCAAAGCCGAGGTGGAACTGGATTGAGATTTCGAAGTGGACTGTGAAATCGTGCTGGTGGAAGATGTGGTACCAGAAAAGGGATTTCTGCCCAAAGCATAGAACGAAACTGCTATTGCTCCGACTATGACTGCCGCGCCTATCAAAACTATGATAGCTACAGCAGTCGCCGTACTGACGGCATTTTTTCGCGTGCAGTTTTTCAAGATTTTACCAATAAATCGATTTGTTACTTAAATTTCTTCAAAGGCGAGCCAAGAAATAGCTAACGAATTTCCACGTGACGTAAAAGCCCTTTGTCGATCAACTGTTGAGTCAGCAGCTCGACGCATTGAGCAGCTGGACTAGATTCAGTATCAACAACGACGTCAGGCTGCAGGGGCTCTTCATACGGATCCTGAAGCCCTGTCATATTAGCGATCTCGCCTCGCCTTGCTTTGGCGTAAAGACCTTTGGGATCGCGCTTTTCGCACGCGACAAGCGAAGCTTTGATGTAAACTTCTACGAATCTGTCAGCCCCTATAACGTCTCTCGCGCTTTCTCTGGATTTTCTATATGGTGAAATAAGTGCAACAATCGAGACCACACCGTTTCTAGAAAGAACCTTGGCAAGATAAGATACTCGCCTAGCGTGCTCTTCCCTGTCTTCTTTCGAGAGACCCAAGTCTTTGGAGAGCCCTTTTCTTACTTCATCTCCGTCGAGAACCTCGACAAATCGGTTGAACTCGTTTTCGTATTTTTGCTTCAAAAGGTTGGCAAGAGTGGACTTGCCAGCACCGGGAAGCCCGGTCATCCAAATCGTGAAACCTTTCGGCTTCAGTTCTCGTGCTACATTTTCAGTTCTTGTCATTGTAGTCATAAACCAGCGACCTCTCGAATCACACGCCCGTCAATACCATTATCCGGCAGATTGATTCCGTACATTTGTAGCAATGTGGGAGCAATGTCTTCTATCTTGAGCCCTTTGAGCTCTTTCCCTCGAAGATTTCTATGCGGATCATACATCAAGAATATTCCATTCATAGAATGGACCGAGTCATCTGGCCCAGTGTCATTCTCAGAAAGATAAAGAGAGTTGTGTCCGATAGTGCCGGCAGATCGCCAATCCAAATCTCCAAAGTACACCATAAGATCGGGCTTGTCGCCTTTTGCAATTCCGTATAACTCGTCGGGCTCAAAAACTAGATTGTTCATTTTCCTTCCATCATCGTCAAGAATCGTATTTTTTATTTTTTCAACCAGCTTCTTCTTTTCAAGGCTAAGATTGTTTGGATCTATGATACCATTTGGTTCTCTTCCTTTGACATTGAAGAAAATGCGAGCGTAGTATCCTCCCCACCCCCACGCCTTTGTCTTGGTCCAATCGACATCTGCCTTGTCAATATCTGTCACATCAGCTACTGGACTCTTGAAAGCGAGATAGCCTTCCCTCTCCAACCATTGGTTCACGCAAAAGGCACCACGCATTCCCTTAGAGCCATGATCCGAGAGAATAAAAGTCACGCAATCTTCGCCAAATACATTAACTAATCTGCCAATCCTCCCGTCGACCATTTTGTAATACTCTTCATCCAAATGTTCGTATTGATTTCCTTTCACATATTTCGGGTGGGTTGGGTCAAAGAATTTCCAGAACGCATGGTGTAGTCTATCAAATCCTATTTCATGCATTATGAAGAAATCCCACGGCTTGTTCTCAGCAAGATATTCAGCAACATCAAATCTCTTCTCAGTCATCTCGAAGAGCTCCTTCTTTATTGCATCTCTATTTTCCGTGCGAAACGTGACATCGAAAATATATTTGCCGTTTGCAACATTCAACACTTCATCCTTGAGTTCAGCAGGATAAGTGAAGGATTTTTCCATACTTGGTGTAATGAAGCAAGAAACAATGTTGCAGTTTTCGATTTGTTTTGGAGGATAACCCGGTGGGATTGCGAGAATTATGGACTTCCTTCCCTGCCTTGCAAGCGCTTGCCAGACTGTTTCTTCATTGACGTGCGCTGAGTTCACTATGTATCCATCTTTGTACGAATGTCCTTTTCGGTGTCTAAACCCATAGATGCCGAGCTTTCCAGGGTTTTTCCCTGTCATCATCACCATCCAAGCCGGGACGGTGATCGGCGGATGGCAAGTTGTCAGGTTGCCATGTAGGCCCTTGTCGTACATATGTTTGATATTGGGAAGCTTTCCCAACAGTTTTGAAAACATTAGTTCAGGCGGTACAGAATCCAGACCAATTATTGCTACCTTCGTTCCTTTGTGTTGCATGGAAAATTATCCTATTCTACGAAAGCGTTCTTAGAGTCCAAGATCACTTGGGAGACCTCGGGACGCATGAATTCCTTGGGCGGAGTTTGGCCGGAGAGGAACATCTTTCGAAGCTTCGTGCCACTGAAAGTCAGCCTATCAGTTTCGGCGTGAGGGCATATTTTCTCATTGGCGATTCCGCCACATTTGTTGCAATAGAAGAACTCTCGCATGAAAATTGCCTGGATTCCAAGATCCGGGAACTCTTTGAAGATATCATGAGCAGCATACGGACCGTAATAATTACCTACGCCTGCGTGATCTCTTCCTATTGCAATATGAGTGCATCCAAAATTCTTTCGCATGATCGCGTGCATGATTGCTTCTTTTGGGCCTGCATACTGCATTTCGTAGTGTAGAACGCTCAACACGACCGAATTCTTTGGATAGTAGTTCTTCGTTAGTGTTCGGTACGAATCCACGATGGCTTGATCAGTGAAATCCCCTGACTTTTTCTTTCCCAGCACAGGATTTATAAAAAGTCCGTCAGCAAACGAAAGAGCCGTCTTCTGGACGTACTCGTGGCCTATATGTGGCGCATTTCGAGTTTGGAATGCAATAATATCCTTCCAACCCTTTTCGTTGAACAAGACTCTTGTCTCCTTTGGAACCAGGGTGCAGTCTTCGAAAGGGTTGTTAGAGAATTTTGCCACCTTTTGGAGTTTTCCTGCAAGAATATGTCCTGTCGATGAATAGATCTTCGCCACGCCGGGATGGGCTTCATCCTCGGTTCCGAAGACTTTCATTGCAAATTCTTTTCTAGATATATCGTAAACTTGCTCACATTCAATGGTCGCAACAGGTTGACTATGATCATCAACGAGTGAGATTAGATCACCAGGGTCTGCTCTAAAATCCTGAGGCACATGAAGCAGTAAAGGTATGGTCCACGGAGTATCGTCAACAAGTCGCATGTTTTCGAGCACGTTTTCATAGTCTGCTAAATTCATGAATCCACAGAGAGGGCTGAAAACTGAGTTTGCAATGTTGAAAATTGTAACACGGGTTTCGTAGGGGACTGTTATTTTTTGACCTTCGAGCATATCTTTGGCTTTCTCGGGCGTCTGTTCGACTTGTTCGATCGAGACCAACCTTCCTCCATGTGGAACTGATGGCATTTCTTTTAATCTCCTAAAGGTAACCCAGTGCAGTCAGACGTTCCTTTATTTCCGCAACATCTTCGCTAGTGAAAGGCTCCGGGATTTCTTTTGTTTCGTGCATGGCAACTACTTCTCGAAGAACGTAAGTAACATAATCTGAAACAGACTTGAAGCCAGTCTTCTTTGAAATCAGCTTCTCAATTCTATCTTGCAATGTAACGGGAATCGATACAGTAGTGTACTTTGACTTTGGTGCCAAATCGAACGTACTAACCTCTACAACTAATCATATATAATTATCGTACTGATGAGCTTGATTGCCTATGATTATCGATTTGTTTAATTTTATGTAATTATAGATTCGGTCGTAATTTCATATGGCACTAATCCTCGAGCTAATGATTCTCTTTGCTCTCTTGTCCTTAGGGGCCTCCTTTGTTAACGGCGCAATCGGTTATGGGTACTCTTCTATCTCTACTCCCCTCGCACTTCTTGTGCTTGTCAACAAGATTGTGAATCCTGCGTACGTCTTGCTAGAAGCTATGGCAAACACTGTGATGGCTATTGTTTCAGGAAAGAAGAATTTGCAATCCACATTTAGGCGTACTTTGCCGATAATGCTTCCAGTCTTACCGGGCGCGATCATTGGCAGTGTAATTTTGGCAGAGCTATCTACTTCAGCTCCTAATTGGACAAAATTCATAGTCTATGCTTCAATCCTTCCTCTGATTCTTTTGCAAGCTGCTGGCATACGAAAAGCGATCAAAAGAGAGGCGCACGCAGGTGTTCCTCTGGGTTTTGGAATCGGGCTCCTTTACTCGATCACAACAATCTCTGGTCCACCAATTGCATTGTTCTTGAATAATCAAGGACTCAAGAGAGACGAGTTCAAGGCTTCAATAGCTCAAGTCAGAATCGCAGAATCCTATACTACTTGTATCACATACTACTTGTTGGGTTTATTCAGCGCTAAATCCGTAGGCGCGTTCGGATCAGTAACCCCAATACAACTCTTTGAGATAATTGCTCCACCAGTTCTCATTGGCTTACCTCTGGGAGTGGTCATCGCAAAGTACCTTGATATTGAGACATTCAGGAGAATATGCATGAACTTCGACGCCTGGATCGTGGGTTATGGGCTCACGAGGGTCTTGGTAACCTTCTTCAAAGTGGGTATCAATTGGGCAAATGCTCTCTTCATGGCTATCGTTGCGGTAGCTCTAGTGATATTATACAGGTACTTTAGGACCAGGCCATCGAAGAAGGAACCGCTTGTTCCAGTCGTACCGATAAGTAATTTACCAAAAGGAGATCCGCCTGACCAAACGACCGGTTCAAGCTCTGATGAAACACTAGAACCTCGTTAAATGGCTCCATCATTTGCTTGCGTCTTGAGCTTTTACAAGACTTGTTGGTACAGTGGAAAGAATTACTAGGGAAGCTCAGTTTGAGCATCTAGGCAGAGAACACGTTGACAGAAGAGTGGTCAAAGGAAGTCATGGTCCATTGATGGCTCGAAAGAGGAAGACTAGGCAAATGAAGCTTCGATCGAGGGTCAATCAAGAGTACGTATTCAGCATCTAATATGTTATGACTAATCCGAGCTTCACAAATGCTAATGACCCGCTACATTCAACACTCAAGCAGAGAAGCGGTTGCAACTTTTCAAACCCAAGGAAGTAGAGCAAGCTTACTATCCTAACAATATTGGCGGTTTAAGACCGGCTAATGAATTTGATTACGAGTTTCTAATCGTTGGAAAAGACATCTACGGTGCGCCGTTCAAGGTTATCAACGCATTCCTCCAACATTATGTAGGAATTCTTAGTATAAGGAGCAACACAGACCAGAATCGAAAAGAGTTTTCCCTGGCGCTGCTCTGCGATCTTGAAGACTCAGACTTGTCGCCCAAGGATCTGATTGCAGCGATTCGAAGCCTGAATTTTGTTACATCGTTGGAAAGCTACGAGATGAAGGGACGGATCTTTGGAAAGGCATTCCCTCTCACATTCTATGATAAACGACGCGTGGTGGCTTTAGGCTCGACAACATTGATCAAGCTCGCAATGCGCCTGGCAAGAGAGACCGGAGCTACTGGCACGTCCGCGCTTTACGAGGAAGGTCGAGACTACGCAAAAGAAATAATCGACGAGCTCAAGGATCTTTTGAAAGTAGAAGCGTTGGAAGAAACGCGATTTATCTCCGGTTATGATTATGGATCTCAGCCTAGTTTAGAGGCATATTGTGTCAAGTGCAAATCACGAAGGGAAATTGAGGAAGTTAAGCAAGTGACTTTAAAAAATAACAGACCAGCGATGCAGGGTATTTGTCCGGTATGCGGAACGAAGGTATTCAAAATAGGATTTAGAGCACTAGGCGCGGTAAGAAACTCTCCTCTGATAGAAAACATGCAGGGCTTTCTTATGGCAGCGGGGTGGGGAACCTTTGAATTGCGGAGTGAAATCGAGGGGAGATCAGGAGAAGTCACCATTCTAGATCCTCCAACCTTTGAAGGTGATTTGATGTATGGGAACCAATTTGTGGAAGGTATTGCCGCCGGCTTTCTGGAAAAGATCATTGGCACAAATAACAAAATGAGGTTAGTAGGCGAAAAATACCTTTCAAAGAGAAGAATCCTGAGGCTGCATTTTGCTCAGGAGGTGCCTGTCATAGAAACCGCCGTTGTTCCTAAGGCCATAACAGAAGAAAGGCGACTGCGCAAACGCACACCGAGGTTTACGCAAAAATCAGAAGAGACAGAAAGGCCAGATCAATCTCCAAATGTCGTAAATGAAGAAGTTGAGAGGATCATTCAATCATTAGAGGAGATCGAAGCGAGCGCGAACAAACCGCAGAAGAATATTACGAGTGCAGAAGCTCCTCAGGAGATAGTTGTGCAAGAAAAGGATACCGTGAACAGTTAAGAAAAATTACAAACCGAACTACTTGTCAAAGCCCACGAAGAACTTTTTGCCGTTTTACTATATCGGATCAAGTAACAGGCAATTAGAATGTTAAAATTCCAAATATTGTGCGCATATCATTAGTTATGAATTGTTACCTTTATGAAGAGAATCACAATCTCGATTGATGACGAAATTTATGCCAGCCTTGTCGACTATGCCGCAGATACTTGCAAAGAGGACCTCGCTCGTCTCAGTCTGAGCCGGGCAATTCGAAAGCTCTTGGCTAAACAGCTTGGAGAGCTCAACTACTATCCCACGCATGATAGCAGGCGACAGGAGATTCGGTTGCAACAGATCTTGCGCTCGAGAGAGAAGAACACCCCGCCGAAAGAGGCTATCCAAGCAACGGAATCCCACGCACTCTATTGATAATTTTCTTTCCTTAGTTCCTTCTCAGTTGCAAGAAACCTTCCATCCAAGCAAAAACAAGCTGCAGCTTATGTTTGGTTAGGAGCCTGCGAAAGCCGTCTCCTAATACCCACTTTTTGAAAAGAGACAAATTCCGGGCAAAAGCGTATCTAAAATGCCAGACGAGGCTATGATCCGGAAATGGTCAAACCGACATCCTCTAAGGCTAAAAAGCAAGGGCCGAGCAAGAAGGAGATCCGCAAGAAGACTCGTAAGGAGCTCAGAAAAATTCGTAGTGCGATCAACCAGCTTGGAAAACCTGAAGATCTCAAGAAGATCAGGATCTTGCTTTCGAAAGGTAATCTTGATGTCGAGGCTATTCAAGCCTGGACGACGCTCAAGCCACTGCTCGACAAGGAAAATATGCCAGTCAAAGAATTTGAAAACGCACTAAAAGTTCTTGAAAAACACGAAATAACTCTTTCTAGCTTTATCTCTTTGATTGAAAAAGCCGAGATGCTAAGGGCAAAGTATGGGAAACCATACACCGCTCTCATCAAAGACTATGAATCCGAGGTGGAAAAACTTGCTAAGGCGTCTGCAAGCTTGAAAGAAACCGAAGATGCCAAAAAAGGAGTCGAGGGGAGAATTTCTCAATTGAGAGATCTGGAAGTGCTCCAAGGCGTGCTCGCCGAAAATGGTGTTCCGGTGGACGAAATAACACAATACCTCGAGCAACATAAGCGACTCGGCCAGTTTGGGTTTGACGTAAACACTGTCAAAATAATTGCTGAAGAGCTAAAGCGCCTTCAAATAGATCCTCAGGAAGCGGGCAAGACAGTCGGATCATGGTTAACAAAAAACAAAACTATCGGTGAAGCTCTTCGTAAAGTAGAGGGCGAACTAGAAGAATCAAGAAAAGAGGAAGCTCTTACCATCGCGAGGCTCAAATCACTTGAGCAAAAAGCTCTCGAAGCTCAAAAGAAGATAGATGCCCTGGAAAGCTACTACATTCGCCGAAGCGAGTCGCTCGATAGCGAATATGAGAATATAGAGCACGCTCTCGTTGTACGTGTAGGTGAAGAAAGGAATCGGGCCGAGGCGGAATTGTCTGACATTCTTCGAGATCGGGATAGATTGAGAAGCGAAAACCGGGTCCTCAAAGAAGAAGTCGAAGCAATCAGAAAGGAAGTCGAGCTCGTGAGATCCATATCAATCCTAATACGAGATCCCAAAGCTGTCAGCACTTCGCAATTAGATACTCTTGTCTCCGAATTCATGAAGGCCAAAGAAGCAATGGGAAGAGAGGATGCAGGATCCTCCTCTTCGGAGCGTTTGATTGAGGCACGACGCATTCTTGTGTCTGCCCTAAGAGACTCTATAGAGCTTGCAAAGTAATGTGGAACAAATGCAATCTAAAAATCTGCAACGCGATCCACATTTGCGGCTGTAGAACGCAATTTCGCTTCGATATGTGGAATGCAGGATTCTAAGTTTAGGATCTTAGGCGTAATTCTTCGTTCATCGTTGCAAGTTCGGCTAGGCACTTTTGAAGCGTAGCCTTTCCCTTGTCGGTAATTGCAAAGATTTTCTTTCGTGAGCGTCTATCTGTTCTCTGCCCCCACGTTCCAATCGCAAGCCTTCTTCTTTCGAAGTTCTTAAGGTGTGGATAGATCGTTCCGTAGCTTAACGTCACATGAAAGCGTCTTTGCATAATTCTTCTGAGGTCATACCCGCTAGCAGAGCCCTGATGTATTAGGTAGAGGAGCTGGATATCGATTAATCTATCCAACCCAGAAAAGAAAGCACTCTCTTCGATCGCCTCTGCCTGCTCTTGCGAAGAACGGGTATTACTCAAGAATGCTCAGAATTTCTGCGTACACAATTGGTCTTTCTATCTTGAGGACTGTGAATTCGAATGGTCAATTCGAATCTTCGCATAAGTTGTGAGATAGCTACTACGGCTGCTTCGCCTAGGGGGAATCGTCAAGAATCTGCGACAGTTCAATCTTCAAACGTTCCATTGGGACGGGAGTTGGCATATTTGTAAGCCATTGAGAGAGGAGACTCGGCCAGAATACTTTAGGTCGTCTTGGAGTAAGCCCGTAATTGAGCGTCCTTTTCGGTTGCAGCTTAAGGGAAGCTCGCTGAAAAGCGGTTGTGCGAAAAAAACTGACGACGGAATCCGTAGCTCTTGAGTTCTCAGGGGAACGCAAAATTCTAAATGATGAAAAATCTTGTCAAGCGCTTTTGCAATCTCGTTTTACAAAAATTAGCACTCTAAAGAGTACTCTTTCGTCAAGGCGATGGTATGTCTAGCGAATCTCGATATAGAATTGTTTTATACCCCATTTCACATGGAGCCACAATACAGAGAACCGATCCGTATTTGGCGTTTCAACTTCGATCAAAAGTTCTAGTTATTGGATTCGACGGAGCTACTCTGGATCTCATTAGTCCTATGATGTCAGATGGCAAACTGCCTAATTTGACAAAGATAGCTTCGACTGGGATTCACTCAAAACTTCGTTCCACGATTCTTCCACTTTCACCTACAGCATGGACATCGTTTGCTTCCGGGAAGAATGCAGGGAAGCATGGAATTTACGACTTTTCAAAGAGACTGCAAGGAACTTACAATTATCGTCCGACAACATCTCTTGATCAGAAATCTCTGGCCATATGGGATATTATAGGTTCGTTTGGCGGAAGAAATATCGTAGTGAATGTCCCTCTTACTTATCCAGCAAGGCCGATCAACGGCGCGATGATTTCGGGATTTCCAACGCCGTCCGGCGTTGATGATTTCATTTATCCTTTGGATCTTCTTCCAGTGTTAGAAGCGAAATTAGGGCACAAGGTGGACATACGAAAACCACCTGTCCTATATCATAAAGGTCACGAAAAGGAGATTACCGAAAAATTAATCCAGATAACCCGAGATCAAACAGAACTCACCGACTGTCTTATGCGCAGCTTGAACTGGAATCTTACTGTTTCTGTTTTCGACGCCACTGATGTGCTAGGGCACTACTTTTGGGCGTATCTCGACACAAATCATCCGAAATTTGATCGAAAGCTGGCGGAACCTGTGAGAAACATGGTAGAAGAGATCCACGTGGAACTCGACAAAGCGATAGGAAAACTCGCAGAGCGTGCGGGAGAGGATGCTCTGGTCTTCGTGATTTCAGATCATGGATTTGGTCCAGTTTACTATGGTGTTTACATTAACAACTGGTTGCTCGAACAAAAATACATGTATTTTAAGCGAAATATGAGGGTTCGTGCGAAACACTGGGCTTTTAAGCGAGGTCTTAACACTTACAATCTTCTCCAGATAGCGAAGAAATTTGGGCTGGTCAAGAGCATAGAGTCTGCTTATTCTACACGCTCGAAAGCACTTGCATTGCTGAAATTGACAGCGCTGTCCATGGAAGACATTGACTGGGAGAGAACTAAAGTGTACTCTGCCGGAAACTTTGGGCAGTTATATGTGAATCTAGAGGGGCGGGAACCAAACGGAATAGTTCAAAGACAAGATGCGGATCGACTCGTTGACGAAGTAGTGCAAAAGTTGGGAAAACTCAAAGATCCGAAAACGGGAGGAAAGATGTTTGACAACATCTACAAAAGCGGCGATATCTTCAATGGAGCCGCGAGTTTAGACTCACCTGATATTGTCTTTTTTGATGACGAGATGAAATATAGTGCCCATAGGATGTTCGAATTAGGTAGCAACAAGCTCATCACTCCTCACCCAATTTACTCGGGCAATCACAAGATGGATGGGATCTTATTCGCAGCTGGAAAGGGAATCAAATTTATCCCAGAGGCTCCATCAAGGGAACCGGAGCTAATTGATCTCGCTCCGACTATTTTGCATTACATGGGCAACTTTGTGCCTAAAGACATGGATGGAAGAATACTCGAAGAGTTCTTTGATGCCAAGTCTGAGGTTGCTCAGCGGCAGATTGAATACGCAATGGAGGAGCCCGAAACTGTAAAAGTGCGGCAGACTGTACGAAGACTAAACGCATTGCGCGCACTCTAGATATTCCTTTGTGAGTTTTTCTTCTGGAAGTCTCAAGCTTCAATGTTCTTGGTTCACTTTCTAGCAAGACCTCACATCCGGGACTCTTTTCGAACCGTGAGCATGCTTCGTTGATTTCGAAAAATCTGCCTGATTGATCTGGGCCACTTTTGTACAGCAAAGCAATAGCTGTATCGAATATTGATACACAGGGAAATTATTATCTATACTAGACTCAACAGAGAAATGCGGATGTAGAGGCGCAAAGCATTCGGAGAGCATATCATCTCGAAAAAACGATGTAGTACAAGCCGCGAAAGCAACTGAGATCATAAATGTTCCGATTCCTAAGATATTGTTCCAGAAGATTGAGAAAAGACTTGAGAAGACTGAATTCAAGTCCGTAGGAGAGTACATAACCTATGTCTTGGAGCAAGTATTGCTCGAGCTGGACGAGACAGCCGGTGGAAAGGGCTCGAAAAAAAGTGACAATCCGTTCTCCAAGGAAGACCAAGAAAGCGTGGAGCAACGCCTCAGAGACCTGGGATATCTCTAGCGACGATTCAGAGCTCGCTCTCCACTTGTCCTGATCCTAAAGATCGTTATTCTTAGCGATGTTGCGGATCTATCTTTCCAGTTCAATTACTTAGTAAGCACGATTCAATTTTCCCCTAACTGATACTCGAATTCTCTTTTCTCCCAGGGCAAGTCTTTCTGACACCGATTCGGACACTCCCTAGTTTGGCGACGCGCTCATGGGATCAGACTGGCAGCTTTGAGACGAAAGGGAGGTTGGTCCGTTAGCTTTTGCCATTTTGGCGGAGAATGCTAGTCATAACTTCAATAGACATAAATCCATGATGACAATTCCCCAGAGGGAAATTGGAGACATCAGATACCGCAAAAACTTCTAGAACAGGTGTAACGAAGCCGACTAGCTTAGATAGAAGGAGAGCCTTGAAAGTCGGTGCCCTAACAGGAGTTGCAGGAGCATTGACGGTGGCAGGTCTAGGGCAACTCGGGTCCTCGCCCGCAGTCTCATCGACTTTGACATCCAGTGCAAAAAGCATGGATGATTGGTTGTCAGCCTTGGTATACGATAACGTTATGCAACCTTTCAAGACCGTGACATTCTTCTACGTTCCTCCAAATTCAGACGTAACGATCAATCATAAGGTTCCAGCGGGTCATGTTGCAGTTGTTACAGAAGATCGCATCAACGTAGGAAAAGATCATACTTTGCAAATGGCTATTTCCATAGACGGGCGAAGAATTCTGTTCGACCCGGACCTCGTTCAGTCAAGGTACAGTAGCGCGTTGGATTTTCTTACTTCCAGTTCCTTCTATCCAATTCACGACAATTTCAGTATGATGTTGACTAACCTGACGTCCAAGACTAGGTATTTTTCATCGATGGAATCTGGAGGACTGGTCCCAGCCTCACAGTGGGATTCAATGATCAAATCCAATTTCGCGAATATCTTCAAGAGTTAAGATGGTGAAATTAGAAAATGTCTGAATATGTTCCTGAACTACAACCGCTCATCGGCACTCGCTTCACGCTGCTAGATTCGATCAGGGATGCTGCTTTCTTAGGGCAGGGATCGGGTGAAGATTATGGGCTAGGAGTAACGGACAATCCGCTGTTCTTCTTCACGACCTATTATGTACCGGGTGAGCCCACAACGCCAAGATCCTATCCAATAAAGCTCTTCTGGATTGGCAGCCCTTCGGGAGACATCTCCTACTCGGACGAGGCTTTCAATATTTACGTGGCAGATGTTGTGCCTGACAACTTCTATCCAGGAGCTGTACCTAATACGGGCGGTCCGAGCTCCAGCTGGCTGGTCAACCCCCGATTGGTACTCAGTATCTCACAAGCCAAGACTGACATTACAACTTGGTTTGATGCCAACTATCCTGGAGGCGCAACTAATGGAGTAGGTAACGGCAATTCTGGCAGCAACGACACTTACGGTACTCTCGCGGGGGGAAACAGTGCCGTTGGAAACGTGACCGGTATCGGGGTACCGGGCTTGGAAGGGCAATTCTGGCCGATTTATGACCTTGTGGACAATTCCGTGATTCTGTACTTTTCTGTCAAGACTCCCAATTGCAACACGCTTTCTATCTATGCCTACAAGGACTACGACAGTGAGTTTTCAAGCCCTCTGGGCTCGTCGCAATTTCTTGGAGGATGTTACGCGCCAGGATGGACGAACGTAAATGCTGCGTTCACAGATGATGCAACTCTTCTTTCGAGTCACAGGTTCTCGATCGTTTCACCTGATCCTCTTTCTGTGAATCCCAGAGTTTCCGGAACTCAGAACGCCGTTTTTCTATACAGTTACGGCGTCGTCAACGGCACTACTTCCGATCATGGAAGAATTCTCAATGGCTCCGTGGTGACGGACATTCACAACTATCCTCTTTCACCAGGAATCGCCCTTACTGAGGTGACCTCGGGCTCTCCCATAGTGAGTCAACTAGTCGGAGAACACTTCTACACTCCTGACAAATTGGGAAGCATTTTTGCTGCAAATGCTGTAGATTCCGCCACGCCAGGATACATGTGTGTCTTCAACGCACCGGCGCAAATAGACAGGCGCAACGGAACCAATAGCACTGGTTCGGTCGTTCTTTCAGAGATGATTTTGCGAGTGGCGTATTACGATCCTTCTAGCGGGCTCGCTTTCGGAAATGATGCTCTGCTGGTAGCTCAGACTCCAGAAGTTCTTGGCACCTGCAGGCCACAGGTTACAGACCTTCCTGATGGGAAGACAAAGATCCTCTACGCTAATTTCAGCTGGGACCAGTACCTGAATTGCGATTACGCGTATATTGAGCCCGACGCGCTGTCTCCCAGAAACCAATCCAAGATCCGTGTCGCAAGCACAGGTGGGAATACGTATGCGAACCCGGTTACTGTGTACACCTACGGAAAGAAGAAGATGCTGGTGAGGTTTTTACAACAAACAGCTTCGAACAATCTAGAAAACAATCCAAGTGCCATACAAATAATTGGGGCTGCGATGAGCGACACGAGCAACGGATTCAGTTTCGGTTATAACCCCTTTGTCGGATCGAAATTCCTGCATAGCGAAGGCCTCTTCAGCAATGCAGCGGGTATATCGAATACTAGGCCTCTAACAGAGTTCACCGTCGAAGATCTCGACGCTTACATTATGATTCAGGCACTCGGAGCCTCGACCGCGGCCACACCCTTCTTCTACGCGGACTTGATTGACTAATTTGGTAGAATTAAAGAGGCGAGAGGATAAAAAATGAGGATCACACAGGACAACTCAGATGCAGAATTTACTTATCTTTCGATAAATGGCAATGCCATTACCTACGACACGAACATAACCGAGAGCAATACTGGACCGATAACAGCCTCGGTCTTTACAGACAGAGTCGCGTCTAGGAACGCAAAGGAGCTCGCTTTGAATTTCACAATTGCAAGTGTTTCAGGAACTTCGCCTACTCTAGCTATCGAATTTCTCATGTTGGATGTTATGGAGCCTTCCAATGGAACGACAGGGATTCCTCCGACCCCTCTTCCCCCTGCAGTAGTCACTCTGACTATAGATAGCAAAATCACTACTGCCAGTACAGCTCGATTTGTAATTTCAAACGGTCAAGGAATAATTTGGAAAAACAATGTCGCAACGACCATAGGACCCATGAACGTCCCGATGCTATGGCAAGTCCGATTGAAAGTGGGTGGAACGACACCATCATTTTCAATTATTGCTACGTTAGAAGAAAGGACGTAAAAGAGGGGAGCACGTGATGGCGTGGGATGACCCCGTTGTCTGGATACTAATTGTCGGTATGGTCGTTTTCCTCTTCGGCGCTAACAAGATTCCACAAATTGCAAAGGGCTTGGGCGAGGCCAGAAGAGAATTTGAAAATGCTTCTAAGGGAATAGTGGGGGCTTCTCCGACAGTTGCAATCGCTTCTCCAGCTGCGGTCGATCCTCTGATTGATGCCGCCCACAAAGAAGGAATCGATACGGCAGGGAAGACTAGAGAGCAGATAGCCTCTGAGATTTCTGTTAAGCTTGGCAACAGTTAAGCAAATTTCGCATTTCTAACTCGCAGTGCCGATTATGCACCTGGGCTATGCGGGGAGCGAGAATTTTTCTAAACCTGAAACTATGGAATATAATATCTCGAACCTCGATAATGAATTTGTTTGGTCTTTGGAAAACATGCAGAGATGAACCAAGTAAGCTTCATAAGGTAGATTTTGGTAATCGTGAGGCGAATTGAGGTCGTAAAAAGTTGAATCCAAGAACAAAGCTTGC
The DNA here is from genome assembly GCA_030041355.1 of Nitrososphaerales archaeon. Classification (GTDB taxonomy): domain Archaea; phylum Thermoproteota; class Nitrososphaeria; order Nitrososphaerales; family CADDZS01; genus JASHOD01. The sequence goes on from JASHNZ010000035.1 coordinate 22,700, forward strand.
TCTAATTCAAAATACAATAATAGGCGTGCCGGTTATTTTGGTACTATCCATTTTCAACGCCATTTATGCGCCACATCTTTCACCGGCCGAGATTCTGTTAGGCTCAGCTGGCTTCGGATACATGACCTCCCTCGTTATGCTATACATAACTCTGAGATGGTTCAGGATTAAATCCAGATTTGATAGACCACAGCAAGGAACGATACAAACTTCTATCCAAAATCCAGAGTAATGGCCTTCGAGCCATGGCCTGCATACTGGCTAGGCATGGCGGAGACGACTCTACTTACTTTGACTGCGTCATCGGCAACAGATTGACGGCGTTAGCTCTGCAGAAATACAAGGACGCTCCGCAAGAAGTCATCGAGTATATCCAGGCGCAGCAAGTTGGGGAACAGTGTCACTGCAAGATCTTCAACGCTGACAGATCCGAAATTGCCGATAGAATTGCACTTTTCCACTCAAAAGTAATTGAGGAAAGCAATTGGCCTTCATTCCTCGCGTGCATGCCGCTGCTCGGAGAGAGAATGGCGCTAACCACGGCTTTTTGCCTCAAGAACACCGAGCTTCAGGACAGGAACAGTCACACGACTGACAGAGGATTTCTGGACGAATATTTCCATACCTCACAGCCGCTCATTCTACTTTCGTTGTTTGCAAGCGAAGAGGACTTGAAAGAAGCACTCTTTGCACAACAAGGATTCTTAGATTTAATGCACGTACCCAAGGAGATTTACGATGCCTCCGATTGGACTGAGAGATGTACTCTCCAAGGCAGGGCTACGCATGAGATTCATGTGCAGTGAACAAAGACATCCAGAATGTTAAGCAAAGTCATCGATTCGCAAAACTTATCAAATAGGTTTGTTCTTTCTCAGCAAGCTGGTTTCCATGAGCTCAGTTTCAACTTGGAAGTGTCCGGAATGCGGTTCTGAGGTCTCGATTGATCGCGCGAACAGAGCAATCTCTTATGACAAGGCAATCGGAACATCTTGTCCCTCTTGCGCGAAATATATTATGAATCTTAGAATGTAGTCCGGCTTCTTTCTATTCGAATTTTGCCCTAGCTGAATAGAACGGGGAAACGTATCAAAGAAGACTTTCTTTCGAACTAGATTATCTTGGATATCTACGCCAGCGCTATAGAGCTGCTAGTTGCCGATCCGCCATCCGGATCCACCACCTTAACTGAAACAGAGTCATGAGCACCTACGCTAAAGCCCGTTGGCCAAGACGCTGAAGCGCAAGAGTAGGTGTTCTGGGGCAGCGTGGCGCCCACGGTACAATTAGCGTTAGCAGAGACTTGCGTTGTTACGTCTGTGAAGTAAATGTTTACCAAGGACCCTGCAGGAATTGTTCCAGGTCCATGGTTTAGAACTACAATGTAGTAGGCGTCTGTGCTCGCATTACAACTTGTCACAGCGACAGTCCCACTTGCACAGAACTCTTCTATTTGAATAACGTTTTGTGTCACGCCCGGATTCTGGGTGCTATTTCCAATAAAGTTGATCACATAATCATAAACTATTACACCTGCGGCAATCGTTATGAGGATGAGCAAGAGAGTTGCAATTATAGGAGAAATACCCTTCTTCTGATTCCTTCGGCGTCCGAGAGAATGAAGCATTTTTTCCACTCAACTATTCCAAACAGAGCATGAAATAAACTGTTCGATTTTTTCGCTCGTCCGGCCAGCAATTATTTGCTGAACCCACGTTTGTCAGGCAAATGAACGCTCCCGACCGAATCTGTTCAACGCCCAGCACATAAAGGCTAGGATCAAGTGCGAAAGATAAGCATCATGAATAGTCAAGAGATATTTTCACGGCCCCGATCAATTCTATAGAATCCGATAGGCTAGATGATTAGAAATCAGAAAGCGGAATGCCCTAAGTGTAGTTACGATGGCCTGACCGCTTCCAGTCTGTCGGAAAGTCGGACTCCAATCGAGAATACATCGGGGACTTCTTCCGCAAATCAAAAACTTAGCTGAGGAATGGGAAGAAACACAGTGGAGAGGGCCGTCTTTTGCCTATGCCCGTTTCATATCAAAGGATATGGAATATCGGTTCTCGATATACGTTGCGAAAGCATGTGAAAATTACAAAAATTTGAGCACTAAGCAAGAATCAATAGGCTCAGATTAGTGCACGGGATCTAAAAGGAACCGCTTATGAATTACGGTAGCCTTTTATCCGTCTTCTCTATAGAACCAGAGTACATATCCAGGCTCCTGTTATGACCTCTCACAAGAGTATCGCATTTATCGCGTTGTTATTGGTAACTCTATTTTTGATAAGTGGAGTCGCTACTATACAGGCAAGTTTTGCGCAGGCGCAACCTAACGGGGGTTCAGCTGTTCCAACCGTCACGTACTTTACTGCGAGGTGGGGTTGTGGGAGGCCTAACGGCACAGGACTACCCAGCTGTGGGCTAGGATATGAGCACAGGACTACCCCCAGTTTCAGCGGGAGTGGTTTTGACATGAACATTCCGGGCAGTTTTGCATCCAGTCAACTGATTGAGGAAAACGGGTCTGTATACGACGTCCTAACTAATAACAACGACCAGTCCGGACTCGAGCTAGGTTTTGTGCAATACAATATTGGCACAGTTAGTTCGATCAATAACATCACCATAAGCGGTTCAGGAGATTATACGGTGAAACTGTGGTTTGACGTAACAGGCTCGGGTTATGGAGTTTGGAACTCTAGTAGCCAAAGAGTCAGCATGGGCAACGACACATATGCAATTGACCAGGCGAATCGTAACCATGGTCCAAAGTTCATTGATTCATCCACGCCTTTGTTGCTCACATTCGTTGACGGCGATAGATGCAGCAACGTGTACCAGGGTTACTGTGTCTTTACGCTGGGTCAGCTTCAATCGGTGTGGAAGGGCATCGGTCTGGATCCTGAAGTAGCCTTCCTTATTGTGCTCGACTCGACTCGCACAGGAACAATATCGTTCATGATCAACTCTGTAACCTTGAACTAGCAAGGTTTGACCAGAGATCGAAGAATGGAACTCTAACCACTTCTTCTGTTCGCAAGTACCAGGGAACGTTCGCTAGAATAGCCCTGGAGGATCAATAGAGCACTTGAGCTTCTTCAAGAGATTTCGGGAATCGAGTCGTCGCTCATCGTGGTTTCAATCTTTGCAACGATCATAATCATTGGTGCCCTAATATATTTGTAATGTGGAAAGGCAGCAAGCAACGGTCAATTTACCTCAGCATCTACAACCACGACGTCCTCAATCTCGTTGCAATTCCCTCCTCCTTCCAGCACTACGACCAACCCTGGCAACGGAGGCCTGAATAGCGCTACTTTGAGTACGACGGTTGATCATCAATCTTCGTCTTCAACCATATCATGTGACTGCACTTCGGCTGTGATTACTACGACCACAACTACTTCGCCCTCTACCTCGGCGATCTCTACGTCAAGCAGCTGCGGAAGCGATTGTGTCGTAACACCAGAGTTTCCTCTCGGATCGCTGACTATGTTCGCAGCTGTCGCAGGGGCATTTCTTGCCTATGGATTTGTTTGTGCGAAAAGAGCACCTAAGGGCACGGCAGCCAATTGAAAGCGAAACATTCCCCCCAGCCATGAGGTGGGGTCGCGTCGCTTCTTCGCTGCCATTCTTCTTTCCTCTACAAAGGTAACAAAGACAGCTGTCACTAGGTATGTTACAAAATGATCTGACAACCTTTATCCTTGCCCCTGTTATCCTCTTGCTCTCAAATAAAGAGCCGTATGCACTAAACGATTAACAAAATAAAATATTTCTATTTTTGCAGCCTGTGAAACTTTAGTAGATGTATCTCGTACGACTTTTCTTCCGCTTCCGACAAGTCTTTCTTGCTCTTCACCGAATTGCAAAGAGGGCAAGAAAAAGCTCTATGCCTGATTTGTTTCGAGAATTCAGCGGAGTTCAATTCATAAATCGACTAATCCTGAGTACGGATCTCGAAACCTAATGCAGGATCCAGGAAAATAAAAGACTTTGGAAGTTAGGAAAAGTCGCAAAATCCCACTATGCGAATTGACCAAACAAACTTTTGATAATATTCATTCCCCCCTCGAATCGTTTGCTGATTTTTCCAGTTCATTTTTGCTCCGGGATTTTTTCTCGTACGGAACTTGGGATCGGAGAAAGTCTCTCTCGACTTATCAACAATTTAAATCAAGCAATCAAATAATTGAAGGCTAAAGGATGATCAGGAAACCGTAGGGTTAACGATGTGAAGCTACAAATTTTCCTCAATGAATGGAGCTCTGTCTAGATCATTCAACTATTTGAAGGAAATAAGTAATTGTTGCGGGCAATTCTGTGGTGCGCTATTTTTCATTTCTTGTATAGCTTCAATCGAAACCTTGTGCAGAGTAAACAAAAACCCTCTTCAGTCAACCGCTTGCCGCATTTCGCACAATTCACTAGCTTGTCTCCTCGGAATCACTTAGCCACTGATTATACTTGAAGGTTCAGCGCAAATATTCAAGCAAGTCCATTATTTCTTCTGCAAAACGGCATGTTGTACGTTCCGCGAGGCATGACTCTGAAATCGCAACAGTTCATCTGCCATAATTTGAATTGCCAAAATTTGTGTTTTCATTTTGCCAGTCTTGCACTGACTTTTCAAAATGGATTCATTTATTGATTGGAGCTTAAAGGCTACGAAATACCCCTTCAATTTTTTTACGGACATTAACTAGCCCTTGGGCCTGGGAAGCTGGATTTCAAATTCACAAGTCTATTATTTGTGTTGACAAGGGAGGGAGATTGAACTTCGATATGTCCCACAACAAAAATAGATCGTATACCTGCACACTCGTAATTGATGTTGAAGCCCCAAGCAAGAAAAGAGCTGCCGAGCAGCTTCTGCAAGAAATCGAAGAGGGCTGGATCCTGCCGGAAGATATCTCAGTCAGTTAAGAATTTGCGCGATCCAAAAAGAAGCTAGCGTGAATACCGGTCGAAAAGAATTGGCATCCTAGGGATTTGAATGAAATATTTTCCAGCGGCGAATTTGAAGCTGGAACATTCTGTAATGCCAATCCTTCTTAAAATGGATTGTGAACTTTGCATTTCCACGACAAATGCACATCGCCGTTGATGAGCAGGTCAATGACCAAGCCAAATTTCAGAGAGCTGACCAAGCACATCGGTTCGAATCGGACTGATCGATACTCGGGAAAGCTCGACTCTGGGCGACCAGCAAGTCTCAGAAAGCAACTTCTCTCCCAAGGCGTGTTATGCAAGGATTGCCGGAAATATCTCGCGCGTGCCCACTACTCTGTGTGCAAACGATGCTACAACAAACGCGTCCGAAGATTTCTAAAAGCGGGCGGAATCTATGTCTTGACTCCTAAAATGCAAAGGCAGCTGGAGCGAGAGCTCCGTACATATAGCTAGAGCTAAAACATCATTGAAATTTTTGGAGCCTGGCTAGCCTAGCCCCGACAAAGGAAATTAGGGAATTTCGCAGATTCTCCCCTTGCTTGGTCCTACACGAGTAAGCTTGTCTGGCGAGCGTTGCATCACCAAGCGTAGTCAAGAACCAATTTTCGAAGTCGCCGTGTTCGGCATGAAATTGAATTGATACGATATCTATCGTGCTCAGTTTTTCCAAGAATTCGCCAAGGCTCCTTGCCTTCACATCAAGATAGTATCCGATTTTCTTGTAAAAATAAAACGCATTTTCATCAGGCACAGTGCGTAGAATCCTTGCAATGATCGGGAATGCTGCCGCTTCTTCAGTTCCTACGTTATTGTCGACCGCCAATATCATTCACACTCCACTGATCTGATTCATCGAGAAAAAAGCGTTTGTATTCAAGCAAATCCAGCGAATCCAACCCGTTTCGCTTGTAAAGTAATCAAACGCGTGTCTGAGGGCGCCAACTGAACCAAACCAAAAATGTCATGCTTGGATCTGGTTTTGCGATAACGCGCTCCTCACTTGGGCGCGTTTCAACAATGCAGGTGAAGGATAAGGAACATCGAGCGTCCCCGCGAGCATGAAAATTACAGAGTATACCTGTTGGTAGATTCTTGTGAAGACCTGAGGCACATTCGTCTGCGGGTCAGCAGAGAGAATTTTCTCAATTTCGCCCGAGTCACCAGTAATTGCCGCAACTCCCTCGACCGTGAATTTTGCGATTGCAGGTTCTGTATCCATCACCATTTGAAAATTCAGCTTGACTGATTCAGGGCCGCGTTCGGCTTCATCCATGTTGACGGCGAAGTTGAATACAACCGGAGTATTGTGGTTTGCGTTTTCATCACTCTTAAGCGAGGTAACATTTCTAATTTTGGTTACAACTTCTACGGGCTGTGGCATTCTTTCGTCTGATCACTCCGCGAGCTCTTTTTCTTTTTCCTAAACTGCAATTATTTGGTATGCGTTACATCTCGGCCACACTTTGGTCAAGATTATCTCAATGGTGCGCACTGCATGTCTTAAATAATAGAAAACCTATCTAAAGACTTGCGGATTCCTACTACTAAGCGCTAGTCCACAATTACTAAAGAAGAAACTCGTGCTTATTTGTGCTTGCGGGCATGACATCTTCATCTCAGCGTTCAACGCCTGAGCGCCCGAAAGAACGAACAGTTCTCACTTCAGAAGGCGCAGGCATTAAACTAAACATTACGATTTCGAAATCAAAACTAGCGGAAAGGCCCGAGCTTTTTGAGAGGTATAGTGTTGAGACCTATGACCTATCTCAGGGACAAGTATTTTCCGATAAATTCAGGGCGTTGATCCCTAAAGGAACGCCCGAGTATGTGGATCGGGGAGAGAAATATGTCGAGAGAATAATTCGCGCCTTGTACCACTTCAAGCAGTGTGCACTAATTGGTCCTTCAGGAACAGGAAAGACGCACATCGTTTATCTTGTCGCAGAAATTGCTGGTTTGCCTTTATGGGAAATAAACTGCGGTCTGCAAACTTCTGCTTACGATCTTTTTGGGAGATATGTTGGTTTAGGGAAGGAAAATTGGATCGATGGGCAAATTGTTTCTTGGTGCAGAAACGGCGGGATCCTGTACCTTGATGAAGCAAACATGATGAAGCAGGACGTTGCGACGAGGCTGAACCCAGTTCTTGATACGAGAGGCCACCTCGTACTTACCGAGAAAGATAATGAGATCATACCTAGAAACCCCGCAGGATACGTAGCCATCAGCATGAACCCTTACTCAGCGGAATTTGCTGGAACAAAGCCTCTCAATGCCGCATTCCGACGTCGAATGTCAGTTTGGATCGATTTTGATTATCTGAGCGTTGGAAACAAGATTTCCCAAGACGAGATTAATCTTGTACAAAAGAAAGGTCGAGTGACCCCGGAGGTCGCAACGGGAATTGTGCGTATAGGCGCCGAGCTAAGACGCCAGTACAAGGCAAACGAGATCCCCTATGGTCCTTCAGTAGGCGATCTGGTAAACTGGGCAACGCTATCAGCCGACGGAGTGACCCCGCAAAACGCGGCTGAAGAGACTATAATCGCCATGACTTCAGACAACCTCGAGATCCAAGATACTGTTCGACGCGTAGTCAACATGGTTTTCTCGAATTCTTCAGATTCACAATCTCCAGACAACAATATCTCGTTAGACTCGTCACAGAAAGAAAATTCTTCCGAAGAAGATTCCGAAGCTGTTACCAACACGCAAAGCAGAGCGACAAGCGGGTTCGGGCAGGATGAAGAGTACAAGAGTGAAGATTACTAGTGGAAAACCCATGGTAATAATTTCTTGAATCCTGTCGATTTTGCTTGGGCTGCAGTACAAAGCATAGTTCAGAAAAGCCCAAAGGATATCAAAGTTATAGTTGATGGTACGGAATATCCTCACTTGGAGAGAGACTCTGTCGGCTACGTTATTCACCTAAGCGGACCGAAAAGAGTTCGTGAGGGTTTGCTTAGTCTTCACGGCCTGTTCTTTGATAATGACAACGAAGGAAAAGCTTCACTCTGGAGAATGTACAGGGCCTCCCTTTATCATCTGAGCTTGCACGCGGCGATTACGGATTATTCGATCTATCAGGACTTTGCAATCTCCTATAACGCAAACAACGCAATGTTTGCCATTTCTATGGCCGAAGACTTTGCGATTCGAGGCTTTGGAAGAGTGATGTGGCCTGGCCTACTTCTCGATGAAGCCCACGCTAATTATCTTACTTCCCTTAGATTCCGCAATGTTCTTCTTCTTTCGGATGAAAAAGAGATTTCCGATCTCGTCGCGGCAAACCTTCTTTCTTATCAGATGACTGGCAAACCAATTGCAAGAGTGCTAGTGGAGGATCTGGATAAAGAAATTGAGATGGTGCACGCATCGCTGGCGAAATACAGCTCTGAAATATCAAGGATCTATGGAATCGGCGTAGGCAACAAAACACGAGAGTTAGAGCTGGAAGCTCTTCCAAGGCTGAAACTTGCAGCCGCGGAGATGGTAGTCCGATTATTTGAGGACAAGAATCTGTACCTTTCAAACGTTCATGCTTTGCCCTACGCAGACGCTCACGGAAAGAATCTTTTTTTCGGCGATACCTTGATTGCACTAGATCCTGAAAGCAAAACAACGGCTATGCAAGATGCGCTCGCAGAGCTTTCGATTACGGCTCCCGGGAACAAGATACGCGCAGAGGAGTCAACGCTTCAAGCCGAAGGAAATGCCACACTCGGTGACTGGGAGTACTCAATGATACAAAAACAAAGATTGATCGACCTGTATAAAGCTCTGGACCCGAAAACTCATTTTGAGGAGTTCGCCTTTCCTGTTGAGGACTATGCGGAATTTGTTCGAACGAGAAGCCGGCTGATAGGGCCGATCCGCAGAGTGTTGGATCAACTTCGAATCGTAAGAAATGTGGCCGACGACATTGACATGAAAGAATCTGGGTACGTCGATGTTCCTATCGCAATTCAGGTCATCGCATCAAAAAGCGACAGGCGGGATGTTTTCATACAGGAAGAGACCGAGAAGAAAAGCGAAGCCTGGGGTATACTGATAGACTCTTCGAAGAGCTTAGAAACTCTCAAAGGCCAAGTCAGGGACATTGCAGTATGCCTTTCCGAGGTAGCCCGCGACCTCATACCAGACCAAAGTTCATGGGCTGTGTACTCCTTTAATGAAAGGATGTATATCATAAAGGACTTTTCCGAGATTTATGGCAGTCAGGCGAAAAGCCGGATAGGAGGGCTCGGGAATGGAGTCAAAACATACCTCCCAGACGCTGTTCGGATTGCTTCGAAACGATTGGCAAAGAGTCACGAACAGCTCAAAGTCTTGCTCGTGGCGTCAGACGGCTTTCCACTGGGCTACGAAGGAATAGACAAAGACCTCGTTCAAGCGATTGAAACAGCAAATCATGCAGGCATAGAACTCATAGGACTTGGAGTGGGTAGTTCTCTAATATCGAAATATTTCAGATCGAACTGCCTTATCGAGGGCCCATTTGATCTTATGAATCACTTTGTAAAGACCTATGTGGAACTCTCGAGTTCAAACTAAGCCAGAACTTGTATGTCAAATTGTTCTGAGTACCTGAACTTTTTGACAGCTTTGGAAACCTCATATGATGGAATTATCTGTCTAGGAACTCCGTCTCTGAACATCACGACGATTCTCTGATTTGGCTTGAAACCTTGCGCAGGAAGGTTGCTTATGAGTTTGCGTACTTTCTCGAGAGAGGCAAGCCTGGCCTTCAAAGATTCAATTATCTTGAAGAGAGCTTCGGTTTGTTTCTGCGCCGTCGAGCTCGCACTCCCAGTTGCGACTTTCAGATTCGTTTCGTCAGCCTCCAAAACAAGCCATCCCTCCTCACGGCCATCTGCAGAGGGTCTTCGTCTTCTATCTGATTTCGCTTGAGTTTCGCCTTCGTTCGGTGAATTTCCGGGTTCTGAGTCATCAAAACCCGTCATGCCTTTTCGAGAGTCCGAGCCTCCGGCGCCACGAAGCACTACCCCGAGTCTGTCTTCATATATTGCAATAGCTTTCGTATGGGCATCTATGTAATCATCGACAGTGCCCAAGAGGTCACTAAAATCTTCGAACGTCACTAGTGAAGGCGACAAATACAGATCTTTATTCATTTTACAGTCCCATGTTTTCTTTTTATCAGTTTGAAGTTTTCAGAAATGCTTTCTCCGGGTATTTGGCATTTATCGACCAATTGTTGCTTTCAAAGCATCCTCTTGGATTTGAGCTGAAGCAGGAGATTCGGCTCCCTGGCGCAATAGATTTGCTTGACTCTTCGAGGAGGGCCTATTTTGTTTTGCTTGAGGGCCTTGATTTGGAAGCTTTCTAAATTCTCTCGCTATCTTTTCAAGGGATCCGACGCGTCCGGTGATTTTCTGCCGCCTCTCAACTAGGATTTTTTTTGCTTCCGGAATGACCTCTGAAAGAATTCTCATTAGAATTTCGGTCGAAAATGTCTCGAGCGGCCTCGAGTTTATCGTCCCATGGCTGTGCATGACGCAAATGATCCCTTGAGGTGTCAAGACTACGTCTTGAATTGAATTGTCGCTCTTCGACAGAGATGTAGGTTTAATATGAAACGTATTGTTCAATGGTTCAATTAGTTGCTTGAGTTGTCCAATGACTTCTGTGGCATAAGTTTTCTCCATCTCAGTTAGTTCTGAAATTTGGAGCGATTCCTCAGCCAAGGATTTTATAGAAAGAGCTACATCTGATTCCTTAGTTTGGCCTGCCATACTTTGGGATTTTGATGAGGATATTAGCTCCTCTCGTTCCTCTACTTCCTGCTGTGCTTCTGTGGCCAATAAGCGTGCGCAAACACAATTTCGAGCATATCGATATTAGATGTTGTGAATTTGTGCTCCCTAGCTGTGCTCGGGCAATATATGGCATAGGTTAACTTTTGGCCTGAGATTTCAGTGACAATAGTCTCTACTACATGCCTCGATATAACATGAAACGTTTGGAGTCGAAATCTAAATTGAGCCAAGAATTTTACCAGACCGAAAAGAAGATGCAAGTGCAGCAGCAACAGTCTCAGCTTAACAGAAGATCGCGTATGGAAACATATTGTGACATTCTGCGAGCAATCGGAGCAGGTGCAGAAAAGCCTACTCACATCATGTACAAGGCGAATCTATCCTGGACTGTTATGCAAGGATACATCAAGACTCTCGAAGCTCAAGGACTAGTGCTGCCAAAAGACGAAGATGGAAAAAAACTATACCACCTTTCCGACAAGGGGTACCAGCTTCTCAATCAGTTCCTTTCAATTCGCGAAGACCTGAACCTGACTCCAGAGTAGAAATCAAATAACAACACTTCACTCTGGAGTGAAACTAAAGAACTCGAAAGTTAGCAAGACAATGTCAATTTTTTTATCATAGCTTCAACGTCCGGCAGAAAAACGCCTAAAAGAAACATCTTACGAATATCTTGTTTCATGTTTCTATTGTTCCTTGCCTAAATAATCAGCAACTCACGGTACGGATTCCAGCGTCAGTATCTCGCCCTCATATGAATTAAATACAAAGTTTCTCTCAAAAGCATCGGACTGAGAGGAAAATCACGGAGCTCAAAGAAAAGAAATTCGCGCATGAGGGAATGAATTCCAAAGATTGGATGACATGGAGATTCAACTGGAAACGAGAACAAGGAAAAAATAGAGTTCCTGAATTTTTCTTCAATCAGCCCTAGCAAAGACAAATCGAGCAAAAAGCAAAATGATGTCGATAAGCAAGGTAGAATCAAAACAGACTCATGTAGGATCCAATCTGCAGGAAAACGACGTGATCGGGCATGGTAACGGTTCCAGGCTCATTGCGGGTATGGTTGACGAGGACTCGAAGAGTATCTCAAGGCAACTAGTCGATCTTGAGATTTTGTATCTTTTGAATTTTGGTCCAAAGAGTGGTTATCAGCTGAAGAAAAACTTGTCAAAATCCTTCCATTTGGATCTTAGCTATGGAACACTTTATCCACATCTTCATTCTCTTGACAAGGCAGAGCTCATCTCCGGTACATGGAAGTATCAAAGCGAAAATGCTCCTTTGAGGAAGAGAATGTACAGCCTCACGCAAAAAGGAGTCGCGAAACTTAGTAGAGGCATAGGCAGTCTTTCAAGGATTGCTCTAACGATGCAGTTCATGCTTGCACGGCTTGATCTCAATCCAAAGGGCGATGCTAGCCCTGAGGCGAAAGCAAAACTAGAGAATGCATCCCGAAAAGTCGAGGATTTCTTTAAGAGCCGAGGATATGCCACAAGAAAAAACACATCTGTGCGGGGATTTTCTGGATTAGAGCATTCAGTAGATCTTCTAGCAACAAAAAATGCAAGCGATGGTCGAACGGAGGACTTGATTATCAAATTCGCAAATTCAACATCCGGAATCTCAATTGACGATTTGTTCAAAGTCTACGTAATGTCCTATGACCTCCAAGCCACTAGGGCCATCGTGATAACTGCGCCTTTCGTCCAGGACGAAGTGATGAAACTTGCGGACTTCTATGCGATAGCGATCTATCCGGGAAAGGACTTGGACGAAGCTGCTGCAAAAATGGCTTCGGAGTACGGTAAACTGTAGTTAGAGCCGTCAGGCTAGCCTATTTACTTCAAAACCTTTGGCCCCAAACCGCAATTGGTTTGAGAATAGACTCTTGACCAGATTTGTTTCCCGTTCCTCGTGAGCGCTCAAGGTCATCAGAAACAGAGCCGTGATCCTGTCAGAATCTATAGCTTCAAGAGTCTTCTTCAAAAACTTGTAAGACGTCTCCATGCCGAGAGATACTATAAAATCACTTACACTATCGAAAACTATGCCTATCGGAGTTATAGTATCAGTTTCAGTCGTCTTTTGAATCGCATCTAACAGAACCGCAGGATCACTTTGGGGTACCAGAACCTCGCTTGGAACAGCTGAAACGGTCGTGTACGAAACTGTGGTTGAAAGAAGATAGAACCTAGATCGGCCCGATTTCAGTGAGTTATAGATCGGACTGCCTCGGGTTGTAAATACAAAGACGGAATAATCGAGGTTGGTTAGCTCGGTTACAAAGTCACTGACTGCTCGTTCATAGCTAGTCGAAGATTCGACCTCAAGCAAGAATTTTCTTCCCGAAAAAGAATCCTCTTTCAATCCAAGTTGCTTTGAAAATGGCTTCGGGGCTGCTTTCGCTGGTTGTGACTGAGAGGACCCATGAATGTTTTCGGCAGAGTCTGTTTTTCTCGATTCAAAGAAACCCGCTAGTAGTGACGCTCTTCTAAAAATGGTCGAAGTTGCAGCTAGGCCCAATGCTGCAATGAAATAACCTACGGGCAATAAATCTATTCCTGAAGGATGGGGAATCGCGTTGAAAACCAGTAGATCCAGCCCTATGCAGACCCAAGCTATCGGCAACAAGACAAGCGCATTCTTGACGTTGGGTAGCGTTGTTCTCCTCCTCGCACCTATGAAGAGGGTTGTGGGATAAGTCATGAATAGAAGAAGAACAGTAAAGAGCAGAGCGAGAAAAGCAGGATCGAATTGGTTGGTCAGTGGAGAACTTTGAAATTTGTAAGGAGATACAATTAACAAATATCCAATTACAAAAACGATATACGCAGTCCCCCCCACAAAAACTGAAAGGTGAAGCCTGTTACGTGAGATTCCGGAAAGCAGCATCCAAATTCCACTCTTGCGGATAGGTAAGTACACCGACCAAGCTAGAATAGTTAGCAATTCAACGCATAGAAGAATGAAAATTGTTCCAAGCACAACATAGAGGTGTAGGACAGCCACAGTAGCAAGTACTGTTCTTGCGAATTCAAGTGACATAACTCCTGCAAAAAGAACATGGACTGCAACTATGAGATTTTTTGCGTCATTGTACGAAGTGGTACCTTGGCGCGACATGTAGTAACCCGAGATAATGGTTACCGCGAGTGTTACGGCTTCGATTGTTTCCATTACAAGAGTTAGGGCATCGGCCATCAGGTTACAACTCGAATCTTCGTTTCCTCGTGGAAGAGAAATAACTCAGATGCCCCTTATGATCCATCTTGAAGATACAATCTACCCTAGCTGCCTACTAACGGAAGTGGGTATGTTGGTGAACTGCAGAGGACTTCGAAAATTAGAGCAGCGACGCAAGGAAAAATCGCAGTCTTCTGATTAGGCGTTCCATGGAAGGATTTGCAATCCTTTGTCTGTGAATGCCACGGTATGGTAGCTTCTGCTATGCTCCGTGCCTCGCAGTTTCTTTATTATGAAACGGGTCCTCATTTCCATTTGATTGGAGATGTAGTTGTCCATTTGGAAAATTCCATCCGCGATAAACTCTTCGATTCCAAGTGCCGTGTCGCTGAATTTGCTAACAGTCATGAGGGTCGTGATATTTTCGCGCTTCAAGGTCTTGTAGATCAGATGCATTAGGAACGTATAGTCGAATTTTTCTGTTGCCCCACTGAGGAAGGCTGTAAGGGAATCGATAACCAGTCTCTTGCTTTTCACCTCGTCCAAAGCCGCGATCACCGACTCGATATTTGCTCCAAGACCGGATCCTTCGAGAACCTGCAAATCGATTAACTTGAGCCTTCCTTTCTGCTCGAGTTTCTTAAAGTCCATTCCGTATCGCAGCATGTTCTTACGCAAGCTGTCAGCGTCTTCTTCGAATGTCGCATACACCGCAGGTTCGTCGTTGTATTCTGCAGAATTGTAGACGAACTGGCAGGAGAATGTAGTCTTGCCAGAGCCTATTCCACCCACTAGCAGCACTACGTCGCCTACATGTAAACCGCCTTGAATTAATGGGTCGAGCCCAGGAATACCTGTCTTTATTCGTTCGTCAGCTGTAAGCACATTTGTCATGCTCTTATTGAATCTCCTTTCCGGATTCCTCTCTACGCTCAAAAGCTCTATTTCTCCTCTCTTTTATCCTATTCCAAATGAAAATACGAAAGGTCGCAAGAGCTTATGGCCAAAGAATGTATTAACGATTTGCAGCTTTTTCGTTCTGAAATAGAGCGATGTTTCTTGAATTCGGCAAGGCTTATGCGTATCTTTGAGATATAGGTCGATCTTCATAATCACAACAGTCAGTACCCCGGCTCCACTTTCATTTTATGCAGTTTTGTATTGATTGCCTCTCACGGTACCATAGATTGTCGACTTTGGACAGCGTGGGAAACGCTGAGAGCGTTTTAGTGGAGACTATTCGCCAGGTGGGAATCTCAAACTATTCTCTCATCGCAAGGCTCACTGGTCTTAACGTCGAAACAGTTCGCTACAAAGTCAACAAGCAGCTCGGCAGACTAGGACTCGGAATTGAGGTTAACATCGATTATGGACAAATCGGATTCTCGACGCATGTTCTTCATGTTAAACCAAATCCCAATTCAACGAAGTCGTGGTTAGATGTCTTGCCTTATCTTGGCTTCGTAGCGAGGCCGATGGGATCGCCCCAGTATTTTTGCGTGTATTCAATTCCTTATCGTTTTAGGAAAAGATATGTCGATCTCTTGGAGTCTCTGAAAAAAGATGCGCTGATCGAAGAGTTTTCGACTGAAGATGTCTCCTGGCTAAGATATCCCCATCTGCGTTCAGAATCGTATAATTTCAGCACTGGAAGATGGACAGTAGATTGGAAAAAAATAGACATGAAAGACCGAGAGGAAGGGATCCAAATTTCTCCTCCAAATACGGACGCGAGGGTGGATTACATCGATGCAAAAATCCTTCACTTTCTGCAAGAGGATCCGGGAGTAAATCCGGCGCAAATTGCCAAAACGATTAAGGCAAATCAAAGAACGGTGAGGTATCATTATTCTGAGCACGTTGTAACGCGCAAATTCATTCTTTCAAACAACGTTAGATGGTTTAGGCCCGTACTCGAAGGCAAACTTGATCAATTGATGGAGCTCTTAATCTCCTTCAAGAGTCTTGACTCCGATGGGTTGGCAAAGGCGAAGAAAGTATGTAACAAGATTCCTTTCACCTGGCTTGAAGCTTCCTCCTCAGGTGGAAGCTCGTACTACGCATTGCTCGATATTCCAATGGACTACTTTCACGAGACTGTGAAGTATATTGAAAGTAGAATTCAATCGAAAGATAGCCAGTCCATGATTACGATACTGGACCCATCAAAAACTCGGAGGCTCAGTTTTCCGGATGAGATGTTTGATCGCGAGAGGGGCTGGTGTCTCTCTATTTCAGAGCACGACCGAATGTTGAACAAAAGTCCTATCGCTGATAGTAACATTTCGGAGGAGACTAGCTAAAGTTGGTTGCATCCATCCTAGAGTGGAACACCCTTATCAAACAATCAAACAACGTAATGAGTGAATCCACTTCTAAATACAAACGCATCTTCGAGGAATTTCTAATTGAAGAGTACAAGAAGAGCCGAGCTTCAAACGCACTGACAGATAAGATCCTTACTCCTGCCATACGCGAAGCGGTTCTCAGAGGTGGAAAAAGAATCAGGCCAGCTCTGTCGCTCCTGAGCTGTGAAGCAACGTCAAGCACCGGAAGTTACCTGCCGGCTCTTCCTGTCGCCCTCGCGTTTGAGCTTGCACATTGCGCATCATTAATCCAGGATGACATTTTCGATAACGCGGCAGTAAGGCGAAGTCAACCCACAGTATACCAGAGTTTCGGAGCCGTTAAGGCTGTTCTCTCAGCGGACTACATCATTTTCGACATTTTTAGGGCCGTAGCATCTTACGAGCATCTCAAGATTTCCAAGAGCAAGCTAATCAAGATGATAAACTACATTTGCAATTCGGGTCAGGCCACGATAGAGGGAGAGCTAATGGATGTAGCGTTATCGCAAAATACCGACGTTTCCCAAAAAGAGTACGTCGAGATGATCAGTTTGAAGACAGCCAAGCTTTTTAGCGCGGCAACGGCATTGGGTGCACTGGCCGGAGGCGCATCCACAAAGGAGACTGACATGATGCAGGAATACGGGTACAGTATCGGTCTTGCTTTTCAGATAATGGATGATATTCTAGATGTGATCGGCAATATTGCAACCACTGGAAAGATGCCTTTCAAGGACTTGGAAAATAATTCCTCGAATATCGTAATTATCCACGCACTCACAACAACCGATCCCCTCAAAAGAAGCACGATAAGATCCATGTTGTGGAAAAAATCCATTCCTACGGATGTTGAGGCTATGATGAATATGTTAAACGACCTTGGATCAATTGAATATGCCCTTTCGCTCGCGGCAAAATACAATGAGAGAGCCAGAAAATCGCTTCGTAGCCTTTCAGGATCTCCGGCGAGAGATTCGCTTGAGAAACTTTCGTTCTTGCCCAATCTAAACGCCGTCGGTCAGTCTTGAGAAGATCTCAGCGCAGTAACGTTCTTTTTATAAGATAGTAAGGAGCGACAAGGTTCGAAGGGCAGCCCGAAAGAACAAGATAACAGTGAAAATCCGTGGAAAAAGCAATATCGCCAAACAAAGGAAACATCGCGAAGATAAAAACGGGAATTAGAGGACTGGATAACCTCATCGAAGGGGGCTTGGCAAGTGGAAGCCTTCACATCATCGCAGGCGGTCCTGGAACGGGCAAGACTATGCTTTGTGGGCAGCTCGCCTATAATTTGGCAAAAAATCTCAACACAGGGGTGGTTTTCGTCACATTCGAGGAGACAACAGAATTCCTACTAAGAAATCTAAAGTTCATTGGAATAGATCTTGTTCCACTTTACAAGGAAAACAAATTGAGACTCCTGGATCTCTACACGATACGGGGAGAAGGTCTTGAAGGCCTCTTTGCGCATATGCTCGAGACGATAGAAGAAATTGATGCGCGCGTCCTGATTTTAGATTCCCTTACAGCGTTTCTTGCTGCCTGCAAGACAGATTTCGAGGTCAGGTCTTTTATGAAAAAAATCGAGCAACGGCTGAGGGAGCAGGATATCACCACCATAGCGACTTTGAGCGTTCAGGACAGGGAGAATCTAGGGCTCGAGACTTTCATCGCAGACTCTGTTATGTATTTTGAAAACAAGATGCAAGAGACAAACTTTGTAACACAATTTGCTATTCTGAAGATGAGGGGCACAGATCACAGCAGGCGATTTCACAGAGTATTGTTGACTTCAGAAGGAGTCAGTATTTCTTCTAATTAGCATGATTGCTGTAGTTGACACAATTGCATTGTTGAACACACTTGGGTTTTACGTTCCCCTGTTTGTTTACACATTCACTCTGGCCATAGAACTTCTTTCTGTCTTCTTGGTGTACCGGCAGCGCGCGACAACCTATCCTGCCGTAAGAACCAGCCTGCTCGGAGTGTACATCATTTCCATCGCGGTCCTATTCCTGGATTTTGCAAGATTACTTCTTCAGCCTCCCTCGCAAGCATTCATGAGATTTTACGCTGAAACTGGAGTAACTCTGGTTCTCCTGGTTGTTGTGCTACTCACATTATCAGCCTTGGCAATATATCTCAGACCAAAACAGGGAGCAAGCTTCGGCGATCTCTTTCGAGATATTCTTGGTCGAAAAAGAGAGGCTGCCATCTTCTTTTCATTTCTTGCCTATATGCTCCTTTCCGCAGGCATCATAGATTTCTTCCAGCCGCCCAAGGTAGTTATGGTTAGGGATCTCTTCGGGAATCACGTACCATCTGTTGCGTACGACCCTGTCACTATAGGACTCCTCGCAGGAGTGCTTGCATTTTTCATGGTATACCCCACACCTCTCTTCTTTCTAGCTGCTCGTAAAATTCCGAATGAGACCGTGAAAAGAAATCTTACGATACTCCCAATTTGCTATGTTGGTGTAGGAGTAGATCTTCTAATCCTTGAAGGCTATTTAGCCGAAGTCGGCGTAACTGCAAATGCTTTAGTTTTTGTTATCTGGGGAGCTTTGTTTTCGGTAACAGCTATCGTCTTCAGTAATGCTTCGACTGTCTCATCGTTCTTCGATGTGTCTTCACGCGATAGTTCGGTTCAGATTGGTGTCTCCAAGAGAGCTTTTAGCGAGAGACTTTCGAAAAATCAGGATCTCCTAAAACTTGGAAATTCAATTCTTCTTGAAGTGGATCCAGCTATAAAATACGAAGACGTTGTTAGGGATTTTGCAGGCGAGCTCTCTGGAAACAATTTTGTCGTGTTCGTATTTACATCAAAAGGAAGCCCGATATTTGCTTCCTTGTCAAGCCTCAAAGATATCAGGTTTTACTTGCTTTCCGCCAACGTATCATACGTTAAGGCTACTACTGAACCCTATCACATGCTTATTCCCCAAACTGACTTTGCAGTATTGCTGGACGCTGTCCAAAGAACCTCGGAGCTCTCGTCTAATGCGAAGATCGCGTTGATTTTCGATAACCTCTCGGACATGATCACTAACTCTGACTTTGAAGGCGCCTACAAGTTTCTGAAACGCCAGAACGAAGTAGTAAGCGATCCAAATGTGATGAAGTTGTTTCTAATGATTAAAGGGGCCCAAGACATCAAGCAAACCAACTTGATCAAGAGCCTCTTTCCTGTCCATATGGCCAATGACTCTCGTGGCCTCACGCGTGACAAATGAGATTCCTAACCCCGATCTTCGCTTTTTGCACAAATGAGCGCCATGAAACTTGTATTGTGGCAAGCGAATAAATCCTTCCTAATGAGCTGGCGTTTCTCGATATCGCAGCGAAAAAATTTGTGAATTTGGCAAGCGGCAAATTTTGCTGTTTTCACAATTTAGACTTGATCAAATACCGCAGTTCTGGATATGAATCTTAAGTAGGGAAGTCATCTATCTAACGAACTACGAAACAAAAAGGTTGAATGAGAGAATGGCACAAGAATATAGCGTAATAGATGGGAGTCAAGAAACGAGTGCAGCAAAGCAGACGAGTCTTAACAGGAGATCGCGACTGGAAACATACGGTGACATACTATACGCCGTTTCAATTGGGGCAAGCAAACCAACACACATTATGTACAAGGCGAATCTTTCGTGGGTGGTCATGAAGGAATATCTAAAATCACTAGAGCAATATGGCTTGATCACAAGCACAGAGAACAATGGAAACAGAGTCTATCAGTTATCTGATGGCGGATTCCGCGTTTTGAAGCAATTCCTTGAAGTAAAAGATGAGCTGAACCTATCAAGTGCGTAA